>SVUA01000028.1 GCA_015063485.1 Oscillospiraceae bacterium | reverse complement strand
ACTATGTCTCTTCACATTCTGTAAACTATCTTACCACACTATACATATTATCCTCCCGCAAAATGTACGAAAAACATGCGATTTGTGGATCGACCTCACCGATAAATCAAAATTTGAAACACTATCATCATTCTTTAACGTAGCTTTTTATTCATCTGTGCATTTTACTCCGCGTTAAACAAGGCAACCGCAAGTTTTTTCAACTTTTTTCAAAAAAGGTATTGACAAAGCGTTTGCAATCTGTTATAATAACAAAGTCGCAAGACAATGCTGGTATGGCTCAGTCGGTAGAGCACGTCATTGGTAATGACGAGGTCATCAGTTCGATTCTGATTACCAGCTCCAAAAATCCCGTACTTTCGTACGGGATTTTTACTTTTTCACTTTTCACTATTCACTTTTAACTAAATTCACTCAATTTTCATTCTATTATAAAAATACAAAAAATCCTTGACAAGACATTTTTTGTGTGATATAATTACTAATTGATATATAAAGGCTTTGATGAGGAGTAGTAAGCGTTTCTCCCGAGCGCAGAGAACGAACGGTCGGTGCGAGTTCGTGTCGGACAATGCTGAAGTCGCCTTTGAGCTTTGCGAATGATAGTATTTTTTCGGTAGTTCGCAACGTCCGCTCCGCGTTATTGGAGACAAGGGTCTTTTGCCCTTTACCGAGTGTGCGCTTTTGCGCAAAATCAGGTGGTACCGCGTATTTTACGTCCTGATACGATCATCGTATCAGGGCTATTTTTTTATGAATAAATAATCTTCGGAGGTTTTATATGAACACTTACAACGAACTCCCAAAGGTATATTCCCCCTCTGAATTCGAGGACAGAATATACAAAAATTGGTGCGAAAAGGGTTACTTTACGCCCGACGTCAAGAATCCCGCGCCTTCATTTTCAATAGTTATTCCCCCGCCAAACGTAACAGGTCAGCTCCACATGGGTCACGCCCTCGACGAGACTCTTCAGGACGTTCTCGTCCGCTACAAGAGAATGCAGGGCTTCAACACCCTCTGGGTCCCCGGTACTGACCACGCGGGTATCGCTACGCAGATAAAGGTCGAGGAACAGCTCCGCGTTAACGAGGGTCTTACTCGCTATGACCTCGGTCGTGAAAAGTTCCTTGAGCGCGTTTGGGATTGGAAGCATCAGTACGGAAACCGCATCATAAGTCAGCTCAAAAAGCTCGGAGCTTCTTGCGACTGGTCGCGCGAACGCTTCACCATGGACGAGGGCTGCTCCCGCGCCGTCCGCGAGGTCTTCGTTAACCTTTACAACAAGGGTCTTATCTACCGCGGAAACCGTATAATCAACTGGTGTCCGCACTGTATCACGGCTCTCTCCGACGCCGAGGTAGAGTATTCCGAGCAGGACGGATTCTTCTGGCACATCAAGTACCCGATAAAAGACGAGGACGGCTACGTTGAGGTCGCTACCACTCGTCCCGAGACTATGTTTGGTGACACGGCAGTCGCTGTAAACCCCAACGACGAGGCGACAAAGCACCTTATCGGAAAGACGCTCATTCTTCCTATCGTAAACAGAGAGATACCCGTTATCGCCGACGATTACGTTGAGATAGGCTTCGGTACGGGTTGCGTTAAGATAACTCCCGCGCACGACCCCAACGACTTCCTCGTTGGTCAGAGACACGGACTTGAGCAGATAAAGGTCATGAACGACGACGCTACCATGAACGCGTACGCGGGCAAATACGAGGGCATGGACAGATACACGGCAAGACGCGCGCTCGTTGCCGACCTTGAAGCAGAGGGACTTCTCATAAAGACCGTTCCCCACAAGCACAACGTCGGCTCTTGCTACCGTTGTAAGACGACGGTCGAGCCTATGACCTCGAATCAGTGGTTCGTTAAAATGGAGCCTTTAGCAGAGCCCGCGCTTGAGGTAGTTCGCGACGGACGCGTTAAATTCGTTCCTGAGCGTTTCTCCAAGACCTACGTAAACTGGATGGAAAACGTACACGACTGGTGTATCTCCCGTCAGCTCTGGTGGGGTCACAGGATACCCGCGTTCTACTGCGACAAATGCGGAGAAATGACCGTTTCAAAGGAAGATATCACGGTCTGCCCCAAGTGTAACGCTCCCGTTCATCAGGAAAACGACGTTCTCGATACTTGGTTCTCCTCGGCTCTCTGGCCATTCTCGACTATGGGTTGGCCCGACAAGACCGAAGAGCTTGAAAAATATTATCCCACCTCCGCTCTCGTTACGGGCTACGACATTATCTTCTTCTGGGTCGCTCGTATGATATTCTCGGGACTTGAGCACATGGGCAAAGAGCCATTCTCTACCGTGTTTATCCACGGTCTTGTCCGCGACGCTCAAGGACGAAAGATGTCGAAATCGCTCGGAAACGGTATCGACCCGCTTGAGATAATCGACAAGTACGGCGCGGACGCGCTCCGTTACGCTCTCGCGACGGGCAACTCCCCCGGAAACGATATGCGTTTTTCGGACGAGAAGATAGAAGCGGCAAGAAACTTCGCGAACAAGCTCTGGAACGCTTCTCGTTTCGTTCGTATGAACCTTACTATCGACGAGATAGCTCTCCCCGACGTATCAAAGCTCTCGCCCGAGGACAAGTGGATACTCAACGAGTACAACAAGCTTGTCGCTTCCGTAACCTCTGCTCTTGATAAGTACGAGGTCGGCGTGGCTCTCGCTTCTATCTACGACTTCACTTGGGATATCCTCTGCGACTGGTATATCGAGCTTTCCAAGGTCCGCCTCAACGAAAAGGAGACCGAGGGCAATCTCGTGGCGCAGAACGTTATCTCCTACGTTCTTGTGGGTACGCTCAAGCTCCTCCACCCCTTTATGCCCTTTATTACCGAGGAAATATATCAGGCTCTTCCCCACTCGGACGAGAGCATCATGATATCCTCGTATCCTAAATTTGACGATTCTCTCGTATTTGAGGCAGATGCTGATTCCATGAGCCGTATAATCACGGCTATAAAGGCTATCCGCGCTCGCAGAAACGAGATGAACGTTCCGCCCTCACGCAAGGCAAAGGTCTACTTGGCTACCAAATATACCGACGCGTTCAACGCAGACACCGCGGTATTCTTTACCCGTCTGGCGTCCGCGTCCGAGGTCGAGATAGCCGAAAGCTTTGAGGGTGTTATCAACGCCGACGAAACTGTTCAGATAATCACCGATTCGGCAAGTATCTTCCTGCCCCTGTCCGATATTATCGACACCGAGAAGGAACGCGCGCGTCTGACAGGTGAGCAGAAGAAGCTCATCGGCGAGATAGAGCGACTTGAAAAGAAGCTTTCCAACGAAGGCTTCGTCGCGAAAGCTCCCGCCGCCGTCGTTGACGGCGAGCGCGCAAAGCTTGCAAAGTACCGCGAGAACCTCGACGGCATCGTTGCCGCTTTGGCTAAGCTTTAACTTACTTTCTTTTTCGCGAAAAAGAAAGTAAGCAAAGAAAAAGCAAAACAAAAAGTTATACCCTCCGCTTTCCGAGCATATATCGGTAACGGAGGGTATTTTCTATGAAAAAAGCTTCAATTTTTATTATTTTTACCGTTTGCGCCATGCTTGTCTTTACGTCGTGCGGAAAAATCGACAAGCTCGGCGCGGAGAACGAAAAAAACGGCGGGGGAGCAACGCCGCGCCTTGCCGAGCGCGTTCGCGCCATGTGGATATCGCAATTTGACCTCACGCTAATGTGCGTAAAAGACGGAAAACAACGAAAAAAAGACGAATATATCTCGCGCGTTTCTATAATGATGGCGCGCCTCTTGGGCATGGGGATAAACACGGTGTTCGTCCAAGTGCGCCCTAACGGCGACAGCCTTTATCCGTCAGAGATATTCCCTGCCTCGCCCTATGCAGTGGGAGCTTTAGAAGCGGACTTTGAGTACGACCCTTTTGAAATATTGCTTAATGAAGCAAAACGCGCGAAAATTTCCGTTCACGCGTGGATAAATCCGCTTCGGCTGATGAAAGATACCGAGCTGTCCTCGCTCGGAGGCGAATATCTTATCGGCAAATGGCAAAATGACCAAAAATTTTTCGGCACACGGATAGTCAAAGTGGGTGAATACTGCTATTTGAACCCCGCATATGACGAGACGCGTGAGCTTATCGTCCTCGGCGTGTGTGAAATAATGGAAAAATACGGCGTTGACGGCATACATATCGATGATTATTTTTATCCCACCACGGACGAAAATTTTGACAGAAACGCGTATCGAGAATACGTTGATTCGGGCGGTGCTCTATCTTTGGGCGATTTCAGACGAGAAAACATTAATAAGCTCGTTTCCGAGCTTTGCGCGGCGGCACGTGAGCGCAAAAAGATATTTGGAGTAAGTCCGTCGGGAAATCTGTCGAGGAATTATAACGAGCTTTACGCTGACGTTAAGGAGTGGTGTGAGAAAAATACAGTTGATTATCTTTGTCCGCAGATATATTTCGGTATCGAGCACGAAAGCTTTCCTTTTGAGGAGACCGCTCGCGAGTTTGAACAGATGTGCTCCAAAAACGGCATTGATCTTATAATTGGCATGACACTTGAAAAGGCGCAAAACGGCTCTAAAGGAGTGGGTGACACATATGCGGGAAGCGGACGTGACGAGTGGATAAAAAACCGAGATATTCTTGCGCGTTGCTTTGAAATAACGGTAGAGATGAACTGCAAGGGAGTGGCGTTTTTTTCGTATCGTCTCTTCTATTCTCCGAGTGATGACAGCCCCGTGAACGAGACTGCGGACGAAAGAAAAGCATTGATAGCGGCAATGAAGCAGTTAAAATGATATTGTAATATACAACAGTTTATTTGAATATCTCGCTCCACATTAAACGAGTTATATCGATTTATCAAAAAGCGTTAAACACTCCGCGATCCAAACGCAATATATAAGTAAAACAGTTAAGTTGATTTTTATAAAATATTTTTTGTCAGATATTTTATTTGTTTTGCTTTTTATTTTTTGTTTATGTCGTATTATATAATTTCATAAAATGCGTTTTTATCTACGCAAAAGTGTTATTTTATTTCGGTTTTTGATATGTTTTGACAAGAATTATTAGTTTATTTTCGATAATTTATTATATTTTTTAACACAATTTTACAACGATAAATAAAAATTTATCGCACGAACTTCGTAGGGGAGGCTATCAGCCTCCCGCCGCAAACATATTACCCCAACAAAGCGGGAGGATAATATCCTCCCCTACAAAATTCTCTCGACGGCGAGAGTTCGGATTGCTTGGCGGGGCGACAAAAAACGCCGCACACCTGTTGGTGTACGGCTTCTACACGTCCTTTCTCCCACCAGAGACTCGACCGTAAAAATTTACCTTGGGTAAATTTTTACTTGGCAACAACTTTTCGTTTTCGAAAAGTTGTTGCACTCTACCGCCGTCTGCGACGGCGAGAGTTCGGGTAGCTTGGCGGGCAGCAAAAAACGCCGCACACCTGTTGGTGTACGGCTTCTACACGTCCTTTCTCCCACCGGAGACTCGACCGTAAAAATTTACCTTGGGTAAATTTTTACTTGGCAACAACTTTTCGTTTTCGAAAAGTTGTTGCACTCTACCGCCGTCTGCGACGGCGAGAGTTCGTGTGTTTTAGTGGGGCGACAAAAAACGCCGTACACCTTTTGGTGTACGGCGTTTTTTGGTGACCCACCGGAGACTCGAACTCCGGACCCCTTGATTAAAAGTCAAGTGCTCTACCGTCTGAGCTAGTGGGTCATATATTGCGCTACCAATATATGATACCACAATATGAAGAATTTGTCAAGAATTTTGTTATGGTGTTTTTCAACAAAAAATATCGCTGTTTTTTTGTAGTTATGTCCATCTTTGTTAAAATCCTACGCAAGCTTCCTTATATCGTCCGCAAGTCTCTGCACACTTTCGGGCAAAAGCTCTGGAAGCGGAATATGATAGTCGTCTGAATCCTCAAAATCCTGCGAATTTATATGGCTTCTCACCATTTTAACTACGATCTTATCCATTCCCTTAAGCTTTTCGGGCTTCAGCTCTCCACCAAAACAATGGACTCCGAGCGAAAACTCTATCTTCTTTGGCAACTGCGTATCTATATAGTCCTCAAGCTCGGACGGAAATCCGCAACAGAAGAAAAACGCGCTCGGCTTTGCGTTTATTTTATCCAAATTCGCCTTAAGATATACCCTCAAGCTCTTATCTATACGTCCGAAACGAACCGAACCGCCTATCACCAACGCATCGTACCCATCGGGCGACGGAAGCTCGTCCGCCTCTCTTGCGTCGCAAAGTACGACTTCGCAGATATCCTCTATTTTCTCTTTGAGCATTTCAACGCACCGTCTCGATGCGCCTCCACGGCTCGTATATATTACCAAAACTCTCATTTTTTCTCCTTATATCTCTTCTGCCGCTTCAAGTATTTTAGCAAGGCGTCTGTTAAGTCCCGATTTCGATATCGGCGGCTCGTGCAAGAGCGCAAGCTCGGACAGCGACGCGGAATCGTATTCAAGCCGCAGCTCCGCGGTCATCTTCAATTCCTCTGAAAGAGCTTCGAATCTTCCCGAAGCCTTAAGCGCTTCTATCGCGTTTATATGCTTTTGCGAAGCGTCTACCGCCCTCGATATATTTCTTGCCACGCAGTTGGTCGCTCTGTTTTCGTTGTTTCGGATATCTCGCTCTACCCACGTATTAGCGACGTCGAAGCTTGCCTTTGTTCCGCCTATGTAATTCACGATACCCGCAACATCTCCGTTGGATTTATAATAAAGTCCCGTGTTTTTCCCTCTCGCTACTCTTTTCGGCGCGCCTACGGTAGTTTCAAGCATATGCGCAAGTCTGTTTATTCTCGCCTCATTTTGCAAGGAAAATTCAAGATAATAGCTCTTTTTCGGGTCGCTCAAGGTTGCGGTCGATATAAACGCGCCGCGAAGAAAGCTCGCGCGGCAGCTTCCGCATTTGAAGTCCAAAAGCTCCCACGGCGCTCGCGTATCGGTCGAGTCTATCGCGCAAAGCAGCTTGAAGATCGAGGGGCACTCCGAGGTAACAGTATAATAGACCCGCCCCGCCCTTGCCGTTTCCTCTATCTCAGAGGGCGCTGAATAGCGTGATTCAAGCAAGAACGCGGTGTATTCCGCGCTATGCGCGTTTTTGAAGGTCGCCCTCACGCACTTTTCTCCGACAGTCTCGGCGTTAAAGAAAAGTCCGCACAAAAGCGCCTTTTTGCAACAGTTTTTACTTGTGTTCAGTGTGACCAGCTCTTCGCACACGTCGGTCGTAAAAGACATATTTTTCTCCGTTTTTAAAGTATGAATGTTTATAAATTGCGGTTTAGCGGGGAGATGTGTTCGCACAAACCCGTAGTGGCGGATTCAATATCCGCCCGTTATTTCGGGAGCATATGGAATGCTCCCCTACGGAAACGACCAACCGACAAATCAAAGTTTCAATTTATCATTCTATAACGTGAACCTCTCTCTCAAGGGTCACGCCGAAGGCATCGAAAACGCGGTGGCGGACTTCTGCTTCAAGAGCAAGAATATCGCGCGCGGTCGCGTTGCCTTTATTTACAATAAAGCCCGCGTGTTTTTTTGAGACCTCGGCATCGCCGACCGAGAAGCCTTTGAGTCCGCAATCCTCAATAAGCTTACCCGCGAAACGCCCCGTCGGGCGTTTAAAATAACTCCCCGCGCTCGGCAATTCAAGAGGCTGCTTTTCCTTACGGGAGGTCATATTCTCACGCATTTTCGCTTCGATAGTTTCCCTGTCTCCCTCTTGAAGCGTAAAAGTTGCCCCAAGGCAGACAAGACCGCCTCTCATGTAAACGCTTTTTCTGTAATCAAAGCCATGCTCGGACAGCGGCAATTTAATTATCTTGTCGTTATTTACGTCGTAACAAAGACTTTCAAAAAGAACGTCCGAGACCGTTCCGCCGTACGCTCCCGCGTTCATATACACAGCTCCGCCGACGGTCGCTGGGATACCGTAGGCAAATTCAAGTCCCGAAAGGCTCTCCCTTGCGGCAAGACTTGCAAGAGAGGTCACAAGCACGCCCGCCTCGGCGCGTATGACGTTGCCTTCGACGGACACACCTTTCATATTCTTCGTAAAGATGACCGCGCCGTCAAAATACTCGTTTGCGAAAAAGAGGTTAGAGCCGTTTCCGATAATTTCGGTTCGCACACCGTTATCTTTAAGTATCTTTGCGGCAAGAACGAATTTTTCCGCCGTATCGGGAAAAACGGCAATCGCGGCTATCGACTCTACGCGAAAGGTGATTGAATTTTTGAGCGAATAATTTTCTTTAGCCTCAATGCCGTTCGCTAAAAGACTTTCGGTTATTGCTCTGCCTATCATGCGTCCTCCCGTGTTATTATGTCGTATACGTCGGAGTAGCTACTTGCTACGTATGTAATATCCATATCGGAGGGCACGGACTTGCCTTGCGGGTTATAAAAGCAGGTATCTATTCCGAAATTTATTCCGCCCGCAATATCGGCACTCAAGGAGTCTCCGACTATCAAGGCGCGTTTCTTGTCGAAATTCGGTATTTTTTGCGCGACTGCCTCAAAATATCTGACATCGGGCTTTTCGTGTCCGATAACGCCCGATATAAAAACGTCCTTGACGTATTTATGCAATGGAACGTGCGAAAAACGGCCTTTTTGAATACGTTCTACGCCATTGGTAACTATATACAGAGAAAAGCTCTCCGAAAGCTTACTGCAAAGCTCCTCCGCGCCGTCAAAAAGATATCCTTTTTGAGATAGCGCGTTCTCATAGGATCTTGCCATTTTCTCGGCATCAACGGAAAAGCCGAAGCGTTCGCAGAATATCTCGAAACGGCGAACAAGAAGCTCGGGCTTCGTTATCTCCTTGCGCTCAAGCATTTTCCAAAGACTTTCGTTTATTTTACTGTATTCGGAAGCGAGCTCGTCGGTCGGCTCTATTCCCATTTCAGCCATCTTCATTCGTACCGCCTCGGATTCTCCTCGATGAAAGTCCATGAGCGTTCCGTCAGCGTCAAACAGTATAACGTCGTACTTCATGTGCGCCTCCTTTTTTCGTGTCACTTATATTATACTATTTATTTTGGATTTTTTCAACAAGTCTTTGAAATATATTTAAAAATTTTATTGTGTTGCATCATAGCTTCAAATTTTTATTTATCGGGGACGCGTTCGAGAACTTTCTTAAAAGAAAGTTCTCGAGCTCTCAAAGAATTTCCTGAAAAGGATTTATTGTGTAGCCGTTATGGCTATGCAAAACCTTATTTTAGGAAGTTTTTGAAGGGAGTTTGAGGGAAACTTTTTTCAAAAAGTTTTTCTCATCGCGTCCCCCGCACCCCTCGCGTCCCCGATAAACCGCAATTTGTTTGACAACGGCGCAAAACGAAACAAATTGTAAATTACTTAAAAATACTTAAATATTACTTGAAATTTTTTCATAAATGCGATATAATAATATAGTATATAATTTAGTAAAGGAGGCTTTTTAATGAGAAAAAATATAAATATCGGATTATGCGGCTTCGGCGCTATGGGAAAGGTACATTCCTTTGCCGTAAATAACCTTGATTTTTACTATAAAGAGCTTCCCTTTTCCGCTTCTGTGCGCGGTCTTTGTACCACGAACGTTGAAAAGGCATCGGATATCGCAAGGCTTTACGGCTTCGGCTACGCCGCGAAAAGCGAGGACGAGCTTATCGCGGACGAAAGCATCGACGCAATAGATATCTGCACACCTAATATTTATCACTTTGAAACTGTGAAAAAGGCTATTGCGGCGGGTAAACACGTTTACTGCGAAAAGCCGCTCTGCGTAACTGCCGATGAGGCTCGCGAGCTCGCGGCTCTTGCCGAAAAAAGCGGACTTATCTGCAATATCGTTTTCAATAACCGCCATTTAGCTCCCATAAAACGCGCAAAGCAGCTCATTGACGAGGGGCGTATCGGACGTGTTCTCTCCTTTTCGGCAGAATATCTTCACAACAGCTGTACAGATATAAACCGTCCTGCAGGCTGGAAGCAGAACCGCGACATTTGTGGCGGCGGAGTCCTTTTTGACCTCGGCTCACACGCTATCGACCTTATCCGTTTTCTCTGCGGAGATTTCCTTGAGGTCAGCGGTCGCTCACAGATAGGCTTTGCCTCTCGCAAGGGCGCGGACGGAGATATTTGGCAGACTAACGCCGACGAAGCGTTTTACATGACGGCTCTGCTTGAGTGCGGAGCGGTCGGAACTATCACCGTCAGTAAGCTTGTAAACGGAGCTAACGACGATCTTTCCTTTGCTATCTACGGAGAAAAAGGCTCTATGAAATTTTCTTTGATGCAGCCGAATTTCCTTTATTTCTACGATGCGACCGAAAAGCCGTCCGACTTCGGAGGAAACACGGGCTATACGGCAATAGAATGCGTTGGAAGATATGCCGCCCCCGGCGGTACGTTTCCCTCTCCGAAAGCTCCTGCCGATTGGCTTCGCGGTCACGTCGGAGGAATGTACGAATTTTTGAATTCTGTATATACAGGCAAACAAAGCGCGCCGACCTTCCTTGACGGTTGCCGCGTACAAGAGATAATGGAAGCGGCTTACCGCTCCGACAAAACAGGAGCTTTCGAAAAGGTTGAAAGGAAATAATTTATGCACATATATGGAATTACAGGTCCGAGCGGTTCGGGAAAATCGATACTCAGTCAATATATGACCAAAAACGGCGTTGCCCATATCGATGCGGACCGCGTTTACCACGAGCTTCTCGTTCCGCCTTCAAAGGTGCTTGATGCGCTCAAATCGGCTTTTGGCGACAAGATACTCGCCGCAGACGGAACGCTTGACAGAAAGGCACTTTCGGCTATCGTTTTCAACGACAAGGAAAAGCTCTCACTTTTAAACAAAACGGTTCTTGATTTTGTTCTTGAAGAAATAAGAAGAATGATAAAAGCTCTTGAAAAGGACGGATTCTCCGCGGTCGCGGTAGACGCGCCGACGCTTATCGAATCGGGATTTCATAAGGAGTGCGATACGGTCATTTCGGTGCTATCGCCCAAGGAGCTTCGCATCGAGCGCATAATGGCGCGCGACGGACTTTCAAGAGAAAAGGCGGCCGAGCGCACGAACGCGCAAAAAACCGATGAATTTTATGAGGAACACTCGGATATAATTCTCATGAACGACGGCGACGTTGAAGCGTTTTTTGAGCGTATCTCGGCGGCTCTGCCCGAGCTTGTGTAATAATAATCTAACTCAACAAAAACTCTCCGAAAGGAAACAAATGAAACCTTGTGCCAAACGAACGTTAATTATCGTTATAATAATCGCCATAGCTATCTCGGCGGGCTTTTGCCTTGATGCCGTATGGTCAATGCTTGAAAGAAAAGCTCACCCGAAGGACTATTCGGACATCGTCGAAAAATACGCGGCAGAATATGATATTCCGCCCGAAGTTATCTTCGCCGTTATCAAGACCGAGAGCGATTTTGATCCAAATGCAAGATCGAGCGCGGGAGCACTTGGGCTTATGCAGATGATGCCCTCGACTTTTGAATGGCTCACGGGCGACGAGCATTTGAACGAAAATTTGCTCACCTTGAAGCTCTTTGACCCAGAGGTCAGTATCCGCTACGGAACGTATTATCTTTCTTATTTGAGAAACAAATTTTTCCCTGACGGCAATGTCGATTGGGATATAATCTTCGCCGCGTATAACGGCGGCGAGGGCAACGTGGCAAAGTGGCTCTCTGACCCCGAATGTGTTGACGAGAACGGACGGCTCGTAAACATTCCGTTCCCCGAAACGCGCTCCTACGTTTCAAAGGTCAATAAGGCTATCGATACATATAAAGAGTTATACGCGAAATAATTTTTGCTGTCACATAAACAGGTCGATCAAAAACAAATTGCGGTTTATCGGCGACGCGGGGGACGCGTTCGACCCTTTCTTGAAAGAAAGGGTCGAGCCCCAAAGAACTTCCTTACAATTTATTTCTTTGATAGCCGTTATGGCTACATAAAAATTTATTCTTAGGAAGTTTTTTGCCAGCGGCATGAACTTTGTTCATGCACCGTAGCGAAGCGAAGGTATTTTCAAAAAAGCGTAAATCGCGTCCCCGACAAATCAAAATTTGAAAATTCCATATCCCATACATAACCAAAATTTTATTTTCAGAGGTGCAACATGAAAAAAGAAGAACTTATCTACGAAAAACAGACTGTATATAAAAAGGGCACAAAGGCTATATGCGACGCGGCTTTCGCTTACGCCGAGGGCTACAAGACCTATCTTGACGAAGGCAAGACCGAGCGCGAGGCTCTCAAAATTTCTATCGCTATGGCAGAAGCCAAGGGCTTCCGCGAGTATAAGCTCGGCGACAAGATAAACGTCGGTGACAAGCTCTATTACAACAACAGAGGTAAAAACCTTTTCGTATTTTCTATTGGCACAGAGCCTATTACCGAGGGCATACGCATCACGGCGGCGCACATCGACGCTCCGCGTATCGACCTCAAGCAGTGCCCTCTTTACGAGGACGGCGGAATGGGCTTCTTCAAGACCCACTACTACGGCGGTATCCGCAAATATCAATGGGTAGCTACTCCCCTTGCGCTTCACGGAGTTATCGTTACGAAGCGCGGCGAGGTCATTGACGTAAATATCGGTGAGGACGACAGCGACCCCGTTTTCTATATCAACGACCTTCTACCCCATCTCGCGCAGGAGCAATCGAAGCTTCCAATGTCCGAGGGTATCAAGGGCGAACAGCTCAATATCCTTATCGGCTCGATGCCTGACGGCGAGGACGATTCGATAAAGCTGAATATCCTCCGCATCTTAAACGAAAAATACGGCATTACCGAGGACGATTTCCTCTCCTCCGAGCTTTGTGTAGTTCCCGCGTCAAAGGCTCGTGACATCGGCTTTGACCGCTCTATGATAGGCGCTTACGGTCACGACGACAGAGTTTGCGCGTACCCCGCGCTCACGGCTCTTCTTGAGGCAAAGGACTCCAAACACACGCTTATGTGTATCCTTGCCGACAAGGAGGAAACGGGCAGCGACGGTCCTGTCGGTATGCAGAGTGAGCTTATGCTCGATATCATAAACGAGATAGCCTTTAACCTCGGAGCTAATCCCGCGGTGGTAAGAGCGAACTCCAAGTGTCTCTCCGCCGACGTTTCCGCGGCATACGACCCCAATTTCCCCGACGTATTCGAAAAGCGCAATACTCCTCTGCTCGCGTGCGGCGCGGTATTTACGAAGTTCACGGGCTCACACGGAAAGTCGGGCACTAATGACGCAAACGCCGAGTTTATCGGTTGGCTTCGCGGTGTGCTTTCCAATGATGACGTTATATGGCAGGCTGGAGAGCTTGGCAAGGTCGACTGCGGCGGCGGCGGAACGGTCGCGAAATATATCTCGAAGCACAATATCGATACGATAGACCTTGGAGTACCTGTGCTTTCAATGCACGCCCCCTACGAAGTAATAGCAAAGGTAGACCTCTATGAGACCTACCGTGCGTGCCTCGCGTTTTATAAGTATTAAGGACGCGGGAGAATGCACAAGGGGAACTTTTTGAAAAAAGTTCCCCTTGACCCCTCAAAAACTTTCAAAAATAAGGTTTTGCATAGCCATTATGGCTACACAATAAATTTTTTAAGGAAAGTTTTTGCGGAGCGAACATGAACTTTGTTCATGTCCCGTAGCGAAGCGAAGGAGTTTTTCAAAAAGCGACATCGCGTCCCCGCATCTTACACCTCGATCTACAAACTAACAAAGGATATATTTCATGTTAAACAAATTAAAAGACGCTGAAAAGCGATATATCGAGCTTGAAGCCGCTCTTGCTCTGCCCGACGTATTTTCGGACACGGAGCGCTTTGCTTCGCTCATGAAGGACTACAAAGCCCTTACTCCGATAATTGAAAAATACCGCGAGTTCTGCGCCTCAGAAAGCGCGAATGCCGAGGCGCGCGCACTCTCCGAGGAAACGCTTGATGCGGAGATGCGTGAGCTTGTGGTTGAAGAAATAAAAGAAACGCGCGAAAAAATGGACGCTCTTACCGAGGAATTAAAGATACTTCTCCTCCCGCGTGACGAAAACGACGACAAGAACGTTATGGTCGAGATACGCGGAGGCGCGGGCGGTGAGGAAGCGGCTCTCTTTGCGGCTGTGCTCTACCGAATGTATACGATGTACGCTGAAGCCGCTGGCTTTAAGGTCTCACTCATGAACGCAAACGAGACCGAGCTTGGCGGATTCAAGGAAGTCACCTTTATGATAGAGGGTGACGGCGCGTACTCTCGCTTTAAATTCGAAAGCGGAGTCCACCGCGTTCAGCGTGTTCCCGAGACCGAATCACAGGGACGCATACAGACCTCCACAGCGACCGTCGCTGTGCTTCCCGAAGCCGAGGACGTTTCTATCGAGATAAATCCCGCTGACATCATTATCGAATCCTGCAAGTCGAGCGGCGCGGGCGGTCAGCACATCAACAAGACCGAGTCCGCCGTAAGACTTACGCACAAGCCGACGGGTATAGTTATAGAATGTCAGGAGGAGCGCAGTCAGTTTAAAAATAAGGACAAGGCGCTCAAGATGCTCAAAACAAAGCTTTACGACATGAAGCTTCAGGAGCAGAACGAAAAAATTGCCTCCGACCGCAAAAGTCAGGTCGGTACGGGCGACAGAAGCGAGCGCATACGCACCTACAATTATCCGCAAGGGCGCGTCACCGACCACAGAATCGGTCTTACTCTCTATTCGCTTGAAAGCTTCTTAAACGGAAACATCGGCTCTATGATAGACGCGCTGATAACCGCGGACACCGCCGAAAAGCTGAAAAACGCTCAATGACATCAATAGCAAACGATAAAGGACGTAAAATGAACACTCGGATATTTCATCTGTCAGAAAACGATACGGCTGCTCCCGAGATAACTGAAGCGGCAAAGATACTTACGGACGGCGGACTCGTGGCTTTCCCGACCGAAACGGTCTACGGACTCGGCGCGGACGCGACCGACGAGGGCGCGGCTAAAAAGATATACGCCGCCAAGGGCAGACCCTCGGACAATCCGCTTATAATCCATATCGCAGACCCCGCGGACGCCGAAAAATACGCATACACGAGCGAACTTTATTACAAACTCGCAAAAGCCTTTATGCCGGGACCCCTTACGGTCATACTTAAGAAAAAGGACACGATTCCCGCAACCGTCACGGGCGGTCTTGACACGGTCGCCGTTCGCTGTCCGTCGCACCCGATAGCGAGAGCTATCATTCGCGAGGCAGACGTGGCTATCGCCGCGCCGTCGGCAAACCTTTCGGGAAGTCCGTCTCCGACCTGCGCCGAGCACGTCATACGCGACATGAACGGACGTGTTGACGCGATAATCGACGGCGGCTGCTCGGAGATAGGTCTTGAATCGACGATAGTTAAAGCCGAGGGCGACAGACTCACTCTTCTCCGCCCAGGTGCTATCACGGCAGACGCGCTTCGCTGCGTTTGCGAACACGTCGAAATTTCTCACGCGGTCACAGAGATGCTCAAAGCGGACGAGCGTCCGCTCTCACCGGGTATGAAATACCGCCACTATGCGCCGAGCGTTCCGCTCGTGCTTCTTGAGGGCGACGAGGATTGTGTTGTTTCTTTTATGAGACGCGCGCAAAACGCTGAAAGATGCGCTATTCTCTGCTATCACGACGAAAGCTTTGAGCTTCGTTGCGAACGCCTTATTGATATAGGCGAAAGAAACGACCTTGCCGAGCAAGCGCACAGGCTTTTCGCCGCGCTCCGCGATGCCGACGAGCTTGATTGCGACGTTATATACGCCCATCTCCCCAAAAAAGAAGGCATCGGTCTTGCTCTCTATAACCGCCTTATCCGCGCCGCCGCGCATACGGTCAAGCACGTATAAGGACGCGAGGATGCGGGGATGCGTTCGACCCTTTCTTAAAAGAAAGGGTCGAGCCCCAAAGAACTTCCCAAAAAGAATTTATTATGTAGCCGTTTTGTCTGCTTCAAATTTTGGAGATTGATTTAACAAAATGACAACTCACGAATGAAACGGTTTAAACAGAGGCTTCTCCAGCGGAGAAGGCTCATGATGAGTGCGAACACACTGCTCGACAAACTGCAATTTGTTTAACTTTCAACCACGCTTCTTATCATTTAAATTGCACAATATACTTTTTGCAACGTTTTCTTTTTGGTTACTTTTTCTTTTTCAAAAGAAAAAGTAACAAAAAATTTAAGGACGGTAAATTAATGGCTGCTAAAAAGACATCTAAATCAAAAAAGGTAAACGAGAACGTTGAGATAGTTCACGCTCCCGCCACTCCCCAGCTTATCACCGATACTATCGAAAAGAACTATATGCCGTACGTTATGAGCGTTATTGTCTCCCGAGCTATCCCCGAGATAGACGGCTTAAAGCCCTCGCACAGAAAGCTCCTTTACACCATGTACAAAATGGGTCTTCTGACGGGCTCGCGCACAAAGAGCGCGAATATCGTGGGCGCGACTATGAAGCTCAACCCTCACGGAGACATGGCTATATATGAGACAATGGTCCGTCTTACGAGCGGAAATGAATCTCTGCTCCACCCCTTCGTTGACTCTAAGGGAAGCTTTGGAAAGCAGTATTCGTCAACCATGCGCTTCGCCGCTTCGCGTTACACCGAGGCAAAGCTCGACACCTTCTGTAACGAGCTTTTCCGCGGCATCGACAAGGATTCGGTAGATATGGTCGACAACTACGACGGCTCGATGAAAGAGCCCGTGCTTCTACCCACGACCTTTCCGAATATCCTCGTAACGCCCAATACGGGTATCGCGGTAGGTATGGCTTCGTCTATCTGCTCGTTCAATCTCGCCGAGATATGCGACGGCACGATAGCTCTATTAAAGAACCCCAAGACCTCGGTCGACAAGATACTCGACATCGTCAAAGCTCCCGACTTTTCGGGCGGCGGCTTGATAATATACGACCGCGAGGAAATGAAAAAGGTCTATGAGACGGGCTCAGGCTCTGTCCGCATACGCGCGCGTTATACTTACGACAAGGAATACAACTGCATAGACGTGTCGCAGATACCCTACTCCACGACGGTCGAGGTGATACACAAGCGCATTATCGACCTCGTTAAAGAGGGTAAGCTCAAGGAGGTCGTTGACTGCCGTGACGAGACCGACAGAGGCGGTCTTAAGTACACCATAGACCTCCGCCGAGGCGTTGACCCCGACAAGCTTATGACAAAACTTTACAAGCTCACGCCTCTTGAGGACTCCTTTAAGTGCAACTTCAACGTACTTATCGAAGCGACTCCGAGACAGATGGGCGTCGTTGAGATACTCTCCGAATGGATAAAGTTCCGCATGACGTGTCTGCGCAGAGAGCTTAATTTCGACTTGAAGAAAAAACAAGACAAGCTCCATTTGCTTTTGGGTCTTGGAAAGATACTTCTTGACATCGACAAAGCAATAAAGATAATCCGCCACACCGAAAAGGAAGAGGACGTTATCCCCAACCTTATGGACGGCTTTACCATCGACGAGGTTCAGGCGAACTATATTGCAGAGATAAAGCTCCGCAACCTCAACAAGCAGTACATCATCAACCGTATTCAAGAAATTGAAGGCTTGCAGGAGGATATCGCGAAGATAGAGGAAATACTCGGTGACGAGCTGAAGCTCAAGGCGATGATATCCTCTCAGCTTACCGAGATAAAGAAAAAATACGGTCAGCCGCGCCGTTCGCAGATAATCCAGCCCGATACTATCGAGGTCTATGACGCGGAAGAGGAAATCGAGAATTACAACGTCCGACTGTATATGACACGCGAGGGTTATTTCAAGAAGATAACGCTCCAATCGCTTCGCGGAAACGACGTGCAAAAGCTCAAGGACGAGGACGAGATAACGCATACTATCGACACCGACAACCTCTCCGAGCTTATCTTCGTTACGAACAAGTCTCAGATGTACCGCGCGAAAACGGCGGATTTTGACTGCGTAAAGGCGTCCATAATGGGCGACTATCTACCCGCGAAGCTCTCGATGGACGAGGGCGAACGCCCCGTATTCATGCGAGTTCAAAAGGATTATCCCGAGACCGAGAATTTTGTTTATATCTTTGAGAACGGCAAGGGCGTTCGTGTTCCCGCAAACGCATACGAGACGAAGGGCAACCGCAAGAAGCTCGTAAAGGCTTATTCGGACGCGTCTCCAATCTGCGCCGTGTTCTATGAAAAGGCTAAAGAGCCGTTTGAGATAATGCTCGTAAGCGACGCTGACCGCGCGATAATTCTTAAGACCTCGCTTATCCCGCAAAAGACCACGCGTACCTCGGGCGGCGTTACGCTTATGACCATGAAGAAGGGTCAAAAGCTCGTTCGCGCCTTGAGTAACTTTGAAGAGGTGTATGAGAACACAAAGGGTTACCGCAAATTAAAGATCCCAGCTTCAGGTCAGATACTCGCGGAAAAGGATATCCGTAAGCAACAAATAACTATTGACAACGCGTAAGGAGATCTTTATGAATAAAAAAACTAAAGCATGGGTGCGTATCGTCTGTTGGATACTTGCGGGAATGATGCTCGTAAGTGTTGCTACGTATATCATTTACGCTCTCGTTGGAATATTTTGATTTTTAAAAGATAACGGACAGTTCTTTCGAATTGTCCGTTATCTTTTATTAAGCTTTTTTTATCTTTATCCGTTCCGCCACCCGTTTTATCTGCTCGAGCGTACGATAGCCGCAAATGACTATGGCGGTAGAAAGTATCGCGTCCGCCGCCCAGCTTATTATCTGACCGAGGTACGCACCCTCAATATGCATAACCCGAACGAGCAGGATAGTCGAGATAATTCGTATAGCGCTTCCGAAGATCGTGATACCTAGCACCATATTCATAGAACCAAGACTGCGCATATACGCGTGAAGGATATGTCCAACGAGCTGAACGTATATAAAAGGCAGATATATCATAGCATAGCGAACGGCGTATATATACGCGTCTCCGACAAATCCAGCTGGAAAAAAGATAGAGGATATCGGCTTTGCAAAGATGGATATTATCAAAACAAAAGGCAGCATCATACTACAGTTCATAATAAAACTGACCTTCAAGCCACGTTTTACCTTCGTATAGTCTCCTTTTCCCACACATTGAGCCGTATGGCAGGTAAACGCGCTCGTAACACCCCAAAGGCTTTGCGTACCTAAAGTGTATATACGGTTAGAAACGTTGTAGCCCGTGGTTGCCGCCGCGCCCAAAGCGTTTATCGACGGTGCGATTATCAATCCAACTCCGTGAAAAGCCACCTGCTGTACAGCGGCGGGAATCGTATATCTCAATGAGTTAAGTACACAAGAAAAGCTGAATCGATACGACGTTTTTTCGGTCTGCAATTCCTTGAAAGCTTTTCTTAACATTATCAAATAACATACCGTTGCCGAAGCACTTGATAACACCGAGAAAAACGCGAGTCCGGCAATACCCCAATCAAGCACGAGCACCGAAAGCAGATTTCCGCATATTTTTAAAACAGCCGAAATAAATGACACGTACAGCGCAAACGAGGTTATACCAAGCGCGTACAAAACTTTTACCAAAAACAGATTGATATATATAAGGAAGTATCCTGATGCATATATAACGAAATACGTCTGCGCATCGTCGCGTAAGATAGGATCCACTTTTAGATAATCCAATATGGGATCACGGAAAATTATCGATAATACGCTTATAATTACCGAGGCAAGTAAAACGAATATGCCCATATTTACGCTGTCGCGCTTTATTGCCAAAAAGTCTTTTTTTCCGAATTTTTGCGCTATATATATACTAAAGCCCGCGGTGAATCCGTCAAAAAGTGCTTGGAACATAAGCTCGTAAGAACCAGTTGCGCTTATAGCTCCGAGCGCATGCTCACTTATAAATTTTCCCGCTATCATCGCGTCTATCGTACTGTACGCCGAAGAGAGAAGGGTCGAAATTATCAAAGGCAGTGCGTATAACAGAAAATTCTTGTAGATGTTCCCTTCCGTCATATCTTTGGTTATTTTCATTTTTTTATATCTCCTTGACACACAAAGATTTAAATGATATAATAAGTATATCACTTTCTCAAATCATGTCAATATGTGTTTGATTTTTTGAAACTTTCTCAAACTTTCTCAAAAAGAGGTATAAAAATGTCGCAAAAATTACGTCATGATCAAATACTCAGCATACTTGAAAAGCGCGGATACGTAACTGTTCGCTATCTTGTCAATACCTTGCATTACAGCTCCGCTACGATAAACAGAGACCTTAATGAAATGCAAATTTTAGGTCTTGTAAAAAGAAGCTACGGAGGTGTTGAAGCGGTCAAAAAAAGCTCTCTTCCCCCTTTATTGCAACGTCAATTTTATATGAAAAAGGAAAAGCGCCGTATCGCTCATGAAGCCTCAAAGCTGATACAAAACGGCGATACGCTCTTTCTTGACAGCGGTACGACAGTCCAATACCTCGTTCCGTTTCTATCGGACAAAAAGGACTTGACCGTTATAACGAACAACATGAGACTTGCTATTGAGCTTGGCGACCTTGACATTGACGTAATTTGTCTTGGCGGTCATATTGTAGAGCGTCCGTACGTGCTTGACGGTGATGAAACAGTGGAAAACGCCATGAAATTCCAAGTAGATAAGATGTTTTTTTCGGTCGATAGTATAACGGAGGACGGATATATTAGCGGCGGACATTATCTGCTTTATAAAGTAATGCTCAAAAACAGCGAACGCGCGTATCTTCTTACCGATGAAACTAAAATAGCCGACCGACTTGATATAAAGCTCTGCAATTTTTCCGCTCTCACGGGCGTTATCTCGGATTTTGAATTTTCCGATGAGACAAAAAAATTATATCCAAACGTTGAATTTGTTTGCGCTAAAGAATAAGGACGAGAGGACACGGTTTATGTTTCGCGAAAGAAGAAAGCAAAACAGGAATTATATAAATATAACCGTTTGGAATAATTAAATTTGATTATTTTTTAGGACAGTCGAGGTAGCGAAGCGACGACACGGTGGTGAATAACATCACAGTGTGATGTTAGAGCCGTGGCGTGACCGAACCGCAGTAGACCGCCTGTCCCTACAAGGTATTGAGAAAATCGTTTGCATCTCTCTCGCCGTAAGGCGACGGAAAAACGAGTGAATTTCATTTAACTCTGTAGGGACAGGCGTCCTCGACTGTCCGTTTTATTCAATAAAAACCAAACAAATTGGCTACATATAAAACCTATTTAGTGAAGTTCTTTGGGGATCGACCCTTTCTCGAAAGAAAGGGTCGAACGCGTCCTTTCGCGTCCCCACGCGCCCCTCGTGTCCTTATTTAAGCAACCAAACGGCGCAGGCGCTTCTCTCGTCCTGCGTTTTTCCCGCGGAGGAATAATCGATAAGAGTGACGTCCGCTCCTTCGCTATTCTTCATACGAACACAAAGGCGGGCATCGGTGACACTCTTCGGCGCGGGAACTATTTCCGCGTTTACAGAGCCGTCCGCGCTCCACTCAATATTCGCGGGAGTATATACGGCATCACCTATGCGCGCGTCTGCCGCAAGCATGACAGGACCTCGCATAAACGCAACGCACTTATCCGCATCGGGTCCGTCGGAATAGGGCGGCAAGACCGCGTACACGTTCGTATCAAACGAAAGCGTTATAGTGTCTCCTGCTTGCCACTTTCTTGTAACATTCAGATAATCTTCCGCCACTTCAACAGCTTCCCCGCAGACCGTGACTTTCGTTTTTTTGCTCCACGCGGGGATCCTGAAGCGGAGCGTTTTTTCCTCATTATAAGAGGTATTCTCTATTGCTATTTTTACGTTAAGCGAATACGGATACTTCGTATCCACAGAAAAGCTCATACTGCCTCCGTCCGTGCCTTGAGCGCAAAGCTCTCCCGCAAGATAATGATTTATCGCAAAGCCGTTATCGGACTCCATTACAGCGCTCTGCGAAAGAACGCCAAATCCCGCAGAGCCTATGGCTACGCAACAGCCGTAATTCGTGTTATCATCATCAAAATAGCAAAGCCCCGCAACCTTTTTGCCTCGCACGTCCGCGCGAAGAGGACTGTAACTGTCAAATGGGAACATAAAATACGCGGGGGTGTCTTTGCCGTAATTAGCCTTTATCTTGACAACGCTATGCGTATTGAGCGCGCCAAGATATGCATTGTAATAAGAACGCTCGATAGCGTCCGCAAACACGCGATCACCCGTAAGGCGCAAGAGCTGATGACAGAGCTTCATAAAGGTAACCGTAACGCAGGTCTCTTGCATTATATCATTTGGAGTAACGGGCTTCGTCTGCGTCTTTGCGGAATTGTCAAAGTACTCTCCGTGATAACAACCGCAGCAGCCAATGACCGTCACGTCGGTCTTTAAAAGCTTGTATCCGAAGCGTATAGCCGCATTGCGATATTTCTCACTGCCCGTTACACGTGCGTATTCGATAAGTCCCTCAAAGCAGGACATCATTTCATACGCCTTTACATAAGGGTACTCAAAGGGAGCTTTTTCGTCCTCATAGGCAAGGTCGAAGACTCCGCCGTTCTCACAACCGCCCTCGCTGACGATATATGAGGCAAAATCAAGATAACGCTTCTCGCCCGTGATATTATAGAGACGAACGAATGGCTCAAGGATAGATGACGAATTCAGTCCTCCGTGGTTGCCCGTAGCCTTGTTTATGGGAGTTTTTCCCTCCTCATTGCCTATCTTTTCTATTATTCTGTCGGCATGAGCGCACATAGCGGAAACTATCTCTTTTTCAAGTGTTTCGTCGCGGCAGATCTCAAGATAATACTGAAAACCGAGAAGCACGTATTTTCGACACCAAAGATCCCAACGCATACAATCGCACTCACGGCTGTACGTTGAGAATCTTCCCTCTCCGTCTGTCGCCGTGAGCATATCACGCACAGAATCGGTGAGAATAGAATAGAGGGTATCGTCGCCCGTAACGGAACATATCATACACGCGCCGCGCATCATCTTGCCCCAATATTCTCCGCGCCAACCGCCGATATTGCGCTTTGAGTCGCGCCAATCGTCAACACCGTAAATACGGTATTGCTCAACAAACTTTTTCCAAAGCCATACGTTGTAAAGCTGTGTGCGATCAATGAAATTCAAGTCCGAATTCAAATGAGCGCCTTGCGGACTTTTGATCTTTATATCAGATGGGCGCATTATATCGCCCGACGTATTAGCTCCGCCTCTTGAACGTTTTTCGTTGATATTTTCCATTATTTTTACCTCTCAAAAACGAATATTTTGCAGTTCCTCTGTAAAAATAATTATATAATATAAAAAATATAATGTCAATGCTCATCTAATAAAACGTAAAAAAATGATAAGAAAAAGTAAAACATAAAAAAGTTGTAAAAATCTTGATTTTTTTGCAAAAAAGTTCTTGACAAAGTAAAGTCTTTATGATATAATAGTTGAGCGTTCGACAAATGGCGGGATAGCTCAGTTGGCTAGAGCAACCGGTTCATACCCGGTAGGTCATGGGTTCAAGTCCAATTCCCGCTACCAGGCCCGTTGGTCAAGCGGCTAAGACACCGCCCTTTCACGGCGGTAA
>SVUA01000027.1 GCA_015063485.1 Oscillospiraceae bacterium | reverse complement strand
ACCTGCTGTGTACAAGCGAAAAAATTGGCAAAAGTTATTTTCACAATCTTTGTCACAAAGATGATATTACAGGAATAATACATGAATGAAATAAGAAACGAGGACGAAGAACATGAACTATTCTTCGTCCTCTTGCTATTAGTAATAAAAACTGTCCTTTAGAATACAGCCCTAAATGAACATGTCTTTTTTAATATAACCTGCTTTATCGCAGGTACGCCTTTTGCAGAGCTTTTTTGATAAATTATTTATTAGTCATCCAATGCCTTGAGATCCTCTTCGGAAATGAGGCATTCGAACTTTTCGCCGCACGCGGGGCATGCAAGCTCTTCGGGATCGATTGAACCGTCGAAGCATACCGTTTCACCGCAAGAGGGGCACTCTACCTCGAAGAAATCCTCGTCGTCGCAAAGATCGCACTCCTCATCGCAGTTGCAACAATCACCGTCGCACTCGTACTCGTCGTCCCAATCTTCGTCCTCATCCTCGTCGTCGAGAAGTATCTCTTCAACGCTGCCAAGGTCCTCGTCAAGCTCCTCGCAATATGCGTGAACGGTATCGATCTGCTCGGAAAGCTCCGCGATCTCGTCCGCCATATCGGAAACAAGCTCGATAAGAGCGGATATTACCTTACCCTCTTTGCTGCTTGTATCAAGCTCCATGCCGTCTGCAAGTCCTTTAATATAAGAAGCTCTTTCGTTAAGTGTCATAACAAATATCTCCTGTTTTTTCTTATGCTCTGGAGAGATATTCACCGGTTCTGGTGTCGATCTTCAGAACGTCGCCCTCGTTGATAAAGAGCGGAACCTTGATGACTGCGCCAGTCTCAAGCGTTGCGGGCTTTAAGGTATTGGTCGCGGTGTTTCCCGCAAAGCCGGGATCGGTCTGAGTAACCGCAAGCTCAACGAACGTGGGAGGCTCTACGCCAAATACGTTGCCCTTGTAAGAAACGATCTTACAAAGCATCTCTTCCTTAACGAACTTAAAGTTGTCGGGAAGCTTATCGCTGTTGAGGGGAAGCATATCGTAGCTCTCCATATCCATAAAGTAATAGAGATCTCCGTCGTTATAGGAATACTGCATTTCCTTTCTTTCGATATACGCGTTCTCGAACTTATCGGTGGGGCTGAACGTACGCTCGATAACCGAACCTGTAATTACGTTCTTGATCTTTGTACGAACGAAAGCTGCTCCCTTACCGGGCTTAACGTGCTGGAATTCAATTACCTGATACACAGCTCCGTCCATGTCAAAAGTAATACCGTTTTTAAAATCGCCTGCTACTACCATTTTTTATTTCCTCCGAATGTTAAAAAATCATTCCGCGGCATATGACCGCAATAAATTCATTTTATTATACACTATTTTTGCGCAAATTGCAAGTGTTTTTTTCAACTCTTTTAAATTTTTTCAAAAATTCCGTAAAAATAATCGAAAATAACGCTTTTTAAGAGAAAACATTGTATGCAATATCCTAAAATTAAAAAAGTCCGTTGACAAATAAAGAAAAAAGAGTTATAATATTATAATGATGAAAATGGGTAAGTTTCCTCTTATCCAAATATTGCCATCTAACGAAAGGTAAGACATGATCAGAAGTATGACTGCCTTTGGCAGAGCAAGAAAAACCATTGGCGGAAAAGATATTACCGTCGAAATAAGATCGGTAAACAACCGTTTCTTCGACTGTTCAGTAAAGCTTCCCCGCGCATTTTCCTTTCTTGAGGAAAAGATCAAGCCTTATTTGCAGGCGAACGGAGTAAGCCGCGGAAAAGTAGACGTGTTTATCGGCGTTGAGGTGATCGATTCTCCCGAAGCTTCCATAAGCATTGACGAAGGCTATGCAAAGGCGTATATCGACGCGCTTCAGTCGCTTGGAAAGAAATTCAAGCTCCGCAACGATATAAGCATTATGCAGGTCGCTCAAAACAGGGATATTTTTATAATCCAAAAGCCCGAGGACGATGCCGAACGCGATTGGGCGGACGTAAGCGAGGTTTTAGGCGAGGCTCTCGCGCACTTTATTGACGGACGTTCTCGCGAAGGCTCTAACATTGAAAAAGACCTGCGCGCAAAGATACAAAACATATCCGACATGGTAGACAATATCGAAAAGCTTTCGCTTTCCGATATTCAAAATCACAAGCAAAAGCTTGAAGCAAAGCTTCGTGAGGTCCTTGCGGACAACAACATAACCTTTGACGAAAACCGTATCCTTACCGAATGCGCGATATTTGCGGACAGGATAGCTATCGATGAAGAGCTCGTTCGTCTGCGCTCTCATTTCGACGGATTCGAGGATATCCTCAAATCAAGCGACCCTGTAGGACGAAAGCTCGATTTTCTCGTTCAGGAGCTTAACCGCGAGACAAACACGATCGGTTCAAAATGTCAGAATTCAAGCATCGCGCGTCTTGTAGTAGACGTGAAGTGCGAGCTTGAAAAGATACGCGAACAGATACAAAACATAGAATAAGCAACAAAGGAGCACCCCATGAAATTCATAAACATAGGCTTTGGAAATATGGTATCGGCAGACCGCATCGTTTCGATAGTCAGTCCCGATTCCGCGCCTATCAAGCGTCTCATTCAGGACGCGAAGGACGCAGGACGCGTTATCGACGTTTCTTGCGGACGACGCACACGTGCCGTCATAATTACCGACAGTGAGCATATCATTCTTTCGGCTATACAGTCTGAGACCGTAGCAAACCGCCTTGACAACGGCGTGGATACCGACGACGAGATCGAAGAGTAATGCTTATATAAAAACAACTGGTGAGAGGACGTATATGGAAAAAGGATTAATGGTCGTAGTCTCCGGCCCCGCGGGAAGCGGAAAAGGAACAGTCAACGGACATCTGTTAAAGAGAGACGATTTCGTTTACTCGGTCTCGGCAACAACGCGCGCTCCCCGTCCGCAAGAGATAGACGGCGTAAATTATCATTTCATTTCAAGAGAAGACTTTTTATCAAGAATAGCTTCGGGCGATATGCTTGAATATACCGAATATTGCGGAAACTTTTACGGAACGCCGCTAAAGGAAGCTATTGAAGTCCTTGAAAGCGGAAAAAACCTTATACTTGAGATAGAGGTCGAGGGTGCTCATAACGTAAAAGCAAAATACCCCGACGCTATACTTATCATGCTTCTCCCTCCGTCCTTTGCTGTTCAAGAGCAAAGACTCCGCGGAAGAGGCACGGAGACCGAGGAAAAGGTACTTGCGCGTCTTGAACGCACAAAAGAGGAGCTTTCGGTCGTAAAGGACTATGATTACGTAGTCTATAATCATGACGGAAAGGATATTGAAGCCGCCGAGGAGATACTTGCGATACTCAAAGCCGAGCGCGCTTCGATACGCAGAAACCCCTCAGTCAAAGAAAATTATTTCGCATAAAACGACAAAATAACGTCAAACATTAAAACGTATAAATATATCAAAAATCAAAAGGAGATAAATCATGCTTTACCCTACTATCAACGAACTCACAAAAGGCGAATACAACCGCTACGAATTGGCTCTCGCTACCGCTAAATGCGCTCGTATGCTGACCGACGAATATGTTCGTCAGCGCGAGGCTGCCGAAAAGACCGCCACCGGCAACAAAGAGACAGACCGCAACATAATGAACATGATAAACAAAGAATACAGAGACGAAAAGGCTGTCAAGAACGCTATTTCCCGTATTCATCGCGGCGAATACAAGATAGTCCGCACCGAAGAGACAGAGCCTTCCGTTTCAGAAGAGCTCGAGACTGTCGTTGAAGAAGAAACACAAGCAGAAGAAAACTAAAACTCACACGGAGAAATAAACATGTCGGAATATGCAGGTATCTATCTTTTAGATAATCCGTATTTCCTTGACGACACGTTTGATTACTTTATTCCTCCGGATATGCGCGGCAATATTTGCAAGGGCGATTTCGTGACCGTTCCGTTCGGCACGTCAAACCGCCGTTGCTTAGGTATTGTCGAATCATTGAAGGAATCCCCCGACGATCCAAATCTATCCTGCAAGCCCGTACTTTCGGTATGTGACAAATCGATGTCTTTATCCGAAGAGATGTTCGGGCTTTGCTTTTTCATGAAGGAACGTACGCTTTGTACGATGGGGGACGCTATCCGCGCTGCGATCCCCGCTTCTGCGCTTTCGCATTTAGAGGAAGTATATCGTCCGTCGGAAAACGCGGAAAACACAGAAGATCTCGACTCGGCTACCGCCTTTATTTTTGAGCATATCAAGGCTAAAGGCTGTATTTCTTATGAGATCCTGAAAAACAAATTCGGTCCTTCTCTTGACGGAGCTATCAAAACGCTTTTGATAGCGGGACTTATCGAAAAGGATTTCATTATCCGTTCGTCATCAGAAAAAAGCGAATCGGTATATTCACTTGCAATAAAAGCCGAAGATGCTTTAGCTTTGCTTGAAGGCAAGGAGGCTTCCGTTCGCCTACGCTCTCCTCAACAGTTGGCAGTAATTCGCGCTCTTTATGAGAGCGAAACGGAAGAGCTTTCCGAAAAAGAGCTTTGCGAAAGGGCAAAAACTACGGCATCACCTTTAAAATCGCTTTGCGACAAGGGTGTCTTAAAAAAGACGAAGCGCTCTGTCGACCGTTCGTTTTTACCCGAGATCAAAGGCTCGTCAAAGACGGAAATAGTCTTGAACGACGAGCAAAAAAAGGCTTACGAAACGCTTTGCTCTCTCGCTGACAGCGGTGAGCCAAAGGCGGCTCTTTTACACGGAGTTACGGGAAGCGGCAAAACGAGCGTTATGCTTTGCGCCATTGACCACGTGCTTGAGAGCGGGCGCGGAGTCATAGTACTCTTACCGGAAATCGCTCTTACTCCGCAGTCTCTCGCGATATTCTGCTCAAGATACGGAGAAAAGGTCGCTATAATCCATTCGGGACTTTCGGCTGGAGAGAGATTTGATACATACAAGCGCATCAAACGCGGAGATGCAAGTGTAGTTATCGGAACGCGCTCCGCGGTCTTCGCTCCTATAAACGACCTCGGCATGATTATAATCGACGAGGAACAGGAGCATACTTATAAATCGGACATGAATCCGAAATATCACACCCGCGACATAGCAAGATTCCGCGCCGCGTGGCACAAGGGGCTTATGCTTCTCGCCTCGGCAACTCCCTCGTTTGAAAGCTATTCAAGGGCAAGAGAGGGCGCGTACACGCTTATTGAAATAAATAAGCGATACGGAAAAGCCGTACTTCCCACGACGACGGTAGTTGACATGAGACGCGAAAACGCGGAAGGAAGCACTTCTCCGCTCAGTACACTTCTCTGCAAAAGACTTGTTGAAAATCATAAAAACGGCAATCAATCTATCCTTTTTTTGAATAGACGAGGATATAATAATTTCATTAGCTGCCGTACCTGCGGAAAGCCGATACAATGTCCGAAATGCAGTGTGTCTATGGCTTATCACACGTTCGGCAACAGTTACGACAAAGGAGAGCTTCGCTGTCATTGGTGCGGTTTGAGAACACCCGTGCCCGAGGTCTGCCCCGAGTGTAAAAGCGTTCACCTTGCGAAAATGGGTTACGGAACGCAACGCATAGAGCAAGAGCTTTCCGAGCTTTTGCCAAGCGCTCGTATCTTGCGCATGGACGCGGACACTACGACTTCAAGATATTCCTATGAGAATATTCTCGGTCAGTTTCGCAGACACGAGGCGGATATACTTCTCGGTACGCAGATGGTGACAAAAGGGCACGATTTCCCCGACGTAACACTCGTTGGTGTTCTTTTAGCTGATACCTCACTCTATCTTGACGATTACCGCGCGGGAGAGCGTACCTTTTCCATGCTTACGCAAGTTATAGGACGCGCGGGAAGAGGAAACAAGGTGGGAGAGGCTATTATACAGACCGCCAACCCAGACCACGAATGTATCCGTCTGTCTTGTGCGCAGGACTACAAGACCTTTTATGAAAACGAGATACGTTTGCGCCGCGCGCTTCAATTCCCTCCCTTTTGCGACATTGCTCTGCTTACCGTAACGTCGCCCGAGGAAAAGGAATTGCTCAAAGCGGCTACTATGTTAAGAAACGAATTTTTGCGTCTGCACAAGGAAAAATATCCCGAATTACCAATCGACTCGTTCGGCCCGTTTGAAGCTCCCGTTTACCGAGTAGAAAACAAATACCGCATGAGAATGGTTATAAAATGTAAACTCAACAAGAGAAGCCGCGCCCTGTTTTCCGAATTGTTGAGCGGTTTTTCAAGGGTGTCGATACGAAAGCTTACCTTGTCTATCGACTTCAACCCATCAAATCTGTAATTTTTCAAAATTTTCAAATTTTTCAATTTATGAATGGAGACAAAAATGGCAAAACTTAAAATACTTAAGATAGGCGACGAGACGCTCAGAAAGGTCAGCCGTCCCGTTGACAATATAACACCAAGAGTTCTCACCCTTCTTGACGATATGGTCGAGACTATGCGCGCCGCTAACGGCGCGGGGCTTGCCGCGCCTCAGGTCGGCGTTCTTCGCAGAATAGTTGTCGTTGAGACCGAAGAGGACGGACTGTTTCAGCTTATAAATCCTAAAATAATCGCATATTCGGGCGAGCAGGAGAGCGAAGAGGGTTGCCTTTCCGTTCCCGGCCGCTTTGGCATTACCCGCCGTCCCATGCACGTTACCGTTCGCGCACTCAACCGCAAGGGCGAAACTGTCGATATTACCGCTTCGGGCTTTCTCGCAAAAGCATTTTGCCATGAGCTTGATCACCTCGACGGCAAGCTCTACGTCGACTGCGCTATAAAAATGGACAACGATATGTAGGACGCGGTTACTTTCTTTTTCGCGAAAAAGAAAGTAACCAAAGAAAAAGCAATACAAAGGTATTGATTTTATAATCCCCTATAGTTTTTTGCGAAAAAGAAAGTAACCAAAGAAAAAGCAATACAAAGGTATTGATTTTATAATCCCCTATAGTTTTTCGCGAAAAAGAAAGTAACCAAAGAAAAAGCAATACAAAGGTATTGATTTTATGATCCCCTATAGATAAATTTACTTTTTTAGAAATCAAAAGGAGACTCTAATAGAATGAAAGTACTTTTTATGGGTACGCCCGATTTTGCGGTATTTTCTCTAAAATCGCTTATCGCCGCGGGACACGAGATATGCGGAGTTATAACTCAACCCGACAAGCCTCGCGGACGCGGATATACGCTCACGCCCCCTCCCGTTAAGGTTGCGGCTATTGAAGCAGATATTCCCGTTTACCAACCCGCAACGCTTCGCGATGAGGCTTTTTCCGCACTTCTTTCCGAGCTTGACCCCGAAATAATCGTTGTCGTAGCTTTCGGAAAGATACTTCCGCAGAACGTACTCGATTATTCGAAATACGGTTGCATAAACGTTCACGGTTCGCTTCTTCCCGAATACAGAGGAGCAGCGCCCATGCAACGCGCGATAATCGACGGCAAAGAAGTCACGGGCATCACTACCATGTATATGGCAACAGGTCTTGACACAGGAGATATGCTGCTTCGCGAGGAGCTTAAAATTGAAGAAAACGACAATTTCGAGACGATACACGACAAGCTTGGCGCTTTGGGCGCAGAGCTTATAGTAAAAACACTCGAAGGACTCAAGAACGGCTCGATACAGCGTATCCCTCAGGACGATTCCCTTTCGACCTACGCATCAAAGATAGAAAAGTCCGACTGCCTTATCTCTTTTGACAAGGACTCGAAAGCCGTTCACGACCAGATAAGAGGTCTTTCGCCTATTCCTCTTTCCTTTACGCACACGGCGGACGGAAAACTACTTAAGGTCATCGCCTCGCGAATCGAGGACAGAGAGACTCCCCACGAAAACGCGGGAGAGGTCATTTCTCTTTCGAACGGCATAACAGTTGCTTGTAAAAAAGGCTCTGTTACGCTTTTGAGCGTTCTTCCCGAGGGCAAAGGACGAATGTCCGCTTCGGATTTTATACGCGGAAGAAAGGTAGCTCTCGGCGATATTCTTAAGTAAATAGATATATTTATTAATGAAAGGAATTAAGCAAAATGCTTTTTGGCTTATTTCGCTTTGACTGGACTATTTTGATAGTTCTCCCCGCCCTTATAATATCGATATGGGCACAATTCAAGGTAAAGTCTACCTTTGATGAATATTCACAGCTATACACTCGCCATGGAATGACAGGAGCATCTGCCGCAAGACGAATTCTTGACGCAAACGGTCTTTACGACGTACAGATTGAGCGCGTTCGCGGAGAGCTTACCGACCACTATGATCCCCGCGCGAACGTGATAAGGCTCTCAGATTCGGTACACGATTCGAGAAGCGCCGCCGCTATCGGCGTTGCAGCTCACGAGGCGGGACACGCAGTTCAATACGCGCAAAGCTATTTTCCGATAAAAGTGCGCTCTGCGGCTATCCCCGTGACCCGTATAGGCTCAATGCTTTCTATCCCCCTCTTCTTTATCGGACTTTTAATGGCAAGTGACTATCTTATGCTCATAGGTATAGTTCTTTATTCGTTTATAGCATTTTTTCAGCTCGTAACACTTCCCGTTGAGTTTAACGCGTCGGCTCGCGCCATAAGCGTTCTTCGCTCAACGCAGATACTTGACGATGACGAGCTCATGGCATCTAAAAAGGTGCTTACCGCCGCGGCTCTTACCTACGTTGCCGCACTTCTCACCTCGCTTCTCACGCTTCTCAGACTTATCGTTCTTGCGGGAGGCAGAAGCAACAGACGATAATTGTAGCTATCTTTGATAACTACGTCTATATCAATTTTGTTATATATTTTTACTACGGAGAACCTTATGAATCCAAGACTTCTCGCGCACGATCTTTTGCAAAAGGCTGAAAAAACCGAACAATTTTCAAATATTGCGCTTGACAAGGCTCTGCTTGACGCAAAGATGAGCGACATCGATTCCGCTCTTGCTTCCGCTCTTTTTTACGGCGTGACAGAAAAAAAGATAACTCTTGACTATCGCCTTGCGGCTCTCTCGTCGCGCCCTCTGGATACGCTTGACAAAAGCGTTCTTTGCGCACTGCGCATGGGGCTTTATCAGCTTGAATTTATGGATAGGATACCCGCGCATGCCGCGATAAATGAGACCGTATCTCTTTGTTCAAGAAAAAGCGCGGGTTTTGTAAACGCTATATTGCGTTCTCATACGAGAACAGCGGCAACTCCTCTGCCAAGCAAAGAGGACGATACGATTTCATATCTTTCCGTAAAGTATTCGATAATTCCCGCGCTTTGCGAAAAATTTTTGTCCGTGTACGGACTTGAAAAATGTGAATCTATATTCACGGCGTTAGATAAAACTCCGCCGACGACCTTGCGCGTAAACACTCTGCGTATAAGCCGCGAAGCTCTTGCGGAGAAGATACCTTCAGCAGAGCTTACGGAGCTTTCGGCTCACGGTCTAAAGATAAAAGCCTCTGTGCGCTCGGCTTACGGCTTTGATGACGGTCTGTTTTTCGTTCAGGACGAGGCCTCCCAGCTTTGTGTTGAGGCTCTCGAAGCAAACGCGGGAGAAACGATAATGGATATCTGCGCGTGTCCCGGCTCTAAAAGCTTTGGTTCTGCGATACGCATGAACAACCAAGGGAAAATACTATCTTACGATCTTCATGAAAAGAAGCTCTCGCTTATCACCTCGGGCGCGAAACGATTGGGTATAGATATAATAACCACCGCGCAAAGAGATGGGAGAGACTTCTTGCCCGAAATGGAAGAGAGCGCCGACAAGGTCCTTTGCGACGTTCCCTGCTCGGGCTTTGGCGTTCTCGCAAAGAAGCCCGAACTGCGCTACAAAGACCCAAGTGTTTCAGCGACGTTGCCCGACATTCAGCTCGCTATTCTTGAAAATGCTTGCCGTTATGTAAAACGCGGCGGAAGGCTCGTTTACTCGACCTGTACTGTCTTTCCTGAGGAAAACGAAGAAAACGTGCACCGTTTCCTTGATAGACACAATAATTTTTCGCTTACACCGTTTTGCGCGGGTGCGCTGACCGTTGATAGCGGAATGATAACGCTTTTGCCCGATGAACACGGCACGGACGGATTTTTTATAACCGTAATGACTAAAAAAGGAGAGTGATGAAAATGGCAGAACAAAACGAAAAAATTTATCTTCTCTCGCTTTTGCCGTCGGAACTCGAAGAATTTATGCTCTCCATTGGCGAGCCGAAATACAGAGCCACACAGATATTCACACAGATGCACAAAGGCGTGTCGCCGAATGAAATGACGAATATCGGCAAGGCAACTAAAGCAAAGCTTGAAGAGGTCGCGGTTTTTGACCTGCCAACAGTGAGAAAAAAGCTCGTATCAAAGCTCGACGGAACTGTAAAATATCTTTTTGAGCTTATTGACGGAAACTGCGTTGAAAGCGTGGTTATGAAATACAAACACGGAAATACTATATGTATATCCTCACAGGTCGGCTGCCGTATGGGTTGCGCCTTTTGCGCTTCAACTATTGGCGGAAAGGTTCGCGACTTGCGCCCCTCCGAAATAATCGGACAGGTCATAAAGGCAAGTGCCGACATGAACGAGCGTATTTCAAACATAGTCATGATGGGCATTGGAGAACCGCTTGACAACTATGATAACGTATTGAAATTTTTGAGACTCGTCGGCTGTGAGCAAGGTCTTAACATCGGCTACCGACATATTTCTCTCTCCACCTGCGGTCTGTGTGACAAAATAGACGCTCTTGCAAACGAGGAGTTTCCCATAACGCTTTCTATCTCTCTCCATGCAAGTGACGACGAAACGAGAAGCTCCATAATGCCCGTAAATAAAAAATGGAATATTGACCGTCTCCTTTCATCGTGCAAAAATTATTACGCTAAAACGGGACGACGAATTTCGTTTGAGTACACGCTCATAGCGGGAAAGAACGATTCAAAGGAAGCGGCTTTAAGACTTGCGACTCTACTCAATTCCCGTCTGCGCGACAGAAACGCAAACGAGCCCTTCCCCATTCACGTAAACCTTATCCCCGTAAATCCCGTATCCGAGACCGAATTTTCGGCTTCCGACAAAAAAGCTGTCGCTCTTTTTGCGCAAACGCTTGAAAAGAAAGGTATTCGCGCGACGGTGCGCCGTACTCTCGGCGCGGACATAAACGCTTCCTGCGGTCAGCTCCGCAGAGCCGAGGAAAACAACAAAGCTTAAATTTTCCGTTCTCCTTTTACATAAAAACTAAAGGAGACGTCAATGAAATACCGCATAAAAAAATCAATAACGAAAAAGAAACGTAGCTTTTTCTATACACGGGCAAGAGCAAAAAGAAGCTATCGTGAAAGCGCGGAAGAGCCTATCGATTTTAGTTCTCTTTTCGAGTTTTCGGAGCAATACGAGGTTTTGCTTCCCGTACCGCGAAAAAAGCCTTCGGCTTTTTCTCGCTTTATCTTTTGGTTAAAAGCTCTTTTCAAAGGGCTATCGGAACGTCTTAAAAAGATCGCAAAAAAGAAAAAGGAAAGACGCGCAAAACGCCCCGAGACGATATATATGCTTCTCGGCGCATTATGTTCATCTATCCTTGTGACCGCTATTTCGGTAAGTATCGTTCTTGTATCTCTGTTCTGGCGGTACGGAACGCCGTACACCACCGTTACCGTTCCCGATCTTGTCGGCACTTTATACGAGGATACCGAGGACGGCGCGGACGAGCTTTTTTCGTATGTTATTGATTATGAATACAATCCAAACGTTACCCCCGGGCACGTGATATCTCAATCTCCCCCCGCGGGAACGCAGAGACGGGTCTATGCGGGTGGCAAATACTGCCTTATATCTCTTACGGTAAGTCACGCTAAAGGAGCTTATACGCTTGAGGAGCTTGTGGGAAAAACCGAAAGAGACGCGTCTTTGATCCTTCGAAACAACGGACTTGTACCAAAAGTAATAAACGAATATTCAAGCACGATACAAAGAGGAACGGTCATAAAGACCTCTCCCGAAGCAAACAACCTAATGGCAGATGGCGAAAGTGTAACGCTTACTGTGAGTCTGGGTCCGCAGATCATACTTTGCGCCGTACCGAATATAGTAGGACTTACCGAAACACAGGCGATAACGAGATTAAAGTCCGCAGGGCTTGTACTTGGAAATATCACATACGTTGATTCTGAGCTTTCCGCGGGTACTGTTATATCTCAGAGCATACCCGCAAAAAGCGCTGTAAAGGAAAACACTCCCGTTGATATTACAGTTAGCATAGGCGCTCACGCATTAAAGACCGTACCGAATCTTTACGGCAAAACGGTCGAAGAAGCAAGGGAAACCTTACGCGCGTACGGACTTGTTCTCGGAGCTCAGATCCCCGTAGTCAGCGCGGAAGCAAAAGGAACTATAATTTCTCAAACGCCCCTGCCAAACACACCGATAACGTCGTCGACGGTATCCGTCGACGTTTACGTCAGCTATTGACTATAAAAAATTAAGGAAATAAGATGGAAAAAACTTTAAAAGGAAAAATTATCAAGGGAGTAGGCGGACTTTATACCGTCCGCCTCTGCCTTGAGGACGGAAGCATTGAAAATATAAGCTGCCGCGCGCGCGGTGTTTTTCGTCATCAGCACGTGGAGCTTCTTGCGGGAGACAACGTGACCGTTATCCCCGACGAGCATTCAAGCAGCGCGTCAAAGGACGGCGGAGCGTACGTTATAGACGAGATAGAGACGAGAAAGAACTCTCTTATCCGTCCGCCTATGGCGAATCTCGACATTCTTTTCGTCACAATGGCTGCCGCCGCACCCGCGCCCATACTTACCACGGTCGATAAATTGATAGCTATTGCCGAGCACAACAATATAGAGCCTATCATAGTTATCACGAAGCGTGAGCTTGACGAAGATCACGCAGACGAGCTTGAAAGTATTTACAAGACCTGTGGATTTAAGGTCTTTTCGCTGAGTGCCGTTAAGAACGAAAATATTTCTCCTATCGAAGAATTTATAAATGAAGCTCTCAAAGGCAAGACCGCCGCTTTCGCGGGAGCTTCGGGAATCGGAAAATCAACGCTTATGAACCGCCTTTTCCCCGAGCTTGAATTATCCACCTTTGAAATAAGCAAAAAGATACAACGAGGTCGCCACACAACGCGACAAGTTGAGCTGTTCCCTCTCTCAAGCGATGCGGATTGCGGATATCTTGCCGATACCCCGGGCTTTTCCATGCTCGATTTCGAACGCTTTGATTTCTTTGACAAAGAGGACCTCCCCTCTGCCATGCGCGAGTTTAATTCCTATATCGGAGAGTGCCGTTACACGAAATGCTCTCACACAAAAGAGGACGGTTGCGCTATCCTTGAAGCCGTAAGAGAGGGCAAAATTCCAAGATCGAGGCACGAAAGCTACCTTGATATATACGAAACTCTGAAAAAGAAGAAAAAATGGGATTAGGCAGGATACATAATATATGAAAGCTTTTATTTATACGGGCGGAAATATATTCCCCGAAAATATAACCGAAAAGGCAAAGGCGGGCGACCTAAAAATTGCCGCCGACGGCGGTTACAAGAACGCTTTACGTCTTGGAGTCAAGGTAGATATTCTTCTTGGAGACTTCGATTCTGTCGGCGAATACAAGACCGATGAGAACGTGGAAATAATCAAAGTTCCCGCAGAAAAGGATTTTACCGACACGCAGCTTGCGGTCGAAACCGCTATTGAGCGCGGAGCTGACGAAATTGTAATTATCGGCGGTCTTTCGGGCAGACTTGACCATACGCTCTCGAATATCTCTATTCTTGAGGACCTCTCAACGCGAAGAGTCCACGCGCTTATAACAGACGGAAACAACAGAATAAGATTTATAAATTCCACAAGTACGCTTATAGCGAAAAGCGGATATAAATACGTCTCTATCCTGCTCGCCTCGGAAAAAGCCAAGGGCGTTTCAGCAGAGGGCTGTAAATATCCGCTAAAAAACGCAAAGCTTCAAAGAAACGTACAGTATGCTATCTCTAACGAGATAGACGGAAACTGCGCACTGATATCGGTACGCAAGGGCTCTGTTTATATAGTTGAGAGCAAGGACGCGTAAATATCGCGCGTTTCTCCATTCGAGCAAAGAAGTATAGACTGCGTTTTGGCTAAAAACGCGCTTTGGCACAACATTCCCGTCATTCGAATACGCGATCCTATTGACTTCTCGCCTCTCACTCGCTCGATAATTCCTTTACCGTAAATCCCTTCCAAAACGTAAGTATCACAAGAACAGAGGATATTTTCAAGCTCTGAATCGAGCAATTTATATTCCTTTTCATTTACACTCTCAATATCAGACGGCACACTGTAAAACGGAACTCCGAAAAAGCCGCCGAGTCTATCCTCTCGCTCTCTGACATATCTATTTGAATATTTTCCCGCGCCATCGGTGATCCGAACGGCGCGTTTTTGTTTTTCGCTTTCAAAGCGAAGCGTATTCATAACGCTTGGCATAAACGCATCAAACTGTGGATAATCAAAGCAAATTAGCGCTTCTGCAAGACATCTGCGAACATCTCCGATATCACTTGAATTTGAAATTATAATCTCTCCCTTTTCTTCCCTTTCCCCACTTTCCGATACGCACGGCAAAAGTCTCGTGCCCAATTGGGAGAATACAAGGCTCTTCCCTTGCGGAACTTCCTCTATATCAACGTAAATATCAGAAGCTACGTACGTTCCCGCGGGAGCAAAAATATGCTCTCTCAATTTTTTTTGATCAATTCTTGCCGCCCCGCCTATCGCCCGAAGCATTCCCTTTATCTCGGAAGAAAAAACGAGCCTGTTTTTCTCAAAAGAAAAATATAGCGGACGTGAGCTTTCTCTGCTTCTCGCAAGTATGATCTCCCCTCTGTATTCGTCACTTATCGCAAGGGCAAAATCACCGTCAAAGCGAGAAAAGCACTCATACCCGAACGAAAGATAATATTCCATTACCGCCTCGGCGCAAGAAATCACGTCTCCGTTGATATATCCGTCTATCATTACCGTGTAATTTTTACCGCCAAGCGTAACGGTATAAGGCTGACGCGCGTTTTCGTCCTCGTTTCCGACGCAGCGATTGCAATAAAGTCCTATATTTCCGTTTATGTACGCGCCGCTTTGGTCGATACCGCGCAACACGGTCGCTCTGCCCATTTCACGCAAGACCCCAAAATCCGCGTTTTTTCTATTTCTGTCAATAATTCCGTTTATAGAACTCATACTCTCTCCCCCTTTTTAGCTTTTTTCATAATTATATGCCGAGGATAAAAAAGATATTTCGAACACTCATATTGTAAAACGCATATATTTAATAATGAAAAACAAAAACATATCTCGGGAGGAATTTTATGAAGATCGTACTTCTGCATTCGCCAAGCTTTTTAGCTCCTCTTTTACGTAAATTTTTTGGAATCAGAAAAAAACGATAAATTTTACTTATACCGCAGCGGTCAAATTGACCGCTGCGGCTTTTTTACAAAGATATAAATTAAAATCTCAATTTTTTCTTTCGTCTTGCGTTTTTTCTTTATTTATGGTAAAATATAAGCAGAAATGTTTTGGAGTGTTAAAATGAACGGATTTTTACCTATAAATAAAACGGATATGCAGGAGCGCGGGTGGGACAGACCCGATTTCGTTTACGTAACGGGTGACGCTTACGTCGACCACCCCTCTTTTGGTGTTGCTATAATCTCGCGCGTGCTTGAAGCGGCAGGCTTCCGAGTTGCAATTCTTTCTCAACCCGATTACAAGAGTGCCGATGCTTTTCGCGAATTCGGAAAGCCTCGCCTTGCCTTTCTAGTTACGGCTGGTAATATTGACTCCATGGTCGCGCACTATACCGCCGCAAAGAAAAAGCGTACCTACGATTACTACTCGGCAGGCGGAAAAGCTGGGCTTCGTCCCGACCGAGCGACCATCGTTTACTGCAATCGAATAAGAGAAGCATATGGCGACGTTCCGATAGTCATCGGCGGACTTGAAGCCTCTCTGCGCCGCTTTGCGCATTACGATTATTGGTCGGATTCTATCCGACGCTCTATCCTCGTTGACTCGCGCGCCGATATCCTTACCTACGGAATGGGAGAAAACATTCTTTTGCGTATAGCCGAGCTTCTTGACAAGGGAGTTCCGATAAAAAAGATACGTGACGTTCGCGGCTCTGTATATATGGCAAAGCCTGATGAGAAGATACACTTCCCCGTCGCAGCTGAATTTGACTACAACGAGCTTAAAACCGACAAGCGAAAATACGCGGAAGCTTTCGGTATTCAGTATAAAAATCAAGATTCTATAAACGGAAAAGCTATCGTCGAGCATTACGACGACAAGGTGCTCGTACAGAATCCGCCCATGCCTCCTCTTGAAAGAAAAGAGCTTGACAGAGTCTACTCTCTTCCCTACATGCGTACCTATCACCCGTCTTATGAATCTTTAGGCGGTGTCCCCGCGATAGAGGAAGTGCGCTTTTCTATCACTCATAACAGAGGCTGCTTTGGCGGTTGTAATTTCTGCGCGCTTGCGTTCCACCAAGGGCGTACGGTTCGTTCGAGAAGTGTCGAGAGCGTTGTTGCCGAAGCAAAAAAGATCACCGAAATGCCCGATTTCAAGGGCTACATTCACGATGTCGGAGGCCCTACGGCAAACTTCCGTTACCCCGCTTGCAAAAAGCAGCTTGAGAGCGGTGTCTGCTCCTCGCGCAAGTGTTTAGCGCCTACTCCGTGCAAAAATCTTGAGGTCGATCACACGGAATACATACACCTCATAGAAGAGATAGAAAAGCTACCAAAGGTAAAAAAGGTATTTATACGTTCGGGAATACGATTTGATTATCTTATGCTCGACAAAGACGACACGTTTTTCAAAAAGCTTGTACGCGACAACGTGAGCGGTCAGCTCAAGGTCGCGCCCGAGCATTGTTCATCTGCCGTACTACGTTGCATGGGTAAACCCGACTTTGACGTTTATCAAAAATTCCGCTCAAAATATTTTCGTCTTACGAAAGAGGTTGGAAAGGAGCAATATCTCGTTCCCTATCTCATGTCGAGCCACCCCGGATCTACCTTGAAGGACGCGCTTGAATTAGCTCTTTGCTTAAAGCGCGACCGCTATGCGCCCGAGCAGGTACAGGACTACTACCCAACGCCCGGAACGGCATCGACGGTAATGTTCTACACAGGACTGAATCCTCTTGACATGAAGCCCGTTTACGTTGCGACCGATTATCATGAAAAGCAGCTCCAACGCGCGCTTTTGCAGTACAACCGTCCGCAAAACGCGTCTCTTGTGCGCGAAGCTCTTGTAAAGCTTCACCGAGAGGATCTTATCGGATACGGAGAAGAATGTCTCGTAAGACCCGAAAGAAGCACGAACGAGCGAAAGAACAAGCAAAAGCTAACTAAAAAAACGCAAAATTCTAAAAATTATACTAAACAAAAGCAAAACACGCAAACTTATAAAAAATCGCAAAATAAAAAACGAAACAAATAAAAAATAGGTTTGAACCAAACCAAACGGTTCAAACCTATTTTTTTGAAAGTTTTTGAGGGGTCAAGGGGAAACTTTTTTTCAAAAAGTTCCCCTTGCGCATCCCCTCGCATCCTCGCATCCTTATCTTTCTATTTCTTCCATTATATAAGCTTCAAGGATATCGCCGATCTTAATATCGTTAAAGCGATCAAGACCGATACCACATTCATATCCCGTTGCGACCTCCTTGACGTCGTCCTTGAAACGACGGAGAGAGGATATCTTATCCTCGAATATTACGACACCGTCACGAACTACGCGGATCATAGAAGCACGCGTTACCTTACCGTCCTGAATATAAGAACCTGCGATAGTTCCAACGTTCGGAACGTGAATAGTCTGACGGACCTCTGCGTGTCCGAGAAGATTCTCGCGGAATTTAGGCGCGAGCATACCCTTCATAGCATCGGTTATCTCGTTGATACAATCGTAAATTACGCGGTAGGTACGGATCTCAACGTTCTGTCTCTCGGCACTATCGATAGCCGCCTTATCGGGACGGACGTTAAATCCGACGATTATCGCGTTTGAAGCCGCCGCGAGCATTACGTCGCCCTCACGGATAGCTCCAGCCGCACCGTGAATTACACGAACCTTAACTTCTTCATTGGATATCTTTTCAAGCGACTGCTTAACTGCTTCAACCGAGCCGCCAACGTCCGCCTTAACGATAATGTTAAGCTCCTTGACGCCCTCGGATATCTGCGCGAACAGATCGTTAAGATTTGCTCTCGCATTCGCCTTGAATACCTCTTCCTTAGCCTTTTCGCGACGCTGATCGGCAAGCTCTCTTGCCATTCTTTCGTCTTCAACGGCGTTAAATTCATCACCCGAATTCGGAACTTCGGCAAGACCGATTATCTCAACGGGCACGGAAGGTTTCGCCTCCTTGACGTTTCTTCCCTTATCGTCGGTCATAGCTCTTACGCGTCCGACCGCCGTTCCCGCGATAACGATATCTCCGTTATGAAGCGTACCGTTCTGAACGAGTACCGTTGCAACAGGTCCTCTTCCCTTATCGAGCTTCGCCTCAATTACGATACCCTTAGCACGTCTGTTAGGATTAGCTTTAAGCTCCTTGACCTCTGCTACGAGCAATACGTTCTCAAGAAGATCCTCTATACCAAAGCCCGTCAAAGCAGAAACGGGAACGCAGATGACGTCTCCTCCCCATTCCTCAGGAACGAGGTCGTATTTCGTAAGCTCCTGCTTGATAGCATCGGGGTTTGCCGTGGGCTTATCCATCTTATTTATAGCTACGACTATATCTATTCCCGCAGCTTTTGCGTGGTTTATAGCCTCAATGGTCTGCGGCATTATTCCGTCGTCTGCCGCAACGACGAGTATCGCGATATCGGTCGCCTGCGCACCTCTTGCGCGCATAGCGGTAAACGCTTCGTGTCCGGGGGTATCGAGGAAGGTAATGTCATGTCCTTGAACCTTTACTCTGTACGCACCGATGTGCTGTGTAATACCGCCCGCCTCTCCGCGAGTTACGTGGGTGTTACGGATAGCGTCAAGTATCGACGTCTTACCGTGGTCAACGTGTCCCATTACGCATACGACGGGAGCGCGAGGAGAAAGGGTGTCCTCATTATCCTCTGCCTCGTCAAACAAACGCTCTTCGATAGTTACGACTACCTCCTGCGTTGCGGATATACCCATTTCCTCGGCAACGATAGCCGCGGTATCGTAATCGACGGTCTGGTTTACGGTCACCATCATTCCGAGCATCATAAGTCTCTTTACGACCTCTCCCGAAGTGACCTTCAAGCGAGAAGCAAGATCGCTTACTACTATCTCGGCGGGAAGAGTTACGCTCGTAGGAGCTTTGGTAACGGGTTGCGCGCTCTTCTTTCCCTTATTGAATTTATTGTTCTTGCCGCCCTGCTGCATATTCTTGTTTTGAACGGGCTGCTTTTTGACCTTCTGGCTTCCGCCGCGAATATCTCCGATAGAATCGGGAACGAAATTGTCGAGTCTTTCGTCATACTTCGAAAGGTCAACGCTTCCCGCTCTCATATCTACAACTCGCGTAGCTCCCTTTTGCTTGGAAGCGACCTCTCCCTTTTCGGTCTGACCGCGAACGATAAGCTGCGGCTTGAACTTCTCTCTGGGCGCGTTCTGTTGACGCTCGTCTTTATCCTTGAACTGCGCTCCGCCGAAACGGTCGTTGTTGCCGCCCTGACGGAATCCGTTCGGATTCTGTCCCTGAGGTCTCTGTCCGCCTTGCTGTTTCTGTCCTGCTCCAAAAGGATTTTGGAATCGGTCGCCCTTGTTTTGTCCCTGCTGCTGTCCTTGCGGTCTTTGTCCGTACTGACCCTGACCTTGAGGTCTCTGTCCGTACTGACCCTGTCCCTGCGGCTTCTGTCCGCTCGGTGCTTGCGCGCCCTGACGTGCCTGACCTTGAGGAATCTGCGGCTTCTGCGCGGATCTTTCACTATTTTCAAACTTGCGCTCGGGCTGCTTTGCGGGCTCTGCTTTCGCCGTGGAAGCTTCGGGCTTCTTTGCCTTTTCTTCCTTAACGGCGGGTTGTGCCTTTACTTCTTTTTCTTTCTTTTCAGCCTTTTCGGTCGAGCTGACACTCTCAACCTTGGGCACAGCTTTAACAGGCTCTTTTGCCTCTTTCTTTTCCTCTGCGACAGGCTTTTCTTCTGCTTTTGCGGGTGCCTTTGAGGGTGCTTCTGCCAAAGGCTCCTCCTTCGGCTTTTCTTCGGCAACCTTTTTCTTTGACGGAATATAAGTTATACCGTCAAGATAATCCTCTATATTTTCGATCTGATGTCCCATAGTGATAGTTTCAAATACAAGATCGAATTCCTCGGGCTTCAAAGTCTGTTGAGACTTTAAAGTTATCCCCTTTCCCGCAAGAAGCTCGTTGAGATCCTTGCTTTTCATATTCAGATCTTTAGAAAGCTGATTTACCTTTAACAATGAAGTATTTTGATTTGCTGCCATACTTACGTACCGTTGTCTTTGCAGAAGCCAAAGACATCCTTTCCTCTCCTCTGGATTTGTTGCCGTTTGTGTCAGAACGTATCAACGTGATAAAACTTGTTCTTTATATGTTTTTCTCTACCATGGCGCACATTTTTTCGTCGGTCACCGCGACCGCCGCGAGCGACGCGCTTTTTCCAAGCGCCCCTGCAAGCGTTACGCCATCTACTGAAAGTCTATATAGACTAATATTATAAAATTTGCATTTGTCCGCTATCCGTTTATGCGTGTTTTCGGAGGTATCGTTTGCCTCAAATACCGCGCGAGGTCTTTGCGCTCCGCCCTTTCTCATGGCTTCGCATATCATCGGCACTCCAAAGATCACTTTTCGTGCGCGAACGCAAAGTCCGAGCGACAAAAGTATCTTTTCCGAATTTTTTACCCCTTGATCACTCATTTTCGGAAAGCTCCTTTTCCATGCGGTCATATACAGCCTCTGGGATCTCGCAATCAAGGCTTCTTCCTATTCTGCCTGACTTTCTCGCCTTTTTCAAGCAAGAAACGTTTTTACATATATACGCTCCGCGCCCCGATCTCTTTCCCGTAAAATCAAGAACTATCTCGCCCTCGGGCGTACGGAGAACACGGAGAAGCTCACCCTTTGCCTTATGCTCGTTACAACCAAGGCACTGGCGCATAGGTATTTTTTTTTGCTTTGATTTCTGTTCCATGATTCGATATTACTCGGATTTTATGTCTATCTTCATACCGGTAAGTCTTGCGGCAAGACGCGCGTTCTGTCCTTCCTTACCGATAGCGAGGGAAAGCTGATCCGCATCTACTACGACCTTGCACGCTCTGTCGCCCGTAAGCGTTACGGAGCGGACTTCAGCGGGAGCAAGAGCCGCGGCTACGTACTCCTCAAGATTTTCGCTGTATTTTACGATATCTATCTTTTCTCCGCGGAGCTCATCAACGATACCGCCGATTCTCATACCGTGGTTACCGATACAAGCGCCGACTGCGTCAACGTCCTCATCGCGAGACCAAACCGAGATCTTGGTTCTCGAGCCTGCTTCTCTCGCAACACCCTTTATCATAACGATGCCGTCCTGGATCTCGGGAACTTCAAGCTCGAACATTCTGCGAACAAGTCCTGCGTGTATTCTCGAAAGAGTTACAAGAGGTCCTCTTGACTCCTTGTTTACTTCCATAACGAAAACTTTTATCTTATCTCCAACGTAGAAGGTCTCTCCCGGGATCTGCTCGCTCTTAAGAAGGACCGCGTGGCTAGTACCCGTTTCAAGAACTACGTTGCCGTTGATAGTATCGACCTTGCTGACGGTAGCCGTTATTATCTCCTCACGCTTGCTCTCGTAAGCGTCCTGCATGACCTTTCTCTCGCCCTCGCGAATACCCTGAATGATAACAGATTTTGCGGCAGCCGCGCTGAGTCTGCGGAAGTTCTTTGTCTTTACCTCAGTCTCAACCATCTTTCCGATATCGTATCTCTTACTGATAGCCTTAGCTTCCTCAAGGGATATCTGGCACTGCGGATTCGTTACTTCCTCAACGACCTCTTTCTGAAGGTATACCTTAACGTCTTCCTTTACGGGATCGATATTTACGCGCATCATAGTGCTGTTTCCGAATTCCTTTTTGAATGCGGAAAGGAGAGCTGCTTCTATTTTTTCAAGCATATACTCCTTCGGTATTCCCTTCTCCTTTTCAAGAAGATCAAGAGCAACAAAAAATTCCTTGTTCATTTTTAATTTCCATCCTTTTCAGTCGAGCTTTTTAGCCGATTATATTCAAAATTCAAAATAGGTGTTGACCTTTGCGACCGTATCGGGAGCAAAGCTCATAACGTTTGTGGTTTCGCCATCTTTGGTCTCTATGCGTATCTCGCCGTTCTCACCGACCTCAAGCAATACACCGCGGTAAAGCTTTGAGCCGTTAAGAGGAGCGTAAAGCTTTACCTCTACGTTCCAACCCTCGCAAGCGTAAAGGTGCTCTGCCGTGCGAAGTTCTCTCTCTACTCCGGGTGAGGAGACCTCAAGGTAATACGCCTCTTCAATGGGGTCCGCTTCATCAAGCACGGGATCTATCGCGCGATGCATCTTCTCGCAGTCGTCGATAGTAATACCCTCCTCGGAATCTATCGTAATGCGCAAAACACGTCTTGCGCCCTCCTTGACGTATTCAACGTCCCAGATCCAACAGCCGATCTCCTCCGCTATCGGCTCTGCAAGCTCTCTTACCGTCTCGGCAACGCTTTTTGTGTTCTTTGCCATCAGATTACCTCCGTTTTTTCATGCTTGATACGCTTTTAAAAGTACCGAAATTAACAATTAAGAGTGGGTCTTTTCAAACCCACTCTCATCGTTCCGTAATATTATATCACAATTTTTTCACAATTGCAATAGCTTTTCGAAAAAATTATAAAATTTTATTAAAGGATATATATATTGGAACAATCCCTCAGTCGCTTCGCGACAGCTCCCTTTACACAATGGAGCCTTTAGGTCGGTTCATACCGTTGGGTTCGTACCTTGCCCAAACGGCAGAAAATAACGCGAACGATTTAAACAAACCTACAAAGATAGAGAGAATTTTATCATTAGCGTTCTGTTTTTATATCCCGACAAATTGCCAATTTGTTTAACTTACGACCTTTTCGCTTTTATGCTCATACCGCTCCATCGGATAGAAATATCCGATGAAACTCAAAATCAGACTGTTCATTATCCAAACAATTCAAAAAAGAAACCCAAAAAGAAGCTGAAAAAAATCAAAAAAACAACTATCCAGGCATCCTCCAAGCAAAATAACGCCGCCACTCCCGCAACAATCATAAGTATTGACAACAGTATCTTCATTATCCCTGCTTTTAGCACTATCATTATTATCAAACCGATAATACCGACAATTATCAATGACAACACAAATAAAGGAAGCGAAATAACTATACTGTTACCTATAACCTCAAAAAAATCCGATTCACCCTCATACATTGTGAGTGCCAAATTCCATACGAAACTCAAACCAAGACTTGCAGCATACAATATTTTGAATAACTTCCAACTAAAAAGATTTTTGAGCTTTTCTTTTAATTCAGATTTCATTTTCGTACCTCGCCATTATGAAATTCGTAAATGTTTGAAATACACTTTGCAATTTCTATGTGTTTACGGTCGTTTTCTCCTTTCTCCTCGTACTTCATTATACCATATTTAAGGTCAAAAGTCAAGAAAAACAAGGGTTGCGCGAAAAAACTCATCATATTTTGATTTATCGGTGGGTTTGATTTGACGAAATGGCAAGGCACGAATGAAACGGTTATCATAAACTCTGTAGGGGCTGACGTCGACAGCCCGAGACAAATGGCAAAAAACGGACAAAACGGGAGGCTGATATGTATAGTGTGGTAAGATAGTTTACAGAATGTGAAGAGACATAGTTTACAATTTTGTGGTAAAATAAAGGCATAAAG
>SVUA01000026.1 GCA_015063485.1 Oscillospiraceae bacterium | reverse complement strand
GCGATCTCCTCATCCGTCTTTTGCTTCGCAAAATCCACCTTCTCCGCTGGAGAAGGCTCTTGGTGATAATCGTTTCGTTCGTGTGTCCCCGTTTCGTCAAATCAAACTCACCGACAAATCAAAATTTATCGGTATGTGTTCTCGCTAACCTCGTAGGGCGGGGGGTATCTGTTGACAAATCATAGAATTTGTGATAAAATATAAACGTAATAAATAAACTGCCACCGGGTAGTGAGAGCTTTGCACTCGTGAACGTATCGTTAGGTCTTTGAAGATGCGTTTCGGGTGTTATTTTTTCGAGGTGACATTAATGCTAAAAAATCCTTTTTCGGAATTAAAAAAGCACGAATGGATATTGTGGTCTATATCAATGACCGTAGTGCTTGTGTCAAATTTTGTTTCAAAAGATATACAACTTGTTACAATGTTGGCTACGCTTATAGGAGTTACCGCCCTTATATTTGTAGCAAAGGGAAACGTTTGGGGACAGATATTTACAGTCATTTTCAGCGTTCTTTATTCTATAACTTCGTTTGAGTTTCGTTATTACGGTGAGATAATAACTTATCTCGGAATGAGCGCGCCGATAGCGGCGTTGTCGGTAATATCATGGCTTCGGAATCCTTATAAAAAAGGGAAGAACGAGGTCAAAATACGTCACTTAAAAGCTCGTGATGTTGTTTTGTGCGTTGTGTTGACATTGAGCGTTACAGTTGTGTTTTATTTTATATTGCGCGCGCTTGGTACACCGAATCTTCTCGTAAGCACCGTGTCGATAACAACGAGCTTTCTTGCGTCGTATCTTATGTTTATGCGCAATTCCTATTACGCGCTCGCATATGCCGCAAATGATATAGTTTTGGTAACATTATGGATATTGGCTACCTTCGAAAGTCTTTCATATCTTCCGATGGTCGCATGCTTCGCGATATTTCTTGTGAACGATATATACGGCTTCGCAAGCTGGAAGATCCGCGAGAAAAAACAGGAATCAGGGGAATAAAAAAATTACCGCTCGGAAAATTCGAGCGGTAATTTTTTATATCAGAAATTAAAATATTCCTTTGCGTTTTCGTAGCAGATACCGCGGATTATCTTGCCAAGGGCTTCACGGTCATCGGGATATTCACCGTTTTCCACCCATGTGCCGATAAGATTACAGAGTATTCTGCGGAAATATTCGTGTCTTGGATAGGATATAAAGCTGCGCGAGTCGGTCAGCATTCCAACGAATCCGCCCAACACTCCAAGATTTCCGTACGCGCGGAGCTGCGCTTCCATACCGTCGCGCTGATCGTTGAACCACCAACCCGAGCCAAGCTGTATCTTTGATTTAAAGGGAGCTTTCTGGAACGCGCCCATAAGGGTTGCGAGCGTATAGGTGTCGTTCGGGTTGAGCGAATAGAGTATCGTTTTTGGAAGAAGATCTTCAAGTTCCATAGCGTCCATTATCTTTGAGAGCTGGACCGCAAGCTGACTGTCACCGATAGCATCGTAGCCCGTGTCCGCACCGATCGCGCGGTACATAGCGGTGTTGTTGTTTCTCGTCGCGCCAACGTGTATCTGCATACACCAACCGCGCTTTGCGTATTCCTTACCGCAGAAAATGATAAGATCGGTCATGTAAGCCTGCATTTCCTTGTCAGACGGCTTTTTGCCACTGAGAACGTCAGCAAATACCGCCGCCGCGTCACCCTCGGCATAGGGCATAAAATCAAGACCGTGGTCAGCGATACGGCAACCGTTTTTGTGGAAGTGATCGATACGGCTCAAAAGCCAAGTCTTAAGCTCGTCATAGCTCTTTACCCCAATGGATTCGATATAGGGAAGGAAAGTATCCTTCTGAATAGCTACCGCCTTGTCGGGACGGAACGTGGGAAGCACCTTCGTAGAGAAGTCGCTTTCTTTTATCATCTTGTGCCATTCGAGAGAATCGGCGGGATCGTCTGTCGTGCAGATGACCTCAACTCCCGAACGCTCAACAAGTCCGCGGGCAGTATAGCCGTCAGACGCGAGCAATTCTCCGCAACGGTCGAAAATGCGGTCTGCACTCTCCTCGGTCAAGGGCTCGTCGATGCCGAAGTAACGCTTAAGCTCGAGATGCGTCCAATGATAAAGAGGATTTCCGATAGCATAGGTAAGCATTTTGGCAAACGCGCGGAATTTTTCTCTGCCCGAAGCATCACCCGTAATATATTTTTCCTCAATACCAAAGGAGCGCATAGCTCTCCACTTGTAATGGTCACCGCCAAGCATAAGCTCACCAACGTCGGAAAAGCGGTGGTCGAGAGCGACCATCTTGGGATCAAGATGGCAATGGTAGTCGATTATCGGCATATCCTTTGCGAAATTTTCGTAAAGCTCAACCGCGGTTTTGCTGTTAAGCATAAATTTGTCGTTGATTATAGTTTTCATAACAGACCGTCCTTATTTCTATAACGTTACCTATATTATAAACGCAAAATCAAAATTTTTCAAGTGCTAATTTAAGCCTAATTTAATAATATTTGACGGAATTTGCAATTTAAAATGCTTTTTATGAAAAAAACTTGAAAAAATCCGCATTTAAGTGTATAATTAAAATATTAAAGCTTAAGGAGAAAAATGGAGAAAATATGAAAAAAGTCGTACTTGGAAAAACGGGGATAACCACCATACAAAACGCGTTTGGCGCGTTACCGATACAAAGAGTCTCGGACGAATACGCCGTAAAGCTTCTTCGCAGAGCATATGAGGGCGGTTTTACCTTTTTTGATACAGCAAGAGCATATTCCGACAGTGAGAGAAAGATAGGACTTGCTTTTTCCGATATGCGTGATAAAATAACTATTGCTTCAAAAACCATGTCTGTAACACCCGAGGGAATAAAAAGAGATCTCGAAGCAAGTCTTAAATTCTTGAATACAGACTATATAGACATATATCAGGTGCATAATCCCGCGTTTTGTCCTAAGCTCAATGACGGAACGGGCGTATATGAAACTCTGCTTGAAGCAAAGAAGGAGGGAAAGATACGCCATATCGGACTTACGAACCATAGACTTCATATCGCGAGAGAAGCGGTCGAGTCGGGACTTTACGAAACACTTCAATTTCCGTTTTGCTATCTTGCGACCGATAAGGAGATCGAGCTTGTCAAGCTTTGCAAGGAGCACAACGTCGGATTTATCGCAATGAAAGCGTTGTCGGGAGGACTTATTACAAATTCCGCCGCCGCGTATGCTTATATTTCGCAATTTGATAACGTGTTGCCGATATGGGGGATACAGCGGGATAGTGAGCTTGAGGAGTTTATTTCTTATATATCGGATACCCCCGAAATGAACGCAAAAATGACAGAAATGATCGAAAAAGACCGCAAGGAGCTTTTAGGTGATTTTTGCAGAGGCTGTGGATATTGTATGCCTTGTCCCGTCGGTATCGAGATAAATAACAGCGCCCGTATGTCACAGCTCATACGCAGAAGCCCGTCTCAAAATTGGCTGACACCCGAATGGCAGGAAAAGATGTTAAAGATAGAATCCTGTCTTAACTGTAACAAGTGCGCTTCGCAATGCCCGTACGGTCTTGACACACCCGCGCTTCTTCGCCGTAATCTTGAGGATTATAAGAACATAATTTCGGGAAAGACAAAAATATAAACAAAGAAAAAGGAGATAGCTATGTTATCGTTTGCAAGTGATTACGTTGAGGGCGCGCACCCCGAAGTCCTCGCGCGTTTGGTAGAGACCAATATGGAGCAGCTCACGGGATACGGAACGGACGTTTATACGTTAAGAGCAAAAGAAAAAATAAGAAAAGTCTGCGAAAGCCCCGATGCCGACGTTTATTTTCTGACGGGCGGTACGCAGACAAATCAAATAGCCATAGCAACGCTTCTTGAAGCTTGCGAGGGAGTTGTCGCGGCAGAAACGGGACATATAAACACTCACGAGGCGGGTGCTATCGAATATACGGGTCATAAGGTAATATCTTTGCCGACGCATCTTGGAAAGATAGACGCAAAAGAGCTTGAAGCATTTCTTTCAGGCTTCTTTTTCGATTCTAATAACGAGCATATGATAGCACCGGGAATGGTCTATATTTCTTATCCCACCGAATACGGAACGCTCTATACAAAAAATGAACTTGAAGATATCTCGCGTATCTGCCGAGAATATAAAATTCCGTTGTATATGGACGGCGCGCGCTTGGGCTACGGTATCATGAGTGATGGCGCAGACCTTTCTCTTTGTGACATAGCAAGGCTTTGCGACGTTTTTTACATAGGCGGAACAAAGGTGGGTGCGCTTTGCGGAGAGGCTCTCGTGTTTTCGGGATCTAAAGCTCCCAAACGATTCGTTACAATGATAAAACGCCACGGCGCACTTTTGGCAAAGGGAAGACTCAACGGAATACAGTTTGACGCGCTCTTTACAGATGATCTGTATTTCCGCATAAGCCGTCACGCCATAGATATGGCAAAGGAGCTCGTAAGAGTATTGGAGGAGAAAGGGTATGAATTTTTCCTTGAGTCTCCGACAAACCAACAGTTTGTAATTCTCGATAACGCAAAGATGCGAGAATTATCGGAGAAGGTCGAGTTCAGCTTTTGGGAAGCGTTGCCAAAAGACCGCTCTGTTGTCCGTTTCGCTACGAGCTGGGCGACTGATAAAGAAAGTATAGATGAGCTTTCTCGGGTCTTATAAAAAGCTTGACAAAGCAATTTCAAAAACAAAGCTATTGACAAGAAGAATAAAAGGTTGTATAATGTATATGTCAGAATTCGACGAAAAAAGCCAAAAACAACAAAAAGGAGTAAAAAATGAAAAAGTTTTTCACAGAATTTAAAAAATTCATTACTCGCGGAAACGTAGTTGATATGGCAGTCGGTGTTATCGTCGGTAGTTCCTTTACCGCAATAGTTAACGGACTGAGCAACTTTATCCTCAAGCCTATAATCAACTGGCTTCTCGCTATTATCTTCGGCAAGGATACTCTCGCGGAGCTGTTTACGATGCTCAAGCCCGCTTACGTTCCCGATGCCGCAGGAAATCCTACGACCGAGATAGACCTTGCTAAATCTATTTACATAGATTGGGGATCGTTTATCAACGCTATCATTAACTTCTTCCTTATAGCTCTCGTTCTCTTTACTATCGTTAAGATATTCAACAAGATCAGAGAAGAACGCAAGGAACTCAACGAAAAGCTTGCAGGCAAAAACCTTACAAGTGAGCAAAAGAAGGAGCTTAAGGCGAACGGCATCAACAAGAAGGATAAAGAAGCCGTTGCGGCTTATTTCGCAAACAAGAAAAAGCTTGCTGATGAAGCAGCTGCTGAAAAGGCAAGACTTGACAGAGAAGCCAATCCCACCACAGAGGATCTTCTTAAGCAGATACTTGCAGAGCTTAAAAATAAAGCTTAAATATGTATAAAAACGCGCGGACACGACGATCAAAGTCGTGTCCGCGTATTTTGGTTATTGGATATTAAATATTAAATAAATTGCGGTTTGTCGAACAGTTTGTTATATCGTTTGATTGGTTTAAATCGTTTGTATTAAGGACCGTCGAGGACGCCGGTCCCTACAGTGTAGAAAAATTTGTACACATATTCCTCGCCGTGAGGCGACGGTAAAACCTAACGATCATAAATTATTTTGTAGGGACCGGCGTCCTCGACGGTCCGTTACCATTCGGTTAAATTTATGCGAACATAACGCACCGACAAATCAAAATTTGAAATTTATTCGTTTTTCTTCTTTTCAGAAGCTTTTATCAATCGCAGAATATCATACACATTTTTTGCGGGAATAAGCTTTATGCCATTTATTTCCGCGCAATTTTGAATATTGTGGTGGGGGATGACCGCTTTTGTAAAACCAAGCCTTGCCGCCTCTCTGACACGTTGCTCGATATTCGCGACACCGCGGCATTCACCCGAAAGACCGAGCTCGCCGATAGCGATAAGCTCGTCGGGAATGACCGTGTCGGTAAGCGACGAGATAAGCGCGAGCGCGACACCAAGGTCGGAGGCGGGCTCGTCTATCTGCATACCTCCGATAACGTTAAGATAAACGTCGTGAGAGGAAAAGCGAAGACCAAGCCGCTTCTCAAGAACCGCGAGTATAAGACAAACTCTGTTATAATCCATTCCGTTTGAGGTACGGCGCGGAGCGGGGAATACCGTTTGCGTAACGAGAGCCTGTATCTCGGCAACGAGAGGACGAGTACCTTCCATGGTACATATCGCGCAGTTTCCTGAGGTATCGGTCGGACGGTCGGCAAGGAGCATTTCGGAAGGGTTCGGAACTTCACGAAGGCCCGAATCGGTCATTTCAAACACGCCTATCTCATTCGTAGAGCCGTAGCGGTTTTTGTTCGCTCTTATAATGCGGTAGCTCTGCCGTCTGTCGCCTTCAAAATTGAGAACGGCATCGACCATGTGCTCAAGCACCTTAGGCCCTGCAATACCGCCTTCCTTGTTAACGTGACCGACGAGAATTACGGATATCCCCTCCGACTTTGCTTTGGAGATAAACGCCATAGCGACCTCTTTTACGTTAGTAACACTTCCGGGGGCGGAGGAGATATGGTCGGAATACATAGTCTGCACCGAGTCGGCAATGATCACGTCGGGCTTTATAGCCTTTGCTTCCTCAAGTATGCGCTCAATATTGGTTTCCGTAAGGATATAGAGATTGTTTCCGCTGACTTTAAGACGGTTTGCGCGAAGCTTCAGTTGCCCTTGCGATTCCTCTCCCGAAACGTAAAGCACCGATCTGCTTTTTCCCAAGGTGTCGCATATTTGGAGCAAAAGCGTGGATTTTCCAATACCAGGTTCACCCGAAAGCAAAACGACAGAGCCCTTGACAAGACCGCCGCCAAGCACTCTGTCAAGCTCCGAGAGTCCCGTATCGGTCCTTATATAATCGGGCGTTTCAAGCTCTGTAAAGTGAGACGCATGGCTCTCCTCCAATCGAATGACCGAAGCGCGACGCCCCGAGGGGGCGCTTTGCGGAGCGCTTTCTACCACGTCCTCGACCATGGTGTTCCACGAATTGCACCGAGGACACTTTCCAAGCCATTTCGCGCTCTCATATCCGCATTCCGAGCATATGTAAACAGTTTTAATACCTTTCATAAAAGACTCCTTATATGTTGTCTCTTATATTATACAGTAAAAACAACGAAAAATCAATACCGAGGATAAATTTAATCGATATGCTCCAAAATAGCGCAGCATATAGTAGCCGCAAGCTCGTTTTGATAAGCTTCGTCGCAAAGCTTATCGCATTCCGCGGGGTTTGAAAGAAAACCGCATTCTATCAATACGGAAGGGATATTCATTCTGTCAAGCAAAAATATTTTTCCGTTTGAGGCTTTTATTTTCCTCGTGTTTTCTTGCATCAAAGCGTCCTTCGTCATGACCTGTATCCTCTCGGCAAGCTCTCTTGATAACGGGTCGTTAGGCGAATAATAGACCTGAAGTCCGCTGTATTTAGATACGGGAAAAGAATTCATGTGTATGCTTATAAATATCGCGTTTTCGTAACTCTCGGATATTTTCAATCTTTTTGCCATGTCGAGCATCTTTTTCCGCCCTTCGTAATCTTCGTTTCTGTCATAAAGAAGAATATCCGTCGTGCGTGTCATTACTGTTCGAATTCCCGCACTTTTTAGCATAGTATCAAGCTTTTTTGCGATCTTGAGATTCAAGTCCTTTTCATAAACACCGTTTATACCAACAGTTCCGCCGTCCTCACCGCCGTGACCCGCGTCTATTATAACGATAGGCGCGTTGCTTGTAGCTCCATCAAAGGAGGTCTCTCTCTCGGGAATATCTTTGCCCGCAAAGCAAATAAAGCAAAAAACGGTAAAAGAAAATATAAGAACGAATGCAAAGAATATCAACAGAACACGAAGTCTGAACGAATTTGATTTTTTCATACCGTCTCCTAAAAAACAGAGTTTTTTTGCGAAAATTATAATATTGTTATTAGAAAAGTATGTACAAAAAGGCTTTTTTATGTTATAATTAAATATAATGGAGTTATTATAGCTAAAAAAAGAATATTATACGTCCGTCGGAGGTCGATATGGAAAAGAATTATAAAAAATACGGCGAAAAAAAGAATAATCGAGAATATAAAGATAAAAGAGAGCCATTCGAGCAAGAAGCTTCTTCCGAGGGAATGGTAATAGGCAGAAACGCGGTGCGTGAGCTTTTGAAGTCGGGACGCGCGGTCGATAAGATACTCGTTCAAAAGGGAGAGAGAGAAGGCTCTATCGTTGCTCTCGTAGCGGAGGCTGTGTCGCGCAAGATACCGATAATAGACGCGGAAAAAGCCAAGCTTGATAAGATAAGCGCGGGAGCGAATCACCAAGGCATTATCGCCATGGCGGCAGAAAAGGAATACTGTACGGTTGAGGATATACTTAATATAGCCAAGGAACGCGGTGAGAAGCCGTTTGTCGTAATAGCGGACGGTATAACCGACCCGCATAACCTCGGCGCGCTCATTCGTTGCGCGGAGGGTGTCGGCGCACATGGACTTATAATACCCAAGCGCCGCGCGGTAGGTCTTACCCCCGTCGTGACCAAGGCGTCGTGCGGAGCTATCGAGCATCTTGCTATCGCAAAGGTAACAAATCTTTCCGCGGCTGTTGAGAAGCTCCGTGAAAACGGACTCTGGATATTTGCGGCGGAGGCGGGCGGAAGCGCGTATTACGATACCGATTTCAAGTGTCCCACGGCTCTTATTCTCGGAAGCGAGGGCGAGGGCGTTTCAAGAATACTCAAAGAAAACGCGGATTATATCGTTTCCATTCCAATGTACGGACACGTTAATTCGTTTAACGTATCGACTGCCGCGGCAGTAATACTTGCGGAGATATCGAGACAGCACAGAAGCTGAAATTTTTAAAGGAGGGGCATTCATGGAAGACACTAAAAAGAATAGCTCGGCAGAGACAAATTCACAGAATATTGACGATATTGTAAAGCTCCTCAAAAGCTCTTATGAGGAAGATACGTCAAGTACCCCTAAAAAAGAGAATATCATATCGAATGCGGATAAGGATATGTCAAATGCGGACATTCAGGCAGAGCTCCGAAAAAAGTTTAACATAATGTCCGTAATAGATAGCGCGGAGGACAATGCGGAAGACGATTACGCTCTCGACTCGGATTTTTTGCGCGAGGTGAATACACACGGTAAAAAAGGCTCAAGCAAGAGCAAAAATACTTCCGAAGCGATAGAGACAGTACCCGAAATTTCCACAGAACCCGTTGAGACCGAAAAGATAGAAGAAGTACCTCTTGCACAGGCGATCGAAGAAGAATTCGAGGAAGAGCTCGAAGAAGAAGTCGAAGAAGAAGTCGAAGAAGAAGTCGAAGAAGAAGTCGAAGAAGAAGTCGAAGAAGAAGTCGAAGAAGAATTCGAGGAAGAGCTCGAAGAAGAAGTCGAAGAAGAAGTCGAAGAAGAGCTCGAAGAAGAATTCGAAGAAGTCGAAGAAGTCGAAGAAGTCGAAGAAGAGCTCGAAGAAGAGCTCGAAGAAGGGCTCGAAGAAGAGCTCGAAGAAGAATTCGAAGAAGAGCTCGAAGAAGAGCTCGAGGAAAGATCAGAAGAACTTTTAACAGAGCCTGAAATGATCGCTCTCGACCTTGAGCAGATAACCCTTGAAGATGAAGAAGAGTCCGTTGACGACTTTGGAAGCTTTGAAGAGGAGATAATCCGCTTACATGAGGAAAAGCAGGCACAGGCTATTGCGGAGGAAGAGAAGAGACAAGCTCCGAAGCAAGAGCTTGACAAGTCGGTCATTGAGCTTTTGCTTCAGTTTGGCTGTAAGGACGAGCTTGAGGAAACGATAGGAGAGGAGGGGATCGAGGAATATTACGATGACCGCGATTCAGAGCCGCTCGACGTTTCCACGTCGTATGCTTACGACGGTGAGGAATATTTATCAAGAGATCAAAACGAAGAGATAAAGCAGAGATACAAAAAAGTATTTTCAAGGTCGCTCATCTCACTTTGTATAACCTCCATTGTAACGTTCGGAATATTCCTTTACGAAGTCTTGCCGCTTTTTGACGTAGAGTTTGTCGGCGTGTTCGATTATTCAAAAGACCCGATAGTTTACCTGTTGTTCGGTTTGCAATTCTTGCTTATAGGTTGCATAGCTCCGATAAAAAAACTGTTAAGAGGAATAAAAAACGTTGTTTTAGCGCGTCCCGACGGATATTCGGTAGCGGCGCTGTCGGTAATTTCGGTATGCGTATATGACATTACGCTCTTCTTTACGAAGGCGGATAGCTTTGCCGTAAGCTTCCACTTTATCGCTATGCTGTCGGTGCTTTGCTCGGTAGTGGCAGACCATCTCGCGCTTTGCCGAGAGAAAAGAATATTTGAAATATATTCCGAGACGGATAGCAGAGCGTATACGCTCTTGCGTGACGATAAAGAGGGCTCTGTTGCGGATAAGATGTACCGCGGCGGTATGGATACCTCTCAAAAGGTGCGCGTTCCCGCCGACGTAGCATTCCCGACCCGTTATTTCCATTCGGTACACGATAAGCATAAAATAGACGCTCCAATACTCAAGAACTTTTTCATACCCGCGCTCGTTTTATCGGTGCTTTCAGGTATGGCTTGTATGTTTGCCGACGCGGAGATGTCCTCGGTGCTTTGCGCGATATGGATAATATTCCTGTTCTCAATGCCCGCGGCGTATAGCTTGTGCGAGGAATTCGTGCTTTACATAGCGACCGTAAGGCTTTCGGCACGCGGCTGCGCGATAGCGGGAAGAGAAGCGATAAAAAAATACGGAGACAGTGACGTGCTCGTCTTTAGCGACATACATCTTTTCTCTGCGTGTCAAGCCGATAAGGTCGGAATAGTATTTTACGACCAAAAGAATTCGCTCAATATTTTAGGCGCTCTTGACGCGCTTTATTCGAAGATAGGCGGACCAATGTCCGATGTATTTAATAACGTTCCTCCCGAATATAAATTCGAGGACGTTACCGTCTTGAGAGCGTTCAGAAACGGGATCGAAGCGATAGTCGGTAAGAAGCATCTGCTGATAGTCGGCGACACTGTCTTTATGGAGCGTTACGGATTCAAATTCGAGGACGATACGAAGGACAGCTCTCAAAGAGCAACGCTTTGCGTTTCCTTTGACGGCAAGGTCAGCGCGAAGGTCAACGTGCAATATAACGTAGAACCGTTGTTCGAGATACTTATAGAGCGTCTTGCGGAAAACGGTGTTTACTGCGCAATAGAGACTTACGACCCGCTTATATGCAGTAAGCTTGCGGAAAAATTGAGAAGATTCGGCAAAACTCCCGTAAGCATCGTACATAAGACGGCGAAGGACATTTACAGAGGACAAAGAGGGCGCAACAGTAAAAAAGAGGATACAGGGCTTATCGTAAAAGCGTCCCGTCTCAAGCTTGCCGAAGCGGTAATATGGTGCAAAAAACTTGCGCGTATAAGAAAAAGGATAGCCGCTATCAGTATAGCGGGCGGTGTCGTTGCTTTTTTGGCGGCGATAATTCTTAACGTTTTCGGTGAGGTGCAGTTTGCCAATCAGTATGCTTTGCTCGTGTTCAGAATATTGTGCATAGCTCTTGCGTTGGCAATATCGCTTCCCGAATTGCCAAGAAAAAATTATTTTTCACGCTCCGCAATTGAGCGAAAAAAGAAATAAAACAAACAGAAAGAAAAAACCATGAACGAACAGATAAGCAGCATCTTAAAGTCGGTTTCAAAGCCCGGAAGATATTCGGGCGGAGAATACGGACAGATAATCAAGGATAAGACAAAGGTCAAAGCGCGTTTTGCGTTTTGCTTTCCCGACACGTATGAGATAGGAATGTCCAATCTCGGTATGCGCATACTTTACGGCGTTCTCAACAGAGAAGAGGACGTATGGTGTGAGCGTGTGTACGACCCGTGGATAGATATGCAGGAAAAAATGAGGGAGCATAATATCCCTCTTACCGCTTGCGAAAGCGGAGACCCGCTTACCGAATTCGACATGATAGGCTTCACGCTTCAATATGAAATGAGCTATACGAACGTCCTCAATATGCTGGAACTGGCAAAGATACCGCTCAGGAGCGCAGACCGAGGCGACGATATGCCAATAATCATAGGCGGAGGGCCTTGCGCGTATAACGCAGAGCCTGTTGCTCCTTTCTTCGACCTCTTTAATATTGGAGAGGGCGAGGAGATGCTCCCCGAGCTTTGCCGTCTTTACATAAAAATGAAAGAAGAGGGAAGATATACGAAGGAAGCGTATCTTCATGAGGCGGCAAGAACTATCGAGGGAATATACGTTCCGTCACTGTACGACGTGACATATAACGGCGACGGCACGATAAAGGCGTACACGCCCATATACGACGACATTCCGACCAAGATAACGAAGCGTATAGTCAAAGACCTTGATAAAGCGTATTTTCCCGATAAGGTAGTGATGCCTTACATAGAAACGGTGCACGACAGAATAATGCTTGAGGTGTTCAGAGGCTGCATACGCGGCTGCCGTTTCTGTCAGGCGGGTATAATTTATCGACCCGTACGAGAGAAAACTCCCGAGGTGCTCAACGAACAGGCAAAGTGCCTTTATGAATCAACGGGATACGAGGAAATGTCACTCACGTCTCTTTCGATAAGCGACTATACCGAGCTTGAAAAGCTCACAGACTCGCTCCTCGAATGGACCGACGATAATATGGTAAGCATATCGCTTCCGTCCTTGCGAGTGGATAGCTTTACAAAGGAGCTAATGGATAAGATAGCAACCGTGCGCTCATCGTCCTTGACCTTTGCGCCCGAGGCGGGAACGCAGAGACTCCGTGACGTTATCAATAAGAACGTAAGGGAAGAGGACCTCATGAGAGCCGTCGGCGTTGCTTTTGAGGCGGGAAAGAGCATGGTCAAGCTTTACTTCATGTCGGGACTTCCCACCGAGACTTACGACGATATCGCGGGAATCGCGGAGCTTGCTTCTCACGTTATTCAAAAATATTATATGGTGCATTACGGTAAAAAGGTAAAGAAACCTCAGGTCACCATAAGCGTTTCGTGCTTTATACCAAAGCCCTTTACGCCTTTCCAATGGGAAGCGCAGGATACCCTTGAATCCCTTGCAAAGAAGCAGGAATACCTCGGCTCAAAGATAACCGACAGAAAGATAAAATATACTCACCATGACGCAAAGGTCAGCAGAATAGAGGCAGTTCTTGCAAGAGGCGACAGACGTCTTGCGGACGCGCTCGAGCTTGCGTGCAAAGAGGGCTTCTGCTTTGACTCGTGGGACGAGTGCTTTGATTACGATAAATGGATATCGGTCATCGAGCGAAGCGGTATAGACCCCGCGTTTTACGCGAACAGAGCCTTCGGACTTGACGAGGTGCTTCCGTGGGATATCATCGATTGCGGAGTATCAAAGGAATTTTTGCGCCGTGAGCGCGACAGAGCATACAGTGAAAATACGACTCCTCATTGCCGTGAAAAATGCGGCGGCTGCGGAGCTAACAAACTCGGAGGTGAGAGAACGTGTTGTCCGAAAGCAAAAAATTAAATGAGAAAAAAAGACTTCGAAGCCTTCCCGAAATTCAACCGCCGGTCACTGTACGCCTTATGTTTAAAAAGGTCGGAACGCTTCAGTATATCTCGCATCTCGACCTTCAGAGAACACTGTTGCGCGTCATAAACCGCGCGTGTATCCCCGTTTGGTACACAAAGGGCTTTAACCCCCACGCAAAGCTTGTTTTCTCAACGCCATTGAGCGTTGGAGCGCAGAGCGAATATGAATTTTTAGATATCAGAATAGACCGCGAGATGTCATGCGAGGAGATAATGGATCGCTTGAACGCCGAGCTTACTGACGAGCTTTGCATAACAGACGCGTATATCCCAACTACCGATTTCCACGATATAGCGTGGGCGTCGTATGATATCGAGATACATACAGCGGGTGCTGACAGTAAAATGGCGGAGGATATAAGGAAAACTCTTACGACGTCCCCCTTGAACCTCACAAAAAAGACCAAAGCGGGAGAAAAAGAGATAGATATTACCGCGCTTATAAGATCCGTTAACGTGACTTTTGACGAAGAAAGCGGAGCGATAAAGATAAAAACTGTCTTGAGCGCGACTACGAACGAGTTTTTGAATCCCGAAATGATAATAACGGGTCTGAAACAGAAGTTAAGAGTCCTTTCGACAGACCCTAAAACCGAGCATTACAGCATAATGAGAACGGGAATAATGCTCTCGGACATGACTTTGTTCAGATAAGCAACAAAAAGCAAACAAATATATTGCAAAAAGCAAAAATAGTGTTATAATAATTATAGCCATAAAATATATGGAAATATTTTTATAAAAGAGGTAAGGGAAATGCTTTCAACTCCACAGAATTATTCGATCTATCCGTCCATTATTCCTGCGGATAGGCAAACAGATATGATCATCGCTCCAAATGAGAGGGCTTTTGTTTTCGAAGATGGCGAAAAATATGAGCTTACCGTTATTTCGGTAAATGCCGACGAGCCCAGTTACCATATTCCGACTACTCACAAGAAATTTTCGGCAGAGGCTAAGGACGGAGTGCTCCGTTTTTCATACACATTTGAATCTGAACAGGAGCATATAATAATACTTAATAAAGACGAGAAGGTGATTCAGGAGTTTCACGTTTTCTCGCTGTATGAGGACTTGTACGCATTGACCGCCCTCAAAGGAGACCTACACGGACATAGCTGTCGCTCGGACGGTAAGCGCGACCCCGCGGCTCTTGCGGGATATTATCGTGAGCAAGGATTTGATTTCTTTGCCCTTACCGACCATAACAGATATCATTTCGGCGGAGAGATAGACGAGGTCTATGACGGCGTAAATACGGGCTTGGTTCGTATTTTCGGAGAGGAAGTACACCCTGTCGGAAGCGTTCTTCATATCGTTCACGTTTGCGGTAACAGCAGTGTTTCCGACCTTTATGTGCATGACCTTGAAGGCTTTGAAAAGGATATTGAGGAATATAAGGCGAACGTTCCCGCAAATATCCCCGAAAAATATAAGAGCCGTTACGCAAAGGCAATGTGGACTGTCGACCGCATACATGAAACGGGCGGTCTTGCGATATACCCCCACCCATATTGGAGACCCGGAAGGTCGCGTATCTACCACGCTTGCGACGAGTTTGCGATGCTGATGCTGAAGAGCGGAATGTTTGACGCGTTTGAGCTTGTCGGGGGTATGGAACAGGACGGTATAAACCGCGCGGTAGCTCTTTGGGCGGACTTGAGAGTCGAGGGCTTGAATATTCCCGTTGTTGGTTCAAGTGACGTACATGAGGTCAACGGAAAGACCTTTAATAATTGCTTTACCGTCTGCTTTGCAAAGTCTAACAGCAGAGAGGATATACGCGATGCCTTGACTGAAGGGAAGTGCGTTGCCGTTGAAGCGACGGGAGAGGAAAGCGAACGCGAGTACAGACCTTACGGTTCGCTCCGACTTGTCACTTACGCGCAGTTCTTGCTTAAATATTATTTCCCGAAGCGTCAGCGTATCTGTCAGGGCGCGGGAGTGACCATGAGAGCGTATTCTATGGGAGAAGCATCAAAGGAGCTTTTAGAGCTTGAAACAAAGCTTTCCGAGGATTTCACACTCCGCTTCTTCGGCAAAAAAGAGCCGAAGCTTCCAAATGCGGAAATGCTTGTCTTTGAGAACAAATGGCGAGAGGTTCACGCAAACGGACCCTCAGGAAAGGGAAGCGTTATTTTTAAAGATTATAAAATGGAATAAAGAATGAAAGAGAGGAAAAATTTATGCCGGGACCAGGTGGAGGATCAAGAGGCGGCGGCTTCGGCGGCGGCTCACGCGGAGGCGGATTTGGCGGCGGAGGCGGCTTTGGCGGCGGACACCATCATCACGGAGGATTCGGATACGGACCGAGACCTTGGGGATTTGGCGGTTTTTACCGCAGACCGTATGGATACGGCGGCGGTTGTCTTGGCGGTCTTTTAGGATTGCTTCTTGCTCCGATAATAATTTTGGTAGTTGTCGGAATGTTCCTTTTCATTACTATAGGTTCAGCGTTTGCAAACGTTGCGAATGGAGGAATAATCAGCTACGACGAGCAGGTATTTCAACAGTACGCTGATAAACGGTACGCAGAAGAATTTTCGTCGTCGAGCGCGTATGAGGATAATATTCTGTTAGTGTTTTTGACAAATGAAGAGTGTGACGGTTATTATGCTATCGCATGGGTCGGAGACAATATACGCGGAGAGATAAACGATATGTTCGGTGACGAAACGACAGCGTTCGGATACACCGTTCAGGGTTCGATAAATTCGGAGTATTATGCGTATTCGCTTGACTCAAATCTTGCGTCGGTCATGGAAAAAATGTCCGATAGGATAGTAGCGCTGGATCTTGCGTCATCGTTCCGTTCACAGTCGGACAGAAGCAAGACTGTTCCGTCGCATATGACGAACCATACCGAGCTTCCGCTTGCGCAGGCAACCGTTGACGGCGCGTGTCAAAGCTTTACAGAGGCGACAGACATTCCCGTAGTTATCGTCGTTGACACGATGGAGAACGTATTCGGAAAGAACCTGCCTATCGGAGATATTATAATTTGTCTTGTTCTTGTAGCTATTGCGGTCGTTGCAATAGTGATGATAGTAAAGCGTATCAAGAACAATAAGAACGGCGGCGGAAATAATGGCGGCAACAACGGCGGCGGAAATTATAACGGAAACAACACTTATAATAATTATAACAATTATAATAACGGAAATAATTATAATAACGGCTATAATAATTACGGAAACGGAAATTATTACAGGTAAAAGCAAAAAAAGGATTGCGTTCTCTCTGCATTCTTAGCGGAGAATTGGCAGGCACAAAATTTCGGCAGATAACTTGTTTTCTTTGCCGATTTGTGATATAATGGAGCTAACGAAAAGCCTTCCTCCGAGAGGAAGGTGGCACGGCGTAGCCGTGACGGAAGGAGTCTGCGTGACTTTGGGGTTAAATTAACTTTATTGTAACGCACTCTCCCTCAGTCACCTTCGGTGACAGCTCCCTCCCGGAGGGAGCCTTTGGATGCGCGCAACCTTAGGGGTATGGGCTTTGCCCTGTGCCTTTGTAATACAAAGGCGAAACTGGCGATACAACGGAACGAATAAAAAAAATTTGATGGAGGTGTCTAGTATGCTTTTCAAACATCCATTTTTGAATCTTAATATGGGCCTTGTTAAAGAGAATTTTGTGATTGCTAAAAAAGATGACAAAAATTTTTGGGAAGCAAGAGGTTTCAAGAAAATTCGTAAATATCCCATATTCAGATACAAGCCTAATTCTTCTGAAATTATTATGTTGGGCGTTCCGTTGAGTATTGAAGCTTTTGGAAATGAAGTGCTGAAAAACAGCCACATTGTTGATGTATGTACTTACTGCGGTACTTATGGAATGGGCGGTCCCGGCTTTTTCGGGCTGAAATTGCAGGGAGAATATGGCACAAGGTGGTTGACTTACTGTATATGGTCAGCGAGCGAGCATATTTTGTTTGACGATAATGTTTTGCAATGCCATCCGGATTATGCAGAAAAATATGCTCCGTTAATCGTATTTGACGATTACGCAAACAGCCTTGAAAAGTTTAAAGAATTGCTGTCCGACATGGCAATCAAGGAGGTGGCATTATCACAAGAAAGCATCGAGATTATGCTTGTTGACAGCTCTGACAAATTGCATTACATAAAGTCCTATAAATGCTCGGATCAATTTCCCGAACAGGGAAGTACGGGCAAGAAACGAAATTCCTTTGAAGACGGAAAAATGAGCGATTATTGGCTTGTCACTTACGACGAAACGCATCTGAAAGTATGAAAACAAAATGTGTTCCAACTCATGTTACAGAACAAACAACCCCGACAGACGTTTTAAAAATCTGTCGGGGTTATCTCTTTGTTTTCTGCGGATCAAATATTGCTTATCCGTAGGGGCGTTCTGTGAACGCCCGCGGGCGAACACAGTTCGCCCCTACCGTGGTGTTGGGTAAATGTTTCGTGATTTCTCCGATAAGAACATCACGCATTCGGTTACAGGCTTGCTTTTTTATCAAAGATTGCCCGACATTGCTTCGGAAATGACGGCAAGAACTTTTTCGTAGCATCCGCCACAGCCCGTTGAGCAGTGTGTGGTGTTCTTTACGTTTTCGAACATTTCGAGAAGTGCCTTAGTGTCGCTGTGCTTGTGAATCTCATCGATGATGTCAAAGAAGCTGACGTTATTGCATTTGCAAATTATATAGTCTTCCTTCGATTTTGTGTTAAGAGGAAGGAGGTCGCAAACGAGAGGCTCCTCGATCTCAGTCTTCCAAAGTCCGTGAAGATTGCAGTAAGCATATACCGACAGGGGCTTTTCATCGGCAAGAGCGAAGGTCACGGTGGGCTCACTGTCCGGCTTTAGGCACTTTCGCTGTCCGCCCTCGGTTGTCTCAAGATATACCCAAAGGATGCTGTGCTCCTCTGTCATAGGATGAGCGACCGAGCCAATGCTGACAGTTACCTTGTTGCCTTCGACCGATACGACGGGAAGGTGCTTTTCCTCACTTGCCTCAATAACGCCCGGTTCGAGCTTGGTCATTTTCTGACCGCAGCACATCATAGGAACACCTGCATCGCAGATCATACCGATAAGATTTCCGCAATGTTCGCAAATATAAAACTTGTTATTGTCACACATTTTGATCTACCTCCAAAAGAATAAAGAATAACGTAATCTATAAAAATATTCTATCACAAAAAGTTAGAAAATACAAGCATTCAGAAGATTTTTGAAAAAAGCTTATTCATCCCTTGCTCTCCGAAAGCTTACGGACAAATTCGGTTATTTCGTTGCCGATACGGGTAAGCTCCTCTAAGAATTCCTTTGCGGTCATACGGGAAATGCCCGAATGAACTGCGGAAAACTGCAAAAGCTTATCGCCTGTCACCATTCGAATGCTGTAATCGGGGCCAAGCTCGTGCATCATTTTCTCGATGTAGGCATCGGCAGTCTCATCGGCCTTCGTATATACGACCTTGTAGCCGTCGTGCATAAATTCCGAGCCCTCGCCGTCCTTAACGAGATAGGCGTCGAAAACAAGCACAAGCTCGGTTTTCGTATATGCGACGTAGTTACTCAGAAGATCCATAAGCTCCTCACGTGCCTTTTCAAGACTATACTGTGAGGTCTTTTTCAAATTATCGTCGGAGTATATAAGATTATAGCCGTCAATAATGACCATATTTCTTTGTGAGCGAACGGTCTTTGGCTTGTGAGCCTTTTCCTTCTTTTCTCCCGATATTAGCTTTGGCTCGCTGTACTGTTTGCGTTTGATGGGACCGAACAGCTTGAGCATCAGCTTATCGAGCTCGTCGTCATTTATGCTGTATTTGCGTGCGAGAGTGGACGCCTTTGGGATGATAGCTTCGCTTATAGACGAATTCTTTAGCTCGACTTCAAGGTGCTTGTAGCTGTCGACCTCGCTCCAGTGAACCGTAAATCCCGCACCGTGTGCACAAAACACGGAGTGCGGGGGATTGTCAAGGTCGCCCTCGGCGTCATATCCTGCCTTTGCTACGACGTCATCTTGATCGTGGCAAGGCTCGTATCCGTCAGAGGTACAGAAAAATCTGCCCTCACCCTTTGTGTAGGCGATCACCTCTCTCGTATAATCGTAAAGAGTTGACACGGGACCTCTTCCGCATATGGCGGTGCGGTCGGTGTCGGAATTTTCAAGCTCAAATTCTGCAAAGCGAGCCTGAAGGTCGGACATAGCTCGTCCAACCGACTGCGTCGGTATCTCAAGTCTGAACTTATAGTACGGCTCAAGCAGTGTGCAACCCGCTTTCATAAGTCCGTGCCTTACAGCCCTATACGTTGCCTCGCGGAAGTCTCCGCCCTCGGTGTGTTTTTGGTGTGCCTTACCCGCCACAAGAGTTATCTTCGTATCGGTGAGCAGTGCTCCTGTGAGTGTTCCTCGGTGGTCTTTTTCGTATAGATGCGTCAAGACAAGCCGTTGCCAGTTAAGGTCAAGCGTGTTTTCGGGAAGATCTGTGTCAAATACAAGTCCCGTGCCTTTTGGTGCGGGCTCGATAAGAAGCTGTACCTCGGCATAGTGACGCAGAGGCTCGAAATGACCGACACCGATAGTCCTTGAGGCCGCCTTTTCCTTATACAAGATTTTACCCGCACCGAGCGTGCAATCAATATTAAAACGGTCACGGATAAGACGTTTAATAAGCTCGGTCTGTACCTCTCCCATAAGCCTTGCCTCTATTTGTGAAAGCTCCTCATTCCACATAAGGTGAAGAGAGGGCTCTTCCTCTTCAAGCTCCTTTAGCTTCGGGAAATACACACGGGTATCACACCCCTGCGGCAACTCGATGGCATAGGAAAGCACGGGCTCGAGTAGCGGCTTCTCTGTGTCTCTTGCAAGTCCGAGGCCTTGACCGACGTAGGTAGAAGAAAGTCCAATGACAGCACATATCTCACCTGCCGTAACAGTCTCTGTCTGCTCGAATTTGTCGCCCGAATAAAGCCTTATCTGGCTCACCTTTTCGGTGATGCGGGTTCCGTCCTGTGCGAGATAGCTTATTTCATCACGTGCAGACAGGGTGCCGCCCGTTATCTTCAAATAGCTGAGGCGTGTCGAGCCAACGTGTGATATTTTATATACCTTTGCCCCGAAAACCTCATTGTCATAGACAGAGGGGAGCGTGTATTTGTCGAGAATTCCGAGCAAGAAATCTATACCCTGCATACGCAGTGCCGAGCCGAAAAGGCAAGGGAAGAGCTTGCGGTTGCCGATAAGATATGCTATATCCCCGTCGTCGATTCCTTCGCCTATGAGGAAGCTCTCCATAAAATCCTCATGGACGAAGGCGAGCTTTTCCTCAAGCTCCTCGCGTCCCTCTGCCTCGAGAAAGCCTACGCATAACGGGGAAAGTGCGGCAGAAAGTTCTTTTTCAATATCTTCCTTTAGCCTTATTGAAATATCGCATTTATTGACGAATATAAAGGTGGGTACGCCGTAATGCTCAAGAAGCTGCCAGAGAGTACGTGTGTGATTTTGCACTCCGTCAGAGGCACTGATGACAAGCACCGCATAGTCGAGAAGGGCAAGAGTACGCTCGGTCTCTGCCGAAAAATCCACGTGTCCGGGAGTATCAAGGAGAATGAAATCGCAGTTCTCGCTTGAAAATCTTGCCTGCTTTGAAAATATGGTGATACCGCGTTCACGCTCAATCGCGTTTGTGTCAAGATAGGTGTTTTTGTGGTCGACACGTCCGAGTGTGCGGATTTTTCCCGAGGTGTAGAGTAACGCCTCGCTGAGCGTGGTTTTTCCCGCATCAACGTGAGCGAGAATTCCAATGGTTATCTTCTTTTTCACAGCAAGTTTCCCCCTTTCAATAGATTTCTTACCGATTATCTTTGAATGAAATTTTTAAAAGGTTTTAGAAAAAATATACTCTTTATAAAATTCCCCGTTACGAACAAAGGAAAGCAGTCCTTTCTCCTCAAATCCGAGAGAGCTTTTGATGATATGCAAAGAGAATCGTACATATCCGTTTTCCTTTCTCATAAAAGAAACGGCTTTTAATAAGTCGTTTTCTTGCAGTTGGAGTTGTATTTGTGTAGTAAATACATTATAGCACACGCATTGTAAATTTTCAATGTCAAGCTTTAAAAAATATCCCGAGGCTATTGACAATTTCGTTCGAACGAAGTATAATATCAACAGAAGGCTTCGTTCGAGCGAAGCGTAGAGGAGGAAGCAGATGATCACTGTACAACAAGCGGCAGAAAAATGGGGAGTTACACCGAGGCGTGTGCAAGATCTTTGCAAGCGCGGAGAGATAGTTGGTGCGACAATGTGGCACCGAAGCTGGATGATACCCGCAGCTGCCGAGTATCCACGCCGTTCGGCAGAGGAGAAAAAGGCGTCTGCAAGTGACGATATGCCCCTTCCGAGAAAGACTCCTTTTCTTTATATGAGCGACCTATACAGAACCCCCGGCTGTGCAGAGGAGAGCATAAAGTCACTCGAGTACAATCACGAGGCGCAGGTGCTTTTTGAGGCGGAGATAGCTTATGCACGAGGGGATATTGATTTTGCTTATAATAATGCAAAATATCTTCTCGGTAAGCATTCGGGCTTTTATGCCGTTCTTTCGGCAGGTATGATTCTCGGTCTTTGTGCGATGTGGCGTGGAGATATTGAGATGTGGAACAAGGCGAAGATACATATTTGCGAAGCACCCGCGAAGAACGATAATGACCGAGATATTATGACTCTTGCTCTCACGGCACTTGACAGTATGGTGTATAATACGACCTCGTTTCCCGATTGGTTCAAGATAGGCTCTTTTGAGCTGATTCACCCCGACGCAATGCCTGCGGCAAAGGTATATTATGCTAAATATCTTTATGCGCTTGGCTATGCTGTGGCATCGGGAGAATACGAGATAGAGGGAGTCAAGGGGCTCTCACTTATGAAAATGCTGCCCTATACCATTGAACCGATGATCTCGCAGGCAATGGCGGACAAGACGGTTATAGCCGAGATATATCTAAGGCTTACCTGTGCCACTATATACCACAACGGCGGCAACGATAAAGAGGCAATAAGGCATATCGACAGGGCTATCGCACTGGCTCTTCCCGACGAGCTTTTCGGTCTTCTTGCCGAATATCGCAGAACGCTCGACAGCTTGCTTGACGACCGTCTCTCTCTTGTGAGCCGCGATGTATATGAAAGGGTAATGAAGCTCTATAAGAAATATATCGTCGGTTGGTCTGCTCTTAGCGGTGCTGTCAGAAACAGAAATCTTATTACCACCCTTACCACCCGTGAGCGAGAGGTCGCAAAGCTTGCGGCATTCGGAATGTCAAACGCCGATATTGCCGAGAGACTTCACATTTCTCTCGCATCTGTGAAGCAGTCTATAAGAACAGCCATTTACAAAAGCGGAGTTGAAAATAAGGCGGCTCTTGCTTCGATACTTTAATAGCCAAAAAGTCCCAAAAAGGATATACTCGGGCTCGAAAAAAATAGCCTAATTTTTCGGTTTTGGGTAATGGTCAAAAAAACAGAAATCCTGTATACTGTTAACAAGAACGGTAGACAGGATTTTTTGTTTTGCAGAGGAGATGACAATGCCAAATTCAAAGCACAAAGAGGGTGATCTCTATAAGGTCATTGAGGCCTTTGGAGAGCACTTTGAAATTAGGTACGGCTACTACGAGGAGTTCGAAAGAGATAGCGGAGAGCCGATACCGATATATCCCGACTTTAAGAAGGATCCGCATTACACCGCGAGGGGTGAGCCCTTCGTGACGGCAATGCAGGATATGTGCGAGGGTGCACAGTTCAAGGCATCGGGACTTTATGATGAATGCTGCGGAAATTGCAAGCACTTCCGCAGGGGAGAAGAGCTAATAGGTGTTTGCGAGTATGCTTCGGAGGTAAAATAATGAAAACAACTAAATCGGTAATAATAAGAATGGGCATAATGCTCGTGATAGCGGCACTGCTCGTGGGTGCTTTGGCGGTAACGGTAAGTGCCGAGACACAGACTCTAAGCTACGTCGAGCGTACCGTGAACCCGAGCACAAAGGCGGTAACGGCTACTACCAAGAGTGTTACGGCAACTGTGGTGACGGCAAGTGACACTGTGCTTGGTGAGGCAGGCAAAGAGACTTATTACGTTGTTTCGAGCGAAACAACAATTGATAAGTACGTTACGGTAAACGGAACGGTCCACCTCATTATCGGAGCAAAATATGATCTTGGAACCAAGAACATAACAGTACCCGAGGGTGCAACGCTTCACATACACGAGGCATCGGGTGTTTCGGGTGCGTCTCTGAATTTAAACGCGATCAACCTGAAGAGTGAGAGCAGTAACGTCTATATTCACGGCGGTACGGTCAATGCTACGGGACCAATAGGTACCACCGGGGTAAACGGCTTTGGTGACGTTGTAATATACGGCGGTACTATTACGGCGAAAAATATTGGAGTTGGGGCTACCGATTTTGGAGACGTTACGGCAAATCTTGTGGGAATATACGGTGGAAATATTACCGTCAATACTGATACGTACCTTGTTCCCGCTATCGGAATGACCGGCGGAGATATTAAAACA
>SVUA01000065.1 GCA_015063485.1 Oscillospiraceae bacterium | reverse complement strand
CGTCTCCTTTCGACTTCTTTATGCCTTTATTTTACCACAAAATTGTAAACTATGTCTCTTCACATTCTGTAAACTATCTTACCACACTATACATATTATCCTCCCGCAAAATGTACGAAAAACATGCGATTTGTGGATCGACCTCACCGATAAATCAAAATTTGAAGCAGACAAACTGCGATTTTATATTTTTCTCAAAATCTCTCGTTTTTCTTGACTTTTTTAAAATTTTTCGTATAATATAAATTACGAAATCAAAAACGCGAAAAGAAAGAGGAAAAACAAATGAAGCTTCAAATGGTCGCGACCTGCCTTTTCGGTTTGGAAAAATTACTTGGTGAGGAGATAGATGCCCTCGGTTGCCGCCGCATAGAAACTATGGACGGACGGATAACCTTTGAGGGAGACGAGCGTCAGCTCGCCGCGGCAAATATCTGTCTGCGCCTTGCCGAGCGCGTGTATATAAAGCTCGGAAGCTTTGAAGCTAAAAGCTTTGATTCGCTTTTCGAGGGCGTAAAGTCGCTCCCGTGGGAGCAGTTTATCGGCAGATACGACGCCTTTCCTGTAAAGGGACACGCTATCCGCTCGGCTCTTTTCTCCGTGCCCGATTGCCAGAGCATTGTAAAAAAAGCGATAGCCGACCGTCTTTCAAGCGTTTACGGAATAAAATGGCTTGCCGAAGAGGGAGTCAAATATCAAGTCGAATTCTTCATTTTCAAGGATATCGCGACCCTCATGATAGACACTACGGGCGCGCCCTTGCATAAGAGAGGATACCGTCTGTCAGCGGGTGACGCGCCTTTGCGAGAGACACTCGCATCGGCTATCGCCATGATAGCAAGACCGCGTGAGGACGTGCTTTTGTGGGATACCTTTTGCGGCTCGGGAACGATAGTCATCGAGGCGGCGATGCAGATGACAAAGCGCGCTCCCGGACTTAACAGAAGCTTTGCCGCCGAGGAGTTTTCGTTTATCGGAGACAGAGTTTTCTCGGACGAGAGAGAGAGAGCCGCAAGCGAGATAATAACCGACTCGATATTTGAAGCGTACGGCTCGGATATAGACACCGCGGTTCTTGAGGTGGCAAAGGAAAACGCCCGCCGCGCAGGCGTTGACGGATATATAAGATTTTTCGAGCAGGACGCGCTGACCGTGAAAAAAGAGGACAGACGAGGAACTATCGTCTGCAATCCCCCCTATGGAGAGAGACTTATGACGCCCGACGAGGTCAGAGACCTTTATCGTAAGATGGGCAAGACCTTCGCGGAGCTTTCGCCGTGGCAGATATATATCCTAACGTCGAGCGAGGAGCTTGAGCGGCTTTACGGCAGACGCGCAGACAAGGTGCGTAAGCTTTATAACGGCATGATACCATGCTATCTGTATCAGTATTTCAAACCCGCCGAGCGTATCGCCGAGGAGCAAAAGGGAAGCAAAAAGAATTTTCAAAAGAAGTTTGATAAAAAGTTCGACGGCAAGAAATATAAACGTTAAATATTTTTTGCAATAATGATTTAAACAAATTGCGGTTTATCCAATTCTCAATAAAAAAACACAGAGGACGGTTCGAAAACCGTCCTCTGTCCTTTACCTCGCCTTAACTCGAATCTCCTGCGAGCAGCTCTGCGCGTTCGCTTTGTAAAGAATTTTCAAGGTACGCTCGTCGGCGTTGAATAATATCGCCTCTCGGTTTTTGTCGACCTCCCACAAGGCAACGAGAACGTCGCCGTCGGCGTTTTCGCTTGACACGTCGAGAAGTTTATCCGACGTATTCATAGAGTTCACTCTCACCATCGTTTGCTCGGTGGCATAGTCTATAATTATACAAGAGGAAAGCTCAATATCTTCAAGCGTTTTGCGCGAACGCTTACCGTATATCTTTGAAACGGTAAAAATGCCGCCGATAAAGGAATATTCAAGCTCAACGCTCAAATATTTTTTTGTCAGTAAAATAACCGAGGCTTCAACGGCTATCGCGAGAGCCAAAACGTAAATGCTTCCTGTGTTGAAGGCTACAACAAAGCCGACGATTCCCAAAACAACGTAAGCGCATATGCCGAAAATTTTTCTTTTCGTGCTTTTTTTAGGTATGACCCTTTCATAGCTTGAATGTATTTCCATAGCTCCTCCGAAAAAAACGTGATCTTTTAATTTATTATATCACATATCTCTCTTTATGGCAAGAAGTTTGTAAAAAATAAAAAATCTCTTGACATAATTCGCTAAATAGTGTATCATAGTATTAATAACTAAATCAAACTATGTGAGGGTGAAACGATGGATAGGGAAGAGCTTATGTCGATAGCGGCGGATGCCGTAAACGAATCCGAGCTTAAGAGCACGGATATACCTGCAATATCGCTTTACGTTGACCAGATACTTAATCTTGTCGCAGAGAAGCTCAAGGACGGCTCGGAGAGATATCATGACCGCCAGCTTACTAAAACAATGATAAATAATTACTCGAAGGATAGAGTAATATCGCCCGTAAAAGGAAAGAAATATACCAAGGAGCAGATAGTACAGATACTTATGGTATATAGCTTGAAGAGTACGTTATCGATAGGCGAGATAAAGCGAGTGCTTGACGGAGCGTACGCTACGGAGGGCTTTTCGGAGAGCGACATGACGGCACTTTACGACAGACACCTCGATATCAAGAACGAGGGTAAATGGTTTGCGCAAAGTATGCTTGGCGACCTTATCGACCACAATACGCTCGATCTGTCGAATGACCGCGATTATATCACGGCGATCTGTGCGCTTGCCTCTCTTTCGAATCAGTTAAAAAATATAGCACAGGCTATGATAGATGTTCGTTTTCCCGAGCCGGAGGAGAGCGACGAGGAATCGGATAAGGAAAAAGAAAAGGCTCTTGAAAAGGAAAAGGAGCGTGAGAAAGACATCGAAAAGGCGCTTGAAAAGTATAACGCAAAGATCGAAAAGACAATGGAGAAGGCAAAGAAAAAGGAAGCCAAAATGAAAAGATCGTCGGATAATAACGAGTAATGATATTACGGGAGGCAGAACGCCTCCCGTTTTCGTTTGTGTGCTTCAAATTTTGATTTGGCGGTGAGTTTGATTTGACGAAACGGCAAGGCACGAACGAAACGATTAGCACCAATAGCCTTCTCCAGCGGAGAAGGTGGCAAAACGGGCGGACGTAACGCCCGTTTTGACGGATGAGGAGATCGCCATTTAGCCTATGCATAATTTGCTCTCCTCATCAGT
>SVUA01000003.1 GCA_015063485.1 Oscillospiraceae bacterium | reverse complement strand
AAGCTCTTTCATTTCCGGGGAGTTGTTTCTGCTGTCTGTCTGCGGATTAATATTTCCGTGCCATAGCTCTTTTATCATACTTTTCATTTGTCGTACCTCCTGTTAGCACACAACAATACCACAGAAGAAAGGGAAAGTCCAGCACTTTTTCGAAAATAAATTCGGGATTTTTTCACGGGGCGTTTTCTTTGGTACAATATAAGCATAGCTGACTATACCGTTTTGCTCGGTATAGGGCTACGCTTATATTGTACCAAAGAAATAGTGGATTATGCAGATAAAATCGTTGCATTCTGGAACGGAAGATCAAAGGGAACATTGTCAGTTATAAAATATGCAGAAAAAACAGGAAAACCGTGTAAGGTTATCCTTTGTGAGTAAATCTTCGCGTTTTGAATCAAGTCAGTGTTTATCAAGAAAAAGAGGACAGGGAACGTAAAAAATTCTCTGTCCTTTTTAATAGGTGGCAGATTTTCTTTTTAACTGCCTATTTCGGCTAATATAACGAGCGATCTTTCATTTTCTGTTTATTTCATCAACTCATCTGTAAGTCTGAGTATCTCGGGCGCGATCTTCTCGCGCTCTTTTTGGGTTATCGCGTTATAAAGGGGATATGCGAGTGCTACAAGTGCTATGCCGACAAGTCCGATGCCTGTTCCGATAACGAACATATTCCAGAGCATAGCACAGCACATTCCTACACCCAAAATAAGTGAACCTATAACGCCCATGATTATCGACCACGCAGTTCCTTTTTTTGTCACGCTTGCGTCGAGTCTGCGAAGCTGATCAATTTTATTTTCCGATTCGGGAGCATACTTTTCACGGATCTTTGCGATCTCCTTTTGCTCATTTGCCGAATAGGTATAATTGAAAGTATCTTTATTTTGATTATTATCCATTTCTTTTCTCACTCTCTCTTTATTTTACGGATATATTATAGCTTTCTTTTGTTATAGAAAGAATAACGATTTGTTTATGAAATGTTATTCTTTATCTTTTTTAGTTCCTTTGTTGACTTTACTATCATAAATATCGCCATTGCGATTATTAGCAGACAGACCGTTACTCCCGTGAGCCCCGTCATTAGAGTGCGGAACATAGGGGTATTGTCCTCGCTTGCGAAAGCCGTGAGCATTGCCGTTTCAAGTGTCAGCATTGAAACGAGAGCGGAAGCGAGGCTTATAGCTTTTGATGCCGAGAAAAGCGGACTGTTATACCGTCTGTATTTTACGATATTGACTATAGCTACGGTGAGCGCCGTAAATGTGAACGCCGCCATCGCGATAGTGGTGATAAAGTGGTGAGTTACGCCTCTTCCGAAATAGGTTATAAAGAACACCATTGAAATGAGTGCCTGTGTCATTATCAGAAGTATGATACCGCAAAAACGGTAGCGGTGAAGCTCCGACTCCCTATTTTCGCCAGGGGTAGCGCGGCGGACGTCTTTGAGCAGAAAGGTGCGCATTATCACAAGCAAGAGATAGTACACCGCGATCGAATGAAACCAGAACGATCCGTGAAAAAGTCCGAGCCCGAACTGAAAGACCGCATACGCGAGGTTAAATGCTATCGAGCCATGCAGCGATATCTTTACGCGCAGATGCGCGTCGGTCGTCAATCGGTTTACAAGGCGGTTATCTTGTTGTACTTTTTTTACGAATTTTATAAGGTTTGGAATACGGATACACCACACGCAAAGAGTATAAAAGGCAACCATATACGCCGCGTATGATACGGGGTGTTCCGACCCGAAGATCAAAAAAGCGCACAAGAGCGACGCAGTTGCGATCGGCAAAAGCAATATCATTACTGCGATATGCGGAAAAAGCAGAGCTTTCCCGACCTTTTTCCAACGCTCCATCAGCTATCCCTCCTTACTTTTACGGTGAAAGCAGTTCCTTTGCCGACCTCACTGTCGACCGAGATACTGCTTTTGGTTATATCCACGACTCTTTTTACAAGCGCAAGTCCGAGTCCGTTACCCGCACTTGCGTGAGAGGTGTCTCCCTGATAAAATTTATCGAAGATATGCGCGCCTACCTCTCCCGATATACCGCAACCCGTATCCTCGATCTTGACGACGGCATCCTCTCCGTCGCAAAAGACCTTTACACAGACCTTTCCGCCGTTATCCGTGAATTTAAAAGCGTTTGAGAAAAGATTATTCCATACAAGGCTCATCATTTCGGGATCGGCGCAGACCTTTATTCCGTCTTCAATGTCTGTATCTATACCTATATTCTTTTTCTCCCACACGTCCTCAAAGGAAAGGAGACATTCGCAGATCTGCTCTCCGAGATCATAGGATTCGGATATTGGCGTTATCTGTTGATTTTCAAGTTTATTGAGCTTTAGTATGTTTGTGATGAGAGCCGCCAAGCGCTTTGAGGATTCGGATATCGCGTGTGCGTATTCGATGCGTTCTTCCTCCGAAAGCGATTTTGATTGAAGCATGACCGCGTAATTTTGCATAACGCTCAAAGGGGTCTTCAGCTCATGCGATACGTTCGCGATGAAATCTGTACGCAGAGTCTCTGTTCCCGAAAGCTCCTCCGCCATCTTGTTGAAGCAGTCTATAACTCTGTTCAGGCTGTTCTCGCCATACGCCTCGTTCAAGCGAGGTATCCTTACTGAAAAGTCGCCCTCGATTATACGCTCCGCCGCCTCTCCGATCTTCTTTATCGGGCGCTCTATGGCAAAATAGCGTCTTATCGAATCTATTACGGTGAAGAGAAGACTTATCAATATAACGTTCAAAAAGGTCAGCTTAGCCGCCTTGTTGAGATTTTCGCCCGTAAGTGTCAAGCCGAGCGAATCCGCCATAAGCGTGACGAAGAGCATCATACAGCAGGTCGTGACGAAAGCGACGACGATAAAGAACATAAGAAAATGGGAGAGAAACCTCAGCGCCTTGCGGTATCTGTGCCCATGTGTCATTTTATCACCGCCTTGTAGCCAAGACCGTGAACGGTCTGTATCTCAAAGGAATCGCAGTTCGAAAACTTCGCGCGGAGCTTGGTCATATACACGTCGACCGTTCTCGTACTTGTTTGTGTATCCACGTCCCAGAATTCGTCCATCAGCTGTGTACGGGTAAAGGTCTTTTTCGGATATGAAAGCATTTTATATAAAAGGTCAAACTCTCTTTGAGTTAGAGATATTTCCTCGTCACCGAGCATAGCGGTACGCTCGTCAGCATCCATAACGAAGTTGCCTACCTCAAGGCGACGGCTTGAGGCTATTTTTGAACGGCGAAGAAGTGCGCCGATACGCAGAAACAGCTCGTCAAGGTCGATAGGTTTGGTCATATAATCGTCGATGCCTATGCGGTATCCTCTTTGCTTGGATGCAAAATCGTCACGGGCGGTCATAAACAATATCGGAATGTCATTGTTAAGCGAACGCACCGTCTTTGCGAATTCAAAGCCGTCGATATTCGGCATCATAATATCCGATATGATGAGGTCAAAGGTGGTCTTATACATTTCGTCATATGCGTCCTCTGCACAAAGACAGCCAACGGCAATATAGCCACTGTTATTAAGAAAAGCGCAAACACTTCGGTTTAGATCTCTGTCGTCTTCAACTACCAAAATTTTGAACATATTTTTATCCTCCAAGGCGTATTTTGCTTTTATACCTCTATTGTAACATAGAAATGTTAAAGTTTTGTTTACGTTTTCGCTGTTTTCGAAAAAAATCAGAAAAGCCAACACTGTTTTTCAGCGTTGCCTGATATTTTATACTAAACTTGTCTTTTTGAGAACGACACGGCTGATCACACTGAGCCCGAATGAGAATATTGTGCAGAGAACGACATTGATAAAAGTCGAATCGAGCCGTGTTTTATGTCTCGCTTACGTTGTTTGTTTTCATTATTTTATCGCTGAGCTTAAGGATCTCCGCACTGTACTTTTTCTTGCGGCTGCTGAGAATACCCTTGTATATGGGGTAATTGATAAGAGCCATTACAAGTCCCACAATGCCAATGGCGATGCCGAAAACCATTGTACTTGCGATTCCGAGTGTCGTGCCGATATCGGTCATTATAAGGCTCATACCTGTACCCGTAATAATCGCGCTGATGCTGCCGAAAACATATGCGAATACGTTTGCGGGACGCTTTACCTTTGCATCAAGTCCGCGGAGCGCATCAAGCTCGGTAGACTCTTTTTCCATATACTGCATGCGGATATTCTGCACCGCGAACTGTTGATCGTTCTTGTTCATAATAAAAACCTCTCTTTGTTTTTTTCTTGATTTGATGGCTCTATTATACGCCCTCTGTTTTTGCGTTTTGCTTCTGAAATGTTTATGTTTTGTTATAAAAATGATTTTTTGATAAAAAATAAACTTTACGTTTATTGAAAAGGGGCAAGTTTTTTATCCTTGCCGTTTAAAATCAACAAAAAGGTTTTATTTGACAAATCGCATAAGGGTATGTTATACTATAATCATAAATCAAAAAGCTCGAGGTATATCAAATGAAAAAAATGAATATAAAAGTATTTCCAAAGGTCTTTTCTGCGCAAAAGAAGCAAAAGGTCTACGTAAGATTTTCAAGCAAAGCGATAAGTTCTGAGCAAGTTATTTCCATTAAGATACAACCTATGGAGATATACGGTATAAAGCACACTGAAAAATATCGCATTGACGAGGAAACGAGATATCCGTATGAAAAAATGACACGTGAGAAAGCGGGACTTTATTGGGTCGAATATACATTTTCCGAAGAGCAGAAATATGACGTGAAGATAGAGTGCGACGGAGTTCGCATCTATCGCACGCAACTATATGCGGTCAGAGAAGATCTTGCTTTCTTGGATGCTTACAAGGGAGATACGCATTTGCACACAAACCGTTCGGACGGAGAGGGAGAGCCGTTTGAGGTCGGGTGCGCATATAGATCGGCGGGCTATGACTTTATCGCGATCACAGATCACCATAAATATGCTCCGTCTCTTGAAGGTAAGAGCGCGTTCGAGGCTCTTACCGACCAGTTTACCGTATTTAAAGGTGAGGAAGTTCACAACAAGGGCATGGGCTATTTTCACGTTATTAATTTTGACGGAGACGATAGTGTAAATAAGATCATAGAAACACAGGATGAATACGTTGAGCGCGAGATAACTCGTATTATGGATTCCGTATCCTTTGACGCGGACGTTGCTGACCGAAGAGACTGCGCGTACCGTATTTTTATAGCAGAGCAGATACGCAAGGCAAACGGAGTCGCTATAATGGCGCATCCGTATTGGACTACCTTTGGGGAGTATCATATGCCCGAGGCGACGACGAGATATTTGCTCAAGAACAACTTTTTTGATGCGCTCGAGCTCATAGCGGCTTGCGATAGCAAGGGACAGAATGGCAGCAATCTGCAGATAGCTCTTTGGGAAGAGTTGCGCGAGATGGGAGTATCTATTCCCGTTGTGGGTGCTTCGGACGCGCATACTTACAAAGGGAAGGATACTGCCTTTAATAAGCAATATTCGATAGTATTCGCAAAAAGCAAGGACGAAGTCAAGGACGCTATACGCATAGGTGATTGCGTGGCGGTCCTTGCGATAGATAGAGTGAATTATCTTGTGTTCGGACAGTTCAGAGCAGTAAAATACGCTCGTTTTCTGTTGCAGGAATATTTTCCGAAATATCAAAGCTTAACCAAAAAACACGCGACGGCTCTTATGGAGCAAAACAAAGAAAAGATCGCTGTTGCGGAACAAAAAATAAATGAATATAGGAAGGCATTTTTTGCTTGGAGCTTCAATAATTAATCAATAAATACGAAGTTTTTAAGTGAAGCCTGTGTGAATTTCTTTATCGTTTTTTGAACAAATGTGAAAAAAGCTATTGACAAAAATATTTGCGGGGTGTATAATAATACTGTATTACTAAATATTAATTATGGAGGAAAATACTATGTTTAACTTACCCCAGAAGCAAATGAAGACCATTCAGGTCTGGGTCTGCGTTCTTTTGACCGTTGTTGCGCTTATAATGAGTTTTATGCCCATCATCAAGCTTGAAACGAAAGCTCAGAAGGCAGATATCGTCGAAATGATGGTCGACATTGGCATCAAAGCTGATATCCCCGACGAAGTCGAGATCAGCGCAGTCGGACTTTTCAAGAGCGGAAAGATGATAGTTGATATCGTTTCTCTCGCGGGTGACAAGAATACCGAAGGAAGCGAAAAGCTTGAAAAGCTTGAAGAAAAGCTTGAAAGCGAAGACGGACAGAAGACCGTAATGACGGCTCTTGCTATCGCTACTACCGTTGCAGGCAGTACTGACGATGAAGAAGGTGAAGCTGACGGTTTTGCAAAGATCTTTACTGTTTTCATAGTTTTCATTGCTATCTTTGGCGTACTTGGTATGACCATTGCGCTTCCTATCACCATGATCGTTAAGACGATAAAGACATTGGTAGCGGCTCTGAAGAATATCAAGGAGCCCGGCGAAGCAGTCGGAAAGGTAGGCGGATTGCTCCTTACCTCGTTTACCCTTATCATGACCCTTATGGTATTCCAGACTCTTATTCCCGGAATGTCTTACGGAAGCGGTCTTATCGGTATATTTGTAGTAACTATAATCGCGGCAGTTCTCAACACCGCGGCTTCGAGACTCCACAACTACTCTAAGGCAGAGGTTACATATCTCAATATTGCACAGGGTATTTCTGTCGTTGGTATCATTGGATTCCTCGTATTCTTCTTTAACATGATAAAGGCTAACGTATTCGGCGCATTCCTTGGCGGAGCTTTTGCTAAGTATCTCGATAAGGTTGGCGACATTGTTTACCTTGCTGAAATGGCAAAGAAGGAAGTTGAGATCAATAACGCATATTTCATGGATGGCGTTGCGGTATTGGTAACATGGGTACTTCTTCTCGCTGTTATCTCGTACTTCATCGCTTCTATCGCTCGTGTTTCTTGTACGCAGAAGAAGTCCGATTGCAGCATTGCGGGCGCTATTATCGCTTTGATCGTTGCTATCATTCCCAAGTATCTTGCAGGTGCAAAGCACGGATATATTGATCCTACGTCTACTGCTGCTGAAGGTGATTTCTCTTTCCTCGTTCTCAACAGTGACGAAGAGGCTGCTCTTACTCTCGTTCTCGTAGGCGCTATAATCATGCTCGTAGCTGAGATCGCTCTCATCGTTCTTAAGAAGGTTCTTTGTAAGGATCTCACCAAGGAGCAGATGAAGAGCATTATCTCGGGTAGCTTTGTAGACGCTGCTCCCGCAGTTGAGGAAGCTCCTGCAGCAGAAGAAGCTCCCGTTGCAGAAGAAGCTCCCGTTGCAGAAGAAGCTCCCGCAGTTGAGGAAGCTCCCGTTGCAGAAGAAGCTCCCGCAGTTGAGGAAGCTCCCGTTGCAGAAGAAGCTCCCGCAGCAGAAGAGACTGAAGTAAAGTAAAAATAACTTAAAAAATAAAGGTATCGTCGGCGGAAATATCCGTCGACGATACTTTTTTGAGTTTTTTTGTATTTTTCCTTGACAAAATGGGAAAAAAGTATTATACTATCATATGTATAAAAGCGAAGATGAAGAAAAGTAACGGGATATATCGCTTACAGAGAGTGCGGAAAGGTGTGAGCCGCGCAGAATGATCTCCCGCGAAGAACACTTCGGAGCTGCAATCTGAACGCAGAGGTTCTGTCAGTAGGTGCGCCGCGTGCTATGCGTTAGAATGGCGTCCTTTCGTGTTACGGGAGGGTAGAGGAGACCGTTTTTTACGGTAAGATAGGTGGTACCGCGAGCGCAGTCGTTCGTCCTATTTAGGATCGAGCTGACTGTGTTTTTTGTTTGTAGACGCGTGGGGGGACGCGACTTACTTTTTCTTTTAAAAAAGAAAAAGTAAGCAAAAAGAAAACTAAACATAAAAGAAAAAGTAAGCAAAAAGAAAACTAAACATAAAAAAACTAAACATAAAAGAAAACTCTATTTTAAGAAATTCTTTGGGGCTCGACACTTTCTTTTAAGAAAGGGTCGAATGCGTCCTCATAAATAATAAAGATAAAATAAAGAGAGGGTATAAAAAATGAAACACATTGATATTCGCGATATTATGGAAAACGGCGCGTACGTTGGACAGGAGGCGACCGTTTGCGGTTGGGTACGCACTGCGCGTGACTCGAAGAATATGGCGTTCCTTGCGCTCAACGACGGAACGACGCTTAATCACTTGCAGATAGTCGTTGACAAGGCGACTCTTGAGATGCCCGTAGCGGCAACACACTTAGGGTCTGCACTCAAGGTAGTTGGAACTGTCGTCCCCGCTATGAACGGCGGCGGAGTTGAGATAAACGCCGTAAGCATCGAGGTGCTTGGCGACTGTCCTGCGGACTATCCTTTGCAGAAGAAATTCCAGAAGCTTGAGACTCTCCGTGAGATCCCTCACATCAGAGTTCGTACCAACACCTTTAACGCAGTCCTCCGTATCCGTTCGATAATGGCAGCGGCTCTTCACAGATATTTTCAAGAAAATCACTATACCTATATCAACACCCCTCTTCTTACGGGCTCTGACTGTGAGGGCGCGGGCGAGGTATTTCAGGTAACGACTATTGGTTACAATACCGAGTATAAGAACGCAGAGGAATATTACGCAAACGACTTCTTCGGCAAGCGCGCGGGACTTTCTGTTTCGGGTCAGCTTGAGGGAGAGGTCGCGGCTATGGGACTTGGAAAGATATATACATTTGGTCCTTCCTTCCGTGCTGAAAACAGCAACACGCCAAGACACGTTGCGGAGTTCTGGCACATCGAGCCCGAGGTGGCATTCGCGGAGCTTCCCGATATTATCGAGATCGCGGAGGATATGATAAAGTACGTTATCCGAGACGTTATGGAAAAGTGCCCCGATGAGCTTGCATTCTTCGAGCAGAGATTTGAAAAGGGACTTCGCGAGAAGCTCCAGAGCGTCGTTGACAACGATTTCGCTATCGTTGATTATACGACGGCAATCGATCAGCTCAAAGCTTCGGGCGTAAAGTTTGAGTACCCTGTTGAGTGGGGGCTTGACCTCCAGACCGAGCACGAGAGATATATCACCGAGGAAATTTACAAAAAACCCGTATTCCTTACGAATTATCCCAAGGATATCAAGGCATTCTATATGAAGCAGAACCCCGACGGAAAGACCGTTGCCGCTACCGACCTTCTCGTCCCCGGTGTCGGAGAGATAATCGGTTGCTCCGAGAGAGAGGCTGATTACGATAAGCTCGTTTCGGCTATGGAGGCAAGAGGCATGAACCTTGACGATTACAAGGATTACCTTGATCTTCGTAAGTTCGGAAGCGTTCCTCACTCGGGCTTCGGACTTGGCTTTGAGCGTATCATCATGTACGTTACGGGAATGTCGAACATTCGCGACGTTATACTCTATCCGAGAACAGTTGGAAACATCAGATAAAAAGAAAAAACAAAAGTGAAAGGAGATCGTTATGTCAGAACTGATCTTCCCAAAAAATTACGACCCGAAGCTCTCGCTTCGCGATACGCAGAGAGCGATAAAGTTAATAAAAGACACCTTTCAAAAGGAGCTTGCGAGAGAACTGAATCTCGACCGCGTGACCGCGCCCATAATAGTAAAGCAGGGAAGCGGTATCAACGATGACCTCAGCGGTGTTGAGCGCAAGGTGTCCTTTACAATGAAAGAGGTAGAGGGTACTGCGGAGATAGTCCAGTCACTTGCGAAGTGGAAGAGAATGGCTCTTTACCGTTACGGATACGGCTCGGGAGAGGGTATCTATACCGATATGAACGCTATTCGCCGAGACGACAAGGCGGATAACACACATTCGATCTTCGTTGACCAGTGGGACTGGGAAAAGGTTATCGAAGCGTCAGACCGCACTATCGATTATCTCAAGGAGACCGTAAGAGGTATCATTCGCGCGCTTGCGAGAACGAAGGCAAAGCTTTCCGAACATTATCCCGTGCTTACGGGAGAGATGGCGGAGGAGGTGTTCTTTATCACAAGTCAGGAGCTTGAGGATATGTATCCCGACAAGACCGACAAGGAGAGAGAGGACCTTATCACAAAGGAACACGGCATAGTTTTCATTATGCAGATAGGCGGTGCGCTCAAGTCGGGCAAGCCGCATGACAGCCGCGCGCCCGACTACGACGACTGGGCGCTCAACGGTGATATCCTCGTTTGGAATAACGTGCTTGACCGCTCGCTTGAGATCTCGTCTATGGGTATCCGCGTAGATGCCGCGGCTATGGACAGACAGCTCAATATCGCAAACGCAAATGAGCGCAGAGCTTTCCCGTATCACAAGATGATACTTGACGGAACTCTTCCGCTTACTATCGGCGGAGGTATCGGTCAGTCGCGCCTGTGTATGCTTTTACTTGAAAAGGCGCACGTCGGAGAGGTTCAAACGTCGGTGTGGCCCGTTGAAATGATCGAGGCTTGCAAAGCGCATAATATAACTCTTTTATGATCAAAAGCAAGGAGTATGACAACCGTCATACTCCTTGTTTTTGATTTGCTCTCCGTATATTGCTTGGCGAAACTCCGTATGCGTTTTTAAATGCGCGAAAGAAGGTGGAAAAATCGTTATAGCCTATACTTACTGCTATTTCATCAGCCGTTTTATCGGTGTTTTCGAGAAGCCATCTTGCGTGCTCCAAGCGAATATTCGTCAGATATTTGTGCGGAGTTATACCGTATATTTCTTTGAAGATGCGTATAACGTAATCCTCGGCGTATCCGAATTTTTTTGATATGTCGGATATTTTTGTCTGCGAATAATAACGGGAGCTTATGAAGTTTTTTATAAGACGGGCGGTATTGGTTTTTTCGTTTAATGTCGGAACACCTTCCAGAAGCTCGCTGAATATGCGGCACATATATGAGTTCAACAAGAAGAAATTTGCCTTATGCTCTTTAAAAATAGCTTCAAGTCCTTCGGTTATTGCCGAAAGCTTTTCGGGAGAAAAGCTTCCGCGCAGGGCAAGACCGTTTTCGCCGTCCGAATAATGACCGTAAAATTCTATGTAGAAGTAGATCGGCGGATCGTCAAGCGGTACTCCTTCCTGAAAAAGACCTTGGCGTTGAATATAATATTCGCCTTTTTCAAGTGTTATTTCTTTTCCGTCCTCCATAAAGCGCAGTACTCCGCCAAGCATTAAGATCAATACGCTTCTTTTATAGCGGCGCGTTACGTGTATCTCATTTTGCAAAAACACTTTTGTCGAGCAGGCGTAAAAGTTTGGCGAGGGAGAAAAATCAAGGATCATAAAGATATCTCCTATATCGATTTTTGCAATATATTTTTCGGATATTGCAATTGAAATATACCGTTATATCTGCTATTATACTATATGAAGTCAAATATGTCAATAATGTTTTTGCAATATTAAAAACAGAGGAGGTTTTTATGAAATACGGCTTTTTTACTTCAAACGAGATAAGACCTATCGGTTGGACGGAGCGACAGTTAAGGTTACAGGCACAAGGTCTTGCGGGACAGCTTGACAGAGTTTGGGCAGACGTACGAGATTCTATGTGGATAGGCGGTGATCGCGAGGGGTGGGAGAGAGTTCCTTATTGGCTCGACGGATTTATTCCGCTTGCGTATCTGCTTGACGATGACGATATGAAGCAAAGAGCAAAAAGATACGTAGACTGTATAATCGCTAATCAAGATGCAGACGGTTGGATATGTCCGAATGGAAGTACGCCCAGAGAAAAATACGATACGTGGGCGGTCCAGCTTATATCAAAGGTGCTTGTAAATTACGCGGAATGCTCAAACGATGCGCGTATTCCCGACGTCGTTTACAGAATCATGAAAAACTATTACGAGCTTTTGAAGAATGGTAAGATCTCGCTATTTTCTTGGGCGAAACGCCGCTGGTTTGAGAGCTTTATAGCGCTGAATTGGCTGTATGACCGTTATGGCGAGGAATGGATAAAGGACCTTGCAAAGATATTGAAAGAGCAGGGAACAGACTATGAAAAGCATATGGACGTATGGGCGCGTCCTCTTAACAAATGGACTCATGAAACTCACGTTGTAAATCTTGCCATGATGCTTAAATCAGAAGCTGTCTCGTGTGAGCTCCTCGGAGAAGAATACACGGGGCTTGCGGATAAGCTTTACAGCGAGCTTATGAAATACAACGCTATGCCAACAGGTATGTTTACGGGAGACGAATGTCTTTCGGGAATAAGCGCGATTCAAGGTGTGGAGCTTTGCGCTGTCGTTGAGCTTATGTTTTCGTTAGAGCATTTATACGCTTATACGGGAGACAAAAGGTGGGCACAGCTTCTTGAAAAGGTGTCGTTTAACTCGCTTCCCGCGGCGGTGACCGACGATATGTGGGCGCATCAATACGTACAGATGAGCAATCAGATAGATTGCACTCCGTTTTTGGGGAATCCCGTGTTTCGTACTAACGGCAGGGACGCGCACGTTTTCGGACTTGAGCCTCATTTTGGTTGTTGTACCGCAAATTTCGGTCAAGGTTGGCCAAAGCTTGTGCTCAGTACCTTTATGAGAGCCAATGACGGTGTGGTCTGTGCTATGCCTGTTCCCGCAGAGCTTAACTCCGAATGGAACGGAAGCAAGATAAAAATAAGACTTGATACTGAATATCCCTTTAAAAACACATTCAAATATACCGTTGAGGCAGATAAAAAGACCGCGATGAAGTTACATATAAGAGTCCCCTCATTTGCGAAAGGTCTAACTGTCAACGGAAAGCTCGTTAAAAAGCAAGATATGCTTACGTTTGGTGGATTTAATGAAGGAAAGACCGAGATACTTATATCGTTTGACGTACAGGCAAGACTTGCCACATCACCGAGCAGGTCGCTTCGATACGTTGAGTACGGTCCGCTCGTTTTCGCTCTGCCGATAAAAGCGGAGGTAAATCTCAAAGAATATACAAAAAATGACGTTGAGAGGAAATTCCCATATTGCGATTATCATTATAAAGGAGTATCCGAGTGGAATTTTGCGTATTCTTCGAAGGAATTTACCGTTGAGGAGCACTCGGTTGGAGATATACCGTTCTCGTCCGAATCACCCGCTCTCGTTATTAAGGCAAAGGTAACGCCTATCGATTGGGGCTATGCGTACGGATACGATACCGTGTGCGCAAGGCTTCCCGAATCAAAGAGACCGATGGGAGAAGAGTGCGAGGTGGAATTGTATCCTTACGGCTGTTCAAAATTGCGTATGACCGAGCTTCCTTACGTACAAAACAAAAAATAAAGAGCCGAACACAGTTCGACTCCAAAATAATCTCCCTCAAGAAGTTTTTGAGAGGGAGTGAGGGAACTTTTTTCAAAAAAGTTCCATCAAATTTTATATGCGTCATTATATAAGCTCAGCTATGTCGTAGATAAGGCGTTCGGTCTTAACCCAGCCGAGACAGGGATCGGTGATGGATTTTCCGTATACCGAATCCGCGCCTATCTTCTGACAGCCGTCCTCGATATAGCTTTCTATCATGAAGCCCTTGAAGTAGCTTCGAACCTTGTCGGAATGACGGCAAGCGTGAAGAACTTCCTTGCATATACGGGGTTGTTCCTCGTATTTTTTGCCTGAGTTTGCGTGGTTTGCATCAACGATAAGCGCCATGTTCTGAAGATTTCTTGTCTCATAATCCTCATAAAGCGAGATAAGATCCTCGAAGTGATAGTTGGGCAGAGATTTGCCGTGCTTATCGACGTATCCGCGCAAAATAGCGTGAGCGAGGGGATTTCCCTTTGAAACGCACTCCCAACCGCGATAGAGGAAGGTGTGAGAGTGCTGCGCTGCGGTAATTGAATTGAGCATTATCGAGATGTCACCGCCCGTGGGATTCTTCATACCTACGGGAATATCTATACCGCTTGCTACGAGGCGGTGCTGCTGGTTCTCGACTGAGCGAGCTCCCACGGCAACGTAGGAAAGTAAGTCGGAAAGGTAGCGGTAGTTTTCGGGATAGAGCATCTCGTCTGCGCAGAAAAGACCTGTTTCCTCGATAGCGCGGGTGTGGAGACGGCGGATAGCGATAATACCCTCAAGCATATCTTCTGCGCGGTTGGGGGCGGGCTGATGGAGCATACCCTTATATCCGTCACCTGTGGTACGAGGCTTGTTCGTATAGATTCGGGGGATAATAATGAGCTTATCCGCGACCTTTTCCTGAATCTTTGCGAGACGGAGCGTGTAGTCAAGCACCGCGTCCTCGCGGTCTGCCGAGCAAGGTCCTATGATAAGGACGAGCTTGTCCGATCTTCCTGTAAATACGTCGGCAATTTCCGTGTCGCGTATTTTTTTCTTTTCCTTGTATTCAGTTTTGAGCGGATATTGCTCCTTTAGATCCATAGGAATGGGGAGCTTTCTTATAAATTCGAGATTGTTTTGCATTAGGTATATCCTTTCCAAATGAATAATTATTATATAATGATATATAATTATACATTTTTTTGTTACTTATATCGACAGTATTATTTGTATAAAGTATGAACATTTGTGAATTATGTTTTAATATTTAGGCTTGATTTTCAAAAAACATTGACGAAACGAGGATTTTTTGATATCATATAAAGTGAGATATATTTGGAGGTATTATATGGAAGATTTCAAGGAGATATCGCCTTACGAGATTGCAAATGCCATGAAGCTTATAGGCAAGAATTGGATGCTTATAACCGCAAATGACGAAGAAAACGGCAGAGTCAACGCAATGACGGCAAGCTGGGGTACGCTTGGCGTTCTATGGAACAAATGCGTTTGCACGGCGTTTATAAGACCTCAAAGACACACCTACTCTCTTGTTGAGAAGGAGGATAGGATATCCTTTGCGTTTTTGGACGAAGAATACAGAAGTGCGCTCACTCTCTGCGGAAGAGAGAGCGGACGCGACTGCGATAAGCTTGCAAAAGCAGGACTTTCGACTGCTGACGTTGATGGCGTTCCGTGTATTAAGGAAGCGCAGCTTTTGCTCGTTTGCAGAAAGCTTTACGCGCAGGATATCGAAAAGGATCGCTTTATAGACAAAGCTTTATTGTCAAATTACGCGGCTGAAGACTACCATCGTATGTATATCTGCGAGATAGAAAAGGCGTACGTGAAATAAAGTTAATTGTTTTATGATACATCGATCAAGAAATAAAATTTAAGGACGGTTTTTAATTATGGAGCTTTACGAACAGATAGAAAGCTTATGCAATAACGCGCAGGCGGCTGCGGCAAAGCTCGCGCTTGCAAGTACGGAGCAAAAGAACGCGGCTCTTTTGAAGATAGCCGAGGCTTTGCGCGAAAACACAGAAACGATAGTAAATGAAAACAAGCGCGATCTTGAGGCGGCAGAGTCTAACGGCGTTGCAAAGGCGATGATAGACAGACTGATGCTCAACGAAAAGCGCATAGAGGGTATATGCGCATCCCTCGTTGACGTAACGAAGCTTGACGACCCTATCGGAACGGGAGACGCGTGGGAGCGTCCGTCGGGCTTACACATTAAACGTGTACGCGTTCCGCTCGGCGTGGTGGCTATCATTTACGAGGCGCGTCCTAACGTGACTGTTGATTCCGCGGCTCTTTGTCTCAAAACGGGTAACGCTGTCGTTCTTCGCGGAGGCAAGGAAGCGATATGCACCAATACCGCTCTCGTTTCGGTCATGAAAAAAGCTCTTGACTCCTGCGAATTTGATCCGCACTGTATCGAGCTTGTTACCTCTACCGAGCGCGAGAGCGCGAATATCCTTATGACGATGCGCGGAAAGGTAGACGTTCTTATCCCGCGCGGCGGCAAGGGTCTTATAAAGAGCGTTGTTGAGAACGCTAAAGTACCCGTTATCGAAACGGGAGCGGGCAACTGCCATCTTTATGTTGACGATAGCGCCGATATGGAAATGGCGCTAAATATTGCGGTCAATGCAAAGTGCAGCCGCCCGTCAGTATGCAATGCAATAGAGACGGTTCTCGTTCACGCGGGTGTTGCGGCAAAATTTTTACCTGCGTTTGCGGAGAAAATGAAGAATTTTGACGTTGAGATACGCGGCTGCGCAAAGACACGCGTTCTTATCCCCGACGCGACAGAAGCTACCGAAGAGGATTTTTACACCGAATACAACGACTATATTGTGGCAGTTCGCGTGGTAGACACTCTTACCGACGCCATAGTTCACGTCAATAAATACAGTACGGGACATAGCGAAGCGATAGTTACGGGGGATAAGGCTCACGGCGAGAGATTTCAGCGCGAGGTAAACTCCGCGGCTGTTTACGTAAACGCGTCCACTCGCTTTACCGACGGCGGAGAGTTCGGCTTTGGCGCGGAGATAGGCATTTCAACGCAGAAGCTTCACGTAAGAGGTCCTATGGGCTTGTCTGCGCTTACGACCGAAAAATATCTTATCGACGGCGAGGGAAGTGTCAGATGATCAAGCGTGTGAAATGGCTTATAGCGTCCGATATTCACGGTGACGCGGAATGTACCGAAAAGCTTATAGAGAGATACCGAGAGAGCGGAGCGGAAAGATTGATATTGCTTGGAGATATACTTTATCACGGGCCGAGAAACGACTTGCCAAGCGGTTACGCGCCGAAGAAAGTGATCGAGCTTCTTAACGGTATAAAAGATGAGATACTTTGCGTGAGAGGGAATTGCGATACCGAAGTCGACCAAATGGTGCTTTCGTTTCCTGTTCTTGCCTCGTACGCGTATCTTTGCGCCGACGGTTTGACCTTTTTTGCAACCCACGGACATGAATTCAATACGGGTGCGTTGCCGCCGCTCAAAAAGGGCGATATCCTTTTGCACGGACATACGCATATCCCTGTGTGCGAGCCGTTTGGTGAGGGCAATCTCTACGTAAACCCCGGCTCTGTTTCGATACCCAAGGAAAATTCGGAGAAAAGCTATATCATTTATGAAAACAGAACGCTTAACTTCTGCGACCTTGACGGAAAGGTCTATAAGACGGTAACATTATAGAATCAATATATACAATAAATATAATGAATATAATATAAATTCATTTCAAGGCACTTGCAGGATATTTTTCGCAAGTGTCTTTTTATATAGAGTGGGAAAAGATATTGAAATAGCTTGATATGTTTTTGAAGTAGACTGATATTCTTACTGCTTTAAGTTGACTTTTTTTGAGATGTGTGTTATTCTTTCATTGTGATAAAAAACGGAGGGGAGATTTATGAGCGACCATCAATATAAACGTATAAATTTGGACGATTTTTCAGTTATGCCGATGTGCATACTCAAGGACGATTATAAAGACCGCATACGAACTCCTTTGATATCGTTCAACAACGTGATTCGCCCGAATAAGAATTACATGCTCAGCTCCATGAGCCGATTCTTGAGCACGGATTACGCTCTTTCTCCATACCATTTTCACGAGGGAATCGAGATATTGCGTATCTGCCGAGGAAATGCGAACGTGATAATAAAAAACAAAACGTATTCGGTAACGGAAAACGATATACTGATTGTAAACCCGTTTGAGAATCACGGTATCTACTTACCTGATGAAACGGCGGAATTTTCGAGGGTGTGTCTTATTTTTCAGCCGACCGATCTCTTTCCCGCAGAGAAAGGAAACAATAAGCTTTTGTTTGATAAGCTGCGCCGACTTCGCTTTTCTAATTTTATCTCGCATGAGCAGTCGTGCAGTGCAGAATTGTGTGATTGTATAGATGCTATCATCGAGCAGGCGGAGCAACGCCGTACAGAGTGGCCCATTGCGGTATTTGGCGAACTTGTCAGAATGTATTCCGTTCTTGTAAGAGATAAGCTTGAAGCCGAGGATAAGGATGCCATTCCTTATCAGTATGAGTTTATGACAAGAGTTTCTTCGTTTATAGACGAAAATATAAGCCGCAGTATATCGACCGAGGAGATATCAGCGTATTTCGGATACAGTACGGGACATTTTTGCCGTCTGTTCAAGAGCTGCTTTAACAGATCCTTTAAGGAATATTTGAACATTTGCCGTATTGAGAGGGCAAGAGAAATGATAGATACGGAGAGCGAGCGAATGCTTAAGCATATATGGAGCGCGGTGGGCTTCAATAACGCCAACCATTTTTCCAATACCTTTAAAAAGCAGATTGGTCTTTCTCCGTTATCATATATTAAAAAAATGAATGAGAGGGATACGATTATATGAAATATCAGCAATATGATCTGAAAGAGGACGCAAAGCTGGCACTGAATTACATTGACGGAATGACCGACAGGGCATACGATTACTTACCGTTCTGGCTGACCTTGCCACACAAAAAGCCCGCAGAGGCGGAGCACTGCCGTGTGGACGATGCAGAACTTGTCGGCTCGTGGTTTGAAGCTGTCGACAGCCTGATAGGAATATTGGGAAGCTCGGATAAATCAGATGAGCTTTACGACGGATTTCGCCGTCAAGTGCTGTCGTGTTGGGGAGAACACGGTCTGCGTTATCACAAAAAATATCCGTGGACGCATACGATGCACTCCTCTTTTCACGAGATGGGGTATATTCTGCCCGCGCTTAACCGAATGGTACGAAATGATCCTAATGACACAGAGGCTGAAAAAAGAGCATCAGAGCTTGTAAGAGGCATGCGTTCTCTTGTAATCGAGCGAAAGGTCAAGACTTTCTGGTCGGGGGATTCCTATGAGAAAAAGCCGATATACGAATTTCCGAACGACGTATATCTTATGGATGGCGGATTTGATCTCAGCCGCCATACAGGACGCGGAGAGCAAGCGATCCGTAACGCAGTAATGCTCCACGCGCTTGTCGATCGTTTCGTAATCGCAAACGATGATACGGCGCTTGATCTTGCGAGAGGTATTGCCAATTATTTACTCGGTCCGTCACGTTACTTCAATTACAAGTACGAATATTTCGGACACGTTCATTCGGCGTGCTGGGTAGCGGCGGGGCTTATCTATCTTGGCAGAGTTACGGGTGAGGAAAGCTATTTGAATGCGGGTGAGAGGATATATAAGTATACTCGCTCTCTGACCTCCTCGTTTGGCTGGGTGCCCGAATACGCGCAATGGATGGATCAATCGGAGGAGCATTGCGAGACCTGCTGTATCAAGGATATGATTCTTTGTTCTTATGAGTTGATACTTTGCGGAAAGAGCGAATATTGGGACGATCTAAATCGTTTCGGTAGAAATCAGCTCTCGGAAAATCAGATAAAATATACGGGATACGTGACAGTTGACAACACACTGCCCGACAAGGACGGAAAGACCTATCACGATCTTGATAAGCGATTACTTGGCGGATATACGGGCGGTTCCGAGCCGAATAGTATCTCCTTGACGCGCTTTCGTTCTATTGCGGGCTGCTGCGTTGGAACGGGACCGATCGCGCTCGGCATCCTGTGGGATAATATCGTTACGGACGAGAACGGTGTATTGATCGTCAATATCCATACCAAAAAAGAGACGGAGGCATGGAGCCTTTGCGATGAAATGCCTGATAACGGTAATATCCGATTTGAAGCAAGGACAGCTATGAACGCAGGCTTCCGCCTTTACGATTGGATGGGAAGCGAGTGGAGTCTGCTGTTGAACGGAAAACCTGCGGAGATCTGTATGAATGAAGATACAGTATATGTAAAGAACTTGAATGTGGGAGACATTCTTGAACTCGTATTTTCGATGCAGACTGTAGAGAAAAAGGAGTTCTTTGCGGGTAGAGAATATACGGAGTTTTGGCGCGGAGGCGACATGATCGAGCTTTTGCCTAAGGGGGAGCACATAAGACTTTATCAGCGCGATCTTACGAAGCCGAAATACTATCCGTCTCCCGAGGATATCGAATTTACGGGAGCCCCCAATAAGGGACCGTCTCAACAGAAACACCAGAAGTGATACGCAGACGGAAATCTTTATGTAAATTCCGGCTCTGTGTCGATACTCAAGGAAAATTCGGCGAAGAGCTATATCATTTATGAAAACAGAATACTTACGTTTTGCGACCTTGACGGCAAGTCGTATAAGACGGTGAATTTATAAACAACCCCACGGCTCTGCGCATCTCGCAGAGCCGTGGGTCTGTTGTTTAAATAAATTGCGGTTAGTCGGTGGCGAGGGGGACGCGATGAGGGAACTTTTTTGAAAAACTCCTTCGCTTCGCTACGGGGCATGAACAAAGTTCATGCTCGCTCCCTCAAACTCCCTCAAAAAACTTTCAAAAATAAGGTTTTGCATAGCCATAATGGCTACATAATAATTTTTTGTATTGCTTTTTCTTTGACAGAGTTGCTTGCAACTCCACTTTCTTTTTCGCGAAAAAGAAAGTAATCGCGTCCTCCCCGACAAATCAAAATTTTAAATTTAAAATGTATTATGTGATACGAAAAAACAAAAGGGTATTGACTTTAGAATTTACTTGAGATATAATATTAAAACAATAAAAAATCACCTGAAAAGGAGAATACAAATATGGCATGCGTTGATATGTCTGTTGAAAAATTAAAAGAATATAATGGCAGAAATCCTCGTCCTGCCGATTTTGACGAATTTTGGAACGAAGCTCTTGCCGAGATGAATTCAATAGAGCCGAACGCGGAGTTCAAGCCGTACGACTTTCCATCAAGAGTTGCGGACTTTTTTGAACTGACATTCACATCTACCAAGGGCGCGAGAATTTACGCAAAAGTCGCAAGGCCTAAAAAGCTTGAGGGAAAAGCTCCCGCTATTTTGAAATTCCATGGGCTTTCCGGTGACGGCGGTGAATGGAACTCGCTTTTGCGCTATGCTTGCGAGGGCTTTGTCATTGCAAGTATGGATTGCCGCGGACAAGGCGGAAGATCGACAGACGTAGGCGGAACTCTTGGAACTACGCACACTACGCAGTTTGTAAGAGGTCTTGACGGAGATCCTAAGGATCTGCATTGCCGAGAGCTTTTTCTTGATACCGCTATGCTTGCTCGCATAATTATGGGACTCGATTATGTTGATGAGAAAAGAGTTGGTGCTATGGGAGGCTCACAGGGCGGCGCGCTTACCGTTGCGTGCGCCGCGTTAGTTCCTTCTATTCGTCTTTGCGCTCCTACATACCCTTATTTGTCCGACTATAAGCGCGTGTTTGAAATGGATCTCAACAAGGGCGCGTATGAAGGACTCAGATATTACTTCCGCCATTTCGATCCCACACACTCGCGCGAGGAAGAAATATTTACAAAGCTCGGATATATCGACATTCAGTATCTAGCGCCAAGGATTCGAGCAAAGGTGTTAATGGCAACGGGCTTGATGGATACTACCTGTCCTCCCTCTACGCAGTTTGCGATGTATAACAAGATAACCTCGGAAAAGCAGGTCGTTATATATCCCGATTATGGGCACGAGGGCTTGAAGGGACATGAAGATATTGTTTTCCGCTTTATGTCGCAGCTTCTTGATTAAAAATTACTATAAGAAAGATACAAAACGGCTCTGCGTGGGATATCCGCGCAGAGCCGTTGTTTTATCTTGTTAGATTTTTCATCCAATTATAGCTATTAACTTTAACAATAGCAACGAAGCATTTTAGTATCTGATCACATTTGAGGCACGCGAACACGACCCATGCGGGAGCGCCAAACACCGTTGCTATGATAGCTGACGGAAGCACTATGAGAAATACGAATATAAAATCGTTTTTGAAAACGAAAGAGATATCTCCTCCGCTTTTTACAAGTCCGAAAAGGCAGGCGGCTTGGTAGCACGTTCCGATGATAGTTACCGATAACACGTTGATATATTTTACGGCTTCGGCTTTTGCCGCATCGCTTACCGCATATAGTGATATAAAAGGTTCTTTGAGCAAAAATACCGCTGCTCCCGTAACTATACCGAGCATAAGAAAGAGCATTTGCACGGTCTTTGCGTATTCACGCATTTTGTCCTCTTTGCCAGCGCCGATCGTTTTGCCCGTGATGATACCGACAGCACCCGACATACCATTCATTACGACGTATGCGAGGTTATTTAGCGTACCGGCTATGCTCATCGCCGCCACCGCACCGATAGCAGTCTGTCTGCCCATGATAGCAGAGCTTGCCAGCATATTCGTTGCCCATACGAGTTGTCCTGCTATTATAGGCGCACCGTATCTTACGAAATCCTTGAGCAATAGATTATCCGACGAGAAGATATCGGAGATTTTGAATTTGAGCTTTTTATCGATAACGAAAACGTAAAGAACGATAATTACTGTTTCTGCCATACGGGATATCACGGTGGCGATAGCCGCACCCTTTATGCCGAGTGCGGGAAAACCGAATTTTCCGTATATGAGGAGATAATTAAGTCCTACGTTCGTTATAAGAGAGCAAATAGAAACGTAAAGTCCTATTCTTGCCGATTCAACGCTTCGCATAGCGGCTATAAACGACTGTGTAATACAGAAGAACACGTAAGAGAAGCAGACGATGCGCAAATATTCTGCACCTGCTTGGATCGTGGTTATATCTTTAGTGAATAGGCTGATGACTTCTTTTGGAAATATGGCGCAAATCGTTGTAAGTGCGATTCCAACGAGAAGGGAAAAGCGTGCGCCTATGGCAACTATTTTTCGGATCGACGAGGTATCGCGTTTCCCCCAATACTGCGCCGCAAGAATAAGGATAGCACCCTCTATTCCTGCGTTTGCGACCTGAAGCAAGGTCTGTATCTGGTTGCCCATATACATTCCCGACACCGCGGCATCTCCAAGCGCGCCGACCATAACTCCGTCTGCAAGGTTTACCGAAAAGGTGATGAGATTTTGAAGCGCTATCGGAATGGCGAGAAGTATAAGCGTTTTATAAAATGATCTGTCTTTAGTAAATATCATATTTTATTACAAAAGAACCGTTGCGATAGAGTGTGCGGGCATTGGAAGTGAGGTGCAGATGCCCTCATGTCTTATAACCGCGGGAAGCTCGTTATCGCTGATGTTTGCGACTACAACTACCAAAGAGCCATCGGGGTTTTCAAACGCGCAAGTCTGAATACTGTCCGCAAACTTCGTTGTAGCAATACGGCGCGCGCCGCGCTTTACGCACTTCGAAAAATGACCGATGTAATAATAGATAGGCGTGTAGATGAGTTCTTTTTTGTTTGAATCGTAGAGCACGGGAGCGTAACAGCCGACGCCCTTGTTCTCGTAAACGAGTTTTTCGGTGTCAGGCAAGCTTCTGTCTCTGTTGTGGAAAGGACCGCCTATTTCATTGAGGAGCAGATTCCAGTCGCAAAATGCGGCGGTAAAGTTATTAAAGTCTCCGCAGAGCTCTTTTGCATAGTTTTCAGCAATATTGAAAACATTATCGGTTATTATTCCGCATATCTCGCTTGATATGAGAGGCTTGTTAAATCTTTCGTGAACGAGGCGCAGACCGTCAAAGTGATCTCCCGAATACCAATGGTGTCCGACTGCCCAAACGCGCTCCTCAACGGCTTTCGATGTAAATATGCGCTTTGCTCTGTCGTACACGCGCTCCTTGTTGTGATCCCAAACTATTATCTTTATATCAGAAAGCCCTTCGCTATCAAGCGTGGGAGCGAGATGTTTTTCGACAAAATCGCGCTCGTCCTCCGGAGAGTAGTAGCAGCTTTCCCAAGGCTGATAAGCTATGGGCTCGTTCTGTACCGATATCGCGGACACGGTTATGCCCTCGTTTCTGAAAGCCTTTATGTATTTAGCGTAATATTTTGCCCAAATAGGCTTGTATTCTTCCTTGAGTTTTCCGCCGTTTGTTGAGGAGTTGTTATCTTTCATATACGCAGGGGGCGACCACGGAGACGCGAATATCGTAAGCTCCTCGCCAGTGTATTTTTGGGCATCCTTTATAAACGGTATTATATATTTTCTGTCGCGGTCGATATTAAACGTTTCGAGAGTTTCGTCTCCGTCCTCAACGTAGGTATATATGTCAATAGCAAAATCGCAGGAGTTGATACAGGTCCTGCAGAAATTATAGCCGATTCCTTTTTCTTTATCGAAATATTTTTCCATAAAGTCTTTTTTCTGCTCGTCTGTTAGCAGAGAATAGTTATACGCGGCAGCCTCGGTAAACGCGCCGCCAAATCCAAGCACCTCTTGATACTTGAACTCGTCAAATACGTTTATAACGCCTCGTTCAATGCTCTTGCGGACGTTGCCGTTTTCAACTGTTTCTTCGACGAAAAATTTGTTTTCTTTTGGAATAGTTCTTATTATTTTCATAGAAATGTCCTTTCGTTTTATTATTTATAGGTTGATTTAACCGTTATCTACAATTTTTAGAGATCTTGAGATCCTTCTTTTAAGAAGGCTTTCGAGCGCGCTCCGACGGTAAGGCACAGGTGTGTTATCGAGCAGAGTATAGCCGCCGCCATTATTATTTCATGATGAGGACCGAGAGCTTCGGTCGACTGCTTATATATAACGAATACAAGCGGAACAAGAGATAGGAAAAAGTCTATAAAGTGAACGCCTCTTAAGATAATGCTTATGAGCAGGATAACTCCGTACATTACAGCTATCGTTTTAAACAGAGACACGTCTATATCGTCAATATTACGCATTATCTCAAGGTCGAATGGATATAGCTTGTCGAGCGGGATATTTGTTACCTCTCCTTTTCTCCAGAGCGTTAAAAGACAGCAGAGCAGAGGAATCAGCGAGGCAAAAAACGAGGTGATGACGGGACTGTATTTGCGTCCTTTCTCGGACAGCTTGAGCGAATCAAAGAGATTACCCGTTATCTGAACTATCGAAAGGCAGAAAAAGAGCATAGGTCTTTCGTAAAGTCTGCCCGCGTCGTACAGATATATAACGTAAAGAAGAGGAAGCGCGGATAAAAAGAACGAAAGCTCGGGAACACGCTTGAACACAAGGCTTACCGCTATTGCTAAGAGTAGAAGCGCGGCAAGAAGTATATATCCGCGATAGTCTCTTGAAGAGGACGGGTCGAAAAATATCTTAAGCTTTTCCTTCGTTGATTCAACGTCTTTAAAGTTATATTCAAGGTACTGCCTTAAAACGTACATTATCGCGGCAAACACCGAAATTCCCGCGCAAAACTCGGTAAATTTTCTGAAATTACTCATCGTCGTCCTTTCGTTTCTTTGTAAAAAATCAAGAATTGGCAGAGAAAAGCTATCCAATACAATAATTATATAACATTTTAATGATTTTTTCAAGAGAAAAGCCGTCATTTGTAAAAAATAAAATAATTTTATTATAAACCTCTTGCTCAAATAAATCACAGATGATATAATTATTATGAATATTTAATTAAAAAATAAATCGTAAAGGAGAATAAAAGATATGAACACGATCCAGATGAAAGGCTACATTGCAAGCGGAGCGCTTGACGAAAAATTTGCTTACGTTTACGGAGAGGGAGCGGTCTCTTTCCAAAAGGAACGCTACACAAAGGCTATCGACGAATTTGCAAAACTTTACGGAGAGGACAGAGAAGTCGGTCTTTATAGCGTTGCGGGCAGAAGTGAGCTTTCGGGCAACCACACCGACCACAATCACGGTTGTGTCGTAGCGGCTTCTATCGACCTTGATATTATAGCTGTTGCATCAAAGAGAGAGGACAGCGTTATTCGCATAAAGAGCGAGGGGTTTCCCGAGGATGTCGTTGATTTTTCTGTCTACAACACTCCTGTCAAAGAAAAATACGGCACATCAGAATCTATTATTGCGGGAATGTGCGCGGGATTTGCTAAAGAGAGCTTGAAAATCGGCGGATTTGACGCGTACACCACGTCAAACGTGCTAAAAGGAAGCGGTCTTTCCTCTTCTGCCGCGTTTGAGGATATGGTCGGAAACATACTCAACTACATATATAACGACGGAGAGGTATCTAACGTTGAGATAGCAAAGCTTGCGCAGTATGCCGAGAATGAATTTTTCGGTAAGCCCTGCGGACTTATGGATCAGGTCGCGTGCGCCGTCGGCGGTATCGTAGCTATCGATTTTGCAGACCCAAAGCAACCCGAAATAGAAAAGGTGGATCTTGATATCTCGGCAAAGGGATACAATCTTTGTATCGTAAACACAGGCGGAAACCACGCCGATCTTACCGATGATTACGCTTCCGTACCCTCCGAAATGAAGGCGGTAGCCGCTCATTTCGGCAAGAGTGTTCTTCGTGAACTTGACGAGAATGAGCTTGTGCGTGAGATACCCGTTCTTCGCGAAAAGCTCGGAGACAGAGCGATACTCCGCGCGCTCCACTTCTTTAATGAAAACAAGAGAGTCGCGAAGCAGAAGGCGGCGCTTATGGAAGGCGATATAGATGCGTTTTTCTCCGAGGTGATAGCTTCGGGCAGATCCTCGTTCTGCTATCTGCAAAACGTTTATACAACGAAAAATCTTCGTGAGCAGGGATTGTCTTTGGCTCTTTGCTTGGCGGACGGATATCTTTCGGGCAAGAGTGCCGCTTGGCGTGTTCACGGCGGCGGATTTGCGGGAACTATACAGGCGTTCGTACCTATGAGTGAAGTTGAGGGCTTCCGCGCGCTTATGGACAGCGTATTCGGGGAAGGAAAGTGTATCGTTCTCCGCATACGTCCCGTAGGAGCAACCTGTATTGCTTAAATATCGAGGAGAAAAAATGTCGGAAAGAAGAATAAATTCACCGCAGAATGACGATATGACGCTTGAGCAAAGGAAAAAAGCGGCTAAAAAGGCGTTGGTTAAAATTGCGGTGCTTATCGTGGTAACGGTAGCGGTTCTCGTCATTTACCGTTTCTTTATGCAGCGTCCCGAGTTTTACATAGTGTTTGGAATATATGCCGTGATAACCGCTACCTCGGTGATAGGCTACGTTATTTACAACCGTGGCTTTTCGCGAAATGGTATCACGCGCGAGATGCTTCCGCTTGAATGGAGCGAGGAAGAAAAAACGAAGTTTATAGAGGACGCTAAAAAACGCTCGGAAAGATCGCGTTGGCTGCTTATCGTCGCGTTTGCGTTTCTCTTTACGTTTGCGTTTGACGCGTTTGATCTTTTCGTAATTAAGGGCTTGTTCGGAGCATGATACGGATATGAAAAATTGTAGGATAGTAACTCTTTATTCAGGCTCGGGCGGAAATTCGATATATATAAGCGCTTGCGGAAGCTCAATACTTATAGATGCGGGAAAGAGCGCGCGTTCGCTGTGCCGTGCACTTTCGGATATCGGAGTTGCGCTTTCGGATATCGGCGCGATCTTTATAACGCACGAGCACAGCGATCACGTGTCCGCTCTTGAGGTACTTTCTAAAAAGCACTCAATATCCATACATATAATGGCAAAGTCTGCTGAACGCTTTGACAGATTGCCGCGCGGACCGTTACACGAAAATCTCGTAAGACACGACGCTATGTTTACGGAGACGGTCGGCGCGCTTACCGTGTCGTCCTTCCGTACGCCGCACGACAGCCGCATGAGCGTGGGTTACAGGATAAGCTTTGAGGACTGCGACGGCACTCACTATATCGGACTTGCTACCGATATCGGTTACGTTTCGGATTCGGTCAGAGAGGGACTTTGCGGCTGCGAGGCGGTCGTGCTTGAATCGAATCACGACCCCATAATGCTTATGGAAGGTCCTTATCCGTACGATCTAAAATTGAGAATAAGATCGAACCGAGGACATCTATCAAATCCCGACAGCGCGGCTTTTGCCGCGTCCTTGGCGCAGAGCGGAACGCGCGCGTTTCTTCTCGCTCACCTCAGCGAAGAGAACAACGAGCCGCATCTTGCTCTTGACGAAGCCGAGTGCGCCATTTCGGACACGCGTGTTACCGTGGCGGTCGCTTCTGCGGACGAACCGACAGAGCTATGCTTTTCGGAGGACATATAAATGCTTAACGTAAAATTTATCGTTATAGGAAATCTTAAAGAGAGCTATCTGCGCGATGCCGCTGCTGAATATGAAAAAAGGCTTTCTGCCTTTTGCCGTTTTGAGACGGTACAGCTAAAGGAAGAAAAGCTCCCCGACGACCCGTCGGACACCGAGATACAAAAGGCTCTTGAGCGCGAGGCGTTGCAGATAGAAAAAAGCATTTCTCCGCGCGCGTACAGGATAGCTATGTGTGTTGAAGGAAATCAGCTCTCGTCCGAGGAACTTGCCGAGAGGATCGGCAAGATAGAGCAGACAGCGGGGGAGATAGTTTTCATTATCGGAAGCTCGTTTGGACTTGCCGATAGCGTTAAAAGAAGCGCGTATATGCGTCTCTCGGTATCGAAAATGACCTTTCCGCATCAGCTTATGCGCGTTTTGCTCCTTGAGGGCGTTTACAGAGCATTTAACATTCGAAAGGGAACAAGGTATCATAAATAAATCAACTCACGGTTGATATTGGCAACAACAAATAAATCAAAAAGCCTTTATAGTTGGATATTTTTTATGTATAATTAAGTAAATTCGTTACATAAAGAGGTATGTCATGAGAGATTTTCAGGGTGAAAAGCTAAAAGAGGTCAGAACTAAAAAGGGAATATCGCAAAAGGTGCTTGCCGAATATCTTGGTATAAGTGACAGAGCAATATCCAAGTGGGAGACGGGACTATCACAGCCGTCAGCTAAAAATTTGATAATGACGGCGCGCATACTTAACGTTGCGGTAGAGGAACTGCTCGTTTCCGAGCCTTCTGAGGTTCGTCACGAAACGTCGGTGGACGGAATGGCATCGATAACAGAGCTTTACAAGATAGGCAGAGGACCGTCAAGCTCTCACACGATAGGTCCTGAACGCGCGTGTATCATATTCAAGCAGAGAAACGCTCAGGCGGATCGCTTTAAGGTAATACTCTACGGCTCGCTTGCAAAGACGGGAAGGGGACACGGCACGGATGCGGTCGTGAAAAAGACTCTCGCGCCTATTCCTTGCGACGTTGAGCTTGATTATTTTGAGACCGATATTCCTCACCCGAACACTATGCGTCTGTTTGCATATAAGGACGGCAGGGAGATAGATAAGGCGTGTGTTAAGAGTGTTGGCGGCGGTAGTATTGCTTTCGCCAACGACGAAGTAAAAAAGGAAGAACGCGTTTTTGCATTAAGTACATTTTCCGATATTTCAGAGTATTGCAAAGAGCAGAATATAAGAATTTGGCAATACGCAGAGAGAAACGAAGCTCCCGATTTTCGCGGATATATGCATACGGTATGGAACGCAATGAAAACGTCTATACAAAAGGGACTTGCGGACGAGGGTGTACTTCCCGGAGGACTTGACGTCAAAAAGAAGGCCAAGGCTCTCTTTAACAGTCAGCATATAGACGAGTCGGCGCAGACGAGAGAAAACAGAATGGTTTGCGCGTACGCGTATGCCGTGAGTGAGCAGAATGCGCAGGGCGAGACTATCGTAACAGCTCCTACGTGCGGAGCGTCGGGCGTTTTACCCGCTGTGTTATACTATCAACAGCAGAAGAACGGATACAGCGACAATGAGATAATCCGCGCGCTTGAAACGGCGGGCGTTATAGGCGCATTGATAAAAACGAACGCGTCGATATCGGGCGCGGAATGCGGCTGTCAGGCGGAGATAGGAAGCGCGTGCGCTATGGCGGCGGCTGCTCTTGGCGAATTGTTTGAATTGAGTATAGATAAAATAGAATACGCGGCGGAGATAGCTATCGAGCATCATCTCGGACTTACCTGCGACCCTATCTGCGGACTCGTTCAGATACCTTGTATCGAGCGAAACGCGGTAGCGGCTATGAGAGCTATAAACGCCGTTAGCCTTGCAAGTTTTTTGTGGGATAGCCGAAAGATATCCTTTGACAAGGTAATGAAGGCAATGAAGGAAACGGGACGTGACCTCTCTGTTTCCTACAAGGAAACGTCGGAAGCGGGACTTGCGAAGATAGATATTTGACCGTCGGATTACATAATATGTTGAAATTTTCAAATTTTGATTTGTCGGTGGGTTTGATTTGACAAAATGGCTACGCACGAAGGAAACGGTTTAAACCGAGGCTTCTCCAGCGGAGAAGCTGTCGCGATAGCGACTGATGAGGAGAACACGTCTTGAAAAACCTAAATGGTGATCTCCTCATCCGTCTTTTGCTTCGCAAAATCCACCTTCTCCGCTGGAGAAGGCTAATGGGGGTGCGAACAAACTGCTCCCCGACAAACCGCAACTTTTATAATACTTCTGCAAATCGATTTTTAATATAACAAATAACGTATAAAAATTCGAAAAATTATTGATTTTTTCTCGAAATGTGTTAAAATGTATAAGTAAGAATACTTAACAAATATATTTTGAAAGGAATCTGAAAAAATGACAAACGAAAAATCCTTGGACACACTTTGCGCGGCTCTCGCTTATGCTATCGGTATCGATGCGCCTGAAAAAGCCGCTCCTGCTTCACCTGAGCTTTGCGAATACGTTGACAAAGCTTTCGGAGGAAAAAAGGCGGATAGAATACTTATGTATAACCCCGATGCTATCGCGCAGTGGGTATATGAGAAATACCCTCAGCTCCTCGACGTCGCAACGAGCAAAACAGAGCTGGCTCTTCCTTTCTGCACTGTTATGCCCTCGGTCACTCCCGTTTGCTTTGGCACTATGTATACGGGCGCACAGCCCGAGGTACACGGTATCCGAAGATATGAAAAGCCCGTAATAAAGATCGATACGCTTTTTGACGCGCTTATCCGCGCCGGAAAGAAGCCCGTTATAATCGCGCAGACCGAGTGCAGTATGTCAAAAATATATCTTGAGCGCGAAATGGATTACTTCATTTACGATACGATAGACGAGATCAACGCAAAGGCGGCGGAGGTATTGCTTGAGGATAAATACGACGTGGTTTGCGTTTATAACGGAAACTATGACGCTCGTATGCACAAGTACGGACCTGAAAGCATCGAGGCTCTCGCGGAGCTTCGCTCGAACGCGCATGAGTTTTCGGCTCTTTGTCACCTCGTTAAGAAGCATTGGAAGGGTCACGATACCCTCGTTGGATTTGCTATGGACCACGGTTGTCATGAACTTGACAACAAAGAACCCGGCGCAAAGTGCGGCTCTCACGGACTCGATATGGACGAGGACCTTAATATCGTCCACCTTTATCGCGCTTATCCCGCACAAAAGAATATATAATTTTGTCCAAAAAACCTCTCAATTTGCGAAAATTGAGAGGTTTTTTGAAAATGTTTTTTGTTCAATACGGAAAAATCGGAATAATGATAAAAAATTTTTCAAAAAAATATTGCTACTTTTTTCGTAATGTGCTAAAATATATAATGTGAAAAAGTTTTCTTTTTTGATCTATAAAAACGGAGGATAAATAAATGGATAACAACAAGCGCCCCGAAACAATGGAACGTATTACAACCAAGGAGCTCGCCGATAAGTTTATTGAGGAACAGATCCGCGAGGTTCGTGAGCAGGTAGGTGACAAAAAGGTCCTTCTCGCCCTTTCAGGTGGAGTGGATTCTTCCGTCGTTGCCGCACTTCTTATTAAGGCTATCGGCAAACAACTTGTGTGCGTTCACGTAAACCACGGTCTTATGCGTAAAAATGAGTCCGAAAACGTCGTTGAGCTTTTCACGAATCAGCTTGACGCGAACCTCGTGTACGTAGATGCTACTGACCGCTTCCTCGATCTTCTCGCAGGTGTTTCAGACCCCGAAAAGAAGAGAAAGATAATCGGTGCGGAATTTATAAATGTATTCGCGGACGAAGCAAGAAAGCTTGACGGAGTTGCATATCTCGCGCAGGGAACTATTTATCCCGATATACTCGAGAGCATTAAGCAGGCAGAGGGTAAAAAGGCTGTAAAGTCGCACCACAACGTCGGCGGACTTCCCGAGGACCTTAAGTTCGATGGACTTGTTGAACCTGTTAAGCTTCTCTTTAAGGACGAGGTAAGAGTTGTAGGTGAGGCTCTCGGACTTCCTCACGCAATGGTATACCGTCAGCCGTTCCCGGGACCCGGACTTGGCGTTCGTTGCCTTGGCGCTATCACGAGAGACAGACTTCATGCTCTTCGTGAGGCTGATGCTATTTTGCGCGATGAGTTCGATAAGAATGGTCTTGCAGAGAAAGTATGGCAGTATTTCGTAGTTGTTCCCGACGTAAAGAGCGTTGGTGTTAAGGACGAGAGCAGATATGAGGGTTGGCCCGCAATAATCCGTGCCGTAAATACCAAGGACGCAATGAGCGCAACTATCGAGGAGATCCCTTACGCTGTGCTCCATAAGATCACCGCGCGCATCACCGCCGAGGTTGAGGGTATAAATAGAGTTCTTTATGATCTTACGCCGAAGCCCGTTGGTACTATCGAGTGGGAATAATAAACAGAAGTCTAAAAAGCCTTATATATCAAGGATTTTCGGCACTTCAAACGGATTTTTGATACCGTTCTGATACCAAAGAGAATAATAAACAACGGCAGGAATGTGAAAATTTTTGTCGTTGATTTATTGAAAATATCCATTTTGTGTTGACAAAACAGCATAAAAAGGTTATAATATAAGTGTGGGTGTATCTCAGCCCTAAATGAGAAACTTACTAAGCGAACTTCTCTTGGTTCTTTCAAGAAAGTTACAAGTGAGTGTTTCGCTACTCAGAATGCGAAAGTTATGTGATGAGGGCAAGGCACACTTGCCCTCATTTGCTATTTTGGAGGACTCAATGGACAACCTTAAGCTTTACGAGATTAACGCAAACTATATTACATATCTCTCAGCATATGCTCCGCATCTATTTCAGAACAAGAAGTCCGGGCAGAAGAACGAGAGAAAATATATCGGTATCGTTTTGCGAATCAACGGTTTTGATTACTTCGCGCCGCTTTCCTCGTTTAAGGACAAGCACAAGCTTATGAAGGAAGGACTTGATTTTATTAAGATCAAGGACTATGCCGTTATCAATCTGAACAATATGTTCCCGGTGCCGCTGAGCGAAACCAAGTACGTTGATATCAGAAGTGAGCGTGATCCGCACTACCGCGCTTTGCTTCTCGCCGAGTACCGTTATATCAAGTCAATCCAAGAGAAGATTTGGAAGAACGCGCAGAACGTTTATAAGATTAAAATCAAGGAGGGCGATGCTTCATCTCTCGCCAAGCGCTGCAACGATTTTCTTCTGCTTGAAAAGGCTTGCGCCGATTATATGAAATAAATATTAAGAGGGTTTTCTATGAATGATATAAAAAGTTATATCAAAGAAAAATTAACTGAATTTAACGATAAATATAATGTAAAACACAAACTTGACAGTTGTTGGGGCAATGACAAAGATATGAAAAGACAATGGAAGCGAGATTGCGAAAATGTTCGGTTGCAGTGGCAAGATGTAAATTCGGTTTCAGATGTAAAAATGTATATCGAGCGATATGCTTCAATCGTCGAAAGATATCAGAACATTAGAGGCGTATACTTAGACTCTTACGATATGGATTTAGCATTGTATAGAGTCATTTCTGCTTTGCAAAAAATGGCACAATGTTATGACTATGAAGCTCTTGGGTTTAATGGATGTAACAAAGAAGAAATAGATGCTTTGTTTGATAGATTATATCAAGTTTTTAATGATATGGAAGATGTTAACATTCGCCGTGCAATGCAAGATTGAAAAGAGTATGGTGGATTATGAATAATCAAAATTAAGAATAAACAAAAAAGATTTGATTTATTAGCAAAAACTCTTGTAATTATTCCATTTTCATTGTATAATAAAGCGAACTGAAAAACTATGTTTTGAATTAAAAGCAATACAATATTTTGCTTTAGGAAGGATGTAATTATGGCTCTTATTAAGTGTCCAGAATGTGGAAAACAAGTTTCAAATCAAGCGAGTGCTTGTCCCAACTGTGGTTATCCAATCAAAGGAGTTAATACTAACACCGCAACTACTCCAACAATGCTAAAATTCACTTCCAAAGATAGAAGTGCTAAATATGCTATTGTATGCGACGCTAAAACAGGTAAAGAATTGGCAAAAATTGACCGAGAAACAGCTCGCTCTATCAATATTACTAAACCAACAGAAATTACATTTTGTGTGCGATTCTCTATGTTAATGTCATCAAATACGATTCATCATATCATTTATCCAGGAAAATGTTATGAACTCATGTATTACAAAAAAACACTTACTTGGGATGTCGGCATTTCAGAGGTATCAGCAATTGTGTAACTGTAAAAAACAATAAAATAATAAAAGCAAGAGGAGTATCAAGCAAGTATACTACACGTATAGTATAATAAAGCAAACAGAGAAAGTGTGTTTTCGGGTGGTATCGGTGATACCAATTTGATACCGTTTTTTCGCAGACTCCATAGACAGGCGGAAAATAGCGGTCAAATCCCCCGAAAAACCGCGCGAAAATACCTAAATTTACTCAATATAATGCTAATTTAAGCGAGTGGGAATAACTTGATATGTCCAAACCCAATCGATAACAGCTTAAAAAGCCAAAATCGAATATTCTCATCAAGAGAAAAAATAGCCTTGTGAATTAACTTTCACAGGGCTTTTCTTTATCTCTCTCACCAAGGACAACACATCATTCCCACTCAATCGTTCCAACAGGCTTAAACCATTATTATTTTAATAATAAAAGCTGAACAGATATAGAAATAAGTCTTGTAGAAGATAATTCTGCAAGGCTTTTTCTTTTTACTTGTGGCTCTTGTATCTATAAAGAAAAGTCTTGTGGTGGCTTGCTTTATTACTTGTGGGGTTATTCTCTGCTTGTATGGCTAATTACTTCCACAAGGCTTTTTTGTATCCGTTTTGTTTATACGATACGAGCTCGGATTTTAATTTTTTGCCCGATTTTCTTTCTTTTTTTAACCGATTTTGGTGAAAAACGTATTTGTTTGTGCTGTTTTGCTCCGCTTTTGAAAAACTATTGTAATTCAAATCGTTATGTGTTATAATTAGGCTGTAATAAAGCAATAGATATCTGATCTCACCAGAATGTGGTAAAAAAATAGCACGAAATTTTCGTTTTTTGGCAAGAAAAATATAAAAAGGTATGCTATAATTACAACGTAAATAAATATGCGAACGCGCATATTATAAAAAAATAAAAAATACGCATAAAAACTGACAGGAGGACTCGTATGAAGGAATTTATCTCTCCCAATGACGAGAAGCTGTTTGGAGCAAACGACAGCGAAACTATTCAGAACGCGATCGCGGCGGCGGAGGAAGACGGTTGTCGTAAGATCGTTATACCGCGTTACAACGCAAGAACAGGAAAGAGTGAATGGCGTATCCCTGTGAGCATAAAAGTGCCCAGCGATTTCACCATTATTCTTGACAACTGCTATATGGTGCAGGAGACGGGCGTATATGACAATATGTTTGCGTCCCTATATGCTTGGGATCTTGAAAAAGCCACAAAGCTTGGAAATGAGCAGAAAAATATTGCCATTATCGGACAAGGCAACGTTATCCTTGACGGCGGCGTACACAATCATCTGTTGGAGAAGACCACAAACAGATTCCGTCAGCCGAGCCTTTGGCGTAACAATATGTTCCTTTGGATAAACGTAAACGGCTTGAGACTTGAAAACGTCCATATCGAGAATCAGCGTTGGTGGGCGGTATGTCACATCTGTTGCCGCAACGTTACCATCAAGGACATAGATTTCTTTGCTATCCCTCATGTCAACAACATGGACGGAATCGATCTGCGTGTCGGCTGTAATAATTTCGATATTCAGAATATCACAGGACGTACGGGTGACGACGTTATCGCTATGACCGCGCTTCTTGGCAGGGGTGAGCTTGATCGTAAGGTCGAGGGCAAGGACACCGATATTCACGATATCAAGATCCGTAACGTAAAGGCAGACCCGTATTACTGTATGGTAGTGCGTATTCTCAACCACGACGGAAACAATATTTATAACGTTGATATCGATACCATTATGGACGTTTCCGACTATACGAAGAAGAAGCCTACCAACGCTTGCGTAGGAATCGGCAGTACGAATTATTCGAGCCTTCGTCCCGCAGCGCATGGAGAGACGAGAAATATAACCGCGAAAAATATTACCTCACGCAGCGGCAATACCATACACGTGAGCAATACCTTGAGCCATTCGAAATTCACCAACATAAAGACTTACAGCGACAACCGCAACATTGTTGGAATCGACGGACGCTGTACGTTTGAGGACGTTACCTTTGAGCATATGTGGCACGGCGCTACTCAGAAGGATATACTTGTAGACAGAATGCTTAAGCCCGAGGAATATAAGGGAACTATTATCAGACTGGCAAATATTACAGGAGAAGTTAATTTCCGTGACGTTAATGCAGATCTGGTAAGAAGATGTGTCGTCCTCAGCGGTGACGCAAAGGTAACTATTGACGGATTTAAGTATAACAGTGCTAAAACACCGATCGACGTCGCGCCTGAGAGCACGTTGGTCATAGATGGGGAGGTGCAATAATATGTTAGATATGCGTTTGAGAGGATACGTTACTCCCGAGGATTTTGAGGGAAGTGATACCGAAAGAATACAAAAGGCACTTGACACGTCTAAAGAGCTTGACATAGGCAGAGTTGTGCTTAAAGGCAACTACACTGTCGACAAGACTTTGTGGATACACCCTATGACCGACCTTGTGCTTGAAAATGCTACATTGACAGCGACGGGAGACTTTTTCCTTCTCGCGAACAAAAATCTTTCCGAGGCCGACAAGCACACTTACGTTTTTCAGGATCAGTACATCACTATCCGCGGAAACGGTAAGTTTGTCGGCGACGTGATGCTTTACAATGCTTTCCACGTTAATATAAACGGTATTGAGTTCGCAAAAGCTCTTCGTTTTTCGTTTACTCACGAGGTCCGCTTGTATAACAGCAGATTTACGGGTGAGAACGGCGTAGTTATTACTATGGGTTCGAACAACTTCATTATGCAGGATCTCGTTGCGGATTGCAAGGGTACGGCAGTCGTTATGGATGCTACCGTTGAAGAACCCGATTACGTTATCGGCAAAGAGCCCGAGGTACACGAGATAATCCTTCAGGACAGCTGCTTTAATACCTCCGCTCCCGCTATTACGATGAACGCTAACGCGGATGCGAGAATATACAATATGCAGATCGACCATCTGAAGTCTAAGGGCGTTACCTTGCAGGTCGGAACTGACGGTGTTGAAGTGCCTGCCGAGTGCTACTTTAATCTCACGGGCGAAGCTTTTGAATCGGGTGATGAAGAGTCTATCGTATTAAAGAACCCTGTTAAGCATTGCTATTTTCCGGGATAAAAGATAATAAAAATAATACAAAAAGCCTTGCGAATTTTTCGCAAGGCTTTTTGAATGAAACAAATTGCGGTTAGTCGGTGGCGAGTTAAAAACTCGCCACCTCCGTCAACAAAGTGATTCGCGGTTGCGTCCCGCGAATTTGCTACGCAAAATACACTTTGTTGCGTCTTCTATTCATTACTTCATCTCACCGATAAATCAAAATTTGAAATTTTCCCTAACCCTCTTGACAAAACCAATACTTCGTGATATGATGTATTATGTAACAGGAGGTATGATATGGATATTCAATTAAAACGCGGTATGCTTGACGTTTGCGTATTAGCCGCGATAAAAAACGAGGATTCATACGGTTACAAGATAATCAAGGACATGAAGCCGTATATCGAAATGTCGGAATCTACCTTATACACTATTCTGAAACGCCTTGAGACTTTAAATATGCTGACCGTGCGAGTGGCGGAGCACGGCGGCAGGCTTCGGAAATATTACCGTATTACCGACGAGGGACTTCGGCGCATTGAAGAGTTCAAGAATGAGTGGAAGGAGATGCTGTCTATGTATCAATTTGTAACAAAGGAGGAGAGAGCAAATGACCAAGCTTAAGTTTCTTTTAGAGCTGCACGATAGATTATCAGGCTTGCCGAAGAACGACGTCGTGGAACGGTTGAGCTTTTACAGCGAAATGATAGAGGACCGAATGGAAGAGGGACTTTCCGAGGAGGAAGCGGTCACGGCGGTAGGCTCGGTCGACGAGATAGCTATGCAGATAATATCGGAAACGCCTCTTATAAAGGTCGCAAAGGAGAAAATAAAACCTAAAAGAAAGCTTCGTGCGTGGGAGATAGTACTTTTGGCGCTCGGCTCGCCTATCTGGCTCGCACTTTTGATAGCGGCGTTTGCCGTCGTTATATCGCTTTACGCGGTGATATGGTCGGTAATAGCTGTTTTTTGGTCTGTTTTTGCCGCATTTGTCGGCGTCGCGATAGGCGGCGTTGCGGGAGGAGTTTTGTTTATAGCTTTGGGCAAGATTCCTGTTGGAATCGCAATTATAGGCGCGGGTATTACCTTGGGAGGATTGGCTATATTTGCGTTCATCGGTTGCCTTGCGGCTACGAAAGGCGTTGTGTGGCTTACGAAAAAGGCGGCGCTCGGTATTAAATTCTGTTTTGTGGGAAAGGAGAAGGCATAATGAAAAAAGCGACTAAAATATGGATTATTGTGGGGGCTTCGCTCGTTCTTCTTGGCGCTATAATTTTCGCGGGGGTGATGACTTTGCTTAAATGGGATTTTTTGAAGCTTACAACGAATAAATATGAAACTAATACCTATGAGATAAGCGACGATTACAACAGTATATCGGTAAATACCGATACGGCGGATATAGTTTTTGTTGCGTCAGATGATGAAAAATGCAAGATAGTTTGCTATGAAGAAGAAAAAATGAAGCATTCGGTCAGTGTAGTGGACGGGAAACTATCCGTAAGCGCGGTAAGCACTAAAAAATGGTATGATCATATAAATATCGGTTGGAGCGGAAATCCGATGATAACCGTATATCTGCCAAAAAACAAAAATATTTCATTATCATTGAAAAATTCTACGGGAAGAATAGCTCTGCCGAGTGATATTACGTTTGAAAGTATTGATATTTTAGGCAGCACGGGAGACGTGGAGTGTAAAGCTTCCACTAACGGAATGATAAAGATAAAGAGGAGTACGGGCGGAATACTTCTTGAGAATATCTCCGCCGGTGCGCTTGACCTTTGGGTATCGACCGGACGCGTGAGCGCGGTCTCGGTAAACTGCACGGGTGACGTTAAGCTTCGCACGAGCACGGGAGACGTGAAATTAGACGGTCTTAATTGCAAGAATCTTTTCTCGGAGTGTGGCACGGGAGATATCGCTTTGAAAAACGTTATCGCGTCCGAGATATTTGATATTGATACGGAGACGGGTAAGGTCACTTTTGACAGATGTGACGCGAGAGAAATATCGGTAGAGACCGATACGGGACGCGTAACGGGAACGCTTTTGTCCGACAAGATATTTTTTGCAAAGACAGATACAGGGGATATTGAAGTTCCCAAATCTATGAGCGGTGGAAAGTGCGAGATAGAGACCGATACGGGAGATATCAAAATAAGCATTGTAAAATAAAACACAAAAAGGCGGTTCATCAAAAGAACCGTCTTTTTGTGTTTTTTAAGTTTTCACTACAAATAAAAATTATCTTGACAATTTAAGAGATTTTTTATATAATATAACTGTAAATAAAAATAAGAGGTGTACGCTATGATAAAAAGAGAGCATTATATTGAAAAAATACGCAAATTTTACGATTCGGAGCAAATAAAGATAATTACGGGTATAAAGGATTCGGGTAAATCGGTCATTTTGAATCAAATAATGGCTGAGATAAGTGAAAGATCCGATAATATCATCTATTTGAATTTCGGTGACAAGCGCGTGTCTGCTAATATTAAAACTCCCGATGCGTTGCTTGGATACGTAGAGGAAAGAGTAAAGCGAGGAAAAAGCTATCTCTTTTTTGACGAGATGCAGGTGATGAGCGGTTGGGAAGCGGCTTGCGCTGCGCTTCAAGTACTAGGATATTCGCTTTTCGTTATCGGCTCGGATAGGGATTTTATGAGCGAGAGCTTTGAAAAAGCGCTTGGCGGAAAGTACGTTTCCTTTAGGATAAGACCTTTCGTTTACAAGGAGATACTTGAATATGCGGACGAGCTTGGAAAGAATGTGACGGTTGACGATTATCTCGAGCTTGGCGGTTTACCAAAACGCTTTGAATTTGATGGAAAAGATGCTCAGCTTCGCTATCTTGACGAGCTTGACGGAGCGATCATCGATGGTATTATAAGACGTTACAAGATCCGTAAGGAAGACCTTTTCTTAAGCCTTGTTGATTTTGTTTTACAGTCAAACGGTAAGATCTTTTCGGAAAAGGCGATATACGACCGTATAACCGCTGAACACGGCTCTTGCTCAATAAATACGATAATGAAATATCTTGATTATCTTAAGGAAGCGTATGTTATCGAAACCGCGGAGCAGTTTTCGAGCAGAGCCTTGCGCACACTTGTGTTTTACACGAAGATCTATAATACCGACGTGGCATTTAACTCGATTCGTCGCATGGACGGACAGGTAGATATGGGTCAAAATCTTGAAAACACAGTGTATAACGAGCTTATTTACAGAGGTTACGACGTAAGCGTTTACGATAACGGCGGAAAGAAAATAGATATTCTTGCGCGCAAGGGCGGTGAGGAATATTTCATACAGACGGTGTATGGCGATCAAAAGAGCGAGATCGGGCTTTCGGAGAGCTTCCGCGGACTTGTAGGCGAGGCTAAAAAGATAGTGATAAGCTATGGCGCGAAGCGTTCTTTAAGCGGAGTGATCTGCATAAATTTAGATGATTTTTTGCTTATGGACAGTCTTGGCGAGATAGAATTTGAGCTCACTAATGAAAACTTTGCGGAAGAAACAGCGCGATCGCAGACTGTCAGACCTAAAAAGAAGGCCGTAAGGGTTGAGAAGAAGCCAAAGGTTATCAAAGAAGAGAAATTTGAAGAAAAGAAACCCGAAGAAAAGAAAAAGAAAGTACCGTTCTATCAGATTTTTTAATTTGGAAATTTGATAGAGGAAACAGAAAGGATAGCTATGTATTCAAAGGTCTACGTTGAAATAACAAATATTTGTAACATGAGCTGTTCCTTTTGTCACGGGCACTCGCGAGAGAAAAGAAGAATGACGGCAAACGAATTTGAGCGCATTCTTTCGCAGCTTTTGGGACAGACGAAATATATTTATTATCATCTTATGGGCGAGCCACTGACTCACCCCGATCTGCCTCTGTTTTTGCAAATGGCAAAAGAAAAAGAGTTTAAGTCGATCATTACGACTAACGGAACTCTTCTTTCAAAGCGTCAGAATGAAATACTGTCGGCGGGTGTTCACAAGGTAAGCGTTTCTCTCCACAGCTTTGAAGAGGGAGCGAAAGAGGATCATCTTCGCTACATGAGCGAGGTATGCGATTTTTCCGATGCCGCATCTAATGCGGGCGTTATAGTAGTATTGCGTCTATGGAATCGCGGCTCTGACGGCGGACTGAACGAAAAGACAGTTTCAATTTTGCGTTCACGTTTTCGGGGGTGCGAATGGGCAGAGAACACAAGAGGGATCAGGATACGAGATAAGCTACATATTGAATGGGGAGAGCGCTTTGAGTGGCCCGACCTTTCGGCACAAATGCAAGGCGATAGCGTGTATTGCTATGGTTTGCGCGATCATTTTGGTATACTTTGCGATGGCTCTGTCGTGCCGTGTTGCTTGGATAGTGACGGAGTGATTACTCTTGGAAATATCTTTGATTCGGATATTTCGGATATTCTTGCATCAAAAAGAGTGTGTGATATGTTAAAGGGATTTGAAAGCAAAACGGCTTCCGAGGAGCTTTGCCGCAGATGCGCGTACGCACAGAGGTTTTCATAATTTGAAAATTTTGATTTATCGGTGTGTTGTATTTGCATAAATTTAACTGAATGGTAACGGACCGTCGAGGACGCCGGTCCCTACAAGATAAAATATGATCGTTAGGGTTTACCATCGCCTCACGGCGAGGTATATGTGTACAAATTTTTCTACACTGTAGGGACCGGCGTCCTCGACGGTCCTAATACAAACGATTTAAACCAATCAATCAATATAACAAATCTGCTCGATAAACCGCAATTTGTAAGATTGTATCATTTTTGATAAAAACGATAAGTTTTGTTAAATTTATTGACTTTTTGATCAATTTGAGGTATTATTATACTGTAAATAAAAAGCATACAAAACAAAGGAGAACAATTTTATGAAATTACCAAAGGCTAAATTTACCGCCGCGGGCGACATGCTCATTCAGAGAAATATCTCTACCGAATATGAGGGCTTCAAGGAAGTAAGAGATTACATCTGCAAGGGTGACGCGCGTTTCTTTAACTTTGAGTCTATAATTTACAAGGACGGCATTTACGGCGGTCAGTTTAACGGCGGCTCGTATCACAATTCCGATCCCAAAACGCTTGATATAGCAAAGGCATACGGCTTTAATATGCTGAATTTTGCCAACAACCACACGTTTGACTGGAGCTACGGCGGTCTGCTCTCTACTCTTGAGGCGCTTAAAAAAACAGATTTCGTACACGCGGGCGTCGGAATGAATCTTGACGAGGCGGCAGCTCCCGCTTATCTTGACACTCACAATGCAAGAGTCGCGCTTATTTCCATGGCTTCCTCTATCGCAGGACCTTCGGCTATGGTGGGACGTCAGTCGCGCAGAATAATCGGCCGTCCGGGTGTAAACGCTCTCAGAACCAGAAGATATATGGAGGTCACACAGGAGCAGCTTGACGTACTTAACGAGATAGCGAACGTAAGCGGAATCAACGCAGAGCGCGACATATCGAGAGCCGAGGGCTACGTTGCTCTTAAAGAAAACAATACGTCGGTGGAACTTGGCGGACATATAGAATTCCACCTTGGTGAGACGACCAAGTATCACGTAGAGCTTGTTGAAAAGGATATGAAGCGTCTTGAACAGGCTATTTATGAGGCAAAGGCTCAGGCAGATTATATCCTCGTAAGTATCCATGGACACGAGCTTTCGGGCAAGACCAAGGAGACCCCCGCAGACTTCCTTATCGAGTTCGCTCACCGTTGTATCGACATGGGCGCGCACGCGGTCCTCGGTCACGGTCCTCACCTCCTCAGACCTCTTGAGATATACAAGAACCGTCCTATCTTCTATTCGCTCGGCGACTTTATGCTCCACAACGAGAGCGTGACCTTCGCTCCCGAGGATATGTATGAAAAGTACGGACTTACCTCGGACGATCCCCTCTGCGAGATCTACCGCAAGCGTTCAAGAAACTACACCGTTGGTCTGCTTACCGACCACAGAATGATGGAAGCTGTTATTCCTTACTTCGAGATGGAGGACGGAGAGCTTACACACCTTGAGCTTATGCCTATCGAGCTTGGCTTTGGCGAGCCTCGTTACCGTCTCGGAAATCCGAGATTCTCAAAGGACCATGGAATTATCGAGCGTTACGCGGAAATGTCCGCGCCTTACGGAACGAAGATAACCGTCAGAGAGGACGGCATAGGTGTCGTTGAATTGAAATGATTAAAAAAAGGAGATATGAAAATGATTAGAGTATTGGTATGGAATGAATTTAAACACGAGCGTGAGAGTGAAACCGTTGCGTCGATATATCCTAACGGTATTCACAATGCTATCGCGGAATTTCTCGGAAGAGAAGAGGATATCGTCGTAAGAACGGCAACTCTTGACGACGAAAACTGCGGTATTACAAAGGAGATACTCGATGAGACCGACGTTATTATCTGGTGGGGACACATGTTACACAAAAATGTTCCCGATGAAGTAGCCGCGCTCGTACGCGATGCCGTATGGTCAGGTATGGGAGCTATATTCCTTCACTCCGCTCACCACTCTAAGCCTTTTAAGTTTCTCATGGGTACGCCTTGCAGTCTCACTTGGAGAGAGACCGGAGACAGCGAGGTGCTTTGGGTCATCGATCCCTCTCACCCCATTACAAAGGATATAGACCGTTATTTCTGTCTTGATGGCGAGGAGACCTATGGTGAGCCTTTCAGTATTCCCGAGCCCGACAAGCTTTTGCTTATCGGTAACTATTCGGGCGGAGAGGTATTCCGTTCGGGCTGTCTTTACCAGAGAGGAAACGGAAAGATATTCTACTTCCAGCCGGGGCACGAGACCTTCCCGACCTTCAAAGTCCCCGAGGTACAGTCTGTTATTCGCAACGCGGTACGCTTCGTAGCTCCTACGTACAGACAGGAGATCACCTGTCCTCACGTTCGCAAGATAACCGATGACGAGCCTTATGTAATAGTTAAAAAGAAATAAGATAATGAAAGTCAATCTTCACACGCATACGCACAGATGCGGACACGCAAGCGGAAGTGAGCGTGAATATATCGAGAGGGCGATAGCGGGCGGTATCACGCATATGGGCTTTTCGGAGCACGCTCCTTTCGCTTTTCCCGATGGGCATGAATCGACCTACCGCGTTCCTATGTCTCAAGCGAAGGATTATATGGATACGGTACGCGCTCTTCGCGAGGAATACAAGAACGATATCAAGATATACGTCGGCTTTGAAATGGAGTATTATCCGCTTTATTTCAGAGATATGCTCAATATCGTAAACGGTCTTGGCGCGGAATATCTTATACTCGGTCAGCACTACGTTGATAACGAGTATCCTCCGCAATCCCCGTACGTTTGCACTCCGAATCTTTCGGAAGAAAAGCTTTGTCAGTATGCCGATAACGTTATTGAGGGAATCGAGAGCGGAGTGTTTTCCTACGTTGCCCATCCCGATGTATTTAACTTTTTCGGAGACGATGAAATTTACGACCGACATATGAGAAGAATATGCAAGAGCGCAAAGGAGTATGGTCTGCCATTGGAGATAAATTTCCTCGGGATAAGGTCGAGACGGATATATCCCAAGGAGAGCTTTTGGAGGATAGCGGGCGAAGAGGGCTGTGAGGCAGTCTTTGGACTTGACGCGCATGCCCCAAATAATGCTTATGATGAAGGAAGTCTTCCTTTGGCTGAATGGTTAGTTAACAAATACGGACTTAAAATTTCAGAATATCCGACACTTACAGACCCAAAAACAAATAAAAAATTTGAGCTTTAAATCAAAAAAGGACTTGAGTTGTTTAACTCAAGTCCTTTTGGGTTTAATTTCAATATCAGCCAAGCATAGCCGCTCCGATGATACCCGCGTCGTTGCCAAGCTTTGCGATACGGATATCGGTCATAGCAACGATACCGCCGCCGTACTGCTCTTTACGAACGATAGGAAGGATCGAATCGATAAGCGACTGGCCCTCATTGGATACTCCGCCGCCGAGCGAGATAACTTCGGGCTGGAAGATGTTTATAATGTTGGTAATACCCGAAGCAAGATACTTGACGTATTTGTCATATACCTCTTTAGCCGCCGCATCACCTGCGCGCATAGCGTCACACGCGGTTCTGCCCGATACTTTTTCAGCGTTAAACATAATAGTGTCTCTGCCGTTAGCTCTGCACTCGTCGATCTTTTCCTGTGTCATACGGATAAGAGCGGTAGCCGAGGAATAAGCCTCCCAACAGCCGCGTCTTCCGCAAGAGCAGGGAACACCGTCGACCTCAATAACGATATGTCCAAGTTCTCCGCCCGCGCAATTAAAGCCTGCGTATATCTTGTTATCGATAATGATACCGCCGCCGACACCCGTGCCAAGCGTTATCATTACATTATTTGAAGAGCCCTTAGCCGCACCCGCGACAGCCTCACCCCAAGCGGCTGCGTTCGCGTCGTTTGCGATCTTAATGTTAGCAACTCCAACACGCGCTTTGAGAAGCTCGGCAATAGGAAATTTCTTGAAGGGGAGATTGTTTGCGTACTCGACCACTCCCGTTGCGGTATTTGCGATACCGGGGGTAGCGATACCGATACAAGCCACATTTGAGAGAGAAACTCCGTTTTCTTCGCAAACAGCTTTGCAGAGCATAGCGATATCATCAACTATAAGCTCACCTGTGCGCTCTGCTCCTGTGGGAGTGCTCTTCTTTGCGACGAGAGTCATATTTTCGTCAACGAGACCGACGGCGATATTAGTTCCGCCAAGGTCAACACCAAGTCTATACATATGTAATTCCTCCGTTTGATAAAATTTACTGATAATATTATAATTTAATTTGTTCTGTAAGTCAAGTGGTTAAATGCTTTTTGTTGGTTTTTCTTTTTGAGGTGGTTAAATTATTTTGATTTATCGGTGGGTTATGTTCGCATAAATTTAACCGAATGGGAACGGACCGTCGAGGACGCCGGTCCCTACAGTGTAGAAAAATTTGTACACATATTCCTCGCCGTGAGGCGATGGAAAGCCCTAACGATCATAATTTATCTTGTAGGGACCGGCGTCCTCGACGGTCCTAATACAAACGATTTAAACCAATCAAACGATATAACGATCTCACCGATAAACCGCAATTTTTAAATGAATATCATTTTTCTTTTGTATAAGGGCAAAGGTCAGAAAGCGGACATACGTCGCATTTCGGTGACCTTGCCATACAGGTATCTCTGCCGAACTGAACTATTCTGTGGCAGAGATCCGACTGCTTTTCCGGTTCAACGATCTCCGAAAGTATCTTTTCGACCTTGTGAGGATCTTTAAGAGACGTGTCATACATTCCGAATCGTCCGCAGATGCGTATGCAATGCGTATCCGCAACGATCGCGGGCTTTCCGTAGATGTCGCCGAGCAAGAGATTTGCTATCTTTCTGCCGACTCCCGAGAGCTTGAGCAGATCTTCCATGTTGTCGGGAACTATTCCTCCGTGAACGTCGCGGACGGCAATACACGCTTCCTTAATGCTCTTCGCTTTTGTGCGGAAGAGTCCGCAGGGGCGGACGATGTCCTCTATCTCCTTAAGAGGAGCATTCGCGAGAGCGTCAAGCGTTGGGAACTTTGCAAACAAGTCGCGGCAGACGATATTAACACGCGCGTCTGTGCATTGAGCCGACAGACGAGCCATAACTAAAAGCTTCCACGGCTCACCGCCGTACTCAAGTGCGCATACCGCTTCGGGATATATGCCCTCAAGCTTTTCGACTATCTGCGCCATTCGTTCCTGTTTGTGTTGAATCGATTCCTTTTTCATTTTTTATCCGCCACGAAATAAGTTCCGATATGACCGCCGTCAAGCAGCTCGTAAAGTATCTCGGGGTCTTTACCGTTGAGAATGAACATAGGTATTCCCGATTCGGTAACTATCTTTGCGGCGTTGAGCTTTGCTATCATTCCGCCCGTACCGCGAGAGCTTCCCGCTCCGCCCGCTATGGCGAAAACGGAATCGTCAAGTGTCTCGACTCGTTCAATGAGCTTTGCCTCGGGATTTGTACGAGGGTCGGAGTCGTAAAGTCCGTCGATATCCGAAAGATTGAGAAGCACGTCCGCACCGCAAAGCTGTGATACGTACGCCGAGAGTATATCGTTACCGCCGAATTTCGTAAGCTCGTCGGTTGAGACCGAGTCATTCTCGTTTACTATCGGAATGCAATTCATTTCAAGCAGACGGTTAAACGTATTCTCCGCCGCGCTTCTGCGGACAGGATTGGAGAGAACGTCCTTTGTCATAAGTATCTGCGCTACGGTGTGACCGTAATCCGAGAAAAATCTGTCGTACATCTTCATAAGCTCACTCTGACCGATAGCCGCCATAGCCTGCTTTTCCTCGGTAGAGGAGGGAATACGTCCAAAGCCGACCTTTGCGACTCCCGCGCTGACCGCACCCGACGAAACGAGGACTACCTGAATGCCGTGATTTTTCATATCCGAAAGCACCTTGACAAGCTTTTCTATCCTGCGGAGGTTAAGGTGTCCCGTGTTGTGTGTGAGCGTTGAAGTTCCGACCTTTACCACTATTCTGTGGCTGTCTCTTAAATATCCCATGATTTTTTATTTCTTTCTGTAAAATTTTTTCAAAACCCCTTTAAAAATTCGGGATTTTATATTATAATATAGATGATTAATATTATACACTCATTTTCCGCTTTTTGCAAGTGGTAATTCGTAAATTTTGGAGGTTTTTTGATGAAACAGAAGTACACTATTACGATATCCGACGTTCAGATGAACGTTGTTGCCGAGGAATCTCCCGAGACCGTTGAGGCTCTTGTTGGAATGGTAGACCGTAAGATGAAGGAGATACTCGGTCCCGGAAGCCGTTGCTCCAAGACCGAGGCGGCACTCCTTTGCGCTCTTGATTATTGCTCGGAGCGTATAAAAACGCAGAGAAAGCTAAAGTCTGTCGAGGGTAAGCTCGATATCGCCGAGAATACCGTCGACGAGCTTGAATTCGAGAACGCAAATCTTCGCCGCGAGATAGAAGAATTAAAAATGATGATAGCGAAGTAAACGCATAAAAAACATAATGGGATAAGGTATAGACGATTCTATGCCTTATCCTTTTTGCTTTTACTTGCTTTTCTTTTTTTTCGACTGTCCGTTAAAAGCAGATAAAGCTCAGTAAACGTTAAAACAAATTTCAAGAAAATTTTTGAGGGGTCAAGTGGAACTTTTTTTAAAAAGTTCCACTTGCGCGTCTCTTGACCGACCTATTGTGACAAATTTCGCAGATCACGTATGATAAAATATATACCGTAAATAAAAAAACGGAGGTTAAAATGACAAAAAGTAATTGCCGATACGAAAGCCGCTTTGAAAACGAAGTTTTAGAATTTCGTTTGCTTGGCGAGATAGACCATCACAGCGCGGTAAACGTGCGAACTGAAATGGACGAGGAGATATGCCGTCTGCGTCCGAAAAAGCTCATTTTAGAGCTTGGGAAAATTGAATTTATGGATAGCTCGGGTCTTGGACTTATCATGGGCAGATACTCTCTTATGCAGAAGCTAGGAGGAGCGTTTGCCTTGCGCAATCCGAACGAAAGGATAGTAAAGATATTCGAGCTTGCGGGACTTTCGCGAATAGTACGTATTGAAAATGACCCGGAGGAGGTAAAAAATGAATCGGAACAATGAAAATGAAAAAAAGAAAAGGGGAGAGGAGGTAATAAACCAAATAAAGATAAAACTTCCCTCACTGTCGGTAAATGAATCGCTTGCCCGTTCGATGATATCTGTATTTTGCGCTCAGGCAGACCCAAGCGTAAACGAACTTGCCGACATAAAATGCGCCGTCTCCGAGGCGGTAACGAACTGCATAGTTCACGCCTACCGTGACACCGTAGGTGAGATATACATAACCGCAAAGCTTATACTCCACGCAAACGGAGACAAGAGCGTTCGTATTGAGATAGCTGACCGCGGGTGCGGTATCCCCGACGTTGAACAGGCGAGAATGCCTCTTTACACGACCGATGCCGCAAATGAGCGAAGCGGAATGGGCTTTACGGTTATGGAAAGTTTTTGTGATAAGGTTAAGGTGAGATCAAGGTGTGGCAAGGGGACGACTGTTGTACTTCACAAACGGCTCTGCCGACGTTAAGCGCCTCTGAAGGCTCTGCGTATTCGGCAAACCGTGAGCTTATAATTTTAGCTCAGGCGGGAGAGGGAGAACGCTCCGAGTGGGCGCTTGAGGAGCTTGTAAAGCTTAATATGGGGCTCGTGCGCAAGATAGCCTTGCGCTTTTGTGAGCGCGGAGTAGAGCTTGAGGATCTTATACAGATAGGAACTATCGGAATGATAAAGGCGGCGCGGGGGTTTGATTGCGAGAGGGGAACGAATTTTTCCACCTACGCAGTGCCCCTCATTTTCGGAGAGATAAGGCGGCATTTGCGCGACGAAGGTCCTATCAAGGTCGGGCGGTATTACAAAAAACTTGGCGCGCTCCTTTTGAGCGAAAAGAATCGGATCTTTGCGGAGGAGGGAAGAGAAGCAAGACTTTCGGAGCTTGCATCACTTTGCGGAGTTACACCCGAGGAAGCAACTATTGCTATGGACGCTATTTCTCCTATCGTTTCTCTCTCGGACAGCGCGTACGGCGAGGACGATACGATGACAGTCGGAGAAACTATTGTCGATGTTGAAGCGTCAAGCGAAATAAACCGAATCAACGACCGCGTAGCTTTGCAAAAGGCTTGTTCGGAAATGTCAGAGCAGTGGCAGAGGATAGTCGCGCTTCGCTTCTATCGGAATATGACACAGCAGCAGGTAGCCGATGCGCTCGGCGTTACGCAGGTCAAGGTCTCCAGAGAGGAAAAAAAGATCCTCGCATTCCTCCGCGAACGGCTTATATAGTTCTCTGTGTTTTTTTGAGATTTTTATTGACAAATAAAAAAAACAATGATAAAATAAAATTGAGCGATGGAAAATATGCGGTAGGCAATCCCATTCGAATGTGGGAAGACGGCTTCGATATGTACGGCTACGCTCTTGAATGGGAGGGCAGACAGCTTGTAAGCGTTGGTTCGGTTAGTGACTACACAGACGTTGCTACCTTCCTCGAATACACCTACAACGCCGACGGAATAAGAACGAGCAAGACCTATAACGGAGTCAAGCACGAATATTTCCTTAACGGCTCGCAGGTACTTGCGGAGACTTGGACGGAAAATAACGTTGAGCATTTGTTCAGGATGATTGGAGGATTTATTGATGAAGAGAATTTTTAGCATTGTATTAATATTATCACTTGTATTATTACTTCCTACATTTTATGGTTGTTCCAAGGAAAAAGAAGAATATGATTTATCCGGGTTGATACTTGAACGAATATCTCATTGGGAGAATGATAAACAAATTTTCCATGATGAATATTATATTCTTGATTATCAAGGGGACTCTGAAAATCTTATATTGCCATCTTCTGCGCCTAACGGTATGCCTATATTACACATCGGAACGTGGGCTTTTGCTGATTGTCATACACTAAAAACCGTCACGATCCCCCAAGGAATACAAACTATTGAAAAAAGAGCTTTTTACGGTTGTGAAAATTTAGAAAAAGTTATTATTGGCAAAGATATAAACACGATATCCGATATTGAAGTGTTCTCATTGTGCAATAAGCTTTCTGTCTTTGAGGTTGACAAAGATAATGCATACTACTATTCGGAGGGAAATTGTCTTATAGATCGACGCATTAATAGCGTGATATACGGTTGTAAAGATAGCGTAATACCCGAAGGCATAGAAAGCATACGAGATTTTGCGTTTTGTGAGATAGAAACATTGAAAACAATAAATATTCCGAAAAGCATAAGGTCAATAGGTTGTAATGCTTTTTTCGGGAACAAAAGTCTTTCTGAGATATATTTGCACAAAGACATTCAAAACATCGAAGATGCCGCGTTTTCACATTGTCCGGAAACCATTATATATTGTGAGGTTTCTCAAAAGCCTGATGGTTGGGATAATATGTGGGTAGACCGTGAAGGAGATAAATTTTCCCCTGCCAAAGTGTATTGGGGAATTAAGTTAGGGCACGGTTCTATAACATAACACAAATAATAACACTTATAAAAACAGGTATTGCTTACTTATACTGCTTATATAGCAAGGGGAAAACTTTTTTAACAGAGTAACACAGGGGACGGTTCCTTGTGTTCCGTAATACATGGAACTGTCCACCGAGGGAACTTTCGACTGCTTCTTCTTTGAAAAGAACCTGCAGGGCGATATCGTTGCTGTATATGACGATACGGGATACAGAATCGGCAAATACGTTTACGACGCTTGGGGCAGATGCACTGTCGTATGCAACTCGACAGGATTTGACAAAACCATACTTGAAAGCTACAATCCTTTCCGCTACCGTGGATATTTCTACGATATTGAAACCCAGATGTACTATCTCCAGAGTAGATATTACTCGCCCGATATGGGTAGGTTCCTTAATGGGGATGGATATGTTTCCACCGGTCAAGGATTATTGGGCAATAATATGTTTGCATATTGTAGTAATAATCCTGTAAACGAAGTGGATTATTTGGGTAATAAACCTGGAGATTTATTTGACACGCCAGATGAGGCTGCAATAGATTTTGCAAGGTATTATAATGCAAAATCTATTAATAAAAAGCAAGAATATGGTTCAGCGATTTATAAAACATTAGCAATAGATATTACTATGCAACCAGCTCCTTGGTATTTGTCAATATTAGGAATTAAAGAAGTGCCAAAATTTACTATATCCGTAAAATATTCTTATACTTTTACATTTGTTGGAATAAACGGAAAATCTGTACTTCCAAATATTTTTACAAATTTTCCAATTGTTTCAACTATTCATACACATGGCAATTATGACCCTAAATATAAGAACGAAGATTTTTCAACAGGATTTATGAAAGATATTGGCTGGTCAAATTTTTTTAGGATGGACAGTTACCTCGTTACACCTGGAGGATTTTTAAAAAAATACACATATAAAAATAGAAACAATAGCAATAAAGGGATTTCTGTAATACCTGCGAATGATATTCCATGGGACCCCAATAGTCCGATTCATGCTGAATGGAGGTAAGAATAAAATGAAAAAAAATCTTTTGCGGAACATTTGCATCATTGAAACAGTAATACTCCTTGTTTTAATAATCTCGTCGATATTTCAGTCATTTCTCGTTTCAAATCCGGAAAGTGCTGATTTAAAGGAATTCATAAGCACATTTACAGAAGAAAACAATTATTTTCCGGAAGTTGGTTATATTCCTGATGCTTCCACGGCTAAAGCAATAGGTTCTAGAATCATTGATAATTTAGCACAACATAAAGGTTTTGGCATTACAACGGTGACATATGATCAAGAAAACCGATTATGGCTCGTTGATAAAGGCTACTTGTTTTCCAGAGGTGGTTTTGTAATTATTGAGCAGGATAGTGGTAAAGTAATAAAGGCTCTATTATCTAAATAAGACAGGGGACGGTTAGCGTGAAAACCTACCTGTCGCAGCTTGATAACACAGGGGACGGTTCCTTGTGTTCCATAACACATGGAACTGTCCTCTGTGTTCCGGCTATGCGCTCGAATGGGAGGGCAGACAGCTTGTAAGCGTATCGAACGTATGGGATGACGGTGAACTTGATACCTTCCTCGAATTCACCTACAACGCCGACGGAATAAGAACGAGCAAGACCTACAACGGAGTCAAGCACGAATATTTCCTTAATGGCTCTCAGGTAATTGCTGAAATGTATATTAGAGGTGTATATGAAAAAATATCTTGGCTCAAAAATAACGGCGTATGCCGCTGTTGTTTCGCTGTTTTTTATATTTGCTCCGTTAATGTTTGGTTTATATTTGTTATGCTTTGTCTCTGTTAATGCAGGTTCAATATTCTTTGTTGTCGCTGGCATTGGATGTGCTTGTGCTTGGGGAGTTTTTATTAAGAAAGAAAGTATTCAACTTTTTTCATGGGGAACTTTTCAAGACAAAGGCGTACAAATAAAGACTATCTTTTCAAAACCCATCTTTTTAGACTATGAAAAATGCAAATATTGCGGAATTGGATATTACGTACACGGTATTCTTAATTCTAAAGCCGGTTCAAATGTATTTTTCATATTCCTGTCATATGATGCATTTGACGAAGCTTATCGTTCAAAAATGAATTTATGGAAACCATCTAAAACACGAATAAAAGTTGGGTTTAACAAAAAATTATATAATCATTTGATTACTGTTTTGCCCAAAAAACAAGCGTTGAAGTTAATCAAAGATTATGAAACATTAATTCAGTAACATAAGACAATGGACGGTTCTATAACACAGGGGACGGTTCCTTGTGTTCCATAATTTTCGTTTTTTATGAGTACTCGCAACTTTTCTGCAAACTCTCCAGACACATCATTTGGGCGAATCCCAAACCCATATAACGACAGAAAGAGCAAACATATAGGACACAAATCTTATATGTCTGCTCTTTTTCTGTTGGTTTTCAGTTTAGAGTTATGAGGCTCGTTTTGTTTATCTTATTATCGTATTCTTACAAGTCTTTCAAGACCTACTGACAATGATGCGACAAGCGCGTCGATATCTTCCTTTTCGTTATACTCCGAAAGACTTATACGCAATGAGCAATCGGCTTCTTTTGGTGTAAGACCGAACGCTATGAGCGATTCGCTCGGGTGTGCCGAATGTGACGAGCAAGCCGAGCCGCTTGAGACGTATATACCGTCGGCTGAAAGGTGGTGGAGCATAGTTTCACTCTTGATGCTTGGCAGGGTTATATTTATAATGCTCGGCAGATATTCTCCGCTCGGGCGGTTTATGCGAACGTCAATTTTTGAAAGCTTCTCTTCCGCGTATTCGCGAAGCTTCGAAATCTTTTTAGATATCTCGGCTCTTCTGCCCATGATATCGTTTACCGCCGCTCCAAACGCAGAAATTCCTATCACGTTTTCAGTTCCCGAGCGCATACCGCTCTCCTGTCCGCCGCCGACGAGGAAGGGAACTATTTTTTTCGCCTTGAGCATCTCGGCTGAAATATAAAGTCCGCCCACGCCTTTGGGCGCGTGTAATTTGTGACCGCTTACGGTGATAAGGTCGGCATGTAAAGCGGTGGGGGTAAACGGAAGCTTCATAAAGCCTTGGACCGCGTCACAATGCGTTATCGCGTTGGGATAAGCGCGTTTTATCTCCGCAAACGCTCCAGCTACATCGTATATCGCGCCCGTTTCGTTATTCACGAGCATAAAGGTTGCAAGAAATATCTTTTTATCAAGCGCTTTTTTGAGCGCCTCTTTATCAAGAACCCCGTTTTTCGTGGGTATCTTGACTATCTCAAAGCCATCAAGAGAGAGTCTGTCAAGGGCGCGCGCGACAGATGGGTGTTCCGAGTCGGTCGTCAGAATTCTCGTAGCGTCTCTTCTTGTCTTTGCGTAAGCGCAACCGAAGAGTGCAAACGAGGTCGCCTCCGTACCGCACGAGGTAAAAACAAAGCTCCCTTGCCTTTGTCTTACGCCGAGAGCAGAGAGCAGGCGCGCTCTTGCCTCATCAACGAGCTTTTGCGCCGCCTGACCCGCAGAGTGAAGCGAGGAGGGGTTTCCAAACACCTCGACAGCCTCGGATATCTTATCTTTAGCCGCTTTTGAAAGGGGGGTCGTCGCGCTGTTGTCCATATAAATATCGCGCATAAATACCTCTTTAACGGAATCTGAAGGAGTTAAGAATAAGCTCAACGTCCGTCATGTGCGTATCAAAATTCTCGTCGAGTGCCGTATAGGTAATAGAATACATTATCTTTCCGTCGCTGAATACCGTCTGCATGATGCGGTATTTCGCATTGCCGTACTCTGCCGAGTAGGTGTAGCTCTTCGCGCTCTTGCCCGAGACCGTTCTGTCATTTGCCTCGATAAGAGTGTAACCGCGAAGTCCCTTTTGATAGTCTTCAGCGCAACGGTCGAAATAATCCTCTATCGACATCGAAACGCTCGGCTCATAAAGAGTTACGGTCACGTTAGAGCCGTCAGAAGCAACGCGAGCCTCGGAGCGAAGATTTTCTGCTTCGCATGTCCATGATGTCGGAACGTAAAGTCTGTACGCCGCGTTCTTATCGGAAGCTATCTTCATACCCGCGGGAGTGTTTTTGTCGATCACCTCATCGTTTTTAATGACGGGAGATTCGTTAAGGATAACGAAATTCGCGCGAACCGATTCGATATCGTTCTCTGCTTTCTCCAAAAGCTCTGTGGGGCAATAGGTATAGAGCGAGATAACAATACCGTTATCGTCCTTTGCACAGAATTGTGAACAGGTCATGGAAACTCCGTCCTCGTCCTTTGCATTATAAGTAAGACGGCGCGCGTCCTTACCGCCCAGAAGTGCTTCGGATATACCCGTGTTTACGTAAGAATCAAGAGTTTCTGCATATTTAGCCGAACATTCTTCAAGATAAGCCGCAACGTCGGTGTCTGCCGAAATATTTGAATCATATCTCGCGCTGACGCTGACTCCTGCGTACAAAGGAGAATATCCGCCCGAAACACCGCTTCGTGTGTTGGATACCCAGCCTTCAGGTATGTACAAGCGGAAGGGCTCACCCGAAATATATGCTGATTTCATTCCGTCGGGAACTTCCTCGCCCGACGTTGAGCAAGAAGCGAGCGCACAGAGGCAGAGCAAAATCGCTAAAATAAGCGCGGTGATCTTTTTGAACATTTTATTATTCCTTTCTTTAACAAAGGTATTATTTTATCCTTTTTATTATATCAATAAAGGCTTTGATTATCAAGGACATTTTGTTAATTTTCAGTATATTAATAAAAAACATTGTTTGAGGACTGACTAACGCTGTGTAAAAAATGTTTTGTTTTCTTTAAGGACTTACCGCAAGGTTAGTTCAGGTTGCTTTTTCAAAAGAAAAAGTAACTATCCTTTTGTTCGCTCGGCGGTTGAGGCGTATTCGGTAGGAGTCTGTCCCGTTATTGTCTTAAACGCTCGGCAAAAATGATAAACACTTGCGAATCCGCATTTCTCGGCGATGCCTGTAACGGTAAACGCTTTTTCGGAGAGGAGCTGCTTTGCTTGCCGTATCCTGAATTCAAGAATATACTGTTTTGGCGTAATTCTCAATGTTTTTACGAAAAGACGGCGCAGATATACCTCGCTTATATTTGCCGCGACTGCAAGAGATTCGTTTGAGAGCGAAGACTCGGAAAAGTGCTCGGAAACGTATTTAAGAGCAGGTGATAGCAAGATGCTTTCGTTGTTTCCCTCGTGCGACATCCTGTCCAACACGTCGTAAAAAATACTCATCGCTTTTGCCTGACCGTATGGATTTTGCCATGAAGTGCGCAAACGTTCAAATTCAAGGATATAAGCTTCGGGGTTTTGCAGAGGTATTCGCAAAACATCGTCGGTGATATTTTGGTCGGTATCGAAATTTATCAAAGGAAATTCGCCCGTTTTTGTACCGAATAACGAGTAATTCTGACCTTTTGGAAGTATAATGGCGCAGGTGTTGTCCGATACGGTCTTAATACCGTTCTTTACGTATTCTATTTTACCGTTTTTGCAAAAGCTTATGCCGTAATATGGGCGGTTTTTTATTTCCAAATATCTGCCTTCTTCGGAATAAACGTTAATTATCGAACTTATGCGTGTAACAGTTACGGAGCAAATATTCACATTTACGCCCTCCTTTTCAGTCTTTGCTTTAATTATACTTTTTTTGTAAAAAAAATCAAGCGTTTTAAACAAAAAACAGACAAAAAGTATCAAAAATGTTAAAAGTGTATCGGTTTTTGCATTGTTACCGTGAAAAATATGAGTTATAATTGTATTGTAAAAAAACAAAGCACAAAGGAGAATATTATGAAAGAATTTGAAAACAAAACAGTACTTTCCACCGGTGCGGCATCGGGAATGGGATTTCTTATGTGCAAGAGATACGTTGAGGAGGGCGGAAACGCTGTCCTTTGCGAAATCAATCCCGAAGCGCTCGACCGCGCTGTCGCCGAGATAAACGCTATACGTGAGGGCTCGGCTATCGGTGTCGTTTGCGACGTTCGCGACTACGAGCAGGTATGCAACGCAAGAGACAAGGCAGTTGAGGCTTTCGGAAGCATCGACGTTCTCACTCACTTTGCGGGCGGCGCGGAGACCCGTGTTCACGGAATTCCGAGCAGTATCGAATTTCCCGACGTTCCGATCGAGATCTACGATTGGGGTCTTGACGTAAATCTCCGCGGACAGATATATTTCGATCACGCGGTACTCAAGCAGATGAGAGAGCAGAAGAGCGGTCTTATCGTTCACATCGGTTCGATCACTGGGCAGGAGGGAAGCGGACACAATATTTCGTATTCGGCGTCAAAGAGCGCGGCTATGGGCGGACTTACAAAGGCTATCGCGCAGTATGGCGCGAAGTACGGCATACGCTCGATGTGCGTATCCCCCGGTCCTGTTCTCACAAGAGAGGCTATGGCAAATATGAGAACTATGCTCGCGCGCGCGGCTGAGCCGGAAGAGATAATCGATTTCGTTATCTTCTTGGCTTCCGATAAGGGTCAGTTCTTTAACGGAACGAACGTGCTTATCGACGGCGGCCGTGATGCTATGGAGAGAAGAAAATACGGAGATAAGTGATATGAGTATTCAGAACGAAAGAAACATGGGAACGCTGAAGCCCACATTTTTGACCTATTCGCGCCCGCTTCTTTGCGCGATGATACAAGAAAAGACGCTTGAGACGGCGAAGAATCGCATCTACGACGCGCATTATGACGGCGCGGAGGCGTTCGGCATACAGCTCTGCAATCTTTTGCCCGAATACAGAAACGAGGAGAGCCTCAAAAAGCTATTCGGGTTCTGCGAGGGCAAACCGATATACATAACCTCTTATCGCGGACATGAGAGCCAAGGACTTTCAGACGAGGAGTGCATGGAGCTTCTTCTCATGGGAGCGCGCTGCGGAGCAACGCTTTGCGACGTTATGGGCGACGTTTTCGGAAAGGCGGAGTACGAGCTTTCCTTCGATCCCGCCGTTATCGAAAAGCAGAAAAAGCTCATCGATGAGATACACGCGCTCGGCTGTGAGGTACTTATGTCCTGCCACGTTCGTTGCTTCTTTGACGAAGAAAAAACGCTCACGTGGGCTCGTGAGCAGATAAAACGAGGAACTGACGTTGTAAAGATAGTTACCGAGGCTAATACCGTCGAGGAACAGCAAGTGTGTATCAATACGATATACCGTTTGCGTAAAGAGCTTGACCGTCCGTTCCTTTATCTCGCGAGCGGAAAATACGGTAAGCTTACGAGGCAGATAGGCGCGGCTTTGGGCGTTTGTATGTATCTTTGCATGGATCATTACGAAAACGCAAATTCCAAGGATCAGCCTAAGCTCCGCGCCATGAAAGCGGTCAGAGATAATATGTTGTATTAAGGGGAAATAAAAATGAAAGCAATACTTGTTGATAAAAACGACAGAAGCTTACACTGGAGCGACGTACCCGACCCGATAATGAAGTCGGATGAGGTACTCGTTAAAATTGAAGCGGCGGCTCTCAACCGCGCCGACCTCATGCAGAGAGAGGGAGACTATCCGCCTCCCGCGGGCTGTCCCGAATGGATGGGACTTGAAATTTCGGGAGAGATAGTTGAGATCGGCAAAGAAGCAAGTGAAAGATCGAGCTGGAAGCTTGGCGACAAGGTCTGCGCGCTTCTTGGCGGCGGCGGTTACGCTGAATACGTGACCGTAAAATACGATATGCTTATGCCCGTTCCGAAGAATTGCTCTATGGTCGAGGCGGCGGCTATCCCCGAGGCGTTTGCTACGGCATATCTCAATCTCTTTATTGAGGGAAAAATAAAAGAAGGGAATACCCTTCTTATGAACGCGGGCGCATCGGGTCTTGCGAGTGTAATAATTCCCATGGCAAAGGCTTTCGGTATCAGAGTCATTACTACCGTTCTTACCGATGAGATCGCGAACAATATCAAGCATCTCAATGCCGACAGAGTGGTGGTCACCACGAAAGAGGATATCTCACTCGTTCTTAAGGAGGAGCTTGAAAACGGACACTCGGTGGACGTTGCTATCGACTGTCTTGGCGGTGAGATAATGGGCAAGTGCATACATTATCTTACTCACGGCGCGCGTTGGATAATGATAGCCGCTCTCGCGGGTACAAAGACCGAGATAGACCTGAAAAATATCTATGTCCGTAACGTGCGTATTATTGGAAGTACGCTCCGCTCCCGCGCGCCCGAAACCAAAGCAGAGATACTCGCGGGTATCGTGCGTGACGTTTATCCGAAGATAGAGGCAGGACTCGTTAAGCCTACTATACATGCGGTCCTTCCCATTCAAGAGGCAGAAGCTGCGCACGATATACTATATCAAGGTAAAAATATCGGAAAAGTCGTTCTTACGGTGTAAGAACGCGGGGGACGTGTTCGCCCCTTTCTTGAAAGAAAGAGTCGAGCGCCAAAGAAAGTGTGGTCGGTGCCGCAACAGGCGTCCGACCACTTTCTTTCTTAGAGAAAAACTATAAAATTTAGTTATCTACAAACGGTTATTATAAATAAATCCCATGCTTTGCTTTTTCTTTTGCTTACTTTTCTTTTTCGCGAAAAAGAAAAGTAAGTCGTATCCCCGAATTCTCGCATCTCTTCATACCCAACCGTTTACTATATCGCAGAAGCGTTTGCCTCGTTCGACGAAATTTTTAAAGGCATCGAAGCTTGCGCAGGCAGGGGAGAGAAGAACGCAGCCGCCTGCGGTTGCCAGACGGCGCGCGTCGTTTACAGCTCCCTCGAAATCGAGATTTGATACGACGGTGAGCTTTTGAGGGTCAAAATCGGGGCAAGAAAGGATAGTTTCCTTTATTTTATCACCCGTCGCGCCCGTAAGGACAACGGCGCGCGCACTCTGACAAAGGCTTTTTGCCAAGGGCTCAAAGGGGATCTTCTTATCGTAACCGCCGCAAATAATGACGATATCTCTGCCATGGAGAGCAGAGAGCGCTGCCGCCGTTCTTGAGGGAGAGGAATCTATCGAGCTGTTGTAATAATCAACTCCGTCAAGCGTACGTACGAGCTGAAGTCTGTGTTCGACCCCGCCAAAGCTTTTTGCAATGTCGGTATATACCGTCTTTTGCACGTTGCCATAGGTCAGAGCCATAGCCGTCATATAATTCTCTACGTTGTGTCTTCCGGGGAGAACGATATCCGACACACAGAGAAGCTCCTCTTCATGCTCGCCGTCCGATATCACGATAACTCCGTTACGCTCGAAAACGAGGCGCAAAAGTCCCTTTTTCGCTCCGAGAGTTTTTGTAAATTCGCAAAGCTCCTCTTTCGTACGCTTGGAGGAAAAAACTATTATCTCTCGCTCGGCGCGTTCAAGCTCCTCAAGAGCAATGCGGGCGGTTACCTCGCTTTCAGCGTTAAGCACAACTCTTATTGTTTCCTTGCCGATCATCTTTCTTTTGGCTTCCTCATATTCAAGCATTCCGCCCTTGTGCCAATCAAGGTGATTGGGTGACAGATTCGTTATCGCCGCGTATTTTGAAGCACGGGAAAAGGTCATCAGCTGAAAGCTTGAAAGCTCAAGAACGGCTGTATCGTCTGATGTCATATTCGAGCAAACAGGGAGCAGGGGATTGCCGATATTTCCTCCGACGAACACTCTGCCCTTGCAATTAAGCTTGGTTTGCGCTTCAAGAAATTTGCCTGTAAGTGTTGTAGTCGTGGTCTTTCCGTCACTTCCTGTAATGGCGTATGTCGTAGCGTCGGTGAGCTTCATAAAAAGCTCCGTTTCGCTCGTGAGCTCTGCGCCTAAAGACGTTGCTTTTTTGATTCCGTCGATATCGGGGCGGATACCGGGAGAGCGGAAAATCAGCTCTCCGTCTATATTGGCAAATGAAGCGTCCGCAACAAATCTCGCGCCGCGCTTTTGCAATTCAAGTGCCGAGTCTCCGAGTTCGGAAACGCTTTTTTTGTCTATTATCGTAAGTGGCGCGCCCGACGAAAGTATAATTTCGGCGAGCGGAAGATTCGATACTCCAAGACCGAGTATCGCGCATGAACGTCCGTTTATGTATTTTTGAAGCTTGTTGTTTGACATTTTGTCCTCCGAAAGTAAAGTATAAGTTAAACAAATTGCGGTTTATCGTGGAGAAGAAGTAATGAGCAGAAGACGCAACAAAGCGTGTTTTGACCGAGTTACTTGTTACTCGCAAATTCGCGGGACGCAACCGCGAATCGCTTTGGAAATCAAAATTTGAAGTAATAACACAAGATATCTCTATACATTATATAATTTTCCGCGCGATTATGCAAGTGTTTTTTCAAGGTTTTCGTTATTTGAAGTGTATTTTAGTACGCTAAAACGGATTTTTGTCTATTTTTCACAAAAAAACTTACTTGATTTCTATATTCTAACCTCATTAAACACAAAATTTGCTCTTGAAATTTGAATCCAAATATTGTATAATTAAGATATAGGGATTTTTTATCTCGATATTTTCGGTGTTACCGTTAAATATAATCTTAAATTTTTATATCTTCCATGCAAGAGCGCGGAAGAAAGGAGGACAAACCAATGGCTGTTGTAGACACCAAACAAATCAGAAACATCGCATTGCTCGGACACGGAGGCGCGGGTAAGACCTCGCTTGCCGAAGCTATGATATATCTCACGGGAGGAACGGACAGACTCGGAAAGATCGCGGACGGAAATACCGTTTCCGACTACGACGCGGAAGAAGTAAAGCGCGGATTCTCGCTTTCGACTTCTTTGCTCAATATGACTTGGAAAGACGTTAAGATCAACCTTCTCGATACCCCCGGATATCTTGATTTCGTAGGAGAGACTTGTCAGGCGCTCCGCGTTGCGGACAGCGCTATTATCGTTGTTGACGGTAAGGCGGGAATCGAAGTAGGAACAGAGCTTGCGTGGAATTACGCAGACGCGGCAAAATTGCCTCGTGCGTTCTTTATAAACAAATTCGACGATAACGAGGCACGTTTTGCTCGCGTTCTCGACTCGCTCCACGAGACCTTTGGAAAGCATATCTGCCCCCTTACCATTCCTATGGTAAAGGACGGTGAGGTAAAAGGCTGTATCGACCTTATTGACGAGTCCGCACACGTATTCGATGCAAACGGACGTCATTTCGTGGAAATAATCCCCGAGGAATCGGCAGAAGCAGTTACAAAGTACAGAGATATGCTTATGGAAGCAGTTGCAAGTACGAGCGAAGACCTTATGATGAAGTACTTCGAGGGCGAAGAGATAACCCATATGGAAGCTATTAACGCCGTTCACGAGGGTATAATCCACGGTGATATCGTTCCCGTATTCTGCGGCGCGGCTACAAAGCTTTGGGGCGTTTGGACGATGCTCGATAAGATAACGGAGTCCTTCCCCAGACATACCGCAAAGAAGGAAGAAACACTTGCAGACGGCTCGAAGTCCGAGATAGTTCCCGAAGGCGCGCCTTCTCTCTTCGTATTCAAGACCGTCGCTGACCCGTTCGTTGGTAAAATGTCCTTCTTTAAGGTCATGAACGGTACGGTTAAGCGTGATATAATAATGACTAACAATATCTCGGGCGAGAGCGAGAAGCTTGCTCATATCTACATATTGAACGGCAAGAAGCAGACAGAGGTAGACGAGCTTGCCTGCGGTGATATCGGTATGGTCGCAAAGCTTGCGAATACCAATACGAACGATACGCTTACTTGGAATAAGGATATGGCATACGCTCCTATCTCTTATCCGAAGGCTTACTTTACGAAGGCTATGATCCCCGCTTCCGCAAAGGACGAGGGTAAGATATCCCAGAGTATTGCGAAGATGCTTGAGGAGGACCGTACTCTCCGCTTTGAAAACAACGCGGAAACAAAGCAGATGCTTATTTACGGTCTGGGTGATATGCATTTGGCAGTTCTTGCGGCAAAGCTTAAGAATCGCTTTGGAGTTGCCGTTAATTACGACGTTCCGAAGATTGCTTACCGCGAGCGTATAACGAAGCCCGTTGACGTTGAAGGAAAGCATAAGAAGCAGAACGGAGGTTCGGGTCAGTACGGACACGTTAAGATCCGATTCGCTCCCGCAGAGGACGAGGGACTTACCTTTACCGTATCGGTAGTCGGCGGAACAGTTCCGAAGAATTTCTATCCCGCAGTTGAAAAGGGACTTCAGGACGCTATGCTTAAGGGCGTTGCGGGATTCCCGCTCGTTCAGCTTGCCGCTGACCTTTACGACGGCTCTTACCACGACGTTGACTCAGACGAAATTTCCTTCAAGACCGCGGCAAGTATCGCGTATAAGAAGTGCCTTGAGCTTGCAGCTCCCGTGCTTCTTGAGCCGGTCGGAGACCTTGATATCACTATTCCCGATTCTCTCGTTGGTGACGTTATGGGCGACCTTAACAAGCGCCGCGGCGCAGTTATGGGAATGGACCCTGCCGAGAATAAGAAGGGCTATACCACAGTCCATGCGGTAGCTCCGCAGGCAGAGCTTTCCGAGTATCCCATAATCCTTCGCGCTATGTCGCAGGGAAGAGGCTCATTCGATTTTGATGTGACGGGATACGACATTGTTCCCGGAAATATCTCCGCGAAGATAGTTGAAAATTATAAAAAGGCTAACGCTTAATTAAGCGCAAGGGGAGCTTTGAAAGCTCCCCTTTGTTTTTTATTATTTATTACTTTATAAATTGCGGTTTATCGGGGGGGATAAATGCAAAGTGCAAAATGAAAAATTGAACGAAATATCGACGAATAAACTCTGTAGAGTCTGACGTCCTCGACAGCACGTTTCGTTTGGATTTTGACGTTTGTTTTGCGGGAGGATAATATCCTCCCCTACGGTGATAGAATATATGGTATTTGTAGGGGAGGCTATCAGCCTCCCGTTTTGTCCGTTTTTTGCCATTTGTCTCGGGCTGTCGAGGACGTCAGACCCTACAGAGTTTATGATAACCGTTTCATTCGTGCCTTGCCATTTCGTCAAATCCAACCCACCGATAAATCAAAATTTGATTTGTCATCAAACGAAAACGGGAGGCAGAATGTCTCTTTGGGTTCTAAAAAAATAACAAAAATTCGCGTTAAAGATTGACATTTTGAAATTATGGTGTATAATATAAAGTGAAGATTTATGTCCGCAAGGTTGCGGGCAAGAAAACGGAGTGTTTACATATGTCACAGATGTATTACAAAATGAATATCGCGGGTGTTGACCGCGCTCTGCCTCTTTGTCCGATAAGCGACACGCTTATGATAGGCGCGTTCGTTATCTTTGGCGATCCCGAGCTGACGACGGCTTGCGCGAAGGCTCTGCTTGACCGCGCCCCCGAGTATGATTATCTCATTTCGGCTGAGGCAAAGGGAATACCGCTCGTGCACGAAATGGCGAGAATTGCGGGAAATCAGAAATATTTCCTTGCGCGCAAAGCACCAAAGCTTTACATGACGGGCGTTTTTGAGGCGGCTGTGCGCTCTATCACTACCGCAAAGGAGCAAAAACTCTATCTCGACACCGCCGATGCCGCTCTTATGAAAGGCAAACGCATACTTATCGTTGACGACGTTATTTCAACGGGTGAATCACTTGCGGCTATCGAACATCTTGTAGAGCTTGCGGGCGGTGAGATCGTTGGAAAAATGACTATTCTTGCCGAGGGCGACGCACAGGATAGAACGGACATCACCTATCTCGAAAAGCTTCCGCTTTTCAATTCAAACGGCGAGCCGCTTTAATTGAAGTAATAGGTAATAGTGAAAAGTGAATAGGTAAAAGGAAAGGAAAAATAAAAATGGGAAATTTACTTACGGAAAAGGATAAGCGTACGCATATGTGCGGTACGCTTACAGCTAAAAATATCGGAGAAAAGGTCTGCGTTATGGGTTGGGCGCAGAAGCAGAGAGACCTCGGCTCGCTCATATTCATTGACCTTCGCGACAGAACGGGAATCGTTCAGCTCGCATTTGACGATGCTACCGACAGAGAAATATTCGACCTCGCTTTCGGAGTACGCGCGGAGTACGTTCTTTGCGCTTCGGGTACTGTCAGACAGAGAGGCGAGGGAGCTATAAACAAGAATCTTCCTACGGGAGAAATTGAAATTTTCGTTGAGGACTTCAAGGTTCTGTCTGTCGCTCAGACCCCTCCCTTTGAGGTCGTTGAGAACAGTAACGTAAACGCGGAGCTTCGCCTTAAGCACCGCTATCTCGACCTTCGCCGTCCCGATATGCAGCAACGCATTATCGCGCGTTCGAAGATATCGCGTATCGTTCGCGATTACTACGCGGAGAACGGCTTTATCGATATCGAAACGCCTATTCTCGTAAAGCCTACGCCAGAGGGCGCGCGTGACTATCTCGTTCCGTCTCGTGTTCACAAGGGCAAGTTCTACGCGCTTCCCCAGTCGCCCCAGATATACAAGCAGCTCCTTATGGTATCGGGATTTGACAGATATATTCAGCTCGCTCGTTGCTTCCGCGACGAAGACCTGCGCGCAGACCGTCAGCCTGAGTTTACCCAGATAGATACCGAAATGTCTTTCGTTACTGCCGACGACGTTATGAAGATGCACGAGGGCTTCCTCAAGCGTCTCATGAAGGAATACATGGGAATTGAGATGACCGAGGACTTTATCCGTATGCCTTGGATCGAGGCTATGGAGCGCTTCGGCTCGGACAAGCCCGATATCCGTTTCGGCTACGAGCTTACCGACCTCTCGGGTGTTCTCGCAAACTGCGGCTTTAAGGTATTTGCTAGGGCAATTGAAAACGGCGGCTCGGTTCGCGCTATCAACGTAAAGGGCGGAGCGCGCTTCTCAAGAAAAGAGATAGACTCGTTGGTTGAGTTCGTTAAGTCCTATAAGGCAAAGGGTCTTGCTTGGCTCAAATGGTCAGAGAGCGGCGATATCTCGTCCTCTTACGCAAAGTTCTTGACCGACGAAGAAAATGAAGCTATCAAGACGACGATGGGTGCAGAGGCAGGCGACCTTATCCTTATCGTTGCCGATAAAAACAAGGTCGTATTCGACTCGCTCGGCGCTTTGCGTTGCGAGTGCGCAAAGAGAATGGGTATTCTCGACCCCATGGACTTCAAGTTCCTGTGGGTGACCGAGTTCCCGCTTCTTGAGTATAGCGAAGAGGACGAGCGCTTCTACGCTATGCATCACCCCTTCACAGCTCCTATGGACGAGGACTTGCAGTATCTTGACAGTGATCCCGGTCGTGTTCGCGCAAAGGCTTACGATATCGTTCTTAACGGTACGGAGCTTGGCGGCGGTTCTATCCGTATTCACGATGCGGGAATTCAAAGCAAAATGTTTGACGTGCTCGGTCTTACCAAGGAAGAAGCAGACGTTAAATTCGGATATCTCCTTGAAGCCTTTAAGTACGGAGTTCCTCCTCACGGCGGACTCGCTTTCGGCTTTGACCGTCTCGTAACGCTTATCCTCGGACTTGAGGATATCCGCGACGTTATCGCTTTCCCGAAGGTCCAGAACGCTTCCGAGCTTATGACTAAATGTCCCTCCGAGCCCGACCCCAAAGCCCTCGACGAGCTTGCATTGGCGGTAACAGTTAAGGAATAAGGACGCGCTGAGGGAAACTTTTTTGAAAAAAAGTTTCCCTCAGACTCCCTTCAAAAAACTTTCAAGCAGGGCATAGACAAAAACCAATGCCAATGTTTTCTTTTGGTCACCTTTTCTTTTTTTAAAGAAAAGTTCCCTCAAACTCCTTCAAAAAACTTTTTGCAGGTATAAATATTTCGTAAAAACGGACCGTCGAGGACGTCGGTCCCTACAAGGTCAGAGGTATACGGCTGTATATTTCTCGCCGTAAGGCGACGGTAGACCCAAACAATTTGTGTTTGTAGGGACCGGCGTCCTCAACGGTCCGTTTATTAACAAATATAAGGAATTGTTATGTATAATTTTTTTGCTTACATGGCGCGAATGAAGCTTATAAAGCGATGGAGTCTTATGAAGTCGGTAAACGACGAAAATATCGCGGAGCATAGTGCGCAGGTGGCGCAGATAGCGCACGCTATCGCGGTCATCAAGAACAAAAGATTCGGCGGAGACGTGAACGCCGACAGAATAGCCGTAATGGCTCTTTATCACGAGACGAGCGAGGTTCTTACGGGCGATCTTCCGACACCGATAAAATATTACAATCCCGAGATACGCAAGGCGTACAAGGATATAGAGGGAATTGCCAACGAAAAGCTTATCGGAATGCTACCCGAGGAGCTAACGGGGGAATACCGTTCGCTTATTGCACTTGAAGAAGGCTCTTACGAGCAAACGGTCATAAAGGCGGCGGATAAGATAGCGGCTTATATCAAGTGTGTTGAGGAAATGCGGAGCGGAAACCGCGAGTTTGCAAAGGCGGAAAAGGCACTGAAAAAAGAGGTGGACTCGTACAGATGTCTTGAAGAGGTCGCGTACTTTTGTGACACTTTTCTCGATAGCTTTAAGAAAACGCTTGATGAATTGGAATGATATAGGATAAGGACGCAAAAATGAAAAAACGTTACACTATCGGAATAGATTTTGGGACTTTATCGGCAAGAGCGGTACTGCTTGACGCAGAGGAAGGCAAGGCTCTTTCCAAGGATTGTATGTACGTGTATCCTCACGCGATCCTCAAGGAGATCGGCGGACGGGTATTGCCAGACAATTACGCGCTCGAGCACCCCGCGGATTATATCGAGGCTCTTGAATACGTTATAAAGGGCGTTATCGAGAACAATAAGATAGACGGTAGCGAGGTAGAGGGAATATGTATCGACAGTACCGATTCAACTCTTATTCCTGTAGACGAAAATAACGTACCGCTTTGCTTTGATCCTCGTTTTGCGGACGAGCCGCACGCGTACGTAAAGATGTGGAAGCATCACGGCGCGGAAAAATATATGGATATGATAAAGGGCGAGGCTGAGCGCCTTGCTGAACACTTTGTCGAGCGATGCGGTTCGGGAATTTCTGTTGAAATGACGATACCGAAGCTTGTGGAGACGATTAAAGACGCCCCTGAGGTTTACGAGGCGGCTCATCGAATCCTGCATATTTCAGATTTTCTCGTACGGCTTCTTACGGGAAAAGAAGCGAGAAGCTCGGCGTTTGCGTCAATAAAGGACGGTTGGTCGAGAGATAAGGGATTTCCGAGCAAGGAATATATGCGCTCACTTGATGCGCGGCTTGAAAACGTATTTGAGGAAAAGATGGGCGGCGAGCCGATGCTCGCGGGTACTTTTGCGGGATGCGTTTGTAAGGAATGGGCAGATCGAACGGGATTATCTACCGAAACAGCGGTTGCTTTCGGACTTGTTGACGCTCACTCTTCATTTCTTATCGCGGGACTTGAGGACGGACTTGCGCTTGTATCGGTGGGTACGTCGTCGGGATTTAATTTTAACTCGTTTGACGGAAAAGCTATCGGCGGAATTATGTCCTGTGGCTGTGATGCTCTCGCGGAAGGTATGACGACGTATGATGCGGGGCTTTGCTGTGTGGGTGATCTGTTTGACTGGTTTGTGAAAACGGGCGTTCCCTCGGCATACGAAAAGGAAGCTGAAGAAAAGGGAATAAGCATACATAAGCTTTTGCGCCAAAAGGCGCAATGTCAGGCGGTTGGAGAGCACGGACTTGTCGCGCTCGGTTGGTGGAACGGAAACCGTTGCACTCTTGCAAACTCAACGTTGACAGGAGTTATGGTGGGCATGAAACTGTCAACTCGTCCCGAGGACATTTACAGAGCGCTTATCGAGGCGACCGCTTTCGGTATGAAAAATATAATGGACAATTACACTAAAAACGGCTTGGATATAAATAAGATAAAGGTGACGGGCGGTATCGCTCAAAAAGACCCCTTGCTTATGCAGATCTATGCCGACGTTCTTGATAAGGAGCTTTGCGTTATCGATTCCGATCAGACGACCGCTCTCGGAACAGCTATATGCGGAGCTGTTGCTTCGGGTAGATTTAAGAATACTCTCGAGGCTTCCGAGGCGCTTTGCGCGGGTGTATCGAAAACCTATACTCCAATTCCCGAAAACGTGAGCGCATACGCAAAGATCTTTGAGAAATATATGACTCTTCACGATTATTTCGGTAAATAGAATTATAAGCTTGGTTTCAAATTTTGATTTATCGGTGAGATGGAGTAATGAATAGAAGTCGGTGGCGAGTTTTTAACTCGCCACCGACAAACCGCAATTTATTTAACTTTCAACTTCAACTTTTCGGAGGTTATTATGCTTGACGCATTAAAGACTAAAATTTTATCCTCGCTTGACAACTGTTTTTTAGACGAGGACATTACAAAAAAACGTGAGATAAGAAAATTTACCGCGTTTAAAGAGGGCAGGGTGGCTTTTCAGCTCGGATTTTATCTTGACTGTGTGGTAAAAAAGCCGCTTCGCGCAAAAATATTGCTCGATGGCTCAGCGGCTAAGTTTGCTACCGTTCGCGAGGTCATTTGCGTTCCAAACCATTACCCCGTAAACGCCGAAAATTTTGACGAAAAATATCTGCGCACGGAGGCGGGGCTTTATCCCGACCTTATCCGTCCGCTTCATTACGGGGGCGCTGTCTCGATACCATCGTATCAACTTCGCACCCTTTGGATAGAAGTGGAATTTCCAAATGGCGCGCCCGCGATGGAATATTCGCTTTCCGTAACGCTTTGCGACTGGCAAACGGGAGAGGAGATGTCTCGTGACAGCATTTCTGTTCGTCTGCTCGATATCGAGCTTCCAAAGCAAAAGCTTATCCACACTGAATGGCTTTATACCGACTGCATAGCGCAGGCGCACCGTGTTCCCGTCTTCTCGGAGGAGCATTGGAATTTGATCGAAAATTATATCCGTGTGGCAGTCCGCTCGGGAATAAATATGATATTTACTCCCGTTTTCACTCCCGAACTTGATACGTATATAGGCGGAGAGCGTCTGACGACTCAGCTTGTTGATATAACCGTGACCGCGGAAAACGTTTACGAATTTGACACGCAAAAGCTTGAGCGATGGATAGACCTTTGTCTTTCTTTGGGTGTGGAATACTTTGAGATACCTCACTTCTTTACTCAATGGGGAGCGGAGCACGCACCGAAATTCGAGGCGTACGTAAACGGTGAGCACAAGCGCATATTCGGTTGGGAGACCGACGCAAACTCACACGAATACAGAAGCTTTCTTGCCCAATTTATTCCCGCCATGCTCTCGGCATTTAAGAAAAAAGGCGTTGATAAAAACTGCTTTTTCCACGTTTCCGATGAGCCTCGCATAGAGCATCTTGAACAATACAAGCGTTGCAAGGACATGATAGCGCCTTATCTTGAAGGTTATAATATGATCGACGCGCTTTCGGACTATGATTTTTACAAGCTGGGTATTTTAAAAACTCCCGTACCCGCGATAAAGCATATAAAACCTTTTCTTGAGGGAAATATCGAGGGACTTTGGGCGTATTATTGCGGAGCGAGCGGAGCTGTTGACGTGACCAACCGTTTTATGTCAATGTCACTTGCGCGTGTGCGCATACTCGGAGTTCAGCTTTATATGGCAAAGATAAAGGGCTTTTTGCATTGGGGATATAATTACTACAATAATCAATATTCCTATGAGGCGATAGATCCGTTTTTACATACCGATAACGAGAGCTTTGCGCCCGCGGGCGACTCATTTCTCGTATATCCCGGCGACGACGGTACGCCGTGGGAATCCATAAGACTCTCGGCTATGCGCGAGGCTATGGAGGACATACGCGCGCTTGAACTTTGCGAGTCGCTGAAGGGCAGAGAATTTACCGAGGCACTTGTGCGCAGAGTGGCAGGCGGTGAGCTTGATTTCTTTAACTATCCGATATCCGCGGAATTTTTCGAAAATTTGAGAGAAGAGCTTTTTGAGACAATAAAAACTGACAAATAAACAAATTTTCTATATTTTGCATCATATTTTCTTGATTTTTTAAGAGATACACAGTATAATTTAATTATAAAATGAAAGGACGTTATCCTTATGAACGTCGTTATTATTGATGGTCAGGGCGGTCAGCTTGGCTCTCAGCTCGTCAAAGAGATAAATACTCAATTTTCAAATATAACGCTTAATGTTATCGGAACGAATGCCGTTGCAACGGCTACTATGATAAAAGCAGGTGCAAAAAATGCCGCTACGGGAGAAAATCCCGTTATCGTAGCTTGTCGCAAGGCAGATGTTATAGTCGGACCTATCGGTATAGTAATAGCCGACTCAATGCTTGGAGAGATAACACCCAAAATGGCTGTCGCTGTCGGTCAGGCAAACGCTATCCGTATTCTTATACCTATGAATAGGTGTGACAATCTTGTGGCAGGCGTTTCAAATCTCAATACGGCATCTCTTATTGCCGATGCTATCGCTAAACTGCATAGCATCATAGACGATAAAAGTCTTTAATTTTTGAAAAACTGTCGAAGCAGAAGCTTTGCGGCGGAACAGAAGTTCCTTTATATAAAATTTTCAATAAAACTAAAAAGATGCTATGAAGGTATCATTATATCCGCGAAGGATAATGATACCTTTTTGCGTCAAGAAAGGAACTGAAAATGAAAAACAATAACAAAATTTTAAAAATGGTATTAGCCGCGTTATTTTTGGCACTCGCTTACGTATTGCCTTTTCTCACGGGGCAAATACCTGAGATAGGCTCTATGCTATGTCCTATGCACTTGCCCGTGCTTCTTTGCGGATTTATCTGCGGGTGGCCGTGGGGATTGGCAGTCGGAGCTGTTGCTCCTATCTTCCGCTCACTCACACTCGGAATGCCGCCTCTTTTCCCGACTGCTCTCTGCATGGCGTTTGAACTTGCGGCATACGGCGCGATAGCGGGACTCATGCACAAGATACTTCCCAAAAAGAAGCCTTACATCTATTGCTCGTTGCTTATCGCTATGATCGTGGGCAGACTTATTTGGGGAGCGGCTATGTTTGTCTGCCTTGGAATAAATGGCGGAAGCTTTACCTTTACGGCGTTCCTTGCGGGCGCTATCACGAACGCAATTCCCGGTATTATCGCACAGATGATCCTGATACCGATATTTGTTATGGTGCTCGACGATCCAAAGATATTTAAATCAAAAAATTAAATTGGAGAAAATTATGAAAAGCAGCGAGAGAACTCGCGAAATGTTGATAAAACACTATCAAGATCACACGAGATTACAGATAACCGATATTTTTAAATATTTATACCAAAGCTCTTTTGGCTGCGGACATATGGTAGCATCCCAAGACGGCGCTATCGAATACGTCGTCAGTGAATATGCCGCTATGAAAAAAAGTGAGATGCCGCTTACAGAATCGCTTGACGGAGCATACAGCCGAGTAGCTCTTTCGTGGCTCGATAGAGGATTGAGCGCTCAAACGCTTGGAAGATTATTTTATCTTTCGGCAAAAAAAGAGTCGAACGGCAAAAGCGCGTTTTTTTCAAAGCTTGAGATAGCAAGAGATCTTGTGAGAGAAGGAAAACTGCCGTTTTCACTCGATGAATTTGAAAAAAAGCTTTCCGAATGGAGTGAGAGAGGATATCCTGCCGTACATCATTCCGAGGAGTTTCGAAAGGAATATTCACCCGCATATCGCGTTATTTCAAACGAGTACGTAAAATTTTTGCCGTTCTTTGCGCGGATAGATAAAGCACTTAAGGACAGCGGCTCACTTACTGTGGCCATAGAGGGTGGGAGCGCAAGCGGAAAAACGACGCTTGCAAAGCTTCTCTCGGAGATCTACTACTGCACTGTCTTTCACATGGACGATTTCTTTTTACGTCCCGAGCAACGTACAAAACAAAGACTTGAGGAGGTCGGCGGAAACGTCGATAGGGAACGCTTTTTTGACGAGGTACTTTTGCCATTGAGCGAAAAAAAGACGGTCTGTTACAGACCGTTTGACTGCACGACACAAACGCTTATGCCTCCGATAACCGTTGAACCCCAAAAATTGACGGTCGTTGAGGGCGCATATTCCACGCATCCGTTTTTCGCTGATCCTTACGACCTTTCGGTCTTTTTGGATATAGAGCCCGAATATCAAAGAGAGCGTATCAAAAAACGTAACACACCCGCACTCGCAAAGCGTTTCTTTGACGAATGGATACCTATGGAGCGAGAATATTTTGAAAAAACGAGTGCAGCAGAGCGTTGCAGTATGTCGATAAGAATAATTAAAGAGTAGCGTAGATCAAAATAAAAGACCGCAAGATCAGACTTGCGGTCTTTTATTCGTTAGGTTACCAAGGAAATCACTTGATAGCTGCGATGTAAATGTACATTACTACTGCAACGATTGCGAAAATGATAGTAAGAACAGTAGTTATTCTGCTGAGAATCTTATCTCTTGTCTGGATCTTGTTCTTTGAGAAAAAGCCTTCAGAAGAACCTGCGATAGAACCCGACAGACCTTTCTCCTTGCCCGACTGGAACAGTACGCAAACGATAAGAATTGCGGCACATACTATAATAATGATTCCAAGTGTGATCTCTAATGCGGTCATTTAAAAAACCTCCGAATAAGCAATAATATTTATCTATCAAAGCCGAAATTGGCATAATGAACCGATAGCTTTTTATATTTTACCACAACTTTAAAAAAAAATCAATACCTTTTTGAAATTTTTTTCTTTATTTGCAAAAAAACGTTCGGTTATTGACAAAATCCTCTATATGTTTTATAATTAATGTATACATGCAATGTATATATGCAAGACTTACGAAAGGCGGATAGTCATGAAAATTCTTGATTACGCAAAAAATAATATATTATATCTCGACGGGGGAATGGGTACTCTTTTGCAAGAGCGCGGACTGGAGGCGGGAGAGTTGCCTGAACTCTGGAATCTTTCTCACCCTGATATTATCAGAGATATCCACGAAAGCTATTTTTCGGCAGGTTCTAACGTCGTTTGCGCAAATACCTTCGGAGCGAATCCTCTTAAGTTTTCAGAGTGTGAGCTTGAAGCTGTTATTTCCTCAGCACTTGAAAATGCCCGCGCGGCAAGGGAGATATCAAAGGGAAGCCACGAAAAATTTATAGCTCTTGATATAGGACCGTGCGGAAAGCTCCTGAAGCCATACGGAGACCTTGCTTTTGAGGATGCGGTCGCTCTTTTCTCAAAGGTCGTAATCCTTGGCGTAAAGCACGGAGCGGAGCTCGTCTTTATTGAGACTATGAACGATTCCTACGAAACGAAAGCCGCTCTTTTAGCCGCAAAGGAAACTTGCGACCTGCCCGTTTTCGTTTCGAACGCTTACGGCTCGGACGGAAAGCTTATGACGGGTGCGACCCCCGAGGCTATGTGCGCCATGCTTGAAGGACTCGGTGCTGACGCTATCGGCGCGAACTGCTCGTTAGGTCCTTCTCAATTAGCTCCCATTATAGACCGTTTGCTAACGGTCGCTTCCGTGCCTGTTTTTGTAAAAGCTAACGCGGGTCTGCCCTCGGTCAAGGACGGAAAGACGGTATTTGACGTATCGGCAGAGGAGTTTTCTAAAGTCACAGCGGATATGCTCTCTCGCGGTGCGCGTATGGCGGGAGGCTGTTGCGGAACGACTCCCGAATATATCTCTGCTCTCGTGTGCGCATCAAAGGGCATAGCTCCGATTTCCGTAACAGACAAGGGACTTACGGTTATCTCGTCTTACGCGAATGCCGTGACCTTTGGCAAAGCTCCCGTGCTTATCGGCGAGCGCATAAATCCGACGGGAAAAAAGAGATTCAAGCAAGCTCTTGTCGAGGGAGATATGGATTATATACTTTCCGAAGCTTTGCGCGAGGAGGAGTGCGGAGTGCCCGTGCTTGACGTGAACGTGGGTATTCCCGACATTGACGAGCGTGAGGTCCTCGTGTCAGCCGTTCGCGAGATACAAAGCGTGTGCGCTCTGCCGTTGCAGATAGATACCTCTAATGCGACGGCTATGGAAGCGGCTTTGCGTATTTACAACGGAAAAGCGATGATAAATTCGGTAAACGGCAAGGAAGAGAGCATGAGAGCGGTATTTCCGCTTGCAAAAAAGTACGGTGGAGTTATCGTTGCGCTTACTCTTGACGAGAACGGTATTCCCGAGACTGCAGAGGAAAGATTCAGGATAGCGGAGAATATACTCGCGGTCGCTTCGGAGTACGGCATCAAGAAAAAAGATATTATCTTCGACACGCTTACAATGACGGTAAGCGCTGATAAAAACGCCGCAAAGGTGACACTTGACGCACTCTCGCTTATCTCCGAGCGCCTTGGTTGCAAGACGGTTCTCGGAGTTTCGAACGTTTCGTTTGGACTTCCCGCAAGGGATATGATAAACTCGACCTTTTTTACCTCCGCTCTTGAGCGCGGACTTTCCGCGGCTATTATGAACCCTTACTCGCAGGAGATGATGAAGGTCTATTATTCCTACCGCGCTTTGCACGGGCTTGACGAAAGTTTCAGCGATTATATCGCATTTTCGGAAAGCTATTCCATGACGACACAGGTGGCGGCAAGTGTGCAAAAGGCAGACGTTAAGTATGCGTCTGCTCTTGAAGAAGCGGTAGTAAAAGGACTTAAGGAGCGTGCCTCGGAGCTTGTTGTTGAAATGCTAAAGGGAAACGCGCCTCTTGACATCGTGCAAGGACACATAATTCCCGCGCTTGACATAGTGGGGAAGGGCTTTGAGGAGAAAACGATATATCTGCCCCAGCTTCTCATGAGCGCGGAGGCGGCAAAGTCGGCTTTTGAGGAAATAAAGGTGGCTATGCTGTCAAAGAGCGGTGAAGAAAAGACGGACGGCGCGCGCTTTAAGGTGATAATAGCGACGGTCAAGGGAGATATTCACGATATCGGAAAGAATATAGTTAAGCTTTTGCTTGAAAATTACGGCTTTACGGTCATTGACCTTGGGCGCGACGTGCCGCCCGAAACGATAGTTGAGCGCGCTATTGCCGAGGACGTTTCTCTCGTCGGACTCAGCGCTCTTATGACCACTACCGTACCCGCGATGGAGGAAACCATCGCTCTCTTGCGTGAAAAGCACCCGAAGTGTAAGGTTATAGTCGGCGGCGCAGTCCTTAACCGCGAATACGCAGAGCGTATCGGCGCGGACAAGTACGCAAAAGACGCTATGGAAGCCGTTAGATACGCAGAAGGACGCGCGGGGACGCGTTCGACCCTTTCTTGAAAGAAAGGGTCGAACCCAAAAGAACTTCCTAAAAGAAGTCCTTATTTGAAGCAATGTTGCTTTACTTTAATTGTTTAATTGAATAAACGGACAGTCGAGGACGCCTGTCCCTACAGAGTTAAATGAAAATTGAACGTTTTCCGTCGCCTTACGGCGAGGGATATAAAAACGATTTTCTCCATACTTTGTGTAGGGTCAGGCGTCCTCGACTGTCCTAAAATTATCAGATTTAAGTTTTCCAAACGATTATTATAAATAACCACAAGTTTAGTTTCCTTTAGGACTCGCCGTAAGGTTAGTCCAGTTTACTTTTTCTTTTTTAAAAGAAAAGTAAGCGCGTCCCTTATAAACTGCAAATCAATTTTTCAATAGCGATATAGCCTTGAGGGGAGAGCTTAAGGGAGAGATCGGCTTCGGAGCAAAGCTCGAGTGCGCGTTTAAGCCTTTGCATTGATTTTGCTGCCGCGCCCTTGACGTATATTTTCGTTTTATAATCATTTGACTTAAAGAGGAGTCTTGCTATATCCATCTGCGGCACGTTCTGTTCGATAAGGGATTTGACAGAAACGAGGTCGCAGATAACGCGCGTGACCTCGGACAATATTATCACGGGGTCAACGCGCCTGAATTGCATGACCGAAAGGGCATTCAGGGCATCCTCATATCTGCCGTCGAGTATTGCGTTTGCGAGTGTAAAGGCATCGGTAGTGACCACGCTTATAGAAACGTTTTTGATGTCGTCCTTCGTCACAGTATTTCGTCCGTTCTGAAGAACGTAATACGAAAGCTTATCGGTTTCGGAAGAAAGCGTAAACATAGAGCGACCGCAATGATCGATAAGATACGAGCAGGTGTCTGCATCGGCACTCACACCGTTATGCTCAAAGTGTTTTGCTACCCACGAGACGAGTCGCGCGCCTGAAATGCTTTCGAAAAGCACGGGAGTCAGATGTGCGCTTAATTTTTTCAGTGCGGCAGAGGGATATTTTGGCGTTCCCTCGTCTATCTGTCCTGCGGGAATGGATATTATAAGCACGTTATAATCGTATTCTTTTAGCGCAAGCAGAGCGTCGCAGAGGTCTTCTATCTCGTTTTGTCTCATTGACGAGATCGAAAGTCCCGTAACGCTTACTATTTTAAGGTCTGCCATCATAGGCGGGGGCATAAGGGCATCAAGGAGGGCATTGGGAGAGTAATCGAGCGCATCGAGGCGCACGTCGTTAAAGAGCGCGAACGTTGTGTCAGGGCAGACGGTCTGCCGAGCCATAGAAAGCGCGTGTGATTTCATATAGTCCTCTTCGCCGTAGAACAAAAAACCGCCCGATATTCCTTTTTTGAGCTGCTTTCTAAAGGCGTCCTCTTTGATCATATCCATGCGCTCACTCCCTTACCTTAAATTTATACATATAATATTATATCATTTTCAAGACGGCAAGTCAACACAATTTTAAATAAATTGCAGTTTATCGGGGACGCGGAGGACGCGTTCGACCCTTTCTTGAAAGAAAGGGTCGAGCCCCAAAGAACTTCCTAAAAGAAATTTTAAAATAGCCATAATGGCTATGCAAAGCCTTATTTTTGAAAGTTTTTGAGGGGAGTTTGAGGGGGACTTTTTTAAAAAGTCTCCCTCATCGCGTTCCCCGCGTCCCCGACAAATAAAAATTTAACTCTTAAAACGCAAATTGCGGCGCAAAAATGCCAATAAAAATCAAGAAAGGTAAAAAAAATCAAAAAAACTCTTGACAAATGAACGATTTTATGGTTTAATATAAGATGTCATTGTATAAAGCGTATTTTCGGCTGAAAAGCAAAACGCTTCCGTAAGGGTCTTGGGCGTTTTTTCGTCCGAGATCAAACACAAAATTAAGGAGGTGCAACGCAATGCTCAGAACCTATCAACCCAAAAAGCGTCAGAGAAAAAAAGAACACGGATTCAGAAAGAGAATGGCTACTGCTGACGGCAGAAACGTACTCAAGAGAAGACGCGCTAAGGGCAGAAAAAGACTGACCTATTGATTTTTAAGTAAATTTGCTTAAAACATAAAAACCGCCGATGACCTGAAAACAGACCTCACTGTTTTGTTAGAGCATCGGGGTTTTTAGTATGTGGACGGTTTAGAGAAAATGAAGAATATTGCGATAACGGAAAATCATCTGTATAATAAGGCATACCGTCAGGGCAAGAGATTCGTGGGGAAGTACACCGCGGTCTACGTTCTGCGTGACTTTGCCGCCGCAAGACTGAAAAAGGAGCATCCGCAAAAGGTCTTTGTAAATAGGCTCGGACTTACAGTCTCCAAGAAGATCGGCGGTGCTGTCGAGCGCAACCGCGCAAAGCGTGTTATTCGCGCGGCGTATGACGAGGTGCGCGACGGACTAAAAACGGGTTTTCTTATCGTTATCACCGCGCGCGAGGCAATAAACGATGCCAAAAGCACAGACGTTGCCCGTGAGCTTGAATTTGCTTTTTCTAAACTCGAAATGAAAAAAGACCGCGCAAAGAGCGCGGAAAACGAAAAACAATGAAGTACGTTTGCGCTTGGCTGATACGGCTTTATCAGAAATTTCTATCGCCGCTTAAACGAAATCCTTGCTGTAGGTTTACTCCTACTTGCTCTGCCTACGCCCTTGAGGCGTTTATGAAACGCGGCTTTTTCGTCGGCTTCGGACTGACAGTTTGGCGTATATTACGCTGCAATCCGTTTTGCGCGGGTGGGTATGACCCCGTTCCGCCAAAAAAGATACCGAAATACCGCCGAGATACAAAGGATGGCGAAGAAGACTCTCTTTCCGCTCTTAAAGAGACGGAGGACAATGACGAAACACCCAATAAAGAATAGGAGAAAGCTCCAAATCTTAAGGAGCTGAAAATTATCTGATGACTTCGATCTGGGATATTATCAATATACCAATGGGTTATGTGATCAAATTCTGTAACTGGATCATGGGCAACCAATATCTGTTCGCCCTTTTGATCTTTGCTATCATTATTGAGATCATTCTGCTTCCCTTTGGTATCAAGCAACAGAAAAATTCAATTAAGCAGGCAAAGCTTCGTCCCAAGGAAATGGCTATCCGCAAAAAATACGCGGGCAGGGACGACAAACCCACACAGCAGAAAATGACGCAGGAGATCCAGACGCTCTATCAAAAAGAGGGCTACAACCCCATGGGCGGATGTCTTCCCCTTCTTATCCAATTACCTATCCTCATAGCTCTTTACAACATCGTTCTTAACCCTCTTCGCTATATTTGCGGTCTGTCTACCGACGCTATCGCGGCAGTCGCAAACGTAACCAAGAGCTTCACAGGCGCTGAGTATGACCTTGCGAGAAACCTTGGTCTTGCTTCCGATATAAGAAACGTTATCGATTCTCACGGAATAGGCGTTTATTCGGGTATCGAGGGCTTCGCAGAGCATATTCAGGATATCACTGACGTTCCTCAATTAAGCTTCCTTGGCAAGTTCGACCTTGGTCTTGAGCCCACACTCGCATTTTCGAGCTTTGCTCAAAACTGGTGGTTGCTTCTTATTCCAATACTCACCTTCGTTGCGTACTTCTTCAGTATGAAGATAACCCGCAAGCTTACCTACCAGCCTGTAACGGACGATAAGGCAATGGGTTGCTCCAACACCATGATGGACATTACAATGCCTTTGATGAGCGTTTTTATCGCTTTCAGCGTTCCCGCTGCTATCGGCGTATACTGGATATTCAAATCCTTGCTCGGTGTAGTTAAGCAGGCAGTGCTCAAGAAAGCTATGCCTATCCCCGTATTTACCGAAGAGGATTACAAGGCGGCTGAAAAGGAAATGAACGTTCGCGTTGAAAAGACGCCCAAGAACAAGTCGGGCAGAGTAGTTCGTTCGCTCCACCATATTGACGACGAGGACTTCGCAGATACTGCCGAAGCCGCAAAGACTCGCCGCGAGGCACTTGAAGCGCAGGAAGCAGCTGATGCCGCTAAAAAAGCGGAAGCTAACAAAAAAGGTATTCTCTCCGCCGCTCCTATAAAGAAGGACGACAAAAAGGAAGAGAAGACCGACGAAAAGACAGAAAAAGATTCCGAAAACGACACTGAATAATAAATACGGAGAAACATTAAAGTGAAAAAGGAAATTATTACAAGTGCAAAAACGGTCGAGGAGGCTGTTGCTCTTGCGGTTGCAGAGCTTGGCGCTCCTAATGCCGATGCTATTGAATATACCGTTATCGAAGAGCCTAAAAAGGGGCTGTTCGGTATAGGCGCGGTAGATGCAAAGATAAGCGCTGCTTACACTGTAGGCGCTGAGGTAAACGCTCTTGAGTTTATAAAGAAGCTTCTTTGTGATATGAACATTGAGGCAGATGTCGAAATGACCGACGGGGAAGGCGATGAAAAGCGTATAAGCATAAGCGGTGAGTCCGCGGCTATCCTTATCGGACACCACGGAGATACGCTCGATTCTCTTCAGTATCTCGCAAATCTTGCCGCAAACAAGAGAGTTGACGGCAAAAAGGGCGATTACGTTAAGATCACCGTTGACGTCGAGGGTTACAGAGCAAAGAGAGAGGAAACTCTCCGCGCTCTCGCAAGAAGAATGGCGTCAAAGGTCATCAAGTACAAGAAGAGTGTTATGCTCGAGCCTATGAATCCTTACGAGCGACGCATCATTCACTCCGAGATACAGAACATGGAGGGTGTTTCCACCAATTCCATCGGCTCGGAAAACAACCGTAAGGTAGTTATATTCCTCTCGAACGACGAGGAAGCGTAAACAAAAAAACCGACAGATCAAAAATCTGTCGGTTTTTTGTTTGTCGAGGACGCGATTTCCACTTTTTTGAAAATACCTTCGCTTCGCTACGGTGCATGAACAAGTTCATGCCGCAGCAAAAAACTTCCTAAAAAAGTTAAAAAACAACCATAACGACTATGCAAAACCTTATTTTTGAAAGTTTTTGAAGGGAGTTTGAGGGATACTTTTTTCAAAAAGTATCCCTCATCGCGTCCTCAGACAAACCGCAATTTTTTTGAATATCGAGCTTTAATATCACCAATTGCTATTTTTTGCCTCGTTTTTATTGACAATGGGAACAAAAAATGTTATAATCATAAGGTAAATATATACCTTTGGAGGCAATTATGAAAGAAAAACTTTTGCAAAAGATCGACGAGCTTAACGACGAATACGTTAAGATCTGGGAAGATGTATGCAACATCGAAAGCCCCACGCACTACAAGGCAGGTGTTGATGCTGTCGGAGAATATTTCATTCGTTACGCAAACGAACGCGGCTGGAAGGTCGAGGTCTTCGAGCAGGAGCGCGCGGGTAACGTCGTTACTATCACGATGAATCCCGATGCAAATGAAGCACCTATCGCTTTTTCGGGTCATATGGACACCGTTCATGAGGTTGGTTCTTTCGGCAATCCTCCTGTTAGAATAGAAGGTGACATGATCTACGGACCTGGTGTTACCGACTGTAAGGGCGGTCTTATCGTAGGCTTTTTGGCTATGGACGCTCTTGACAAGATCGGATACAAGAAACGTCCTATTTCTATGTACTTGCAGTCTGATGAAGAGGGAGGCGGAAAGTTTAGCGGAGACGCGACGATCCTTCACATCTGCGAAAAGGCGCAGGGAAGCATAGGCTTCTTTAACCTTGAGAACGGAATGAAGGATAGCGTATGCATAGGCAGAAAGGGTATCGCTTCCTTTGAGTTCACCGTAACGGGAGTCGAGGCTCATTCGGCGGGCTGTGCTACAAACGGATCTAATGCGATACTTGAGGCGGCATATAAGATAATCGAACTTGAAAAATTCAAAGATCCCAAGGGTCTTACCTGCTGTTGCGCTATTATAAAAGGCGGAACGAAGCACAATATAGTTCCGGGTGAATGTAAATTTGTTGCTAACGTGCGTTTTGCCACAAATGCTGAGCTTGATGAGTTCAAGGCATTCTGTGATAAAATTTGCGCGGACATTAAAGTCCCCGGCTGTACGTGCTCTTGGGTACTCCCGCGCGTTCGTCCCGCTATGGAATATTGCGACAGAAATCTTGATCTTGTCAATAAGATCAATGAAATATGGAAAAACTGTGGCTTTAGTGAGCTGAAGCCCGTCACCAACGCAGGCGGAACAGACGCCGCATTCGCGTCTGCCGCAGGTATCCCCTCTGTTGACAGTATGGGTAATATGGGCGGAAAGATACATACGACCGACGAGTTCGGAATCATTTCCTCACTTGCTTCGCAGGCAAAGAGACTTGCTCTCGCGGCGCTTTATCTGTAAAATTTAATAATATGTAATCACAAATGGGAATTTTTTAAGTTCCCATTTGTTTTTTGTCAAAGCAATATCAAAAATGCATTTGAGATTTCAAATTTTGATTTATCGGTGAGATGGAGCAATGAATAGAAGTCGGTGGCGAGTTTTTAACTCGCCACCGACAAACCGCAATTTATTTTATATTTGCAGAACAAAAAAGCAGAGCCCTTTGACTCTGCTTTTTGCGTTATTTAGATCACGAAGTATAGTTATCGAAATATCCCTGTACGAGAACGACGGGTGTACCCTTATCGCCCGATCCGCTCGTAAGGTCGCAAAGCGAACCGATAAGGTCGGTGAGCTGACGAGGGGTCGTTCCTTGCGAAGCCATGTTACCTACAAGGTTATCACCCTTCTGACGAATGCTTTCGGAAATAGCCTTCTTAAGCTCCTCACCCGAAAGCTCTTTGTAGTCATTATCCGCAAGATACTTGAGCTTGAGCTCGTTAGGAGTACCTATGAGTCCGTCGGTAAACGCGGGCGATACAACGGGGTCTGCAAGCTCCCAGATCTTACCCTGAGGATCCTTGAACGCACCGTCGCCGTAGACCATTACCTCTACGTGTTTGCCCGTAGCCTTAAGGATACGCTCCTGAATATCGAGAACGAGGGGCTTACATTCGCGTGGGAAGAGCTTTATCTTATCCTCTGTTGATTTGTTAGAGCCGAGAAGTCCGTATTTCTCGTTATATCCGCTTCCGTTTATAGAAGCGTTAAGGATATCGTCAAGACCGCAAACTACCTTTGCGCCTGCGGCAAGAAGGATACGCTTTGTACGCGCTCTTGTGTGAATGTCACAGGTAAGGATGTGGTCGGCGTAATCAAGTATTGCTTTAGGCTGGTTAGCAAAGATTATCTCTGCTTCAGCACCGCAACCTTCGATAATAGATCTGTAATATTCAACGTAGTCAACACCCGTAAACTCGTGCTTGTTTACGCCGAAAAGCTCACGGTAGCGAGCCTCTGTAAGTACGTCACTATAAGGATTGACACCTGCCTTGTCGATCTTGTCAAGGCTTACGAGCTGATTTCCGACTTCGTCGGAGGGGTAGCTGAGCATAAGAACGACCTTCTTAACGCCCATAGCTATACCGCGAAGGCATATAGAGAAGCGGTTACGCGAAAGTATAGGGAATATAACTCCGACAGTTTCTCCGCCAAGCTTGGTCTTTACGTCGTTAGCTATATCGTCGACTGTTGCATAGTTGCCCTGTGCTCTTGCAACGATAGATTCAGTCATTGATATAACGTCACGGTCGCGAAGTTCAAAGCCTTCACATTCAGCTGCTTCAAGCACACTGTCTGTAACGATAGCCGCCAGGTCATCTCCTTCTCTTATAATGGGACAACGGATACCGCGAGAAACGGTACCTATTCTGCGTTCTTTCTTTTCCATGTATTGATCCTTTCCATTGCGCTTTTTACAAAAAATCATGCGCAAAACTTAAGATTTACTTTACCAATATATTATTATAAATCTTTTTATTGTAATTGTCAAGAAAAAGTATGTGATTTTTTGTAAAAAAATATACGAAATTTATTTCAACGCAAAAAAACCTCGCCAAAGTCTACTAATAGTGGATTTTTTAATTATATCCACAAAAAATAGGTTGCAAATCGTAGTCTTTTGATATATAATTGAATTATAAAGAACAAGCGGAGGAAAAAATGACTAATATTACAGAAATGATCGCTAAAAACATAAAACAGCGAAGAAAAGAATTGCACATCACGCAAAACGATCTCGCTTTTGCGTTGGGGTATTCCACGAAGGCGATAAGTAAATGGGAAAGCGGAAAGGGTGCGCCTCCTACCGTAATACTTCCCGCTCTTGCCGCCGTTTTGCATATGAACGTTGACGACCTTCTGAGCATGAACGTTGAGGGAAAATTCTTCCTCGGCATAGACGGAGGCGGAACAAAGACCGAGTTCGCGCTTGCTGACTCGGAGGGAAATATTATCCGAAACATAGTTCTCGGAACGTCAAACCCGAGCGACATCGGAATAGACGCTTCTCTCAACGTGATAAAAGAGGGCATCTCCGAGGTATGCGCTAACATTCCGAAGAGCAATATTTCTATCTTTGCGGGACTTGCGGGAGGCACGACAGAGGGTGTGCGCGAACAGATAACCGAATTTCTCTCGCGCTTTGGCTTTGCGAGTGTCAAAAACGGAAGCGATGCCATGAACGCTGTTTCGGCAAGTTTAGGGAGCGGCGACGGCATAACGGTTATAATGGGAACGGGAAGTGTGACCTTTGCGCAGGTAAACGGAAAGTCCCACCGCGTAGGAGGATACGGATACCTGCTTGGAGATGCGGGAAGCGGATTTTCGCTTGGACGCGAAGCAATACTCGCCGCACTTTGCTTTGAGGATGGAAGCGGAGAGGAGACCTCTCTTTATGAGTCCGTAAGAAAAAGATGCGGAACGGAGCGCGTTCTTGACTCTCTTGGAGAATTTTACCGAGGCGGTAAACGTACTATCGCGCAATACGCTCCACTCGTTCTTAACGCATATGTTGAAGACGATAGGGTGGCAAAGAAGATACTTTTTGCGGATCTTGAAAAAGTTGCGCAGACTATACGCGGAGCGGCAAAGTATTTGCCGAGCGGCAAAGCTCCCATACGCGTTGAGCTTTGCGGAGGTCTTTGCACGAAGGACGATATCATAGCAGGTGCACTCCGTGAGATACTCGCAAAAGAAAATTATTCAGTGAATCTTTGTAAGAATTCTTTGATAATTGGTGCGCTACGCCTCGCTGGTATGCCAGATAAAGAAAATGATTAAAGGAGAACTATCATGTTAAAAACAGAAGTAAGAAATGAAAGAACTACGCATATCGACAAAATGGCGATTGCCGATATGGTCCGCGTAATGCAAGATGAAAACATAAACGCCGCGATGTCGATAGAGGGAGCTCTCGGCTCTATCGAAAAGGCTATCGATGCTATTTCCAAGCGCATGGCAAAGGGCGGCAGATTATTTTACGTCGGTTGCGGTACGTCGGGCAGACTCGGCGTTCTTGATGCGTCCGAGTGTCCTCCCACATATGGCGTTCCTCACGGACTCGTCGTAGGTATTATAGCGGGCGGTGAAAGCGCGATAAGAAAAGCCGTTGAGGGCGCTGAAGACAGCCGCGAGGCAGGGTATTCCGATATTTCAGAGTATGATATTTCGGAGCTTGACAGTGTTGTAGGTATATCTGTCGCGGGAGGCGCGCATTACGTTATCGGCGCGTTTGACAAGGCGCGAGAGGTAGGTGCGTTGCGCATCTCTCTTTCGTCAAACGAGAATACTCCCATAGAAAGAGCCGCCGATATCGCTATCATTACCGATACAGGAGCGGAGGTCGTAACGGGTTCTACCCGTATGAAAGCGGGAAGTGCGCACAAGATGGTACTCAACATGATATCGACCGCCGTTATGGTCAAGCTCGGTCACGTTTATGAGAATATGATGATAAATCTCCGTCCGTCGAATATAAAGCTTCGCGACAGAATGATAAGAATACTACGCGAAATAACAGAGCTTCCTTACGACGAGTGCGAAAAGCTGCTTGAGGAGAACGAATTCAGCTTGAAAAAGGCTTTGAAATCCATTGAGAATAAATAAAGTTCTGTCATAATAAACGGTGAAAATTTGAATTTCCGCAATATTGCAATATACTTAAAAAAGGAGAAAAACATGAAAGACAATATAACTTCAAAGGTACACCCAGCCATACTCGAGCGCAAGCGCATCGCTTCATGGTGGCTTCGCTTTGAGGATCTTAACTGGCCGAATCCCGACGCGCACGACCGCATAAAGAGACGCGCCGAGGCTATGGCAAAGGCAAATGTGACTACCGCTATGGTCTTCGGTACGCACTTCCGTTGGGATTTTTTGCCCTATTTTACCATTTTGCATGACTATCTCGCGACAGTTGCCGAGGAACTCGGCAAATACGGTGTTGAGCTTTTCGACCACCACTCCGTAAACCTCATTCATCGTTACAGTACAAGAGAGGAGATGCGCCACGTAATTCTTCACAGCGGTCCTCATCTTCCTTTCTCGCCCTCTTGGGAAGCGGCGGCATCGTGGGAATACAACGGAAGCCGTCTCAACACTTGGCGTATGATAGACGTTGAAACTCGCAAGCCTCTTTGGTACCCGCAGTATGCAGCCGAGAGCTTTTGCATGCGCAATCCCGATTACAGAGAGGCTTATAAGAGCTATCTTACGAAGCTGATATCCGAGACGGGTATCAAGGGTGTTTCCTGTGATGACCCTATTCACTATATGCACTATCGTTCCTGCGCTTGTCCTCACTGCCTTGCCGAATTCAAACGCCGCACGGGGCTCGATCTTCCTCCCGTTTCCGACCTTAATTTCTGGGGCAACTGGGAGAACGAGGCTTGGAAAGCGTGGATAGATATGCGCTTTGACGGCGCGGTAGACTTTTGGAAGTACATAAAACCCGTATTCCCCGAGGGCTTCCGCGTAATGACCTGCGGAGCGAACAGCGCGGCTGCAAAGGCAAACAGCAGTACCAACGATGCGCGTTGCTCCCTTATGGGTTGTAACTACGTAAACCTTGAAATGTCGGGAAATACTCCTCCTTATAAGCATGATACGGTCACATGGAACAGACCGATAGCCTCAAGACTTGTCACTTCGTCCCACCACAGAGCAGCCGCAAAGGAAAAAGGTGTTCGTTGCTTTGCCACGGGCTTCGCGTTCGTAGAGGAGACAGCAAATATCGTCTGGGCGGTCAACAAGATGCTTGACTCTGACGCTTGGGTGATAACTCTCAAAGATAGACTCGGTCTGCCCGAGCGTATTCTCAAAACTCTCCCAAACGAGAGCGACATAGTAGGAAAAGCGTTCGGATATGAGAAAGACCACCCCGAGCTCTTTATGGGTGACCACGTAGGTCAGCTTGCCGTTTATTTCTCCTATGAGACGAGAAAGCACTCCTATTTCGGAAATCTTGAAAAAGGCTATTACAAGGATTACGACACGACCTTGCGCACACTTTTCACTAAAGGTATAAGCCCTCATACAGTCTTTGATTTTCCGACCGACATAACGAAATATCCCCTCGTGCTCGTACCCTCTGCGGCTGTTATGACCGACAAAGAAAAGGCGGCAATGGAGCTTTACGTCAAAAACGGCGGTGTGATCATAGCAACAGGACCTTGCACTTACCCTTCTTGCAAAAATGAGTGGAAGCTGCCTACAAATCCCGCGCTCACCGACTATACCGATTTCTTTAATAAAAACCCAGACACTCCCGGAGCTACGGGCGCGTGGACAAACAAAAATACCGTTCCGCCCTCAAAGGAATCAAAGGAATGGCAGAGCGTGGCGGAGCGTATCTATTACAACCCGCACAGAATAAGCGACGGCGAGATAACCGAAAGCTTTATCGAGCTTGTCAACAGATTCATCACGCCGATGCCCGTAAAGATGATAGATTCGAGAGGCTATCTCGTCACAATGTTCGAGTCGGACGACGCGATAACGGTACATCTTCTTTCGGAGGACTACGATACCGATATCGACCATGAGCTTGACGATATGCGCTTCCACAGAAGCCGCGTAAATTTCATCAACAAGGTCGAGCCTATCGGCATCACCGAGGTCGTAAAGCTTGAATCAAAGCTCACGCCCAAGGTCTACACGCCCTTCAATGAGGAAGCGGCAGACATCAGCGAAGAAAACGGGGTATTTTCTATCCGTCTGCCCGAAAAGACATCGTACGCTATCTTGAGATTTGAGAAATAATTTTACGAAAAAAGAGCAAGAATAGAAGGTCTTATCCTTTTACTCTTGCTTTTTTGTTTATATGTCTGACAATTTTTTTTGCATATATAAATGGCAATTTATTTGCTTCAAATTTTGATTTATCGGTGAGATGGAGCAATGAATAGAAGATGCAACAAAGTGTGTTTTGACCGAGTTACTTGTTACTCGTAAATTCGCGGGACGCAACCGCGAATCACTTTGTTGACGGAGGTGGCGAGTTTTTAACTCGCCACCGACAAACCGCAATTTGTATGTCATGGAATTAAAAAAGCAGAACCAAGTGCAATCAGAATTGGTTCTGCTTTTATATATGCTTATTTCAGTTTATCTTTGGCAGAGATGCCGCCGCGACCGATTGTCCGACTCTGCGGGACTTCTCATCGGGAATATGGAGCTGTATATTCTTTGCGAGCTCGGGGAATTCCTTATCAAGAACTTCTTGCGCACGAGAAAGGAGGATAGTTCCGCCCTCACCTGAGGTAACTCGTCCCATAATGAGAACGTGCTTTATGTCGTAGAATTCGGTATAGTACGCGATAGCGTAGCCGAAATACGCGCCTATGGTGTCGTAGATAGCCGCAGCGCGAGGATCTCCGTCCTTCATAAGACCTTGAACTACCTTGAGCTTTTCTGCGGGAGAGAGGTTTTCGTCAAGCTCGATATCTGCCCAAGGAGCGCACTTGATAACGCCGTCCTGCGAGAAATACTTAACTCCGCAGCCGTAGTCGCCCGACCATTCATCGACCATAGCCTCCTCGCAGAAGTCCACGGGAACGAACGCGAGTTCATTGAGCCAGCCTGTGATATTTCCGTCGGGGTCAACATATCCGCCCGCTTCGGACGTACCCATAGCTACGCCGAGAACAGAGTTGTCGTTAAGATCCATAGCACCCGCGAGCGCGGTAACATCACCGTCATTTGCGACCTCGAGCGGAATGTTCTCGCCTATCTCCTTGGCAACGTCGATATACATATTTTTGACCTTTTTGTCAAAATCCTCGTCGCTGACCTTAAGGAAGAGAGAAGCTACCATGATGCGATTGTCAACGTAAACGCCCGCGCTCGATACTCCGATAGCATCAACTCGAGGCATATGCGAAGCCGCGGTCTTCATAGCATTGAGGATACCTTCATAGTGATAATTTGGGTCGGAATTGGTTTTTGGAAACCATACGACTTCCTCTGAATAAACGCTCTCGCCATTGATAACGGCACTCACCTTGCGGTCGCTTCCGCCTGCGTCAAAGCCGATCCTACAGCCGTCGAGGTGACGTCCTATCGGGGACGCCGACGATTTATCCTTGGGAGCGTTTTCAAGAGCAACTACCTCAACAGAGAAAGGCTGCTCGTAAACTCTTTCCATAAACTTAACGTCAAAGTCGCGAAGTCCGCCGTGGGAGAACGCCTCGCGTATCATTGCGCCCACAGTCTCGCTTCCCGCGATGATCACCTTGTATCCGCCCGCTACCCAAAGGAGAGACTTAACAAGACGCTCGATAAATTTGAAATTCTCCTCGTCGTGTCCTGTTCCGTCGCAAAAGATACGGGTCTTGTATGTAGTAGTATAGCCGTTATTTCTTTCTACTACGATAATGATATCCTGACCGTCAAGCTTCGTAGCCTCGCGCATATCGCGGCAGACTACCGAAAGGGGAGCGAATTTTGGGTCGAGCTTTGCAGGGACTTTAAGCTTCATATCTGATAGTTCCTCCTATAATGGTTTTATTTACGTTAAATTCAGCATCGGTGATAATTATATCCGCATCCTTACCGACGTCGAGCGAACCCTTAGTCTTTTCTATACCAATGGCGGCAGCGGGGTTGAGGGTCGCGCCGTTTACGCACTCGTAAAGCGGAATGTTGGAGTTGGTATAAACATTCCAAACACCCTTATTAAGAGGAAGTACACTTCCCGCGACAGTACCGTTCTCAAGGCGACAAACGATGTCGCGGTAGACTATCTTCGTGCCTCCGAGCGTGTACTCTCCATAGGGAAGTCCGCCCGCGGGGAGACAGTCGGTAATGAAGCAGAGCTTTCTGCCCTTGATCTTATAGAGCAGGTCGTAGAAGCAAGGGTCTACGTGGAATGTGTCAACGATAAGCTCACAGGTAACGTCGGTATTAAACGCCGCGGTAACAACCCCTGGAGCGCGGTGAGACATAGGCGTCATTGCGTTGAACAGATGTGTTACGTGCTTAACGCCTGCCTCAGTGCTTTTCATAGCCGTGTCGTAATCTGCCGAGGTGTGACCCATGGATATAACGACGTCGGTGTCGCGCGTTATCTCACGGATAGCGGCGAAATCCTCTGTATCGGTCTCGGGCGCGAGAGTGATTATTTTGATTATATCGGCGTATTCCTTAACGAACGCCGCATCGGGCTTTAATATGTATTTTGCGTCCTGCGCGCCTTTTTTGCTCTCGCTTATAAAAGGACCTTCGGCATGAGTGCCGAGTATTGCGCTTCCGTTCCAAACCTTGCTTTCTTCCTTAAGCTCGCGACAGACCTCGAGAGCCTTGCGAATGACTTTCATGTCGACCGTCATAGTGGTGGGAAGGAATCCTGTAACGCCGTTCTTTACGATGCCACCCGCAATCGTGCGAATAGATTCGGCCTCTCCGTCGCAAACGTCCTTGCCGAGGTATCCGTGAATGTGCAGGTCGATAAGACCTGGAGCAACATAACCGCCGTTTGCATCAATTATCTCTGCGTCCGAGGGGATCTTATCAGATGGAAGAATGCCCTCTATCACGTCGGTGTAGAGAATAGCGAAGCCTTCAAGTATGCGGTCCTTTAAAATAATTTTTCCGTTTACAACAGCTTTCATTTTGTTTTCTCCTATATAATAAAAATGCTATTTCAATTTAGTATAGCATTTTGAAAAGACGTTTTCAATGAGTCTTTCAATATATGATAAAAAAGTGAACATATTAAAGACAAAAGTACACGTCTAAAAGACAAAAATGAACGAAAAAAGGCTCTCCGAGGAGAGCCTTATATTTGTTATGTAATATTAGCCGTGTCCACCGCCGCTAGAACTTCCCATGAGTTCAGCGATAACTTCCCAAGTGCAATAGAGCTTTTCAGTTCCGTCATAGGTGTGTTTTTCAATATCAGTACCATTGAAGCGAACTTCTAACCATTTGCCTGTTTTGCTTATTTTAACTATGGTAAGTTCACCGTTTGCGGTCTTGGTAGCATCGATCGAGCCTTTAAGCGTAGAAGCTGCAGCTACGGGATCGGTACGGAGATTGCATTTTTTGTCCGCTGCTACCTTGATAGCAGTGCCCTCCTTAAGAGTAGCATGCTCTTCGAAAATAACGGTATCCTGATTTTCACTTACGAAAGTAGCAGAAATATAAGCTTTTTCGTTTTTGAATGTTACTTCGTACCAATCATTGTCATATCCTGTGTACTGAAGAGAATCCCCAAACATAGCCGTTCCTTTAACATTTTGCGTAGAAGTCGTGCTCTTTGAAGAACGAACTCTAACATCGTTTGCACGAACGTAAATAGTACCTGTTGCAGTTACCCAAGAACTTGTAATAGGAGCTCTTGTTCCCTCGGGGTCTTCCTCTTGGTTTGCTTCGGTAGTACCGGTGGTATCTTTGCTGGGAAGGAATTCGTTTTCTTCCTCGTCATCAGCGGGCTCTTTTTCCTTCTTGTCAGAGCAAGCCATAAGGGAAACCGAAAGGATCATCATAAGTGCGAGAAATACCGCGAGTAATTTTTTCATTTTTGTCTCCTTAATTTTTAAAATTCTTTATTTTTTAGTTGTTTTTTTTACGTTATTTTACCTAAAAAACGATACTAAATCGCTTATATAATATTATAACATAAAGTATATTAAAGTGTCAAGGGCGAAAAACAATATTTTTAAGATTTTTTTTGAATTTTTTTGGGAGTTTTTTAGTAGGACGCGTTGGCTTTTTTGTATGCCGTTTGGGTAGGTTGAATTTGTTTGATTTTTGGACAGTCGAGGACGCCTGTCCCTACAATGTTTGATAAAATCGTTTGCATATACCTCGCCGTAAGGCGATGAAAAAAACGATTAAATTTGATTTAACTCTGTAGGGACAGGCGTCCTCGACTGTCCGTTACGTTCGGTTAAATCTAAACGTTTGGCAGGTGATTCGTGAATCGCCTCTACAGGTAAGGTAATAATTATTTCTTGTTTTCCTTAATAAGCAGCCTTATTGCCTCGACGGCTATACGTATAGCAGAATCGGTGTCGTGGCTTTCGTTTTTGTTCGTATCAAGCCCCGCGTTTGCGCGCTCCTGATTCCAAACGGTATGAAATACCGCGCCGCATTTTGCGTCAAGTGCCGCTCCCACGGTGAAAAGCGTTGCCGCTTCCATCTCACTCGCGAGAACATGAAGTCTTTTCCAAGCCTCCCATTTTTCAAGAAGCTCCGAGGACACAGGCATACGCGTAGGCGAATGCTGACCGTAAAAGGAGTCCTTGCTCTGCGCTACTCCCGTGTGATAGGGGATATTTAGGCTTTGTGCGGCCCTTACGAGAGCGAAAAGGACGTTCGTATCGGGAACTGCGGGGAACTCTATGGGTGCGTATTCACGAGAAGTTCCGTCCTGACGTACCGCTCCCGAGGCTATAACGGCATCTCCCGCGCGAACTCGCGTATCGATACCTCCGCAAGTGCCGATACGTATAAAGGTATGCGCACCGCAGGCAAAAAGCTCCTCTACGGCAATAGCGGTTGACGGACCGCCGATACCCGTTGAGCAAACGGTGACGAGCTCGCCGCAAAGCGTTCCGCAAAAGATATTATACTCGCGATTCGTAACGAGATGGTAAGGGTCATCAAGATACGCGGCTATCTTTTCGCATCTTCCTGGGTCGCCCGGAAGTATGCAGTAGCCGCCGATCTCACCCTTTGCCGCGGCTATGTGATATTGCTTTTTGTTTTCGTAGAACATAAGTACTCCATCTTAATTTTAGTTAATATTGTTAAGTTCCAAATGCTTTAATATATCTTCACAAACTGAATTGAAATTTTTGTGTATATCTTCATTTGTGTATCTTAAAATAGTAATTCCTAAATTGCGAAGTTCATTGTCTCGTTGATCATCTGATCGTTTATGTTCGTTCATTTTGTGCTGAACGCCGTCAATTTCTATTACTATTCTTTTGCAAGAGATAAAAAAATCAACAATGTAATTTCCAATATTTTTTTGCCTATTAACTGTAACAGGCAGCTCTTTTAGAAAATCATACCATAGATGTTTTTCTTCAGGGGTCATATTATTTCTCAATGTTCGAGCGTTCGATACGAGTTTTTTATTATAATTATAAATCATAGTCGTAAAATGAAGTTTTGGTTGTTTTTGGTATAGACTAAACGGCGATCTCCTCATCCGTCAAAATGGTCGTTGCGTCCGACCATTTTGCCACCTTCTCCGCTGGAGAAGGCTCTTTGTAAAAAACGTTTCATTAGAGCTTTGACATTTCGTCAAATCAAATTCTCCGATAAATTAAAATTTGAAGTAAACAAATTTGAGTTGTTGCATCGGGCAGATTAAAATAATAAAATGGCGAGAATAAAAGTAAACGTTTAGAACCAAAGGCTTCTCCAGCGGAGAAGCTGTCGCGATAGCGACTGATGAGGAGAGCAAATTATTGACAAATATAATTTTATCAACCGAAAGTAATTGAATAACGGACGGTTTTGGAGCTTCCCGCGGGGATACGGAACATATCGCTCTTTGTGGCAAGATCATCTATCTTACCGTCAAACGAGGGCAGTCCGCACCACGGCTCGATACATACGTAAGGCGCATCGCTCTGCGGCTTATGCCAAACTCCGAGATACGACATATCCGCGTATTCAAGGCGAATGTATCTGCTCGATCTGTCGCTCTTGAGCGTTACGGCTTTCGCCATATTGCTCATAAATATCGAGTCGATATCAAAAAGGCTATGCTTAAGCGCAAGCTTTTTGGAATCCTCAAGATAAAGCGCGCGCTTTAATCCCGTATTGAAACCGCTGTTGGAATGAACAAGCTTATCGGGAGAACATTCCTCGCTGAATTCGAGATACCAATCGTCAAAATTGCCGTTGTCGAGCGGTACGTTGAAGCCGGGGTGTGCGCCGACCGTGGCGGGCAATATCTCCTTGCCCGTGTTTTTGATAAGGTAGTTGCAGTCTATTTTAGGACCGTCAAGCGTATAGGTCACGGTAAATTCGAAGTCAAAGGGATATTCCGCAAGAGTTTGTTCGCTTTGCTTCAGTACGAAAGACACGCTTTTTTCGTCGGCAGAGGCTACCTCGAACTCGGAGTGCCGCGCAAAGCCGTGATTACCCATTGAGTATTCCTTTCCGCCGTAGGTGTACTTTCCCTGATAAAATCTTCCGCATACAGGGAAGGGAATGGGAGCTTGACTTGCCCAATATTTTTTGTCTCCCTGCCATATATATTCGCAGTCTCCCGTACATTTTACGGAAATCATCTCCGCGCCAAAGCTTGAAAGCGTTACGGTAAGCTGGTCGTTTTTGAGTACGTAGGTCATAGTTTTGCACCTTCCTTTTGAATTGTTTTTCTTATATAATTATTATATCATATATTTTGAGGATTGCAAGGTATAGCGAAAATAATTTTGATAATAATATTTCTAAAGATAAAAGAAAAGGAAATTGGTATATGCAAAACAAGATATTGCGCTTTGATTCGGCGGCTATCGTATCATCGGGAAGCGCGGTAGGAAAAAAAGAAACGCAAGGACCTATCGGAGATTGCTTTGATCTGCACGATCTGACCGATCGCTTTGGCAAAAATACTTGGGAAAAATCAGAAAGCGAGATGCAACGTCTTGCTCTCAACGTCGCGCTTTCAAAAATAGGCGCATCCGAAAATGACGTCGGAGCGCTTTTTGCGGGAGATCTTTTGAACCAATGTGTTGGTTCGTCGTACGGTCTGCTCGACTTCGACATACCGTATTTTGGCCTTTACGGAGCGTGTTCTACGGCTATCGAGGGTCTTATGCTCTCGGCAATGATGTGCAACGCAAGGTATTTTGACACTTGCGCCGCTGTGACCTCGTCGCATTATTGCTCTGCTGAACGACAGTACCGTACGCCTATCGAATACGGCGCGCAAAGGTCGCCCACGGCACAGTGGACAGTCACGGGCGCTGGAGCGTTCGTTGTAAAGCGTGAGGGAGATGTAAGGATCACCGAGGCACTTCCGGGAGTCGCCTTGGAAAAGGGAATAAACGACCCGTCAAACATGGGAGCGGCTATGGCGCCCGCGGCGGCGGACACGCTTCTGCGTTATTTTAAAAATTCGGACGCCTCACCCGCAGATTTTGATATGATAGTAACGGGTGACCTTGGGTATGAGGGCGGAGATATACTTTGTGAGCTGCTTTTAGCGCAAGGTCTTGATATCAGCTCTCGCTATAACGATTGCGGAATTATTATCTACGACAAAAATTCGCAAGACACTCATTCCGGCGGTTCGGGTTGCGGTTGCTCTGCCGTGGTGCTCGCCTCATATCTTTTGCCAAGACTTAAAAGCGGAGCTTTTAGGGATATTCTTATCGTGGGAACGGGTGCTATGATGAGTCCGGCGAGTGTTCAGCAAGGTGAGGCTATACCAGCAGTTGCGCATCTTTTAAGAATTTCGGGAGCTCAAAAAGGAGAGTAAAAAATGCAGATATTGATGGATATTATTATTGCGTTCGCCATCGGCGGAGCTTTTTGCGTAGTTGCGCAAATTTTGCTTGATAAAACAATGCTCTCACCTGCGCGTATTCTCGTGGGGTATGTCGTGGCGGGAGTTTTTCTCGGAGCGGTTGGGCTTTACGCTCCTCTTGCGGAGTTTGCGGGCGCGGGGGCGACCACTCCTCTTACGGGCTTTGGTTATCTTATCTCCAAAGGCGTTAAGAAAGCAGTCGACGAGCGCGGTCTTATAGGTGTTCTTTCAGGACCTCTTACCGCTGCCGCGGTCGGTACGTCCGCCGCGCTCTGTTTCGGATATATTGCCGCGCTTATATCTAAAGGTAAACCGAAATAAGACGCGAGGGGGGACGCGTTCGACCCTTTCCCCGCAAGAAAGAGTCGAGCCCAAAGAACTTCTTTGAAGGGGATTTATTATTTTGGCTTTCTAAATAAAAAGAATACGTTCGATATAGATAAAACGGACCGTCGTTCTCGACTGTCCGTTTTATTCATTAAACTCTTGAGATAATGACCTCAAGATCGCCCTCAAGGGCAACTTCTCCCAAATTGGCGGGAAGAAAATAACTATCTCCGCGAGCGATTGGGTAGCTTGTGCCGTTTGAAAGTATAGAGCCTTTTCCGTCCACGCAGAGAAGGGGGACAAAGCTTTCTTTGTGTACCGTTAAGGTTGATTGAGAGGAAATGGTTTTTTTTACGACCGAGAAATATTTACTGTTCGCGAGAAGCTCGCCGTCGGCGCATTCGCGACCTCGTTCAAATGCCTCTGTATCGCGCTCCGCTTCGCTCCACGTGCGAGTTACAGCGAGAGCTTTTTCTATGTGAAGAGGACGTTTTTGTCCGTCCGCGCCTACTCTGTCGTAGTCGAAAACTCTATAAGTAAGGTCGGAATTTTGTTGGATCTCGGCAATAAGAACACCTGCTCCTATTGCGTGAACGAGTCCTGCGGGGATAAAGAAGCTATCGCCCTTTTTCACGGGAATGGTTTTGAGGACCTCGTTCGTCTGTCCGTTCATGACCGCCTTTTTAAAGTCGGAAACGGTGACTCCGTCGCAAAGTCCGCAAATTATACTCGCCTCTGGCTCGGCATCCGCAATATACCACATTTCAGTTTTCCCAACGTCGTTCTCCACCTCTTTGGCGTATGTATCGTCGGGGTGTACCTGAACGGAAAGGCGGTCACTCGCGTCAATAAATTTAACGAGAAGAGGAAACGGATCATCGAGCGTATAGGAGCTTGAAACGCACTCTGCGCCGCAAAGCGAGATATATTCTGAAAGCGTCATGCCGCAAGCTATGCCGTTTTGAATTACCGCCATTTCTTTATCTCTGACCGAGAGCTCCCACGTTTCCGCGATAGAGTCGTCGTTGCCCTTTTTGTTCCATTCGGTCAAAAGCTTTTTACCACCCCAAATGGCGTTTTTTGCTATGTATGAGAGTTTTAGAGGATATAGTTCCATTTTTAAAATTTTTGCCTTTCTTTGATCTCAAAACCGTTAGGTTTTGAATTTTTTATTTTTACTGATGTACTTATAAAAATTTTTCGCAAGAGAGCTTTTGCGTTCATTCAAGCTTCGATCCCAACGATTGCACTGACCGATTTTGTCGGTGACATCAAAAGGCTCTCGTTGAGCGTGACGCCTATTCTTTTTTCGCAACCGAGAGCGCGGAAGATATCACGCTGAAGCTCGATCGAAAGATCTCCGTACCCTGCGCTGAAGCGAGGGCGTAGCTCATATCTCTCTTCGCACTCAAGATATGCGCAAAATTCTTCGCATACCGCCTCTATTGCTTCCGCGCCGATACTTTGAAGGCAAAGAGCCGCAGACGGTGACAGACGGCTGCTTTTGACGATAAGTCGGTCTATTCCATGTCCCACAGTTGCGCAAAAAACAACTGCTTTTTTACAATCCTGGAGATTTTTCGCAAGGTCACGGCTCTGTGTTACGGTAAATCCGAGGTCAAGAGTGTTTCCTTCTTTTGATATATCAAATTCGGCAAAGCAGACTCTCGGAGCGAAGATGTTCTTGCAGAGCGCAAGAGAGTCGTCTAAAAGACTTGATATCTGTTCGGTTTCTTCTTTACAGCCCATATACCGCAAAATTTCTTTGCGCCGAAGCGGCGGTAAAGGGAACTCGCGCGTTAAAACGACAGCCATATCATTTACCGAGGATATCCGAAAGGTTATCCTGTATCTTTTTAGCGACGTCGGGCTTGTTCATCGAATAAACGTGAACGTTGGTTATTCCGTTTGCGTAAAGGTCTATTATCTGGTCGGTCGCGTACGCGATACCAGCCTGCTTCATTGCGTCGGGGTCAGAGCCGAAGCGGTCAACGAGTGCTTTGAAGCGAACGGGCATGAACGAGCCCGAAAGCTTTATCGCTCTTGCGACCTGATTTGCGTTCGTTATCGGCATTACGCCCGGGATAACGGGGACGGTGATACCAGCCTCGCGTATCTTGTAAAGAAAGTTATAGAGAAGATTGTTGTCGAAGAACATCTGTGTTGTAAGGAAATCACAACCCGCGTCTACCTTTTCCTTGAGGTATTTTAGGTCGCTCCTCTGATCCGCACTTTCGGGGTGTATCTCGGGATAGCACGCGCCGCCGATACAAAAGTCCGCTTCGCTCTCCTTCAGCTCACGAACAAGTTCGTAGGCGTGTGTGTAGTGCCACTTTGATCGGTCGTCATTTTCCATACTCTCGGGGATATCTCCGCGCAGAGCCATTACGTTCTCGATCCCCGCGTCCTTGATCGCTTTTATCATATCGCGTACCGTTTCTTTAGTCGAGGACACGCAGGTCAGATGCGCGAGTGTGGGGACGTTATGCTCCTTAAGAATGTTTTTTGCGATATCGAGCGTATATTTGCTCGTTCCGCCGCCCGCACCGTATGTAACGCTCATAAAGGAGGGGCGGAGCTCGGCTATCTCCTCAACGGCGAGCTTTACGCTGTCAAAGGAGGAGTCGGTCTTTGGCGGGAATACCTCAAAGGAAAGCGACGGCTTTCCTGAGTTTAAAATGTCGGTTAATTTCATTATAAAAACCTCATCATTCATTATTCATTTCCAATTATATCACCTCGACTCTTTTGTGTCAAGTTTTTTTGGGAGTTATAATAAAAATGAATAACGATTTGTTTTTTTATTTTCGAAAACTTATTGACAAAAACCGAGTATTGATTTACAATATAATTGCAACGATTCGCAACTCTTTACAACTTATCGCAACAAATAACTATTTTGGAGTAGAAAAATGATAGAATACGTATTTTTCGACCTTGACGGAACGCTGACAGATCCGGGTGAGGGTATCACGAACTCGGTGGCGTATTCGTTAAAGAAAAACGGCATAGAGCCGCCCTCTCGCGAGGAGCTTTACAAATTCATAGGGCCTCCGCTTGTAGATTCTTATATGAAATATTACGGCTTTTCTCCCGATGGCGCGCGCCGCGCGGTCGACGATTACAGGGAATATTTCCGCGACAAAGGTATTTTTGAAAATAAAGTCTACGATGGAGTGCTTGAGCTTTTGGAAGCCTTGAAAAAAGCGAATATAAAGATCGTTCTTGCGACTTCAAAGCCCGAGCCGTTTGCGAAAACGATACTTTCGCACTTTGAACTTGATAAATATTTTCACTTTGTCGCGGGCGCTCTCATGGACGAGACGAGAACAAAAAAGGGCGACGTTATCCGCTACGCGCTTGAGTGTTGCGGCTCTTCTAACAAAGAAAGCGTTATAATGGTCGGAGACCGTGAGCACGATATTATCGGCGCAAAGGAAAACGGCTTGCGCTCGATCGGTGTTCTTTACGGCTACGGCTCGTGCGAGGAGCTTACGGCACAAGGCGCGGATTTTATCGCGCAAACGCCTTGCGACGTGGCGGAAATAATTTTGAAATTATAAAAATAACATATAAAATACATTTTCAAGGAGAACAAAAATGGAAAATAGGATCAAAAGAAAGCTTGGTATAACTTCAACCTGCTTACATGACGGAACGATAAGTGAGGTAGACACGCTCGACCTTATTAAAAACGTAGGATTTGAGTGCTTTTTTACTCCCACCGACGACTGCGAAAAGGTAAAGGCGCTCGTTGAGCGAGGAGATAAGCTCGGACTTAGCTGTGAGTTCGTTCACGCTTCCTTTAAGAATATCAACGCTATGTGGATGCCGGGTCTTGATTATCTGACCGTCTTTAACGATATGAAAAAAGCGGTCGATACTTGCGCCGCTAACGGTATTCCTATGATAATTACGCACGTGTCGAGCGGTTGGTTGCCCCCTCAGGTCAATGACCTCGGTCTTGAGCGTTACGACGAAATAGTCCTCTACGCAAAGGATAAGGGCGTTCAGGTCGCTTTTGAGAATCTCCGCAAGGTAGGAAATCTCGCGGTTCTCGTTGACCGTTATGAAAACATGGAGCACGTCGGCTTTTGCTATGACAACGGACACGAGCATTGCTATACCGAAACTGTATGTTGGCCCGACATATTCCGTGAGAAGATACTCTGTACTCACATTCACGATAACTACGGCAGACCTGCCGATAAAATGGCGGACGGTGATATCCACATTTTACCCTTCGACGGCAACTGCGATTACGCTAAAATGATGGCAAAGCTCGATGAGTATAACTACACGGGCTCACTCACCCTTGAGGTAGGCAGATACGGCAGATACAAGGACCTTACCCACGAGGAATTTATGCAGACCTGCTACGACCGTCTTGTGAAGATATCAAAGATGTAAGGACGCGAGGGAATGCGGGGACGCGTTCGACCCTTTCTTGAAAGAAAGGGTCGAGCCAAAAAGAACTTTATTAAAAAGGTTTTGTATGTAGCCAATTGGTTTTACGTTAATTGAACAAAACGGACAGTCGAGAACGCCTGTCCCTACAAAGTTTGAGAAGATCGTTTATATTATCCCTCGCCGTAAGGCGAAGAAGAAACGATTAATCTTTGTTTAACTCTGTAGGGACAGGCGTCCTCGACTGTCCTAAAAAACAAATTAAAATTTTCAAAACGGTTATTTATATATTAAACAATCTTCTTGTATTGTCAGCGGTGGCGGATATTGCCTCATCGACGGAGATACCTTTAATATCGGCAAGGGTCTTGGCAGTAACTCCCATAAGACCCGAATGGTTAAGAGAGCCGCGGAATCCCGTGGGCGCGAGGTAAGGGGCATCGGTCTCGATAAGGATGCGTTCGAGAGGGATAGCCGCGGCGGTCTCGACGGTCTTGCGCGCGTTTTTATAGGTCAGAACACCTGAAAATGAGATATACCAACCGCGTTTGACGAGCTCAAGAGCCATTTCGGGACTTCCGCTATAACTGTGGAACACTCCGCGAACGTCGGGGTGTCGTAGTACAGTCTCAAAGCAGTCTCCGTGCGCCTCGCGGTCATGAATTATGACGGGAAGAACCGTTTTTGCGGCGAGTTCCATTTGCATATCGAAGCATTTTTGCTGGAGCGGCTTGTTGACGGGCTGCCAATGATAGTCGAGCCCAATCTCACCGAGGGCGACTATCTTATTTTTTTTGCGTTCGTCAGCATTTTTGAGTAGGGAAGAGAGCAAGGAAAGTTCGGTGTCGAGATCGACATCGGGCATTTGAACGTCCTCTGGGTGAATACCGACGGCGGCGAACATATTTTCATATTTTGCGGTTTGCTCAATGGCGAGAAGATTCGTTTCGTTGCGTGTACCGACGTTTATAACGGCGGCGATGCCTCTGCCAAACACGTCGCGCGAGAGTACGGCGGCCGCACCGTCGCTTTCAGCGTCAAAGCGTTTGTCAAAATAGTGCGCGTGCGAGTCGATTATTCCGTTGCAATCGAGTATCGTAGAAGATGTTTTTTCGGACATGATATCTCCCGTATTTGATTTGAATTTGTTGTGTGTATATTGGTTATTAAAAAAGATATTGCGGTTTATAGGGGAGTTTGATAAATGCAAAATGCAAAGTGCAAAGTGCAAAATGCAAAATTAAACGAAATATCGACGAATAAACTCGGTAGGGGCTGACGTCCTCGACAGCCCGTTTCGCTTGGACTTTGACGTTCGTTTTGCGAGAGGATAATATCCTCCCCTACGGTGTTTTTATGAACGTTTCATCAAATCAAACCCACCGATAAATCAAAATTTGAAAAAAGCAAGTTAAAATTCTTGCTTCAAGCTTCTTTTGAAAAGCTCATTTATTTTCTCTGATGCGTCGGCTTGCTCCCAAAGAACAGAATAGACGGCTTTGCATATCGGCAGGTCGACACCGTATGTATCGCCAAGCTCGACGAGAGCTTTAACGGTGTAATATCCCTCCGCCAAAAGCTCATATTTTTCTTTTTTAACGACCGATTCGCCGAACTGTCTGTTATGACTGAATTTCGAAAAGACGGTCGCCTCGTAATCACCGAGGTGGCAAAGACCGTAAGCGGAGAGCTCGTTTCCACCGAGCGCCTTTATAAGCCTTGCGATCTCGCGCGTTCCTCTTGACATAAGCGCACCCTTGAGGGTAGACAGACTCATGCCGTCAAGCATACCCGCGGCTATACCGATAACGTTTTTTGCCGCCGCGCCTATCTCGTTTCCGATAAGGTCTGTGCCAAAATAAAAGCGGATAAGGTCGCTCGAAAACTCATTTACGAGCAGGTGCTTGACGTCATCGTTATCCGAGTCGATGACCATGCAATTCGGTATGCCGTTGTAAAATTCCTGAACGTGACCGGGACCGAGCCACACGGCGACGGCGTTTGTGGGCGAGGTGTTCTCGCGAACGATCTCGGAGAGCCTTTTTCCGGTGCCTATCTCTATTCCTTTCATACAAAGAATGAATATTTTATTATCAAGACCGAGCGATCCAATTTGTTTCATAAATGAATCGAGTGCCTGCGATGCTATCGATATGATTATCACATCGGCTTTTTTTAGCTCGTTTATGTCGGTCGTAAGCGCGATGCTTTCTGGTAGATAAAGAAGATCGTTCTTTCTATCCTTTAAAAATCTTTTCATATGCTCTGATGAGGCTCTGCCGTATAGCGTTACGTCGTGACCTATCGAGTCAAGATACCACGTGATGAGTGAACCCCATCTTCCGCAGCCAACAACACAAATTTTCATATGGTTCTCCTTTTGATATGTTCGTTCTCGCCAGTCGTTACGCTGACTTTAAAATATTGGGATAGCAACTGCTATCCCAATTTGTTTTTTTATCTTCAAATTTTGATTTATCGGGGAGATGTGTTCGCACCTACGCGTATTCGCTGTAGTGCGGGGGTTTATCTCCCGCCGTTATGTTTGGTTTAATATGTTTATTTCGGCGGGAGCAAGCCCCCGCCCTACCATGTTTGTTAAACTTTCCGATAAACCGCAATTTGTTTATTATCAATGAACTCTCTCGCCAAGAGGTGTATCTTCCGCGAGGAAAACGACGCGAACCTGTTCCTCGCCGCTTGCGAGTATCATGCCCTGCGACTCAATGCCGCAAAGCGTTGCGGGTTTGAGGTTAGCGACGACGATGACCTTTTTGCCTATCATATCCTCGGGCGAATAGAATTTTGCGATACCCGATACTACCTGTCTTTGCTCATATCCGAGGTCAAGCTTCATAAGGAGAAGCTTCTTTGCTTTAGGCACGCGCTCACAGGAGATGACCTTAGCCGTGCGAAGCTCGACGTTCATAAAGTCCTCGATACCGATAAGCGCGCAGCCCTCAGGCTTTTCGGGAGCTTCAGCCGCCTTTTTAGCCGCCTCAGCCGCCGCTATCTGTGCCTGTCTTTCAGCCTCGAACTCTGCAAGGACCTTTGCTTCGTCCATACGCGCGAACAGCACCTTGGAATCCTTTACGGAATCGCCCGCTTTAAGCGCGCCGAAGCGGTCAGCGCTGCCGATAGACGCATATCCGCAAGCATCCGTGTTAAGCTCGGAGAGTATCTCCTCGGCGGTTGCGGGAATGAACGGGTGAAGAAGCACAGCTCCCCAACGGATAGCCTCAAGAAGCGTGTAGAGAACTGTTCCGAGACGTTCCTTTTGCGATTCGTCCTTGGCGAGTGTCCAAGGAGTAGTCTCGTCAATATACTTATTCGCGCGAGAGAGCATCTCGAATATCTCGTCGAGCGCATCTGCTATACGGTAGCCCTCCATATTCTCAACGACCTTGTCGTATGCCTTGACGCAGGCGGCGACTATCTCGTCATCAAGCGCGTCCTTTGCGGTGGGCGCTTGAATGACCTTATCAAAATATTTTTTCTGCATATCAAGCGTACGCTTTACAAGGTTACCGAGGTTGTTGACAAGATCGGTATTGAAGCGCTTTATCACGTTTTCATAGGTGATAGAGCCGTCGTTTGCGTAGGGCATCTCGGCAAGCGCGTAGTATCTGACACCGTCAACGGTGAACTTCTCGGCGAGCTTATCGGCGTAGATAACGTTTCCTTTCGACTTTGACATCTTGTCCATACCAAAGTTGAACCACGGATGCGCGAATACTTTTTTGGGCAGTGGCAGATCAAGCGCCATAAGGAATATAGGCCAGTATATGGTGTGGAAGCGGATAATGTCCTTACCAATTATATGAACGTCCGCGGGCCAATATTTCTTGAATTTTTCGCTCTGCTCATCATAGCTCTTGTCGGGATCGTAGCCGATAGCAGTGATGTAGTTCGTAAGCGCGTCAAGCCAAACGTAAGTGACGTGCTTGGGGTCTATATCCACGGGGATACCCCAGCTGAACGAGGTACGCGAAACGCAAAGATCCTGAAGTCCTGCCTTGAGGAAGTTGTTTACGATCTCTTTCTTGCGGCTCTCGGGCTCGATAAACTCGGGGTGCTCCTCGATGTAATTCATAAGTCTGTCAGCGTACTTCTTCATATTGAAGAAATATGCCTCCTCACTTGCCTTTTCGACAGGGCGTCCGCAGTCGGGACACTTGCAGTCGACCGCCTGAGTGTCGGTGAAGAAGGACTCACAGGGCACGCAGTACCAGCCTTCATAGCGGCTCTTATAGATATCGCCTTGATTGTAGAAGCGTGTGAACATCTTCTTTACAGCTGCCTCGTGATAGTCGTCTGTCGTACGGATAAAGTGGTCGTACTTGACGTTCATGTTGTCCCAAAGCCCGCGGATCTCTCCTGCAACGCCGTCAACGTACGCCTTGGGCGTAATGCCCGCGTCACGCGCAAGGTCCTCTATTTTCTGACCGTGCTCGTCAGTGCCCGTACACATAAATACGTCGTAGCCCATCTCTTTGCGCCAACGCGTGAGAGCGTCAGTCATAATGGCTTCATACGTGTTTCCAAAGTGAGGCTTTTTTGAAGCGTAAGCTATCGCTGTTGTGATATAAAATTTTTCGTTCATGTCTTTATTACCGTCTTTCTGTGCAAAATTTTCTTTTATCCTTATTATTATATCAAAAAATTATCGTGTTTACAAGAGGGTATGCGGAAATATTGCGCCGAATGTGACAAAATTTTCTTTTATTTAAAGTTATTTTGAAGGGAGATCCCGTTTTTGCCTCGACGGTCCATTGCCGTTCGGTTAAATTTATGCGAACATAACACACCGACAAATCAAAATTTGAAACGGTCATACACCGTACCGCATATTTTCTCACTCTATGTGGAAAAATAAATCAAGCGAAAAGAAAGGAACTCTTAAAACTATGAAGATAGCTTTTTTTGACACTAAGCCTTACGATCTGCCGTATTTTGAAAAATACGGCAAAAAGAACAGCGTTGAATTCAAATTTTTCGATACCCGTCTTTGCGAGGATACCGTTTCACTTGCGCGTGACGCCGATGCTGTTTGCGTATTTGTTAACGACACGGTCAATTCTTTCGTTATCGACAAACTCGTCTCGTACGGTATACGCCTGTTGGCACTTAGATGCGCGGGTTTTAATAATGTTGACATACGTTATGCATCGGGCAAAATATGCGTTGTGCGCGTTCCCGCTTACTCACCTTATGCCGTTGCGGAGCACGCTATGGCGATGCTTCTTACCATGGTGAGAAGGACTCATAAAGCGTATATAAGGACAAAGGATTTTAATTTCAGTCTTTCGGGACTCGTTGGATTTGACCTTTGCGGAAAGACTATCGGTATCGTGGGTACAGGCAAAATAGGATGTGTGATGATAGATATTTGCCGCGGCTTCGGCATGCGCGTTATCGCGTACGATATATTTCCTCGTAAGGATAGCGGTATCGAGTACGTTTCGCTTGAAAAGCTCCTTTCTGACAGCGATGTGATCTCGCTCCACTGTCCACTTACAGAAGCAACTTACCATATCATAAACGAGGAAACTATCGGTCAGATGAAGAACGGAGCGGTCATTATAAACACCTCGCGCGGAGCGCTTATTGATGCGGAAGCGCTTCTTTTGGGGATAAAATCGAGGAAGATAGGTGCTGCGTGTCTTGATGTTTACGAGGAGGAATCCGACCTCTTTTTTGAGGATTTTTCGGGTCATATCGTCGAGGACGATACGATAGCGCGCCTTATTTCGATGCCGAACGTCCTTGTAACCTCTCACCAAGCGTTTCTTACCGAGGAAGCACTTTCGAATATCGCGCAAACGACGGTTGAAAATATCGTTTCGTTTTTCCGAGACGGAAAGTGCGACAACGAGATAACTCGGAGATGATACGGTCAAAGACAAACGAATACAAGACAGAGGACGGCTTTGCATGAGCAAAGCCGTCCGACTTGTAGAGTGTTTTATTTTTTGATATCGAGACGCTCGACCTTGAAGTCGTTATATCCGAACATATAGAAATATCCGTCAACGTACACGCCGCGTTTCATGGTAGGATTGCCATCAAGCTCCACTCTTATCTCCTCGGTCAAGGCGCGGTCTTTAAAGCTTAATACCGTGTATTCATCAATATATTTGCTTTGATAGTAAGGATCGTAGGTATACGTTCCAAGTCCGATAAGTCCGTTTTCGCGGTCGATATAATAGGATTTATAATCGTTGCTGTACATGGTTTTTGGCGGCTCGTATTTGCATACCGACACTACCTTGCCGTCTATCTCCTCATAGACCTCGATCTTGAGATATCCGCCAGCGCCCACGCCGATTCCAAGTAGATAACCGTCGGCAAAGTCGATAAGAGAGGTCGAAAATCCCGATATCGTTCCCGTGTCGGTGTAGGTTATATTGTTTATATCCGAAAGGTCGAAGAAGAATACGGGGTCGGTGACTTGTACCGCAGTACAGACGTACGCGCTATTACCGTCAAAGCGAACGGAACGAACGGTCTCGCCCTCGGGTGCGAAACGCTCAACGCTTGCAACCGTCTGCCACGTTGAGAGGTCGACACAATACAGACTTGCATTTTGTATTCTTTCCAACCTCAATGAAGATACCGTATCGCCGTAACGCTTTTCCGTCTGATATTTATTCTCATTAACGGTGGTCACGACACGCAGAATACCGTTATACTGGTCAAGACTGTACTGGTCCTTTATAGTGCCGTCTACTTTAATAGAGCCGAGCAGACTCATTGTAGGGTCTTTATAGGACACGCCGACTATTTCGCTCTTGGATACATTATTTTCCACTCCGTCGCCAAGGTCCTCCTTGTCGGTCAAGCCGCGCCACGTATATATAGTGTCTGCGGAGACGTAAGCGCCCGAGGCATAAGAGAGAAGCGAATAGGAATCCTTATGCTCAAGCGTGTTCGCGTCAAGGCGCGTTATAACAGTGTAGGTGGCATTCGTCACATCGCTTGGAACGTACAGATTCTCTACGGGCAGAGCCTCCATAGTTTCCTGTGTGTCTCCAATAGATGGCACGAAGTTTTCGGGTTTTGAAAAATCGGTCTTGGGATAAAAGCTTGTAAGCACTAACAATTTTCCGTTCGTCATTCGAGTGGAATTAAGAGCACCCGAAATGCAGAAGCCGTTTACGAATTTCATGTTCACAGGGTCGGAGACGTCTATTTTTTGAACGTAGACAAGGGGACGCTTTGTATCATTCTCATGATGCTGAAGTATGAGAGTTATACTTTTTCCGTCAAGCGAGAGGTAGAATTCAGTCTTGTTATGCGCTTGGAAATCATCAGGCATATTTGAGCGCAAGTCATAATATCCTACGCCCTTTGAATTTTCTCCGTCTATTGAAAATGAACGCAAGGAAGTTGCACCAACGTCAAGGTAGAAGATATGCGTGTCGGTGCGCTTGATGAGGTCGGCTTCAATTACTCCCTCGACCTGATTGTCGGTGACCTCTTGATAGCCTTGATTGTTTGACGTGTTAGTACCCGTTGTGGTGGAAGATTCGGGATCACTTCCGTTTGATCCTCCATACGAGTCCGAGTAGTTTGGGACATATAAGTTTTCCGCTGCCCCTGCATCTTCAATACTGCTTTCCACTTTCGCTCCGAAAATGTTTGACAACGCTCTGCCTACGTATTTTTCGAAGTTGTTCTTATATCTTGGCGCTCTGTACGTCAAGGGGTGGAGCTTTTGGATAATCTCGTAATACTCGCTGTCAGCGTATTGCGTTACGTCGGCGTTTGCGTCTTTAAACGGTATAAAGAGCCACAGAGAGAGCGACGTAAGGACAGCAAGCGTTGCGGCAAGAGCAATAAAGAGCTTTCTCTTAGCAGCCGCCTTGTTTTTTGTTTTAAGCGCGGGGTTCGCCTCATCGACGTATTTATCGTCGGAGAGCGACATAGCGCGAAGTAATTTATTCTTTTTCATATAACTATACCCTCATTTTCAAGATATTCTCTGAATTTTTCTCTCGTTCGCATGAGCGTGACCTTAACGTTGCTCTCGGACATGGAAAGCCCGTCGGAGATCTCCTTTATCGACAGGAGGTAGAAATATCGGCGCATAAAGATAATGCGCGTACGCTTTGGGAGTGAGGCGAGAAATCCGTTTATGGCGTTCTTTAAGGCGAAGTCGTCGGACGCCTCTCCCGTCATTTCCGATGAGATACACTCGGATAGCTCGTCTAAAGCAAGTTCTATACCCGCATCTCGCTTTTGCGCGCGTTCTTTCTCGTAGCGGTCGAGTGCCGTATTTCGCGTTATTTTGCCGATAAACGCCGAAAATATTTGCGGCATTTTAGGCGGGATAGCGTTCCAGACCTTGAGATACGTGTCGTTTACGCACTCCTCGGAATCCTCGTTTGAGCGCAGGATATTGTACGCGATAGAGTAGCAGTAACGCCCGTATTTATTTTGAGTTTCGCCGATAGCGTTTTCGTCACGTTTGTTATAGAGTTCGATTATAGCGCGGTCGTCCATGATTTCACCTCCAAAAAGAGCTTCGAAGTCTCCTCACCCTAAAAGACGGGGTTTCAGAACAAAAGGTTACATTAATTTTTAAAAAAAAGAAAATTTTTCAATTTTTTTGGTTTTTTGTATGTTAAATGGTTGAGTTTTAAACAAATTGCGGTTTATCGGGGAGAACGTTATATCGATTGATTGGTTAAAATCGTTTGTATTAGGACCGTCGAGGACGCCGGTCCCTACAAAATAAATTATGATCGTTAGGGTTTCCCATCGCCTCACGGCGAGGTATATGTGTGCAATTTTTACACACTGTAGGGACCGGCGTCCTCGACGGTCCATTGCCGTTCTGTTAAATTTATGCGAACATAACACACCGACAAATCAAAATTTATATGTGTTCTGTTATCCCTTTCATATAGAATAACACGAAAGGGCGGCGGTTGTCAAGAACGAAGCTATACTTCGCAAACTTCAAGATGCCAAAAATTCGCACAGGTCTTGAAAAAATCAAAAAAACATGGTAAAATATAAATACTAAAGGAAAATCTTTTCGAAAGGGGGCGGAAACCGTGGGAACTATGAAATATCCCGAATACGTGGGCGAGATATTCGCGCGATTTTCTCGTGCGGGAGAGGAAGCCTACATCGTCGGCGGAGGCTTGCGCGACGCGCTTCTTGGTATCACTCCGAACGATTTTGACATAGCGACCTCCGCACCGCCTTCAAAAACTATTGAGATCTTCTCGGACAAGCGAGTGATAGAAACGGGACTGAAGCACGGAACTGTGACCGTTATTTTTGACGGTGCGCCCGTTGAGATAACGACCTTCCGCGTGGACGGAAGCTATACCGACTCGCGCCGTCCCGACTCCGTTTCGTTTGCGAGACGTATTGAGGACGATCTCTCGCGCCGCGACTTTACCGTGAACGCCATGGCGTTTAACGAGGAGCGCGGTATCGTCGATATCTTCGGCGGAAAAGCCGATCTTGAAGCGCGTGTGATACGCGCCGTAAGAGAGCCGGAGCTTCGTTTTTCGGAGGACGCGCTTCGCATTATGAGAGCCTTCAGGTTTTCGGCACAGCTTGGCTTTTCGATAGAAGAAAAAACGCTTTTAGGCGCGAAAAAGACTAAAGAGGGTCTATCAAAAATCGCGCGTGAGCGCATTTGCGTTGAGTTTATAAAGCTTCTCACTTCACCCTCGCCAAGAGAGGCTCTTGAATTGATGATAGAATACGGTGTTTTACCCTACGTTACGGGCGATTATGTGCCGAGTGAGAGGGTTTTGTCCTCATTGTCGCTTATGCAGAACGAAGATTTCATTCGTCTCGGACTCTTTTTCTGCGAAGCGGAGCAAGAAAAGATACGCGGGATCTTGCACTCGCTCAAATGTTCCAATAAGCAGATAACGGGTGCGCTTGCCGTTGCCCGCGGAGCGAAGATACGCGTGGATTCGCCGACATCGGCTACGTCTCTTATTGCCAACGCAGGCGATTACGCGCTGTATGGCGCAAGAGCGTCAAGGCTTTTAGGTGTTTCTGCCTCGAATGCGGAAGCTCTCGTCTCTGCGAGCCGCGCGCCCGCAAGAATATCCGATCTTGAAATTGGGGGTAGGGAGCTTATCGAGCTCGGAGCAAAGGGAAAGCAGATAGGATACGTGCTTGACTTACTTCTTAAAGCCGCCATGCTTGACCCCGACGTAAACGAAAAAGAACGACTTATTGACATAGCGAAAGGAATTATTGATGAATCCCGAACTTGAATTGATAGCTAAAACAAAAGGAAAGATACTTGGCGTTGACCTTGGGGACACGCGTACGGGAATTGCCGTGAGCGACCCCTCTCGCCTTATATCGTCGGGACTTGAGACTATAAGTCCGGGTGGGATAGAAAAAACTGCCGACGCGGTAGCCGATATAGCGAAAGCAAACGGAGTTTGCGCTATTGTCGTCGGACTTCCTGTGAATATGGACGGAAGCGAGGGCGCGCGCGCCGCAAAGTGCCGTAAATTCGCCGACCTTTTGCGTATGCGCCTTGGAGAGAGCGTTTTGGTTGCTATGTTTGACGAACGAATGACGACTATGACGGCATCGCGTTATCTCAACGAAACTAACACGCGCGGCAAAAAGCGAAAAGGTGTCATTGACACCCTCTCAGCGCAGATAATCCTGCAAAACGCTATCGACCGTCTGCGGTATATGGCGAATTAAAAACAAGCTTGGAGCGTATAATAATTATGAGCAATTTAAACAAGAAAAAAGAATCGAATTGCGAAAGCTGTGAGTTTTACGATTACGACGAATATCTTGATGCTTACGTCTGCGAAATGAGGCTCGACGAGGACGAGATGGCGCGTTTTTTGAGCGGTCGCACGAGCTCCTGTCCCTATTACCGCTTCTACGACGAGTATAAGAGCGTTCATAAGCAGATATAGTTTGCTTTCAACTTTCAATTTTACCAAGGAGTACTATTATGCCTACGGTATTTGATTATATCGATTGGCGCGGCGACTTGACCTTCGACCAAAGCTCGATGGGGGAGGTCGACGCGCTTATTCTTTCAATGATAAGCTACGTCGATTTTGAGGATATCCTTCAAGAAGAGGACGGCTCGCCGTCCATGACTCTGCTTGACGTAGCGCGAAAGTACGCGCGAATGCACCGAGGAAAACCGCAAAAGCTTGGTCTTATAGTGCCGCCCGAGGTCGTGAGTATTATGGTCAAGGCGGCAAAATCAAAGCGATTCGGCGGTCTTTTCGTTCACTCTTACGTCAATATCGTTAACGCCGAGACCGAAACGCAGTTTTCGGCGGTGACTTTTTCCTACGGAGAGAAAGCTCATTTTATTGCCTTTCGCGGAACGGACGATACGCTCGTCGGCTGGAAAGAGGACTTTAATATGTGCTTTATGCACCCCGTACCCGCGCAGCTTGAGGCTCTTTCTTACCTTGAGGCTATTGCTCAAAAAAACATGGGCAGACTGTTTCTCGGAGGTCACAGCAAGGGCGGAAATCTTGCGGTCTTTTCGGCGGTACGCGCTTGTCCGCAAACTCGAGAGCGCATAATCACAGTATTTAACAACGACGGTCCGGGATTTACCCGCGAGTTCGTGGAGTCGATAGAATATACCGATATGCTTCCGAAAATACGGACTCTCGTTCCGCAAAGCTCTGTCGTTGGTATGCTTCTTGAACACGAGGGCGTGTACGAGGTGATAAAAAGCGCGCAAAGCGGTATTCTTCAGCACAATGCGTTCTTTTGGGAGGTGCTTGGAAATAGCTTCGTTCATTTGAATACAGTAACGGGCGAGAGCATGATGATAGATAGGACGCTCAAAAAGTGGCTTAGCGAAATGTCGCCTGAGGTCAGAGAGACCTTCGTGGATTCACTGTTTGAAACGATAGCCGCTTCGGGTGCGACTACACTTACCGAGCTTAATGCCGATAAGATCAAGCTCGTCAAGACTTGGAACAATCTGCCGCCCGAATCCCGCGCGCTCGTTCGCAAATGTATATCTATCCTTATCCGCGACGTGCGAGGAAAACGCGCAGAGCTCCGTTGATAAGAAGAACGTTTTTGACTTTTGCTTAAAAATCTTTCCGCACCCCCTTGCATGATAGCTTAAAATGTGATATAATTAATTAGATATGGATAATTTTTAATCATTTTTGAGATTTGCGGACTTTTCCGCGGGAGGTTTACATTGATTATCGCACTTGAAGATGCAAAATATAAGCTTATAGGTATGCGCGCGGAGCTTAAGGAGCTTGGCTCTGCTCTCCGTATTGACGAGCTTAAAGTCACAGCCGACGAGCTTGACAAGCAAACACTTGATCCTGATTTCTGGTCTGATCAAGAGAATTCCTCAAAGGTTCTTCAGAAGCTCAAGCAGACAAAGGACACCATAGAGGATTACGATGCGCTTTGCGCTCGTCTCGAGGATGCTATCACACTTGCTGAAATGGCAATAGAAGAGAACGATGAGGCGTATGTGGAGGAAGTTCAAAGTGAGCTTGACGCTATCGTTAAAGCCGAAGAGGAAAAGCGTATCGAGATACTTCTCTCGGGCGAGTACGACAAAAATAACGCAATCGTTTCCTTCCACCCCGGCGCAGGCGGCACGGAGGCTCAGGACTGGGCGCAGATGCTTTACCGAATGATAACTCGTTGGGCGGAGCGTCATAATTACAAGTACAAGCTTCTTGATTGGCTTGACGGAGATGCCGCGGGTATCAAGAGCGCAACGATAATGGTCGAGGGTCTTAACGCATACGGCTACCTTAAAGCCGAAAACGGAGTTCACCGCCTTGTGCGCGTGTCTCCTTTTGATGCCGCGGGCAGACGTCAGACCTCGTTTGCTTCAATAGAAGTTATGCCCGAATTTGACAACATCGACAAGGTCGAGATCCGCGACGAAGATATCGAGGTCACCGCGCACCGTTCGAGCGGCGCGGGCGGTCAGCATATCAACAAGACCGACTCGGCTATCCGTATTCTCCACAAGCCCACGGGCATAGTTGTCGGCTGTCAGACCGAGCGCTCACAGCTCCAGAATAAAGAAACGGCTATGAAGATGCTTAAGGCAAAGCTTATGGAGATAAAGATTCGCGAACGCCTTGATACTATCGAGGATATCCAAGGAAATAAGACGAACATCGAATGGGGCGCTCAAATATGCTCATACGTATTTATGCCATATACGCTCGCAAAGGATACCCGTACGGGCTTTGAGGACGGTAATATCTCCGCCGTTATGGACGGTGAGATAGACGGCTTTATTAACGCCTATCTAAAAATGAACGCTAAATAAGGGACGCGGGGATGCGATGAGGGGGACTTTTTGGAGAGTCAATCTTTTAAGATTTACTCACAAAGTCCCCCTCAAACTCCCTTCAAAAACTTTCAAGAATGGAGTTTATATAAATCCGTATAGTTGAATAAAGTTTTTTGGTTTTTGTTTGTTTTTATTTCAATACTTCGTATATATGGTCGATGATATCGCTTGCCATTACAGAGCGCTCACCAAGGTGCGCCGCGGCGCAGTCACCCGCGAGGGCGTGGATATAAACTCCGAGACTTGCGGAAAGGGTTAGGTCTGCGGGAGGCGTATTTTTCATTTGCGCAAGGATACCGCCGATAATTCCCGCAAGGACATCGCCCGAGCCTCCTGTTGCCATTCCGCTGTTTCCGCAATTGTTTTCGTAAACGCTCAAAGAGCCGTCGGAGACGACCGTCTCATGCGTTTTGAGAACGCATATGCAACCGTGCTTTTCGGCAAAATCATAAGCCGTTTCGACGGTGTTGTCGAGGATAGCCTCAATATCGGCGTCGCCCATAAGACGTGCCATTTCTGCGGGATGGGGCGTTATTATTTTTCCTTTGAGCAAAGGAAAAAGCTCCTTATCCTTGGCTATGATATTCAATGCGTCTGCATCGATGACGCAAGGCTTTTTTGTGTCCGAGAGGACAGAGTAGAGAACCTTTTTTGACGAGAGCGACGTGCCAAGACCGCAACCGATAACGATAGCGTCAGCGCGATCTTTAGCCTCGCGTATAACGGCGTTTTCGGGATATTCGTACGAATAAGTGGTTATTATCGCTTCTGGTAGGAGCGTTGCGAGTATGCTCCTGTTACATTCGGGGGTCAGTATCTCAACGAGTCCCGCACCCATACGGTAAGCTGCTTTTGCACAGAGATACGCCGCGCCCGACATGTTTTTCGAGCCGCAAACGCAAAGTACACGCCCAAAAGTCCCTTTGTTTGAGCGTTTTGGACGAGCGGGAAGGCGCGAGAGCGCGGAACGGTCGTAAGAAAAAGTTGAGATATTTTGATCAGAGCTTTTCATTTTGTTACTCCTTGAGATTTTTGTTGGGTGAAAAATAATTTAGATTTAAATAAATTGCGGTTTATCGGGGAGAAATATAAGCGAAAAGTTAGCAAAAACTCAAGCCTTCTCCAGCGGAGAAGGTGGCTCGCGAAGCGAGACGGATGAGGAGATCACCATTTAGTTTGTGCTTTATTTGCTCTCCTCATCAG
>SVUA01000025.1 GCA_015063485.1 Oscillospiraceae bacterium | reverse complement strand
CGACTTGTCGGACTTGGCTGTTGCTTGCAACAAGATTCTCACGCTGGAGAAGGCTTTTGGTGAAAATCGTTTCGTTTGCAATTTGCCGTTTCGTCAAATCAAACTCCCCGATAAATCAAAATTTGAAATTGAACTATATTGGCTTATTATCTACTTTAAGATTTTTTGAAAAAAGCAAAATGCTTCCCATAAAAAACAACAAAAAATATGCTCGAAAAACGCGTAATATTGTCAAACAATATTGCACAATTTTCTTGACAAAAGATGTGTTATGTGGTATAATAATAAAAATAAACAAAAGGAGTCATTATGAGAAACATAACGGAATTTCGTAAGGCAAATACAACATTTCTTAACAAGGGCGATTTGTCTCATTCCGTAGCATCTTTTTCTCTTGACGATATTATTATTTCTGATTCTGAAGACATTGTCTTTTTTCCCGGTTTTTGCGATGTGCATGTGCATTTTCGTGAGCCGGGCTTTTCTTATAAAGAAACTATGGCAACGGGAAGCGCGGCGGCGGCTCGCGGCGGATACACCGCGGTATGCACTATGCCGAATCTCAAGCCCGTTCCCGACACAAAGGAGCATCTTACAGAACAGATCGATATCATAAAAAGAGACGCTGCGATAAATGTTTATCCTTATGCCGCTATAACTGTGGGGCAGATGGGAGAAAAGCTTTCTGATATGGAGCAAATGGCAACCGACGCTATCGCTTTTTCGGACGACGGACGCGGAGTACAAAGCGACGATATGATGCGAGAGGCGATGATAAGAGCAAAGGCTCTCGGAAAAATGATAGTAGCGCATTGCGAGGTAAATTCCTTGCTTAACGGAGGATATATCCACGACGGAGAATATGCGAAGGCTCACGGACACAAGGGCATATGCTCGGCAAGTGAGTATGAGCAAGTAGCGAGAGACATCGAACTCTTAAGAGAAACGGGTTGCGCGTATCACGTTTGTCATATTTCCGCAAAGGAAACAGTCGCGCTTATAAGAAAAGCCAAGAAAGAAGGCTTGAACGTGACGTGCGAGACAGCACCTCACTATCTTGTTATGGACGACAGCGATCTGAGGGAGGAAGGACGCTTTAAAATGAATCCTCCCTTGCGAAGCAAAGAGGACAGAGAAGCACTCGTTGAGGGCTTAAAGGACGGAACTATCGACATGATAGCGACCGACCACGCGCCGCACTCCGAGGAGGAAAAATCGCGCGGACTTGAAAAGAGCGCGTTTGGAATAGTCGGACTTGAAACGGCGTTTCCGCTTATGTATACGAAGCTCGTGAAAACGGGTATCATAACCTTGGAAAAGCTCGTTGACCTTCTCGTGTGGAATCCGAGAAAGCGTTTTGGAATACCGCTTGGAAATGATTTTTCCGCGTGGGACTTGAGCGTTGAATTTACGGTCGACCCAAATGAATTTCTTTCAAAGGGAAGAGCGACACCCTTGACGGATATGAAGCTTTTTGGCAGAAATCTTCTTACGGTATGCAACGGCAAGGTCGTATATCAAAGCAATAATTAAAATTTAACTTTATATATAAATTACGGAGGCAAAAAATGGCAAAGAGAACAGACATCAAAAAAATTCTGATCATCGGTTCAGGACCTATCGTTATAGGTCAGGCTGCCGAGTTTGACTATGCGGGAACGCAGGCATGCCTTGCGCTTAAGGAAGAGGGCTACGAGGTAGTTCTTGTAAATTCTAACCCCGCAACTATCATGACGGATACGACTATTGCAGATAAGGTCTATATGGAACCCCTTACTCTTGAATATATCGCAAAGATACTTCGTTATGAGCGCCCCGACGCAATACTTCCAGGTATCGGCGGACAGACGGGTCTTAATCTCGCTATGCAGCTTGAGAAGAAGGGCGTACTCAGAGAGTGCCGCGTAGAGCTTCTCGGAACGAGCAGCGAGAGTATTGAGAGAGCAGAGGACAGAGAGCTTTTCAAGGAGCTTTGCCAGTCTATCGGAGAGCCGACGATCCCCTCGGAGATAACTTACAGTCTTGAAGAGGCAAAGATGGCGGCAGAAAGAATAGGCTACCCCGTAGTTCTTCGTCCCGCGTTCACTCTCGGCGGAACGGGCGGCGGATTTGCAAACAACGAGGAAGAGCTTATTGAAATAGGTCTTAACGCATTCAAGCTTTCTCCCGTTCATCAGGTCCTTATTGAGAAGAGCGTCAAGGGTTATAAGGAGATAGAGTTTGAGGTTATGCGCGACTCTACGGGTCACGCTATCACTATCTGCGGAATGGAAAATATAGACCCCGTAGGCGTTCACACGGGTGACTCTTTGGTCGTAGCACCGATCATGACACTTTCCGATGCGGATAAGAAGATGCTTAACGATTCCGCAATAAAGATAATCAAGGAGCTTAAGATCGAGGGCGGCTGTAACGTACAGTTCGCGCTTGACCCCCACTCCAGCCAGTATTATCTTATCGAGGTCAACCCCCGCGTTTCGCGTTCTTCCGCTCTTGCGTCAAAGGCATCGGGATATCCGATCGCCCGCGTGACCGCAAAGATCGCCGTAGGAATGGCGCTTGAGGAGATAAAGATAGCAAATACCAACGCGGCGTTTGAGCCAGTTCTTGATTACGTTATCGCAAAGCTTCCGCGCTTCCCGTTTGATAAATTTACTACTGCATCAAATACCCTCGGTACGCAGATGAAGGCGACGGGTGAGGTCATGGGCATCGGTTCAAACCTTGAGGAATGTCTCTTGAAGGGTATTCGCTCGCTTGAGGTCGGTGTTCATCACATTTATCACCACAAGTTCGATAATATGAGCGACGACGAGCTTCGCGCTTATATCTCCGAGTTCCGCGACGATAACATCTTCGCAATAGCAGAGCTTATTTACCGCGGCGCAACCGTCGAGGAGATCCACAATATCACAAAGATAACATCGTTCTTCCTTGAGGCGATAAAGAATATCGTAGATATGGAAGAGGTCTTGAAGGCTCATGCGTTTGATCTTGAAACACTTACTGCGGCAAAGAAGATGGGCTTCTCGGATAAGTACGTTGCGAGAATGTGGAAGTGCACGGAGCTTGACGTATTTAAGTTCAGAAAAGCGAATAAGCTCTTCCCGGTATTCAGAATGGTCGATACCTGCCATACAGGCGCGTATATTCCTTACTTCTACTCGTCTTACACGGGAGAGAATACCTCTATCCTGACAGATAAGAAGAAGATAGTCGTTCTCGGAGCAGGTCCTATCCGTATCGGTCAGGGTGTTGAGTTTGACTATTCCACCGTTCACGCGGTAGCTACTATAAAGAACTCCGGATATGAAGCTATAATCATAAACAATAACCCCGAGACAGTTTCTACCGACTATACCACGGCAGATAAGCTCTATTTCGAGCCTCTTACTCCCGAGGACGTTATGAATATCATTGAGTTTGAAAAGCCCGAGGGCGTTGTAGCTTCTCTTGGCGGTCAGACCGCAATAAATCTTGCGCAGCCTCTTTATGATTTCGGAGTAAAGATAATCGGTACGGATTGTGCCGCTATCGATAAGGCAGAGAACAGAGACGCATTTGAGAAGCTTCTTAAGGAGCTTAATATTCCTCAACCCGAGGGACGCGCCGTGACCAAGATAGAGGACGGTGTCAAGGCGGCTGAAAAGATCGGTTATCCCGTTCTCGTTCGTCCTTCCTTCGTGCTTGGCGGACGCGCAATGCAGATAGTTGCAAACGAGGCTCAGCTTCGCCACTATTTGAAGACCGCCGTTGAGATAGACGAGGACAAGCCTGTTCTTGTAGATAAGTATATTATCGGTAAAGAGGTCGAGGTCGATGCCATCTGCGACGGACATGACGTATTTGTCCCCGGTATCATGGAGCTCGTTGAGAGAACGGGTATCCACTCGGGAGACTCGATAAGTGTTTATCCCTCGTTCAGTATTTCCGATAAGGTAAAGGGCACGATACTTCAATACGCAAAGAAGCTCGGTCTTGGAATCGGTATCGTAGGTCTTTACAATATCCAGTTTATCGTTGACAAAAACGACGAGGTATTTATAATTGAGGTAAATCCCCGTTCGTCCCGTACCGTACCGTTTCTTTCGAAGTCTACGGGATATTCTCTTGCGGATATCGCGACCGAGTGTATCCTCGGCAAGTCCCTTAAGGAGCAGGGAATATTCTGCCTCTATCCCGAGGAGAAGAACCGTTGGTACGTCAAAGTTCCCGTGTTCTCATATAATAAGCTTCGCGGACTTGACGCATACCTCTCGCCCGAAATGAAGTCCACGGGTGAGGCTATCGGATATGACGATAAGCTCAACCGCGCGTTCTATAAAGCGCTTCAGGCATCGGGAATTCATCTTCAGAATTACGGTACTGTATTCGCTACTATCGCGGACAAGGATAAGGAAGAGGCTCTTCCTCTCATTCGTCGTTTCTATAACCTCGGATTTAATATCGAGGCAACCGAGGGAACGGCAAAGTTCTTGAAGGAAAACGGAATACGCACTCATGTTCTTGGAAAGATAGGCGATGGAAGCGACGAGATTCAGGATTCTATCCGTCAGGGTCATATCGCATACGTTATCAATACGAGTGATATTGGTTCGAGCGATCAGATCCATGACGGTCACGAGATAAGAAAGATAGCTACTGAGAGTAACGTTACGCTCTTTACCTCTCTTGATACTGTTCGAGTTCTTCTCGACGTTCTCGATGAGATAACGCTCCGCATTTCTACTATCGATGCGTAAGGAGTTTCTTCATGAAGCAGAGATTTTTTGAAATAACCGAAAACACGGCTCTGACAAGTAACGTATATCGCATGCGCCTTGCGGGTGATACCTCGGATATACGCGAGGGTCAGTTCGTGAATATCTTGATAGACGGTCTTTATCTCCGCCGACCTATTTCGGTCTGTGATTGCACGGACGGAGAGCTTACCCTTATTTATAAGGTAGTAGGTAAGGGAACGGAGAAAATGGCTCAAATGAAGAGCGGAAAGCTCGATATTCTCACAGGACTCGGAAACGGTTACGATACTTCGACAGCAGGGGACAAGCCCCTGCTGCTCGGAGGAGGAGTAGGCGTTCCGCCCCTTTATCTACTTGCTAAAAAGCTTATAGCAGAAGGTAAGCAGGTGACGGTCGTTCTCGGATTCAATACTAAAGACGAGATTTTTTATGAAAATGAATTTAAGGCGCTCGGCGCGACTGTTTACGTAACGACCGTTGACGGCTCATACGGAATCAAAGGCTTCGTTACCGACGCTATGAAGGATATCGAATATACTTACTTTTACACCTGTGGTCCCGAGCCTATGCTCAAAGCTATATATAACGCATCTTTGACCGAGGGTCAGCTTAGCTTTGAGGAGCGTATGGGCTGTGGCTTCGGCGCGTGTATGGGTTGTTCGTGCAAGACTATATACGGAAACAAGCGTATATGCAAGGACGGACCTGTGCTTAGAAAGGAGGAGATACTGTGGCAGAAATAAAGAACACAAAGGTAGAGCTTTGCGGTATCACTCTTGATAATCCGATAATTCCCGCAAGCGGAACGTTCGGATACGGATATGAGTTTTCGGAGCTTTACGACATAAATATGCTCGGTACGTTCTCCTTTAAGGGAACTACCAAGGACGCCCGTTTTGGAAATCCTACACCGAGAATTGCGGAGTGCTACGCGGGTATGATAAACGCCGTAGGACTTCAGAATCCGGGTGTTGAAAAGGTAATATCCGAGGAATTGCCTAAAATGAAAGAGGTCTTTCATAAGCCTGTTATGGCAAACGTAAGCGGATTTTCTATCGAGGATTACGCTTATACGGTCGAGCGTCTCAACGAATGCTCGGAGATAGGCTGGTTTGAGGTAAACGTAAGCTGTCCGAACGTACATGGCGGCGGAATGAGCTTCGGTACGTCACCCGATGCGGCGGCAGAGGTTACACGCGCTGTTCGTAAGGTAACGGACAAGCCGCTTATAATCAAGCTTTCCCCGAACGTTACCGATATCGTCTCTATCGCAAAGGCGTGCGAGGCGGCTGGAGCTGACGGAATAAGCCTTATCAATACCTTGCTCGGTATGAGAATAGATCTAAATAAGAGAAAGCCCGTTATAGCAAATACTATGGGTGGATTTTCGGGTCCCGCAATTTTCCCCGTAGCCGTAAGAATGGTATATCAGGTTTCAAAGGCTGTCAATATTCCCGTTGTGGGAATGGGAGGCGTATCTACCGCGGAGGACGTAATTGAGATGATGATGGCGGGCGCAACTGCGGTTCAGGTGGGCGCGGCTAACCTTATAAATCCTTATGTGTGCAGAGATATCATAAACGACCTGCCCACAGTAATGGAAAAGTATAAAATAGATTCGCTTTCCGATATTATAGGAGCGGTCTAAAATTAATAAAAGATTAAGGAGTATATCATGGGAAAAGACGTAATCATCGCGTGTGACTTTGACAGCGCGGAAAAAACATTTGCATTTCTTGATAAATTCACGGGCAGAAAGCCTTTTGTTAAGATAGGTATGGAGCTTTACTATGCCGAAGGTCCTTCTATCGTTCGCGAGATAAAGAAGCGCGGACATAAGATATTCCTTGACCTCAAGCTTCACGATATCCCCAATACCGTAAAGAAGTCCATGGCGGTGCTTTCACGCCTTGACGTAGATATGACAAATCTTCACGCTGCGGGAACTGTCAGAATGATGGAGGCGGCTATCGAGGGACTTACAAGACCCGACGGAACTCGCCCCATGCTTATCGCGGTAACACAGCTTACCTCTACCGATCAGGAGAGCATGGAAAAGGATCTTCTCATAGAGAAGCCTATCGCTGACGTAGTTATGCACTATGCTCATAACGCGAAAGTTGCGGGACTTGACGGTGTAGTTTGCTCACCTCTTGAGGCGGGTAAGGTACACGAGACTTGCGGAAACGGATTCGTTACCGTTACCCCCGGCGTTCGCTTTGCGGACGGTGATATAGGCGACCAAAAGAGAGTAATGACTCCCGCAGAGGCAAAGAAGATAGGCTCTGACTATATCGTAGTAGGCAGACCGATAACCGCCGCTGAAGATCCCGTTGCCGCATACGAAAGATGCGTAAACGAATTTGTTGACTGAAAATTTAAGGAGGATACGTAAAATGGAAGGCTATAAGAGAGAGTTTATTGAATTTCTTGAGAGCGCAGGAGTTCTTAAATTTGGAGATTTTACCGCAAAGAGCGGAAGAAAGATCCCGTATTTTATAAATGCGGGTATGATAAAGACGGGCGACGATATCGCAAAGCTCGGTGAGTTTTACGCAAAGGCTTATTTTGAAAAGCTCGGAGCAAAGAAGGCGGTCCTTTACGGTCCTGCGTATAAGGGCATTTCACTCGCCGTTTCCGCGGCAGTTGCTCTTTCAAAGAAAGACTTGAACGTTCCTTTCTTCTTCAACCGTAAGGAAGTAAAGGATCACGGAGAGGGCGGCGTTTTCGTAGGATACGTTCCCACCGCAGGTGAAGAGGTGGTTATTATCGAGGACGTTATAACCGCAGGAACTGCTATTCGCGAGAGCATGGAGATCCTTTCTCACCTTGAGGACGTCAAGGTAGCGGCAACCTTTATCATGGTAGACCGTAAGGAAAAGGGTCAGACCGAAAAGGGAGCTATGCAGGAGATCGAGGAGCAGTTCGGCTTCCCTGTATACTCAATCGTTGATGTTTACGATATAATCGAATATCTTGAGGAAGACGAAAAGAACGCTGAAAACGTAGAGCGTATCAAGAATTATCTCAAGGTAAACGGAGCTAAGGCATAAGCTATGAGAAGTCTTATCGATATCTTTGATCTGTCCGTCGCAGAGCTTGACGGACTTATCGAAAAGGCAAACGATATTATAGATAATCCCGCAAAGTATGCAGAGAGCTGTAAGGGAAAAAAGTTGGCTACACTGTTTTTCGAGCCTTCGACCCGTACGCGCTTGAGCTTTGAAGCTGCAATGCTTGAGCTCGGAGGAAACGTTATAGGCTTCTCGGAGGCTTCAAGCTCTTCTGCGGCAAAGGGGGAGAGTATTGCCGATACCGCAAAGGTCATTAGCGGCTACGCGGATATTATCGCTATGCGCCATCCAAAAGAGGGTGCGCCGTACGTTGCTTCCAAAAACGCGACTGTACCGATAATAAACGCGGGTGACGGCGGACACGCGCACCCTACTCAGACACTTACCGACCTTCTGACTATCTCTCGTGAGAAGGGCAGACTTAATAATTTGACCGTTGGATTTTGCGGAGACCTGAAATACGGAAGAACCGTACATTCGCTGATATCCGCACTTACGAGATACGAGGGAATAAAAGTGGTTCTTGTTTCTCCCGAGGAGCTGAAAGTGCCGGGGTATGTCAGAGACGGTCTGCTTATCAAAAACGGTATGGAATTTGTAGAGACTACCGATCTTGATAAGGCGATGCCCGAGCTTGATATCTTGTATATGACTCGTATCCAGCGTGAGCGTTTTCCCGATCAGGACGAGTACGAAAGACTTAAGGACAGCTATATACTTACGCTTGACAAGCTTGAAAACGCGAAAAAGGATCTCTCTATCCTTCATCCGCTACCAAGAGTCAACGAGATCAGCGTAAAGATAGACGCAGATCCGAGAGCGTGTTATTTCAAGCAGGCATATAACGGAAAGTATATAAGAATGGCTCTTATTCTAAAGCTTCTTGAAGATGCTAAAAACGGAATAGAGGGCGAGGACATCGAAAAGGATTGTATCGTAAACGAGATACGTTGCAAGAATCCTTCTTGTATAACTTCTGTTGAACAGGAGCTTGAGCATAAATTCCGCTATGCAGATGAGGACGGCGGAGTTTACCGTTGTATTTACTGCGAGAAAAAGGGCAAAAAAAGCTAAAGCTTTTGTTTTTGGTTCTTGACATCGCGACAAAAAAGGTTTATAATATATAAAATAATTTGATAATAAAGAGGAGAAAAAATGGCAACTTTTATCAACGAACCTTCTCATACTTTTAATGAATATCTTTTGATTCCCGGATATTCTTCAAGCGAGTGTGTTCCCGCAAACGTAAGTCTTAAGACCCCGCTTGTAAAATACAAAAAGGGAGAGACTCCCGCTATAACCATGAATATTCCCATGGTTTCCGCTATCATGCAGTCGGTATCGGGTGACAGACTTGCTGTTGCTCTTGCCGTTGAGGGCGGAGTAGCGTTTATTTACGGCTCTCAGTCTATCGAGGACGAAGCCGCTATGGTAAGCCGCGCAAAGAATTATAAGGCGGGATTTGTTAATAGTGATTCCAATATACGTCCCGATGCTACCATGGCAGACGTAGTAGCTCTTAAGGAAAAAACGGGACACTCTACCGTTGCGGTTACCGATGACGGAACAGCTAACGGAAAGCTTCTCGGTATAGTTACGAGCCGTGACTACCGTGTCAGCCGCATGGATCCCGCAACGAAGGTTTCTGAATTTATGACTCCTTTCGATAAGCTTATCGTTGCGGAGGAGGGAACTACACTTAAGGAAGCAAACGATATCATATGGGATCATAAGCTCAACTCCTTGCCTATCATAAGTAAGGAAGGAAAGCTTTGCTGCATGGTATTCCGTAAGGACTACGATTCACATAAGCAGAATCCCAATGAGCTTTTAGACGCATCTAAGAGATACGTTGTAGGAGCGGGTATAAACACAAGAGACTACGCAGAGCGTGTTCCCGCTCTCGTAGAGGCAGGCGCAGACGTTCTTTGTATCGACTCCTCTGAAGGCTTCTCCGAGTGGCAGAAGCTCACTCTTGAGTGGATAAGAGCAAAGTACGGTGACAGCGTAAAGGTTGGAGCAGGTAACGTCGTTGATGCGGCAGGCTTCCGCTTCCTCGCTGACTGCGGTGCGGACTTTATTAAGGTAGGTATCGGCGGCGGTTCTATCTGTATTACCCGTGAAACTAAGGGTATCGGACGCGGACAGGCTACCGCGCTTATCGAGGTATGTAAGGCAAGAGACGAATACTTCAAGGAGACGGGAGTGTATATTCCCGTATGCTCCGACGGAGGTATCGTTTACGACCACCATATCACCTTGTCACTTGCAATGGGCGCAGACTTCGTAATGCTTGGAAGATACTTCGCGCGCTTTGACGAAAGCCCCTCTAACAAGGTAAGCATTGGCGGTACGTATTATAAAGAATATTGGGGCGAGGGCTCTGCCCGCGCTCGTAACTGGCAGAGATATGACCTTGGAGGAGATAAGAAGCTTTCCTTCGAGGAGGGCGTAGATTCTTACGTTCCGTATGCGGGCTCTCTTAAGGATAACGTAGCAATGTCGCTCGCAAAGGTTCGCTCGACTATGTGTAACTGCGGCGCATTGACTATCCCCGAGCTTCAGGAAAAGGCAGTCCTTACGCTCGTATCTGCTACGAGTATCGTTGAGGGTGGCGCACACGACGTTATTCAAAAAGAAAAGAGCAGCGCGGTAAAGTAATCGCTATCCGTATGGGGTGTCGCTTGAACACCCCTTTCGGCTTTAAAAAAGATAAAAAGGAGAAAGACCATGGCAAAAATGTGGGCGGGAAGAACTGCGGGAAATACAGACAGTATCGCAGATGACTTTAATTCTTCTATCAGCTTTGATTCAAGAATGTACCGTCAGGATATAACGGGAAGCATGGCGCACGCCGCAATGCTTGGCGCAAAGAATATAATCACACAGGAAGAAGCGCAGACGCTTATCGACGGTCTTGACGGAATACTTTCGGATCTTGATAGCGGAAAGCTTGAGTTTGATATGTCGTGTGAGGATATTCATATGTTCGTCGAGCAGGTGCTTACCGAAAGACTGGGCGACGTCGGCAAAAAGCTTCACACGGCAAGAAGCCGTAACGATCAGGTAGCGCTTGACCTTCGTATGTACCTTCGTGACGAGATAAATACCATAAGAGAAAAGACGGAGAAGCTTATCGTTACGCTCTTAGACGCGGCAGAAAAACATAAGGCTGTTATAATGCCCGGATATACTCATTTGCAAAGAGCGCAGCCAATAACGTTTGGACATCATCTTATGGCTTACGTAATGATGCTTACGCGCGATTGTGACCGCTTGAGAGACTGCAATAAGCGTCTCAATCAGTCACCCATAGGTTCTTGCGCGCTTGCGGGAACTACGTATGATACCGACAGACGTTTCGAGGCTAAAAAGCTCGGCTTTGACGGCATTTGCATGAACAGTATCGACGGCGTTTCGGACAGAGATTTCTGTGTGGAATTTTTAAGCGCGGGTGCAACTCTTATGATGCATCTCTCTCGATTTTCCGAGGAAATAATTCTATGGTCGAGCTGGGAATTTAAATTTATTGAGCTTTCTGACGCTTATACGACAGGCTCGTCGATAATGCCGCAGAAAAAGAATCCAGATATGGCGGAGCTTATCCGCGGAAAGACGGGACGAGTTTACGGCGACCTTATGGCGCTTCTCACAACGCTTAAAGGCATACCGCTCGCGTATAACAAGGATATGCAAGAAGACAAGGAGAGCGTGTTTGACGCGGTAGATACGCTTCATATGTGCCTTGACGTTATGACTCCCATGATAGCGACGATGAGCGTACGCGCCGATAATATGAAAAAAGCGGCTCAGGGCGGATTTATAAACGCGACCGACCTTGCGGATTACCTTGTAAAAAAGGGAATGCCTTTCCGTTCGGCATATAAGATATCGGGCCAGCTTGTCGGCAAGTGTATAGCGGAGGGCAAGGTGCTTGAAACACTCACGCTTGATGAATACAGAGCTTATAGCGAACTTTTTGAAGAAGACCTGTATAACGATATCGCTCTTGAGACTTGCGTTGAAAAGAGAATATCCGAGGGCGGAACTTCGGTTACTTCGGTAGAAGCGCAGATAAAATACGTAAAAGATATTATGAATATCAAATAAAACCTCATAGGAGATAACAACATGGAAAGAGAAAAATTCGGCTCACGCTTAGGATTTATACTTATATCCGCAGGCTGTGCCATTGGACTCGGAAACGTTTGGCGTTTTCCGTATATCGTTGGACAGTACGGAGGCGCACTGTTTATACTGATATATCTTGTATTCCTCGTAGTATTCGGTCTTCCTATTATGACTATGGAGTTCTCGGTAGGACGCGCAAGTCAGAAAAGTGTCGCAAGTTCATTCGGCGTGCTTCAACCAAAGGGAACTAAATGGAATTGGTTTTCGTGGGTCGGAATGGCGGGAAACTATCTGCTCATGATGTTCTATACGACCATTACGGGTTGGATGTTCGCTTATATGATAAAAATGATAAAGGGCGACTTTTACGCTGGTCAGACTTCAGCACAGGTCGACGTTGAATTTAGCGAACTCATAAGCAATCCCGTTGCCGTTATAGGATTTATGATACTCACTGTCATTCTTGGTGTGGTTATCTGCTCCTTTGGACTCAAAAACGGTCTTGAGCGAGTAAATAAAATAATGATGCTTGCATTGCTTGCTATTATAGTTATACTTGCGATAAGAGCGGTAACACTTCCGGGTGCTTCAGAGGGACTTAAATATTACCTCGTACCAAGCCTTGATAAGATGCTTGAGACAGCAGAGGGACAGACTGTTGCGGCGCGCGTAGGAGAAGTTATATTTGCGGCAATGGGACAGGCTTTCTTTACGCTTTCTATCGGTATGGGCTCTATGGCTATTTTCGGAAGCTATATCAGTAAAGAGCGTCGTCTTATGGGCGAATCCTTGTCAATAGCACTTCTCGATACCTTTGTAGCATTCACCGCTGGTCTTATCGTTATACCGTCCTGCTTTGCGTTTGGAATAAATCCCGGACAAGGTCCAAGCCTTATATTCACAACTCTGCCTAACGTGTTTAACTCGATGGTTGGAGGCAGAATATGGGGAAGCTTGTTCTTCTTGTTTATGGTATTCGCCGCGCTTTCCACCGTTTCTGCGGTATTTGAAAATATACTCGCTATCGGTATGGATAAATGGGGCTGGAGCAGAAAGAAAGCTTGTATTATCAACGTAATTCTTATAATAGTTCTTTCTTTACCTTGCGCACTCGGTTTCAATCTTCTGTCCTTTATTCAGCCTCTTGGAGCTGGAACGGGAATACTTGACCTTGAAGACTTTATCGTAAGCAGTAATATACTTCCTCTCGGCTCTCTCATTTACGTGTGCTTCTGTACGTGGAAGCGTAAGGGCTGGGGCTGGGATAACTTTATGCTTGAAGCTAACACGGGAAAAGGTCTTGGAATATCTAAAAAGCTCCGTGTATATTGTACCTATGTTTTGCCCGTGGTACTTGTTTTGTTCTGGGCATTCGGAATCTTCAGTACTTTCTTCGGTTAATATACAAGGTAATAAGGGGCGCAATGATCCGCGCCCCTTTATTGAAAAGGATAACTTATGCTAAAACGTTTTTTATCATATTATAAGCCGCATAAGCTTATATTTACGCTTGATATGCTTGCGTCGCTTTTGGTTGCGCTTGTTGCTATCGTATATCCGATAGTGACTCGCACGATGCTGAATGATCTCATACCTAACAGAAATTATCGAATGATAGTAGTGTTCGGAGTAGGTCTTTTGATACTTTACGTAGTTAGAATGTTGTTGAATTATTTTATTCAATATTACGGACACGTAATGGGAGTGCGTATGCAGGCGCAGATGAGACGGGATATGTTCGAGCATTTAGAAAAGCTCCCTTATAAATTTTACGACAACAACGAAACGGGAAAGATAATGTCACGAATGACCAACGACCTTATGGACATAAGTGAGCTTGCACATCACGGACCCGAAAACATATTAATATCGAGCGTTTCTGTTATAACCTCGTTCATTTATTTGTTTATCATAAACAAGTGGCTTACGTTGATAATCTTTATTTGCGTTCCGTTTTTGCTTATGATAGCTATGCTTTTGCGAAAGCGTATGCGCAACGCTTTTATGGAGAGCCGTAAATCGATAGCGCAGATAAACGCTTCTCTTGAGGGAAGTATTTCGGGTATCCGAGTAACAAAGGCGTTCAATAACTCAAAAAAAGAGGAAGAGAAGTTCGACGAAGGCAACGAGGCATTCGTAAAATCACGAAAAGCCGCATATAAGGCTATGGGACAATTTCATTCATCGACCTCTTTTATTACCGATGTGTTTAACGTAGTCGTTCTTATCGCGGGTGGACTTTTCCTTTACGGCGGTTCAATAACCTTTGGTGACTATTCGGCATTTATCGTGTCGGTCAGTCTGTTTATTTCACCCGTAATGACGCTTATAAACTTCATGGAACAGTATCAGAACGGAGTGACGGGATTTTCACGTTTTGTTGAAATAATGGACGCAGAGCCCGAAAAGGACGCCGAGGGAGCAGTTGATATAGGTGTTGCAGAGGGTCATATCGAGCTTTGCGACGTGTCATATTCTTACGACAGCGAAAAAGAAGTTCTCAATCATGTTTCTTTGAACATAGAAAAGGGAAAGACATACGCTCTCGTAGGCTCTTCGGGCGGAGGAAAAACGACTATATGTCACCTTATACCGCATTTTTACGACCTTGATTCAGGAAAGATACTTATAGACGGCAAGGATATAGCTACGCTGACTCGAGAATCTGTGCGCAGAAACATAGGTATCGTTCAACAGGATATTTATCTGTTCAACGCAAGTATACGCGATAATATCCTTTACGGCAGACTTGACGCTACCGAGGAAGAGATAATAGAGGCGGCAAAACGAGCAAATATCCATGATTATATAATGACGCTTGAGAACGGATATGATACCCAAATAGGAGAGAGAGGAGTTCGTTTGTCGGGCGGACAGAAGCAAAGGCTTTCTATCGCTCGTGTATTCTTGAAGAATCCTCCGATACTCATTCTTGACGAGGCGACGAGTGCGCTTGATAATACGACCGAGATATTGATCCAACAAGCTCTCGATGAGCTTTGCAAGGGCAGAACTACTATCGTCGTAGCGCATAGACTTTCCACCATAAAGAATGCCGATGAGATAGCGGTGGTGCTTGGCGGAAAGATAGTAGAGCAGGGAACGCACGACGAGCTTATCGCAAAGGGCGGAGAATACGCAAAGCTTTACGAATTGCAGTTCAGAGCGAACAGTATGGAATACTAACAAAAAAGGTTGAGTCAAATCAATGACTCAACCTTTTTTGTAGCAAATATTATTTATTTTCGTTCTTTTTAGCTTTAGCGGCTTTTTTATTAGCAACGCCCTCTTTTACGCAACCCACAACGATTCCCGAAAGAGCGGCGAGCGCGATAACGTTAGGAATTACCATGAAGTTGTTGAACATATCGGTAAGAGACCATACGAGGTCGTTCTTGAGAACAGAGCCGAGGAAAATGAATATTATTGCAAGAACAGAGAAGATAAGTCCCGCTGTTTTGCCGTGCTTGCCGAACAAATAGGTCACGTTTATCTTTGCGAAGAGATTCCAACCTATAATAGTCGTGAAAGCAAAGAAGAGAAGGCAAATAGCTACGAAAATATTTCCTACACCTTCGTTACCGAAAGCCATTCCAAATGCTTTTTGCGCCATGTTTGAGTTTACAAAGCCATCAGTCGAGCCGTTTGCGAGAGGACCGTTGCCTGCGTAAAGAGTGGAAATAACAACTAAAGCGGTGATATTAAGAACTACGAACGTATCTATAAATACGCCCATCATAGCAACAACGCCTTGCTTGTGAGGAGTCTCGACCTTTGCCATTGCGTGTGCGTGAGGAGTAGAACCCATACCAGCTTCATTAGAGAACAGACCGCGCTTCGCGCCTTGGCTGATAGCTTGCTTCAAAGCAAAACCAATACCGCCGCCGATAATTGCGTTAGGAGCAAACGCGTACTTGAATATCATACCGAAGGTCTCGGGGATATATTGAATACGGATACAGATGACCGCAAGTCCGCCGAGTATATAAAGGACAGCCATTACAGGAACTATTTTTTCGGCAACAGATGCAACTCTCTGCGCGCCGCCTATAAAGATGATAGCGCAAATAGCCGCGATAACAAGTCCGACTATCCAAGCAACGTTTATCTCATTTGAGGTAAAGGAGTTTATAGCTGTATTCATTGTTGAAGCAATGGAATTCGACTGAACCATAGCTCCCATGAAACCGAGCGCAAGGATAAGGCAAACAGAGAATATTACGGAAAGGATCTTGCCAAAGGTGCTTTTGAAAGCTTGTCTTATGTAGTAAACAGGGCCGCCGAGAACAGTGCCGTCCTCTTGGACTACACGGGTCTTTTGAGCAAGTGTAGCCTCCGCGTAGATAGTAGCCATTCCAAAGAACGCGATTATCCACATCCAGAATATAGCTCCAGGACCTCCCACGAGTATAGCGCCGCAAGCACCGACAACGTTACCCGTTCCGACCTGCGCGGCAATTGCTGTGGCGAGAGCTTGGAACGAGCTCATTCCTCCGTGTTGTTTTCCTCCGCGAAGAGAGATCTTTCCGAAAACCTCCTTCATTCCTTCGCCAAAGCAGCGAACCTGAACGAACTTGGTTCTTATTGAGTAGAAAAGACCGATGCCGACCAACAAAAAGATAAGAATGTAGTCCGACATATAAGTGTTGACATTGTCAACGATTTTTTGAAGCGTATCCATTTTGCTTCCTCCTTAAAATAAATTAAAATGAAAAATAAAAAAGCCGCTAAAAAGCAGCTCCGAAGAATATAGACATAGAGATACGTGAAAATAAAAATTTTCGCTCTGTCCTTTTGCCTGAGAGTTTCGGCAGCGTAAACGCCGCCTTGCACCTTCGGCACTCCAAAACGGAGATTCTCCAGAGTTCCCAGTATCAACGGTCTCATAGCGATTCCGCAGATCATTAAAGGGAATATTTTGACGAAATTTATTATATCATAAAATATTCTTTATGTCAAGAACTAATTTGATTAAAATTAAAACAAATTGTAATTTATCGGTACGTGTTCATTATCGTCCGTTAAAAAGGGGTTGAGTCATTAAGATGCAGAAGTCGTGATTGGGTTCTCGTCGGCGTACAAAAGTACATCAGAGAGCTAAATCGCGGCTAAAAAATACACATAAAAATCGAGATCATCTCTACCCAAAAAACCGCTTTCTCCATCATTTTTTGACAGAAAAAGCGGTCTTTTCTTTGTTAATTTATTTGTGTGTTTTTGTTCTGCGCTGAATGAATCAGCCCCTTTTGTTTTTTTGCATATAAGATGAAGCGTAATCCTTGGGCAGAGAACCCGTAAGCTGCTTGAACGTTTTTGTAAAATAGTTTGCCTCGTTAAAGCCACACATACGGCTTATCTCCGAAATGGAATGTTGCTTGTGAAGAAGCATTTTTTTAGCCTTTTCTATTCTGCAATAGCGTATGTAATCGGATATTCCAATGCCGTAAGCATTCTTGCATATAGAATAGAGGGAGCTTCTCGAAATAAGAAAATGATTGCAGATAGACATCATTGAAAGCTCAGGGTCGCTAAGATTTTCATGTATATAATTTTCTATCTCGCGTTGAAGGGGATTTTGCTCCGAAAATACGAAACGCTTAAGGCTTATAAACGAAGCGCACATCTCCATTATGTGAACCGCGGCTTCAAGGGTGTCCTTTGACAGAGGCTTCATTTTTTCTATCGCTGCCATGAGAGCCTCTTTGGATAACTCTGTGCTTTTGGGAAGGGATTCTATTCTGTCCTTTATCTGAAGCGTCTTGTGCTTTGATAATACCTGACCCATAAGAAGATATCCTATAATTATATCCGAGGAGATTATAGGAGTCATAGCCTCCATCATTCCCATGTGACACTCGTAAATAAAAGGCTTTTGTGTTTTTTTACAGTGCTTCATTGCATTTTGGTCACATTCAAAGCATTTGTGCTCAAGAGTTGTACTGCGTATGACCGAGCAAAAAGGAGAGTTTTCTTGAGGATACGTGTATATTTTATTGAAGTTTTCATCATACAAGGATAGCATGATACCTGTTATCTTGTAAAAATCAATAATAACATTTTTTAACTCTTCAAAATCCTTTTGGATCATGGTGCAGAGACCTCCTTTTTATGTTGATTTGTTATAGTTAGTTGTTTTATTATAACAAAAAAATATAATAATGTCAATACAAACTATTGATTTTGGGTAATTTTACTATATTAGTAATCAAAATTTGTATGGTTTTCCAAACATGAGAATTTTTGACATCCGAATAATCAAAAGTGTCATTTTTATGTGCGACAATACATTTACAAGAAAAGGGGATTGTGGTAGTATAAGAATGGGTAGGGGCAAACTATACCCAAAAGCAAGGAGGTATTTACAAAATGTGGAAGCTTGGAGCAACGCAGTCGATGTTTCATTGTTACGGCGAAAATCGCTTTAAAAAGATGAAAGAATACGGTGTTGACTGTGTAGACATTCATATTGAAGCCGAACTCGAGGGCAGAACCGAAGAAGAGTTTGAAGAATACATGCTCGGAATAAAGGCAATGATGGACGAGGCGGGCGTTACACCAACTCAGGCACACGGACCGTTCGTATGGCCTATCCATGATGAGACCGAGGAACTTCGCGCAAAGAGAATGATACTTATGAAACGCAGTATCAAAGTGGCATCTCTTATGGGAATAAAGAATTGGGTAATTCATCCCGTCGTTCCGTTTGGAACAGGTGACTTCTGGCCCGAAGAGGTATGGCGCATCAACATAGAATTTTTCAAAGAGCTTTTGCCTGTGGCAAAGCGGTACGGCGTAACGATCTGTCTTGAGAATATGCCGTGGAAGAACTTCCCGATAGCAACTCCCGAGCAATCGTTCGAATTGATTCGTATAATGGACGATGATAACTTTAAGTTCTGTCTCGATACGGGACATGCTGCGGTATGCGGCATATCGCCTGCGGATGCGGTGCGTTTTGCGGGAAAAGACTTAAAGGCGTTACACGTTCACGATAACGACGGCAAGGGCGACCACCATTACGTTCCTTGTATGGGCGTTATAGATTGGAAGGCATTCGTCGAGGCTCTTCGCGAGATAGGATACGACGGAGTATTTTCATTCGAAAACGGTTTCAAAAATTTCATTCCCAATGCGTCAAACGACATAAAGCTAAAGGCGTTCAAAGCGATCGTTGACGGCATTATGGAATGTTAAAATAAAAAACAAAAAATAATATATTAAAAAGGAGGAAACAACCTATGAAAAAAACAATCTTTAAGTTGCTTGCTCTCACACTCGCTCTTTTGATGCTCTTGCCCTTGACAATGGCATGTAAAAAAGACGAAGAGAAGCCGAATGGCGGAGAAAGCAACAGCGTATCTACCGAAGGCAGTGCGCATCCCGTACCCCCTCAGGACCTCGGCGGCAAAGAGTTTGAGTTTGCTACAGCTTTGTGGGCAAGCTACACACCTCTTACCGTTATCGACGTTATGACCGAAGAGTTCAACGGTGAATTCGTCAACGACGGTGCACACAACAGAAACCTTTACATGCAGGAAACCTTCAACTGCACCGTAAAGCAGGTAGACTTCAAAGAAACTGAAGTTACCACCAAGCTCCAGCAGAACGCTATGGCAGGCGACGATGCATTCGATTTCGTGCTTTTCCGCGGAAGAGAGTACATAGCAGCTATTAACGGCGGATACCTTTCTGATGTCCAGAACTTCAAGCTCAATTTTGAGAACTCTTGGTGGGATAAAAACGCTATTGAATCTATGACCATCAACAACAAGTGCTTTGGTATCGTCGGAGATGTTACCACCAACCACCTCAACGCAGTGTATATCACCACCTTTAACAAGAAGCTTATTGAAAACAACAAGCTCGACGATCCTTACAAGCTCGTTGAAGAGGGTAAGTGGACTTGGTCGAAGATGGTAGAGATGTCCAGAAAGTTTGCTTCTCTTGACAGTAGCACAGTAAGAGATAAAGAGAACGCACAAAACTGGGGAATCAACTATACTTCCGACGTTGTTACAGGTATTTTGACCGCATGCGGAGTAAAGGTAGTAGATAAGAACGCCGCTACCGGAGAGCTTTCCTTGGTGTACGCTAACTACCAGTCCGATATTCAGGATATTCTTACAGGACTTTATGACAGAAGCCATTCGGGTAACACCTTCTTGAGTTATTTGAGATGTCCTGACACCGATACCGAGCTCTTTGATAAGGGTCAGGTACTCTTCTTGCTTACCGCAACTCATAACGCGGGTTCGCTCAGAAAGAGTGACGTTGATTACGGAATCCTTCCTTATCCTAAGTATACCGAATCTGCAAACTATTGCCCCAGCACCGCGTCTATGTTCTCCACTGTTTTGGGACTCCCGCTTTCCAACACGGACGTCGACAGATGCTCCGTATTCCTTGAGGCATATGCCGCACAGGGACAGAAGCTTGTAAGACCCCAGTTCTATGAGAACGTACTTCTCAGAAAAGTCGGACGTGATATGGAAAGCTTTGACATGCTCCAGTACATCTTCGAGAACCTCACCTACGACGTAGGCGTTGTATACGACCTTGTTGGACCTGAAACTCGTGGTACAGCAAGTAGCGAAAATACCGACATATCGAGCTTCATGGGCGGAAACCGCTTTACATGGAGAGGCGAGCTTGACGACCTTGTTGAAGCATACTCAAAAACTGCAGAAGAAGCGCAATAAGAGGTAAAAGCAAAAAAATGTCAGAAAACAAAAGTTGGTTTTCTAACAGTTACCGCAGAAATCTTGTAGATATGCACCTTGAGGATTGGGACTCCGCATTTATGTCGGAGTTCGATCCCGAGGCGTACTGCGAGAACTTGAAGAAAGCAAAGATCAAATCAGCTATGATATACTTCCAGTCTCACGTAGGATATTGCTATTATCCGACAAAGAGCGGAAAGATGCATAGCGCGCTGATAGGCAGAGAGGACGCGGTAAAGCGTCTCGTTGACCTCTGTCACGAGAACGGCATCGACGTTATCGGTTACTACAGCCTTATTTACAATACTTATGAGCGTCTCCGTCATCCCGAGTGGAGAATGCAGTCCGCGAGCGGAAGCGATAAATCGGGAATGTGGCTCGGAAGCAGATACGGACTTAACTGTCCCAACAACCCCGATTACAGAGCTTTCATAAGAGAGCAGATAAAGGAGATATCGGAGTACTTCACGGTAGAGGGAATGTTCTACGACATGACCTTCTGGCCCAAGTGGTGTACTTGCCCACATTGTCAGATGCGTTTCTTAAAGGAAACGGGCTATGCGGGAATTCCCGCGCCTGATACGTGGGATCTCGACGAATTCTGGGCGTTCAGACAGAAGCGCGACGAGTGGATGGCAGAATTCGCTCAATACGTAACCGACTGCTCCAAGGAGTTTATGCCTCACGCAAGCGTAGAGCATAACTACGCGCAGAGCTGCGTTAAGAACCATACAAACTCCGAGAAAGTCGCAAACGCGTGCGATTACGTAGGCGGAGACCTTCACGGAAAGAATCTTTTGATCAACTCCTTTGCGACAAAGTATTGGAGAGCGGTCACAAAGAATCCGCCCTTCGAGTATATGCTCAGCCGTTGCGCAGATAGCTTGCAGTGCCATACGATAACCAAGCCCGAGTCACAGCTCACCGTAGAGATGTTCGTGACGGCGGCACACCACGGCGCAAGCTTCGTTATCGACGCTATGGACCCTGTCGGAACGCTTGACGGCAGAGTATATGATCTTATCGGAAGAGTTTTTGATAAGCAGATACCCTACGAGCCTTACTTCCACGGCACACCTATCGAGGACGTTGCTGTATATTATACTCTCGAGGGAAGATATAACCGCTTCAAAGAGTCATCTGATTCCCGCGAATGTTGTATATCAACGACCGCGGCATTGGTTCAGAAGCATATTCCCATGGGCGTAAAGAGCAATCTTATAAGCGATCGCCTTGGCGAGCATAAGCTTGTATTTGCTCCGAGACTCTCGGGACTTGAGGAGAAGGATAGAAAGAACATCTGCGACTACGTCAGAAACGGCGGCGTGTTCTACTTCAGCGGCGGCGAAGAGCCGAAGCTCATGGAAGAACTTCTCGGCGCTACGGTAGAAAAGAATACTCCCGTAAAGCACATTTATCTCGCGCCCACCAAAGAGGGCGAGGACTTGTTCGACTTCTTCACGGTCAAGTATCCGTTGCCTATGTCAAGCACAGCTCCCATGATAAAGACGTGGAACAAGGACGCAAAGATACTCGCGTACTTGACGCTTCCTTACATAGACGAAAACGATCCGTCGAGATACTCGTCTATCCACTCGAATCCCCCCTGCCATATTCCCACAAAGACTCCCGCTTTGCTTGAAGTAAAGTACGGAAAGGGAACAGTAGTATGGTGCGCGGGAACTTACGAGTACGACAAGCGCGATTGTTATAACAACTTCACAACGAGCATTATTCGCAGATATTTCCCCGAGAGCGAGCAGAGCGTTATCACGACCGCGCCAAGACAGGTCGAGATATGCGCTTATAGACTCAAGGACGGATATCAGCTCAACTTCGTAGATCAACTTTACACCGACGAGGAGCTCATAGTAAGAGACTTCGAGGTAGGCGTAAAGATGAGCGAGGAAGAAGCGAAAAACATTGAGGGCGTATACGTACGTCCTAACGGCGAATCCCTTACCTACCGTTATGAGAACGGTTATCTCAAATTTAGTATCGAATCTCTGCTTCTGTTCAGAATGGTAGAGATAAAGATAAAATGAAATGAAAGAAGGGAATTTTTATGAGAAAAACAACTAAAATTCTGGTAAGCGCATTGCTTACGTTGTGCATGCTCTTACCCATGGCAATGCCCGTGTTCGCGACAACCGCTTCCCCTTACGACGGAAGCGAAATAGGACTTGCGGCAATTACAACGGCAAAAGAAGCATTTATTGCCGGAACAAAAACAACCATTGATAGTGCAAATGACCTTGTAGCTTTCTCGCAGGCAGCAGCTGCGGGTACTACTTTTTCAGGAAAAACTATTACTTTGACCACAGACGTAGTTCTTAACGAGGGAAATGCGGCAAGTTGGGAAGTAATAGCTCCCGCAGTTACTTGGACACCTATTAAAGATTTCCAGGGAACATTTAACGGAAACGGAAAAACTGTTTCGGGCTTGTATGTAAATACCAGTGAGGCAGTTTGTGTCGGCTTATTTGGATGTTTGAAGGACGGAGCACAAGTTTTGAATTTGGGTGTTGTCAATTCCTATATGATAAACACTAACACTTCTACGGCTTCTGATACCGCTACTCCTTATATGGGAAGTATAGCAGGTATGATCTCTGGTAAAAACGTTCGAATAATCGGTTGTTATTCAGATGCTATTTTGAGCGCTGGATATACTGGAGGTATTGTAGGTGTTGTAGAAAAAACCGTTGCTCAAACCGAAGGTGATCCTAATACTCAAGCAGTTATATCTGAATGCGTGTTCGATGGAAGAGCACATGCTATTACCGGTAGTGCTGCGGGTATTGTTGCTACTACAGATCCGAGTAAGGTAGTAGATGATTCTGATAATGTAAAAATTGCAGATTGCGTGAACTTTGGTGTGATTTCAAACGTTCATATGAATAGTGGTTGCACGGTAGGCGGTATTGTAGGTTTGTCTGAACAGTATGCTGGTTCAGTAACTTTGGAGCGTTGCTTGAACTTTGGTTCAGTTATGCCCGGTATTAATGATTCTTCTAATCAAACAAACAAAAAACTCAATGCATTGTTTGGACAGGTTAGAAATAACGCAAGCGCTAGTTGTGTAATAACTGATTGTTATATTTTTACAACTCTCGGTCAGATTCTTTTTGCAAATAGCTCCGTTGGAAGTTGTAATAATTGTTCATACACGATAAACGGAAACACCAATTCGGCATCGAACACAATATCAGCTGTCTTGGAGAATGAAAAATCAAATTATACTATTGAAGATATCCGTACGATAAAGGGCGAAGGCGCAAAAACCGTTCTTGCAACTTACGATTTTGCAGGCACAGATCCTAATAAGGCAGACTGGGATACATATGAAAATGGTTACCCTATGCCGAAAGTTATAAAAAATAATTATTCTGCGTTTATTGGCGATACCATGCAAAAATTGAACGACAGAATTGAAGACAGAGTATATTATCAGACAGTTTTCAAAACTGAAGTATCCGCTAAAAAGACAACATATACTACTGCATTTGAAGGCGGAACTACTACTTTTGTTATCAAATCCGAAAGTGATTTGGTTGCAATAGCAGAGCTTTTGAACTCAAATTCGTTTACAAAAGATGAATATGGTTTAAATCTTACCTTTGAGCTCGATCGAGATATCATTTTTAATGCGGGCGGTAATGCGGAGGATTGGGCAACTGAAGCTCCTGCTTTTGAGTGGCCTTCTATTAAAACTTTCCGCGGAACTTTTGACGGTAAGGGTCATACAATTTCCGGAATTTATATAAACAAAGCAGGAGAAACGGGTGATACAGGTAACTATTATAGTTTCTTTGGCGTTTTGAATCAAAACGCTACCGTAAAGAATTTTGGTATTGTTAACTCGTATATGCGTTTTAACCATGAGTATGCCGGTGGAGTTATAGGACGTGTTAACAAAGAAGACGTAACTGTGAGCGGAATTTATTCTGAGGCTATTTTAGATTCGTATGCTGCCAACTCATCCGGAGGTATTATTGGGCTTTTATCCAATACCGGTTCTAGTGAAACCAAATACACCGTTGTCGAGAATTGTGTGTTTGCCGGAATTATTAATGCGACGAAAGCAATAGCAGGTGGTATTGTTGGTCATGGTGCACAGTATCAGTACAATCACACATACGTGAAAAATTGTGCGAACTGTGGAACAGTTAAGGCTGCAGAGTATGCCGGAGCAATAGTGGCTCAAGGTTCTACCGTAACTATTGAAAATTGCTTGAATTATGGAACTGTAACAAGTGCTGGTAAAGTTGAAACACATTTAGACGGTGCATTGGTTGGTTCACTTGCATCTACGAATGCAGCAGCTATTAAAAAATTGACGGTTACAAATAGTTATAACACGACAGAAGCTGTTATTTCCAATAAGACGATTGAAACAGCAGCAACAACAAATGTTCTTGCCGCCGCTCAGAAGAGTTCTCGTATCTTCAACGACAGATATGACAGCAACGGTGACAGTGTAGTAAACGAGAATGATAATTATGTATGGACCGCAATGACCAACTACGCAGGCGAAGATCAGTATCCTCTTCCCACGGTCATCTACGAGAACTTCTTTAAGATCAAACTCGCGTACTACCAGACCACCGACCTTGACACTAACGACAACACGTACGACCTTCGTATAATCGCTGAGATCGACTCTCTCGACTACGCAAAGGCAGGCTTCAAGGTAACGAGAAACATTGACAGTAAGACTCTCGACGTAGACACCACCGAGGGCGTTAAGGTCTACAAGACCGTTACTGGCGGCGGCGAAGATGTTACTGCTATCGGCGACAAGTACTTCGTAACCATCACTATCGAGGGCATAAGCGGCGCGCAGACCATTACCGTTACTCCTTACACCAACGGAACCGCAAACGGCGAGTTGGTAGAGGGAGCGGCTATGGAACTTTCGTTCGACGCTAACGGCAACTTGATAAATAACTAATTAAAAGGAGGTAAAGAATAATGAAAAAATATTATACTCCTGAGATCGAACTCGAGATAATTTCGACCTCCGATATCTGCACAACTTCCAATTTGAGTAACGTTTATGCAGCTTCCGGCGAATCTCCTAAAATAAGCTGGATCGACGGCCCTTGGGAATGATCTGATAGTTAAAAATTTTACCGTTACCCGCGCCTCCCATGGAAATGGGAGGCAGGGTAGGGAAAGAAACGGCAAAGCCAAACGGAACGGGAGGCTGATAGCCTCCCCTACAAAGAACAAAACAATGACCCGTAGGGGAGGATAATATGTCAAGAGAAACATGGTTTACAAATTGTGAAGGCACATGGTTTACAACTTATACGACCAATAAATTTGAAGCGAAGGCGTAGCCGAAGCGGAAAATTTATTGGTCGGGCGCGCGGTGACGCGGG
>SVUA01000024.1 GCA_015063485.1 Oscillospiraceae bacterium | reverse complement strand
CCGACAAGTCGGACATTGGGTGTCACGAGTTTACGAGTGACGGATGAGGAGATCGCCGTTTAGTCTATGCATAATTTGATCTCCTCATCAGTCACCTTCGGTGACAGCTTCTCCGCTGGAGAAGCCTTTTGTTCTAAACGTTTACTTTTATTCTCGCCATTTTTAATATTTCAACCTGCTCGATAAACCGAAATTTGTTTAAATATCAATAATTAAAAGTGACACTCGTTTGTATCAAAGGAGCATGTATGCCGCGACGGCGAGAGCCGCTTGAACTATGATGATAAGCGGTATGCCGAGCATAAATTTTACGTGCTTCGTTTTATGTCTTATCAACTGCATGGTGATAAACATAGCGACAGAGCCGCCGAGCGCGGAGAGCAGCAGAAGTGTTGCCTCTCTTGTACGGTGCTTTGGGTTATGCTTTGCCGCGAATTTGTCGTAGATGCACACGACGATCGAAATTATCGATATGGCTATGAGATAGCCGATGAGAATTTTAAAAAACATAGAAAAACCTCTGTTAGTTGTTTTTTTCGTACCAGCAATGGTCGCCACACGAGATTCTTCGCTTACGCTCAAGAATGACAACGTGTGGTGGCGAAGCAAAGGAACTCGTACTTATAATAAATTTCCGCTATGCAAACATGGAAACAAGGAAACAAATTGCAAGAAATTCTTTGAGAGCTCGAGAACTTTCTTATAAGAAAGTTCTCGAACGCGTCCTCGCGTCCTTATTTTTTCGCGGGGAAGCTGTCCTTAAGACCGACGACACGGTTAAAGACGCCCTCGTGCTTGGTATCCTTACAGTAGTAGCCGTCGCGCACGAACTGGAACTTGTCGCCTGCCTTTGCGTCGGCAAGAGAAGCTTCTATCTTCGCGCCCTCGATAACGGTCAAGGATTCGGGGTTGAGGTAATCGTTATAGGTCTTGTCCTCGGGAATAGCGTTTACGTTCTCGATCGTGAAGAGACGGTCGTAAAGCATAAGTGTCGCTTCCTTTGCGTAGGGAGCGGAGAGCCAATGGATAGTACCCTTTATCTTTCTGTCGGTGGGATTGCCGTTTCTGACCTCAAGGTCGGCGGAGCAGTGTATCTCCTTGATACTTCCGTCCTCGTTTTTGATTATCTCACCGCACTTGATGATATACGCGCCCATAAGTCTGACCTCGCCCTCGGGCTTCAAGCGGAAGAACTTTGGAGGCGGAACTTCGGCAAAGTCGGAAGCGTCGATATAAAGCTCACGCGTAAAGGGAAGCGCGCGAGTACCCGCTTCAGCGTTCTGCGGATTGTTGGGCAGATCGAAATACTCGACCTTGTCCTCGGGGTAGTTGGTAACGACTACCTTTATCGGATGAGCGATGGCTATACGTCTGTCAGCCTTTACGTTGAGCTCCTCGCGTATAGAATGCTCAAGCATACCGATGTCAACAAGGCTGTTAGCCTTTGCGACACCCGCGCTGCGAACGAAATTGAATATCGATTCGGGAGTGTAACCTCTGCGGCGAAGTCCGCAGATGGTAGGCAGACGGGGGTCATCCCAACCGTCGACCATGTTGTTTTCAACGAGGTAACGCAGATATCTCTTTGACATTACGGTGTTCGTAACGTTCAGACGAGCGAACTCTCTCTGCTTCGGTACGGGAGCAGAGAAGCCGATGTTCTCAATCACCCACTCGTAAAGAGGACGGTGGTTCTCAAACTCAAGAGAGCAGAGCGAGAAGGTAATGCCCTCAAGCGCGTCCTGAATTGGATGCGCGTAGTCGTAAAGGGGATAGATGCACCACTTGTCGCCCTGACGGTGATGCGAGGTGTGAACTATGCGGTAGATAGCGGGGTCACGCATATTGATGTTAGGCGAAGCCATGTCTATCTTTGCGCGGAGCGTTCTCGTTCCGTCGGCAAACTCGCCCGCTCTCATTCTGCGGAAGAGGTCTAGGTTCTCCTCGACCGAACGGTTGCGATAAGGACTTTCCTTACCGGGCTCTGTGAGAGTACCTCTGTACTCCTTCATTTCGTCGGCAGTAAGGTCGCAGACGTACGCCTTTCCGTCCATGATGAGCTTTTCAGCGTACTCGTAGCACTTATCAAAGTAATCCGAGCCGTAGAATATACCGCCCGTGGGAACAGCTCCGAGCCAACAAAGGTCCTCGTAGATAGACTCAACGTACTCGTTGTCCTCTTTTGCGGGGTTGGTGTCGTCGTAGCGGAGATTGAACTTACCGCCGTATTTCTTCGCAGTTTCCCAGTTTATCATTATAGCCTTTGCCGAGCCGATATGGAGATATCCGTTAGGCTCGGGAGGGAAACGTGTGTGTATTTTGAGCTCGGGGTTTTCTTTCAGATCCGCGTCGATTATATCGTGTATAAAGTTGTTTGCAATTTCTTCCATGTTTTTTGCCCTCTATAGTTTTTTATAGAATTTTTTATAGATATAGAAATAGAATTTTGAATTTCGTTTTTAGAGCCTCCCTTGTGTAAAGGGAGGTGCCGAGGTACGAGGCGGAGGGATTGTAAGAACAAACAATAACAATCCCTCCGTCAGCCTTTGGCTGCCACCTCCCTTTACACAAGGGAGGCTTAAGTTAGATAAAGTCTGTTAAAGAATTGTTTTAATAAAGAAATTTTTATATCTTCTCAAGCATCGCGCCGATGCGCTCCGCGATCTTTTCCTTACCGAGAATCTGCATTACCGCGTACATATCGGGGGAATTGAGTTTGCCCGTAACGGCAAGTCGCAGGAACATACTAACGTCGGCAACGCTGCCCTTGAAGCTTTCGGGAGAAGCCTTGTACGCTTTCATGTCAGATGCGTATCCGAGAGGTTCTCCAAGAGCCTTGATCTTATCAAACCAAGCGTTCATATCGTCGCTCTCGTCGTAGGTCTTAACGAATCCCTCAAGTATCGCCTTGATGTCGTTTCTGTCGTACTTTTCGTCGTAATCACATTCAAGAGCGAAGAACTTGTCAAAGAAGAACGACATATAAGGCTTTGCGTCCGCCCACGTAGCAAGGTCTTTTCTCGGCTTCTTGCCGCCGCGTCCGATAGCGAAAATCTTCTCGGTGAACTCCTTGTCACGCGCGAGTTCTTCGCCAAATTCACGGTCAAATTCAAGCGCCCACGCCGTGACCTTTTCGGTAACGGACTTTGCGTCCATCTTCGATATAACGTTCTTTGAAACGTCGTTGAGCTTGTCAAAGTCGAAAAGACAGCCCGATACCGACATTTTTTTGATGTTGAACGGGAAGTCACGGTAGCTCTTGTCGGGATTCTGCATTCTCCATTCCTCGTAGTTCGAGTTGAGAAGCGTCATAACGTACTCGCAAACAGCCTCGGGGCAGTAGCCCATGCCCGTGTAGTCGTCCATGTTCGCGCCCATGTCGCGCTTCGAGAGCTTCTTTTTGTTGCCGTTCTCGTCGAGCTTCATTATCTGCGCGATATGCATATATTTGGGAGTTTTAAATCCGAGGTAGCGGAAAAGCTGGAGGTGCTTTGGTAAGCTCGGAAGCCATTCCTCTCCGCGAATAACGTGGGTAGTTCCCATCAAGTGATCGTCCACGGCATGCGCGAAGTGGTAGGTGGGAATACCGTCGGATTTGAGAAGAACGAAGTCCTCGTCGTTTTCGGGTACTTCAAGATTTCCTTTTACAAGGTCGGTGAATCTTATCTTCTTTTCGGGGTCGCCGTCAGCAAGGATTCGAAGAACGAACGGATCGCCCGCGCCAATGTGCGCTTCGACCTCTTCTATTGTGAATTCACGGCGCGCAAGCATCTCGGCGCGTCTCTTTTCCGCCTCCGCTTGCCAGTCGGTGTTCTTTATCTCTTCTTTTTTGTTTACCGCCTGAAGCTCTTCAAGCTCCTCCTCGGTCGTAAAGCAGGGGTAAGCCTTGCCTTCCTTTACGAGCTGCTTTGCAAAGGTCTGGTAGATCTCTCCGCGCAAAGACTGCTTGTAAGGTCCGTATATGCCCTTGTCCGAGACTTTGCCGTCGTCTCCGAGTATCGCGCCCTCGTCAAAGTCTATGCCATAGACCGAAAGAGTGCGAATGAGAGCCTCGGCAGCCCCCGCGACCTCACGCTTTGCGTCTGTATCCTCGATACGAAGATAAAGCACACCGCCGCTCTGGTGAGCAAGACGCTCGGCAACAGTCGTTGGGAAAAGTCCGCCGAAGTGAACGAATCCCGTGGGGCTCGGAGCAAATCTCGTTACCTTTGCGCCCTCGGGAAGAGTACGGCGCGGGAAACGTGCCTCCATTTCCTCGGGAGTTGTGTTGATATTTGGGAACAAAAGTTCCGCAAGTCTATTGTTATCCATTTTTATGTCCTTTCGAGAGTTGTTTTTTTAAAATTTAAAAAAAGTAAGCCGAAATGTCAAGCGCTGTGCCGAGAGTTCCCTCAGCTCCATGCCCTGGCAGTATAGTCATGTTCTTGTCAAGACCGAGTGAGCGAAGCTTTTTGAGCGATTCGAGGAGTATCTCCGAGCTTCCGCCATAGAGGTCGGTCCTTCCGACCGTATCGGCAAATAAGGTGTCACCAGTTATCATGGTGTCTCCGCAAAGGTAGCAGACACAGCCCTTTGAGTGCCCCGGTGTGTGAATGACCTTTATCTTCTCGTCTCCGAGCGGTATCTCGTCACCGTCCTTGAGCGTATATTCGGCTTCGCGCCAAGCTCTGTCCTTGCCGTAAGCGAAGCGGAACATATTTTTATTGCCGTCCGTGAGCATTTCCGCGTCGTCCTCGTGAATATAAGCGGGAACGTGAGTCGCATCGCGGAGCAGGTCGAGTGAAAGTATATGGTCAAAATGTCCGTGAGTTATCAAAATGCCTTCGATGATCGCGTCCTCTGCCGACAAAGCCGACATAATTGAAGAAACCGAGGCGGACGGATCGACTATCATAGCGTGATTATCCGATATGATCGCGTAACAATGAGAACCGAACGAGTGTTCTCCGATCGTTATAACGCGCATAAGAACCTCCGAAAAATAAAATTTTACATATTATTATATCATAACAATTAAAAAAAGTCTACACTTATATTTATAATTTTTGCTTTTTTTATGATTTTTTTGCTAAAAAAGTAAAAAAATTTAAGAATACTTGCAAATTTGATTGATTTTTGATATACTGATTATGAAAAAATACGGAGGGCGTTATGACACAAGAAAACAGAGAAGCTTATTTTGAGCTTTCAAGACTGCCTAAATTTGAATATTACGCAAAGCCAAGGACATCATGCTCATTGGTTACGAACGTGTGTGAGCTTTTGCGATGCAAAGAGACAGATGCCGCTCTTTGCTTGTGCGGCAGAGAAGAGAAGTACCGCAGAGGAGAGGTCTCGGATTTTGAATATTTCAAGGAGCTTTTGCTCTCGCTTCCGACACTCAAGGGAACTCATGTTTTCGACCTTTTGCATATCACTCTTTTGGAGCTTTGCGGAGAAGAGCTTGCTTCAAGGAAGTCCTTTTCAGAGGAAGATATCTGTCTTTTGTGGGCGGCGGCAAATGAAAAAATATTCGAGCTTTGCGGCGGAGATCATAACGAGCTTTTAAAAAAATACAATGTTGAAAAATTATATAGATGCTCTGTTGATGATGAAAATAAAGAGTGTGATGAAAAATGTCACACATCGGATAAATGCGAAGCTCTTGTATTTGACTTTAAAGGACTTGATTTCATAAGACCTGACCCATATCATTACAAGCTTGCGACAGAAAAGAAAAATCGTGGCGAAAAATTGAATAATGACGAAAAATCAATAATTCTGGCGCAAGAAATTTATTTGTTATTATCCGATAAAAGCAGAGGAAAAATACAATTACATTTGCGCTGCGATGAGAATACGGATACGGCAAAAGATATTATAAATTATCTGAAAGACCGTAAATTTTCACTTGATATCTTCCTTGCTTTTTCGGGCGAGGGAAGCGTGGAAAAGCTAATTTCGCTCTGCCTTATGTCCGACGAAAATATTCGTATATACCCCGAAATAGTCATAACGAAAACCGATTCTTTTGAGAATCTCAAACGCCGTTTGCGCCTTTTGTTCGGCGCTTATCCTGCCGAAAATATTCGCTTTGGCGGAGCTGTGACCGATTCACCGACCTTCTTTTTTGAGCATATCCTTTTTGTACGCGCCCTATATTCTGTTCTTTTCGAAATCGAAAATGACGAGCAAAAGGCGTATGAAAAGGTGAGAAAAATACTGCGATGAAAACAAAAAAGACGGAAATTTTTAAAATTTCCGTCTTTTTTATATTACCAAAGGATATCCTCGGAAAGCTCTGAGAAATCTCCGTCGCGAAATCCCGCTCTTGAAAGATATTTTGACACAGCCTCTCTGCCGTCGGGATATTCAGGACCGTGGCAGTCCGAACCGTAGGTTATCGGTATGCCCATCTCAAATATCTCTCTCAAAAATTCCGCGTACTGAACTTTGAATTTTTCGGTGGCTTGGGCGTTGAACATACAAGGATTGCATTCGGCATATTTCCCATTTTCCTTGAGAGCCGCGGCAATATCCATATTCATGGAGTGAGGAATTACCGAAAAGTCCTCGTACCAGATACCCTTGCCGTTATACCAAGGGTGACCGAGAATGGTGACTCTTTCGTCCTGTGCGAGCCACATTTGCTGTCGATACCACTCCTTTATCATGTTTTCAAGGCGATTGTCTGCGTTATGTCTGTCGGGAACGTCAACTCTCCAATGCGACGCGCCGATAGCATAGCGAACGCCGAGCGCGATAAGCTCTTCTTTAGATGTCGCAAGCTCGATGTCGTAAGGGGTATCCTGTATTGGCGCAACGTAGCCGTCGCGTGTTCCCGTCTTTGCGATATAGTCAAATTCGGGTCTTGCGATAGGCGTAAGCTCCACGCCGAGAACGAGGGCGGGGCAGTTCATTTGAGCCTTTTTCACATTTTCCGCAGAGGCGCGAAGGTCGCTCATAAATTTTTCATCGTTAAAGTTTGCGTGGTCGGTGACACCGAAAAAGCGTAAGCCTTGCTCGGTCGCTCTTTTTACAAGCGTATCGAGAGGAAGCTTTGCGTCGTATGAATATTCTGTATGAATGTGCCAGTCCGAATATATCATTTTTGACTCCTTGAAATTAAATTGTTTACATTTTATTTTATCATGTGTTTTTGGAAAAGTCAATAATTTGAAGAAAAATGTTGTGTTCGTAGATACGGTTTAAAATTTCAAATTTTGATTTGTCGGTGGGTTTGATTTGACGAAATGACAAGGCACGAACGAAACGGTTATCACCAATAGCCTCCCTTGTGTAAAGGGAGGTGGCACGCGTTAGCGTGACGGAGGGATTGTAAAAGTAACATTTTAACACAAAACAATCCCTCACCCGACTTCGTCGGGAGCTCCCTTTACACAAGGGAGCCTCAAGTTCGTGCAAACATCAACGCCCCGATAAACCGCAATTTGTTTGATTTAATTGACAGGAGGCAAAAAAAGAATACTGCCGATATCCAAAAGCTTTTTGCCCTCGATAAAGGATATTTTTTTGCCGTGATTTTCACAAAAATCAATGATAGCGTTTCCATCGGGGTGAAGATTCGGGTCTCCGACAAAGTACACGGTATCCCCAAAAGCTCCCGTTGCTCCGCCTATAAATCCATGCGAATATCCGAGGAGCTCGACGTGTCCCTCTCTTATCCGCAATACGTCAATGCCGACATCTCGAGCGGCTTTTTCTATCGCCGTGTCCGCGGTAATTATCGCGTTTTCTCCGACTATGCAAGTCGAGCATTTCGCGTAGCCTTGTTTTACCCGTATTATCTCAAAGCCATGTTCACGCGCGTACTCGCGGATATCTTCCGCATCGGTGCGAGAGCCGATAAAAATTCTTTTCCCAACGGTAGCCGCGTTAAAGCGAACGTCGTGCGGATATTCCTCTCTGTATTCGCCGCCAATGGCGCGTACGTTATATCCGAGAGCTTCGAGCTTTGAGAAAAATTCTTTGTTTTCTTGCGCAAAGCTCTCATGACAAAACACGGTATCGCCGAGTGGGAATATGAGCATATCGGCGTGAGTTTGCACGGGCGGCGCGAGAAGCGGGGAAGGGGGGATACGCAGTATCTCAAAGCCGTCTCTTTCCAAAATATATTCAAGTTCTTCTTCTGAATTGTTCGCGATTATCGCGAGTGTTTTTTGCATGATACTCTCCGTAACGAAAAAAAGCAGATCGCGGCGCGTAAAGCATAACCGAATCTGCCTTAATTCTTTTGTAATCGTTTTTGATATCAAAAAAGCTCTTACGCTCTGTTGATCTTGCCCGAACGAAGGCAACGAGAACATACAGCAACGGTCTTGGGAGTACCGTTAACGATTGCTCTTACCTTACGGATATTGGGCTTCCAAGTTCTGTTGGTCTTACGATGGGAATGGGATACTGCCTGTCCGAAAACAACGCCCTTTCCACAGATGCTGCACTTTGCCATATTGACACCTCCTCAGATACGCATTATATGCATATGTTTCAATCAAATTTCATAGAACGCTATATATTATACCATAACAAAAACAAAAATGCAATAGTTTTTTGAAAAGATTTTTTATTTTTTCTTTTTTATACCATAAAGAGACAAATGTTTTGTGGATTCGCCAAATAATTTGTTAAAAAATTCAAATTTTGATTTAGCGGTGCGTTATGTTTGCATAAATTTAATCGAATGGTAACGGACCGTCGAGGACGCCGGTCCCTACAGTGTAGAAAAATTTGTACACATATTCCTCGCCGTGAGGCGATGGGAAGCCCTAACGATCATAATTTATCTTGTAGGGACCGGCGTCCTCGACGGTCCTAATACAAACGATTTAAACCAATCAAACGATATAACAATCTCATCGACAAACCGCAATTTATTTAATCAACTATATCGCCAAAGCAGATATTTCCGTTATTATGCGTAAATTTGACTTTCTTTGTTACCGCGTGTAAAGGAACATCGCTCTTAACTGCAACCTCAAGAAAATCGGGGGTATGACCGTATGCGTATCCGTTCTCGTGGGTCTCGAAAAGGACTTCGCATATCTTTTCGGAGGCGCAAACCTCGTCAAGCAGAGCTTTTCTTGTCTCTTGCGCCGCATCTGAGAGAATATGAACTCTTCGCGTCTTTTCCTCACCCGCTATCTGTCCTTGCATCGAGCAAGCGGGCGTACCCTTTCTGCTTGAATAGGGGAATACGTGAACCATAAGAAAACGCGCTTTGCGGACAAAATCAACGCTTTCTGTAAAATCCTCCTCGGTCTCGGTTGGGAAGCCGACGATAACGTCGGTCGTGAATTTCACGTCTTTTATGTTTTCGCGCAATAATTCAATTGCCCTCATTGCCTGTGTCGAATTATACTTGCGCTTCATCTTCGCGAGTATGCGGTCGCTTCCGCTTTGAAGTGAGAGGTGGAAGTGAGGCGCTAATGATTTGAGAGCCGATATTCTTTTTACAAAGTCTTGCTTTATGAGCGACGGGTCAAGAGAGCCGAGGCGGACTCTGCCGATGCCCTCAATTTTATCGACCTCCTCAAGAAGAGTTGCGAGGTCAGTGTTTTCAAGGTCTTTGCCGTACGATGCCGTCTCGATACCCGTGAGAACTATCTCTCGGCAACCGTTTTTTGTAAGCGTACGCACTTCGTCGAGCACCTCGTCCATCGGCTTTGAGCGAACCTTTCCGCGAGCCGAGGGAATGATGCAGTAGGTACAGCGGTTTTCACAGCCGTCCTCGATCTTGACATAGGCGCGAGTGCGCTCGAATGAGGATATCTGCATAGGCTCAAAAGGAGAGCTTTCGATATCGCCCACCTTTATTGTGGGAGAAGTCTTTGCTTTTTGAGCTTTGAGCATATTGATAACAGCCGTCGCCGCTTCTAATTTGTTACCGTTTCCGATGACTGCGTCAACGCCCTCGATCGCTGCTATGCTTTCGGGAGAGACCTGCGCAAAGCAACCCGTTACGACGACGTAAGCATCGGGATTTTTTGATATAGCTCTGCGAATGAACTGTCTTGCCTTTCTGTCCGATTCCGCCGTTACGGTACAGGTGTTTATTATATACGCATCGCAAGGATTTGACGGAGAATCGATAGAAAGTCCGTTTTTCAAAAGCTCCTCGGCGATCGCTTCCGATTCATATTGATTGACCTTGCACCCCAAGGTGTAGATGCCAACGGTCTGAATTTTTTCTGCCATTAAAAAACTCCTAATTTTAATATAGGTAAATATATTTTATCATAAAAGCAAAGCTTTGTAAATGCTTTTTTCTGTAAAATCTTTAAACCCTATTGAAAAAGCAGGCGAAATAATTTATAATATATATGTAAGATAATTTAAATATCAATATTGGGCGTACTTTCTATTGAATAGGAAAAAATACCTTTATTTACCCAAAGAAAGTGCGGTCGGTGGCTTTACGCCGTCCGACCACTTTCTTCATTAGAAAAAAACATTAAAGTTTAGTTATTGCAAACGAGTATTTGTAAATCCCCCTTGCAATGCTTTTTCTTTGGTTACTTTCTTTTTCGCGAAAAAGAAAGTAACGCGCATCTCAAATTTCGAAAGGTCATCAACACAATGAGAATAATTACAGTAGGGCAGAACGACGCGGGGCAGAGGCTTGACAAGTTTCTTTCAAAAGCGGTCAAGGGCTTACCCACGTCGATGATGTATAAATATATCCGCACCAAGAAGATAAAGGTGAACCGTAAGCGCGCCGAGCAGAATCAGATGCTTGTATGCGGCGACGAGATACAGCTCTTTATCCGCGAGGAATTTTTTGATTCGCCCGAAAAAGACGACGGCGCGCTTACGCGTATCCGTCCGAAGCTTGATATCGTCTACGAGGACGAAAACATAATGCTCCTCAACAAGCGTCCGGGCGTTCTCGTGCATGAGGACACCGCGGCGGCGGAGAATACACTTATAATGCATATAAAGGCGTATCTTTGCCAGAACGGAGAGTACGACCCTATACAAGAGCAGTCTTTTGCTCCCGCGCTTTGCAACCGTATAGACAGAAATACGGGCGGTATCGTTATCGCGGCGAAGAACGCCGAGGCTCTGCGCGTTATGAACGAAAAGATACGCAACAATGAGCTGACAAAACGCTATCTCTGTCTCGTTCACGGCACACCGTCTCCGAAAAAGGCTATGCTTCGCGCCTTTTTGCGAAAGGACAGCGCGAAGAATCTCGTTGAAGTCCGCGACAAAGAATTTAAGGGCTCAAAGGAGATAATCACAGGCTATACCGTCCTTGAAAGCTTTAACGGCACGTCGCTTTGCGAAATTGAGCTCGTCACGGGAAGAACGCACCAGATACGCGCTCATATGGCGCATATCGGCCACGCGCTCGTGGGCGACGGAAAGTACGGCGTGAACAGGGAAGAAAAGAAGGACGGATATAAGTATCAGGCTCTCTACGCGTATTCCTTGACCTTTGAAAAGGCCGAAAAAGAGAACGCGCTTTCTTACCTCGAGGGAAAGGTCTTCCGAGTAGACCGCGATAAAATTTGGTTTTTGAATTGATCAATACGGTTTGTTTCAAATTTTGATTTATCGGGGACGCGTTTTGTGGAAACTTTCTTGAAAGAAAGTTTCCACACCTTCAAAGAACTTCCTAAAAAGAAGTTTGAAAATAGCCGTTATGGCTACATGAAAACCTATTTTCAGGAAGCTTTTGCGGAGCTTTTCTCGAAAAGCGACTCGCGTCCCTCGCGTCCCCGATAAACCGCAATTTGTTTGATTTCCGATTCACTCGCTATTTGCGAAATTGATACTATCGAAAGGAACACGAATAAATATATGAACAATACCGAAACAAACGATATCGTGACCGTTGAAAAATACCGCCGCTCCTTGCGCTTTTTAATGCTTGCTCTGAGCGGCATATTAACAGGTATTTGTCTCGTTATACCGAAAATAGGATTTCTTGAATGGCTAACGCTCGTGCCGTGCGCACTCTTCCTTTTGACACTCGCTTCAAAGGACGGCTTGAGGCTTCGCGCTCTTTACGGCTACGGCGTGTTTTTCTTCTCGGCATTTTACTTAGTAAATTTTCATTGGTTTGTAAACCTTTATCCGCTTGATTTTATCGACGGCATGACAAAGGGCGCGGCTCTTTGCGTGGTTATCGCGGCTTGGATAGGTCTTTCTCTCTTTCAAGCGGTTCAGGGCGGACTCGTTTTCGTCCTTGCGGGAATAGTCTTTCGTTCGTCCGCTTGCCGCCGCTTCGCCCTTTTAAAGCCCTTTGCCCTCGCGGGAATATGGGCGGTCTACGAATGGCTTCAAACGTTCGGTTGGTGGGGTGTGCCGTGGGGCAGACTGCCTCTGGGTCAATCGGAATATCTCGTCGGATTGCAGACGGCATCTTGGTTCGGACCTTATTTCGTGACCTTTATTATCGTAGCGGTAAACGCCTGTGTCGCGCTTGCTCTTGCCGATAAGAACAAATTAAAGCTTTCTTGTATCGTAGCGGCGGCTCTCTTTGTTTTTCAGTACGGCGCGGGTACGGTTATCTGGTTCTCGCATAAAAATACGGGAGAAACTATCAAGGTAGCGGCTATTCAGGGCAATATTTCCTCGCATGAAAAGTGGGACACGTCAAGCTCGCAAAAAACGAGAGAGGTCTATGAGCAATACACTCGCGAAGCGGCAAAGAAGGGCGCGAAGATAGTCGTATGGCCCGAAACGGCTCTGCCGTATACCTTGAGTAAGGGAAGCTCATATTACCGATTCGCCGTGGATATAGCGAAAGAGAATAACGTGACCATACTCGTCGGAGCTTTTTCGAGAGACGAAAATAACGCGCAGTATAATTCGATAATATGCTTCGCGCCCGACGGAAGCTCTCTTGACAACGTATATTCAAAGCGCAGACTCGTGCCGTTTGGCGAATTCGTGCCTCTGCGTTCGCTTATAGAGACTCTCATTCCTCCTCTTGCCGAGCTTGTAATGAGCGGTGAGGAGGTAGCGCAGGGAGAAGGAGCGCAGCTCTTTATGCTCGATGAGGGTGCGCTCGGCTCGCTTATCTGCTTTGATTCTATATACGAAGAATTGACACGCGAGAGCGTTATTGATGGCGCGCAGCTTATCTGTCTGTCAACGAACGACTCTTGGTTTACCGATTCCGCGGCTCTTTATATGCATAACGCTCAGGCGCAGCTCCGCGCCATAGAGTCGGGAAGATATATAGTCCGCTCGGCAAATACGGGAATATCGACCGTTATAAATTCAAGGGGAGAGGTGATAGCGGAGCTTGACCCACTCGTTGACGGAATGATAGTAGAAGACGTGTATATGAGGAGCAATAAGACACTTTATACACGCATCGGAAATGTTTTTGTTTATATGTGCGGACTTGCCGTGTTATCGGTAATAGTCTGTGACGTTTGCTCACGGATCTTGAAAAAGGTGAAAAAGAAGTGAAGAAAACGTGATTTCCACTTGACAAAAACGGCGTTTTGTAATATAATATTTATGGAGAATTATTGTAGAAAGGAGGACGTTACAATGAAAAGATCTGTAAGACTTTTGGCTGTTGCTATGGCACTCGTAGTTCTTTGCATGGCTCTTGCATCTTGCTCCAACATATCTGAATCTTATGCTAAGAAGATCAACAAGGCGGCAGAGGATAAAGAACCCTATACGCTTGAACAGGTTAAGGAAGATCTTGGAGATGAAGCTGTTGAGATCGCTTTACTCGGTACAGGTGTAGTTATTGCCGTTAAGGGTTGTGATTCTATCGAGGATATTAGAGAACAGCTCAAGGACGGTAAGACCGTAAAGGGTATTATCGTTACCGTTGCTCTTGGAAAAGCTACCGCAGCTAAGTATACTGAGATCACTGAGGACGACCTCAAAATCTGAGTTATTACCTAAAAATAAAAAAGACTGCTTAACAGAAATGTTAGGCAGTTTTTTGTTAGCGATGGCATATGTCAAAATGTTAAAAAAATGTAAAGAAAGTTAAACCGCTATTGACGAAAGTTTTTGGACTTTATATAATTAGATTGATTTTATAAAATCAAAAAGGAGATTTGAAATGAACTACGAATACGGTATTCAGATGTATAGCTTGTGCGATCTTGCAGAAAAGGATCTCGCGGCGGCACTTAAGGCTGTCGGTGAGCTTGGCTATTCTTACGTTGAGTCTGCGGGCTTCTTCGGTCATACCGCGGACGATGTCTGCCGTATGCTTGAGGACGCAAATGTCACTATCAGAAGCGCTCACGGTTCTCTCAAGGAGCTTTTGCCCGATAAGATAGATGAAACGATAGCTTTTCATAAGGCGATAGGAAATAAGAATTTCGTTATTCCCACGGCGAAGATCGATACTCTTGAAAAAATCGATGAATTTGTAAAAATCGTTAATTCCGCACAGAAAAAGCTCGCGGCAAACGGTATCTCTCTTGTCTTCCACAACCACAGTGTTGAGTTTGAAACGAGATATTGGGGAACAAATATACTCTCGGAGCTTGAAAAGAGAACAGAGCTTGGTTTCCAGATAGACGTCTATTGGGCGTTTAACGCGGGGGTAGACCCCGTCGTGTATTGCGAACGTATGAAGCAGCGTATTAAGGCTATTCACTTGATGGACGGTCTCCTCGGCGGTCGCGGTAAGGCTCTCGGTGAGGGTCACGTCTCTCTTGAGCCTATAATCGCTATGGCTAAAGCTAATAATTTTGATATGATCGTCGAAAGCGAAGGCTTCTATCCCACAGGCTTGGAAGAAGTCGCTCGCTGTATGGATTTCTTGAAAATCCACGGTTAAGATGCTGAGAACGCGTTCGACCCTTTCTTTCGAGAAAGGGTCGAGCCCCAAAGAACTTCCTAAAGGGAGTTTTTATAAGAAACCGTTTAAATAAAAAATAATATTTAGCTTGCTTTTTTAAATAGAAAAAACATCTTCATTCACAAAAAATTGTGGTCGGACGAGTCGCATGACTCGTCCGACCACTTTCTTCTTTAGAGAAGAACTATAAGTTTAGTTATCGCAAACGGTTATTTATAAATAACCCATGTTTTGTTTTATTTTTCTTGCTTTTGTAAGTGTGTCCTTTAATCTTCAGCGTCGCAGATAAGACCGTAATCGCCGTCGTGGCGTTTATAGACAACGTTGATAGCATCGGTCTGCTCGTCCTTGAATACGAAGAACTCATGGTCAAGCAGATTCATCTGCATGATAGCTTCCTCGACCGACATAGGCTTGATGGGGAAGGACTTCTGGCGTATTCTGAATTCAGGCTCGTCCTCGTAATCCTCGCCCGTATCGTAGACATCTGCGAAAGCGCCCTCGCGCAGACGGCGCTCGAGGCGGGTCTTGTTTTTGCGTATCTGTCTTTCTATCGAATAGATAGCGCGGTCAAGCGCGTTTCTGAACGTTTCGTCTTCAACTTCGCTTCGGAAGATAACGCCCGAAGCGACTATGGTAATTTCAAGGCATTTCATGTTTCGTTTAGTACTTAACGTAGCGGTTGCGGTGCAATCGTCGTCGAAATACTTTTCGAACTTTTCGAGCTTGTGTTCAATGGCATCTTTCATCTGATCCCACACGTTCATTTGTCTGCCGATAATGGTAATTTTCATGGTTGATCCTCCTTGAAATAATAGATAACCGAGGAATTTTCTTTCCTCGATCTCATTATATCATATTTTGTACAACTTGTAAAGAGGTTTTTGAAAAAATACAAAAAAAATAGTTAAAACTCACAAACAAAAGCCGTTTTATTTGTATAAGAATTATTCTCAAAATTTGAAAAAATATATTGAAGAAACACGAAAAATATGATACAATATAAGTATGGGTGTATTGAAAAAGAAAGGAGCACGATCTTGAACGACGGAAGAAATACAAAAAGAGAAGAATTTGCGGACGAATTTATGGAAAAAGCCGCGAAAAAGGCTAAAAGTAAAGCTAAAAGCAAGGCTAAAAGGAAGATAAAGAGTAAGGCTAAAAAGATATCGGCGGCATCGTACGTCATATGGGTCATAGCGCTTTTGCTCGGTCTTGCGCTCGGCGCGTTCGCGTGTTACTATTTGTGCCGCAACGACGGCTTTGAGCTCAAAGGAAAGAGCGAATATACGCTTGAAGTCAGCGGAGAAGGTACAAGCGTGATCTATACGGACAAGGGAGCAGAGGTCGTATCCTTCGGCAAGGATATTTCAAAGAAGGTAAAGGTAAGCACGTCTCTTTCGGAAGTCGGTGACGGCGAGTACAAGATAGACACCTCAAAAGAGGGCGTATATTACATTATTTATACTGTTGATGACGTTCGCTTCGGTGACATCAAGCGCGTTCGTACTATCCGCGTAGGAGGTCAAGGGTAATGGCTAAGAAAAAGAAACAATTTAATAAGGGCTTAACTATATTCCTCGCGATAGTTCTGTTTTTGCTCGGAACGGCGGGCGGATTTGTCGGATACCATTATCTCTTCAAGCCGACCGACTCCGACAAGGTCGTCAGCGGAGATCTTGAGATACATTTTTTAGAGCTTGGTAACAAGTACACGGGAGATTGTACGTACATAAAGGCGGGAGACACCGACATACTTATCGACGCGGGTTCAAAGGTGTCGAGTATTCCGACTATCGCGGAGTATCTTGACGCGTACGTTGAGGACGGAACGCTTGAATACGTTATCGTCACCCACGCGCATGAGGATCATTACGCGGGATTTGCCACGAAGGAGGACACCGATAGCCTTTTCGATCTTTACGAGGTAGAGATAATAATAGATTTTGCGCAGATAACCGACGGAAAATCGTCTCAAACGATGTATAAGAATTATATCCGTGAGCGAAATGATGAAATAAAGGCGGGAGCGACTCATTACACTGCCGAGGAATGCATGGACGAGAATAAAAATATCTTCCCGATAGGCGAGGATATAGAGCTTGAGATACTTGACAGCTACTTTTATTATCACGTAGCCGAGACCGAGAACGACCATTCGGTATGCGTTATGATAAATCAGGGCGACGAGCATTTTCTCTTCACGGGCGACCTTGAAAAAGAGGGAGAAGAGAAGCTTGTAGAGATGAACGATCTGCCAGAGGTAACGCTTTATAAGGCGGGACATCACGGTTCACGCACCTCATCGAACGATTGTCTGATGGAGGTCGTAAGACCCGAGATAGTTTGCGTTTGCTGCTGCGCGGGAAGCTCGGAGTATACCGACAAGGCGGTGAATCAGTTCCCGACACAAGCGTTTATCGACCGCATCGCGCCGTATACCGATAAGGTCTACGTTACGACTCTTTGCGTTGATTACGACAATGACGAATTTACGTCAATGAACGGAAATATCGTTGTAAGCTCAGGAATGGAGGGCGTTCGTGTCAAAGGCTCGGCAAACGATACGATACTCAAAGAAACCGATTGGTTCAAGAAAAACAGAAAAACGCCATCGGGCTGGTGAGAATTGAAAATTGAAAGTTGAAAATTGAAAGTTGAAAATTGAAAGTTGAAAATTGAAAGTTGCGGGAGGCGTTTTGCCTCCCGTTTTGTTATTTTGTTTTTCCAAAACAGGAACAAAAATCATTCCAAAAAAAGAAGAGTTTTAGCGAAAAAATGCCAAAAAACGAAAAAATTCTTCTAAATTTCGAAAAAATATCGAAAAACATTTATCATTGTCCTTTTTATGACACATAATGTGTGCTATAATAAAAATACAGAGAAAGCGACTCTGGAAAACAAAAACGATTAAAATTCGACTGAAAAAGGAGAATGAAAAATGACGAGAAATATTAGAAAAAATGAAAATGAAATGATGGATATGAGACTCATGGCAGAGAATTGCAACTGCTCGGTATACACCATGGGCGCGGTAGCGGCAGGAATTTTGTTCTGTATCGGAATAATCCTTTACGCTCTTATCGCGGGTTAAAACATATACTTGATTTTTTCCTTGGAGTGTGATAAAATATAAATACGGATAGTTTGTCCGTGTCCAAAATTTTTCACGCGACGGAGGATATCATGGCGAAAAAGCCGAACCAAAAATTAAAACTGCTCTTCCTTATGAGGATACTTTTGGAGAAGACCGATAATACCCACGCGCTCACGCTGTCGGAGATATCGGCGGAGCTTGCGAAATACGACATAAGCGCGGAGAGAAAGAGCCTTTACGACGATCTTGAATTGTTGAAACTTTACGGTGTGAACGTCGAAGTAAAGCGCGACAGACAGGTCAGATATTACGTTTCGTCGCATGAGTTTTCACCCGCCGAATTGAAGCTTCTTATCGATGCGGTCCAAGCGTCAAAGGCGATAACTCTGAAAAAGAGCAACGAGCTTATCCGTAAGCTCGAGGGGCACGGAAGTAAATATCAGGGCGCGCAGCTGCACGAGCAAGTGTTTATGGAGAATCGCTTAAAGGCGGCTAACGAGGAGATATTCGAGAACGTCGAAAAGATATGCGACGCGATGTCTCGAAACAAGCGCATACGCTGTCGGTATTTTGAATGGAACTCGCGTAAGCAAAGGCTTTTGCGAAAGAGCGGGGAATATTACGAGTTAAGTCCAAAGGCTCTTAACTGGTATGACGAGAACTACTATTTGGTAGCGTACGATTCAGAAGCGCAAAAGGTCAAGCATTTCCGCGTGGATAAGATGCTTGAGGTCAGCGTTTCAGATCTTGCGCGTGAGGGTATAGGCTCTCTTGAAGATTTCGACATGGCGATATATTCAAGACAGGTGTTCGGAATGTACGGCGGTGAGCTTTGTAACGTTCGGATAAGGTGCGAGAACTCTCTTGCAAGTGTTGTCATCGACCGTTTCGGACAGGACGTTACGATACTTTCAAACTATGAGGACAGCTTTGAGTTTGTCGCGAAGGTAATGATAAGTCCGACCTTCTTTTCGTGGGTAATGGGCTTTGGAAATAAAATGAAGATAATCTCTCCCGACTATGTGGCGCATGAACTTGCCAAGACCGCGTCGGAGATACTCGAACTTTACGAGGGATAAAAAATGAGCTAAGTCAAATGGGCACGCGCGATAACGAAGGATTAACATAAGTTATTCGAGCGTGCCCATAATGAATTGCCCTAAATGGCATGAATTGGCTTGCGCCGTGAATTGAACTTCGTTCATGAACTTCGTTCATGAACGAAGTTCATGAATTGCCTTCGGCATGATAAAGCATAGCAATTCAATTCATGAAAACAAAGTTTTCAAATCATGAAGCCGTCAGGCTTCAATTCATGACGCAAAGCGTCAATTCATTACTATCTGGAGAAAATTGTCTGAAGCAACGCAAAAGCACTTATGACAAACGATTTATTCGTTATCATAAGTGCTTTTTGTTAAAACTTCGTTATGGGGCTCACGCTAATTGACTTAGCTCATTTTTTTGTTTATTATCAACCGAGAATTCCGTCAAGGATATCGTCAAGCAACGTACCCCAAACGCTTTCACATTCAGCTGTAATAAGGTCGAAGGACTTACCGTTAGAAGTATAGAATATCGACCAAAGCATCGTTTCTTCGTCGTAATAGTACGCAAAGGTCTTTTTGGAAGCAGGATCGCTGAAGTAGGGAAGATTGATAAGCTGAACGGAATCAAACTTAACGGACTCACCCTTTGAGCCTTCCTCGGTAACGAATACCTGATCCTCTTCAGTGGTGTAGTAAAGCTTATTTGAGTACTGGTGCATTGAAATTTCGGTAGTTACCTTATTGATAGCCTTCTTGCTTCCCGTTGAGGGCTTGTAGTAGTAAAGCAATCCGCTCTCGCTGCTATCCGAGATAAGCATATAAATGTTACCCTTTTGAGTGATCTCAAATTTCTCGGTGTCCTCGAATATCTTCTTATCGGTCTCGTCGCGGTTCGAAAGGTCTACCTGATAGAGAGTGTTTCTTGAGTTGATATAGTAGAAGTATTTTCCGTCGGGTGAGAACTTACCTGTAGCCTTTGCGATAGATTCAGCCTCGTACTTCTTGTTGATGAAGTAGGTATAGCCGGTTATTGCTTCGTCGGAATCGGTAAGATCGCCGATGGAATAGCCTTCAACGTAAATGTTCTTGAACGTGCCGTAGCGAACGACATTAGGCTCAAACTCTGCGGGAGCAAAGACACCGTAGTTCTTTGCGATCTCGTAAGAGGTGTCCTTCTTTGCGTTATAGATGTAAGTGGTGAAGCGGGTGTCATTTATGGAGTAGTACATTATCTCATCGCCGTCAACGTTTATGGCGGTTATCTCGCCGAAGTTGCCGTCACCGACGGGATATTTTTCGCCGTCCTTGAGAGTAATGCAGTAAAGCTTTTCGGAAAGAGTGCTCGACAAAGCCTTTGCGTATATGTATTCTCCGTCTGCGGAGAGCATGATAGGCTTGCAGTTCTTAACGCCTATCGCGTCGGAAGTGCCGTTGCGGAAGGAGTACAGCTTGTATTCGTCCGCACTGTCTTCGATGGGAAGCGTGTAAACGATAGTAGAAGCATCGTCGGAGATAAGGAAGTTATCCGCGCCCTCGGTCTTGACGATAAGGTCCTCGCCCATGTCCTCGGTATATACGTAATATTTTCCTTCTTCCTCATAAATGATACCGGGCTTGAGCTGCGCGTAAGCCACGACACTCGTAATAGAAGAGCCTTCCATAGTGATCTCTTCGAGCTTCTTATCGCGAAGCAAGTAAAGCATGATACCTTCCTCACCCTCGCACTCAACGTAAGCGAAGGAGCGGTCGAGCGAAGCGGTGATCTTAGGTTCACTCTCGAAAACGTCGTCAAGCACTGTGCCGTTTGTCGCGATATGATAGGTCTGACCGTCCTCGGTATAAGCGATATAAGTATTATCGGTCATTTCTATGTTTTTGGACGAATTGAGCGCAACCGAAATGATAAGACCGAAGAGAAGAACAACAACGACAGCCGCGGCGATCACGATCCATACCCAATAGGGAATAGAAGCGTTGTTCTTTTTCTTAGCTTGTCCGCCCTTTTGAGAAGGCGCTTTTTTTCGCGGCGCGCGGTCGCTGGTGTTTTCATCGTTAAAGCCTCCGAAGTTACTGGTATCGGAGTAAGCATCGGTGTTAAACGTAATTGCATCGTTAACGGAACGGCGATTCGCGGTGGGCATTTTACTGCCTGCGGTTGCGAATGCAGGACGCAAATTATTGTTTTTTAATAGCATATTTACCTCCATGAAATTTCTAAATATCCATGATAATATATTCTACCATATATATAATAAATTTACAATAATATATTGTTAAGAAATTATGAACTCAATGTTAATACCGTCAAAAAGGCACAATATGTAGTAAAAAATAATGTCGAATTTTACTATATTTTGTTGTATGACAAAATGTCGCAGATGATTTTGGGAGTTGAAAGTTGAAAATGAAAAATTGAAAGTGAAAGTTGAACAAATTGGGATTTATCGGGGAGATAAATTTAGAATGCTAACGATAAAATTTTCTCTTTCTCGGTAGGGGAGGGCAAGTACGCTTGCGTACTTGCCCTCCCCTACCGAGTTTGTTTTTATCGTTCGCGTTGTTTTCTGCCGTTTCGCAAAATTAAACCGTTCGATAAATCAAAATTTGAAGCAGGTTGTTCGCACAAACACCGTAGGGGAGGCTATTAGCCTCCCGCAACAAACGGTTAAAACCCGACGAAACGGGAGGATAATATCCTCCCCTACAAATGTATGTCTCACCACTAAATCAAAATTTGAAATGCGTTCAAGTCATATCCTTACAACTTTTTGCATAGAATTTGACAGAAGCCAAAGGCGGACAAGGCGAACGAGCCGTCAAAAAACGTTTGAAAGGGGAGCAAAATGGCGACAGTTATAAACGACGGAGCAAGATACGCTCCGCGGGAGCGTATTCCCGAAAACGTCATAAGGCTTCTTCCGTACAGATTGCGCGAGGAATTGAAGCGCGCCGAAGAGCGTATTTCTCAAAACGAAGCCATTGAGGAGGTACGCGTAAGGTGCGGAAAGGCGGCATCGATAACCGTTTCGGGCGGCAATATCATGTTGGATTCGGTGATAACGCGTCTTGAAATGGATTCTATCATGCAGGAGCTTTGCGACGGCTCGCTTTACGCGCACAGCGAGGAGATATGCAAAGGCTATCTCACGCTCGAAAACGGAGTACGCGTAGGCGTTTGCGGAAGAGCCGCGGTCGATGGCGGCAAGGTCATAGGGATATACTCGGTGTCATGTCTTAATTTTCGCATACCTGCGAGGTACGAGCGTGTCGGACTTGCTGTCAGCGATATTTTTTCATCGGTTCGCTCGGACGGGGGAGTCCTCGTATATTCTCCGCCAAGGATAGGCAAGACCACGCTTTTGCGGAACGTGGCAAGGAGACTTGCCTCGGGGGCAAAGCCGCTTCGAACCGCCGTTATAGACACAAGAGGGGAAATAGCTCCGTTTCTCGATTCGCAAAGGCTTTGCATCGATATCCTTTCGGGATATCCCAAGCCTGTGGGCATTGAGATAGCGGCGCGGACACTCAGTGCCGAGGTCATTATCTGCGATGAGATAGGCGACGCGGACGAGGCAAAGGCTATCGTCGCGGCACAAAACAACGGCGTGCCGTTTATTGCCACGGCGCACGCGGGGGATATCGACTCGCTTTTGCGCCGTCCGCAGATAAGAATGCTTCACGAGGCGCGTGTGTTTTGCAGATACGTCGGAATTTCCCGCCGAGGCTTTGGCGAGGATTACCGATACGCCGTCAATACGTGGGAGGAAGCGAATGATCGTATTAAGAATTGCGGGGGCGTTATTGCTCACGTTTAGCGGAGCGTTTACGGCTCATATGATAAACGCATCTGCGTCCATGGCTCTTGCGCAGACCGAGGGTCTTATCTCATTTATAAGGTTTACGAGGGTGCAGATAGATTGCTTTTCCTTGCCGATCAGCGAGATAATCGCGCTTTGCTCACACAAGGAGCTCTTGCGGTGCGGATACGAAAAAAGTGAAGTGCCGACAAGCCTTGGCGCGTTTGTCGATTCAATAAGCGTTAGCGATAAAGAGGCATACAAGGTCTTTTGCGCGTTTGCCTCGGAGTTCGGACGGGGGTATCGAATGGAACAGCTACGGGCGTGTGATTATTATCTTACCTTGCTTGAGGAGCATCGGAAAACGCTCCTTTCCTCATTGCCGTCAAAGAAAAAAAGGAACGGCGCAGTCTGTGTATGCGCATCGTTGGCTCTGGCAATATTGCTTTTGTAAATTGAAAGTTGAAAGTTGAAAGTTGAAAATTAAACGAATTGCGGTTTAGCGAGCAGGTTGAAATATTAAAAATGGCGAGAACAAAAGCAAACGATTAGGACAAGAGGCTTCTCCAGCGGAGAAGCTGTCACCGAAGGTGACTGATGAGGAGAGCAAATTAAGCATAGGCTAAATGGTGATCTCCTCATCCGTCACTCGTAAACTCGTGACACCTTCTCCGCTGGAGAAGGCTATTGGTGATAATCGTTTCCTTTGTGCCTTGCCATTTCGTCAAATCAAACCCACCGATAAATCAAAATTTGAAGCGGATAAATTGCGGTTTGTCGGTGCGTTGATGTTTGCACGAACTTGAGGCTCCCTTGTGTAAAGCTTCCGCAAGCGGAGTCGAGTTTGCGGAGCAAACGTCGAGGAGCTGACGCCGAAGTCGGGTGAGGGATTGTTTTGTGTTAAAATGTTACTTTTACAATCCCTCCGTCACGCTAACGCGTGCCACCTCCCTTTACACAAGGGAGGCTATTGGTGATAACCGTTTCATTCGTACGTTGCCGTTTCGTCAAATCAAACTCACCGATAAATCAAAATTTATCTATAATTAACGCAACATACCTCAAAAGAAAGGAAAGAAATGGATATCGATATCAGTCTTATACTAAAGATCGTAGGCGTTGGCATACTTGTGGCGGTCTCGACATCTATATTAAATAAAACGGGCAGGGACGAGCAGGCGATGTTCGTAACGCTTGCGGGAATAATAACGGTCATGCTCATGCTTATCGGCGAGATAGGCTCTCTTTTCGAGATTCTGCGCTCGACCTTTGGTTTTTGAGCGAGGGAGAAGCGTATGGAAAACGAGCTTATCCGAGTTTGCGCTCTGGCTCTCGTTTGTTCTATCGGGGCGCTGATTTTAAAGGGGATAAATTCGCAGAGCGTATCCGCTCTCCGTATCTGCGGCGTTATCGCGGTGTTCGGTACGGCGGTGGCGGCGGCGGGAACGATATTTTCGCAAACGGCGGAGCTTGTCGACGTATCAACTGTCGGTGAGTACGCCGTCCGTATGCTAAAGGCTCTCGGACTTGCCATGCTTTCGGGGATAGGCGCGGATATTTGCAGGGATTGCGGAGAAAACACGGTTGCGACGGGTGTCGAAACGGTGGGAAATCTCGCGATACTTTCGCTCTGCATACCGCTTTTTTCGGAGCTTATAGGCTACGCGCATACCTTGCTTGAAATGGGGTAGATACAGAATGTTTAAAGGTCAGGTCATAAAAAAGATAATTTTGTTTATATTTCTCGTTTCGGCGGCGAATTTTTTTGCGCTTTTTTGCTCTGCCGAGGGAGAAGTCTCTATGCCAAAGGAGTTCGAAAGCATAAAAGACTCCTTGCCAAACGAGGCACTCGACGCACTTCCCGACGGAGTTTTTTCGGGCGATTCACAGGAGCAGAGCGACGCGGTCTTTGAAATGACCTCGCCAAAATACATATTTTCGCGGATACTTGATATAATGGGGGCGCAGATAGGAAGCACGGCGCGGCTTTTCGTTACCGTCGTAGCGCTTTTGATACTCTCGTCAGCCATCAACGCTCTGAGGGCGTCCCTCGCCTCAAACGCGCTCGGCACGGCTATGCGCTTTTGCATGACGGGGGCGGTCATGGCGTCGATCATCGGCGTTCAATTTTCCCAGCTTGAGAGCGTCGCGCTCTTTTTTGAGAGGATAAGCTCACTCATGAGCGCAATGATCCCCGTCGGAAGCGCGGTTCTCGCTATGGGCGGAAATCTGTCGACGGCGGCGCTTGGAAGCACCTCACTTGCCGTGCTTTTGGGCGTTTGCGAAACGCTCTGCGCAAAGACCGTCGTGCCCGTCGTCTGCTCGTGCACAGCTCTCGCGCTCTGCAATACGCTTTCGTCCGACATCGGTCTGCGCGGATTTGCTTCGGCAATACGAAAGACCTACGCCTTTATCCTCGGCACTATAATGACGCTTCTTTTGGCAACTCTTTCGTCGCAAACGGCTCTCGCGGCGGCGTCAGACAGCGCGGGAGCGCGCGCGGCAAAGCTTTTTGCCTCAACAGCAATACCCATAGTCGGCGGAACTGTCGGAGACACTCTGCGGACGGTTGCGGGCGGCGTGTCGTATTTGAAAACTATCATCGGGATAAGCGGTATCATTTTCGTTATGATTTTGCTTTTGCCAACGCTTGTATCGCTCATTCTTACGCGCCTTGTGCTTTTGCTAACGAGCGGTGTGGCGGATATGCTTGGCTGCGAGACCGAGGGAAAGCTCCTCTCGGAGCTCGGAAGCGTTTGGGGCGTGATGATAGCCGTCGTTTCAATGTGCGCCGTTATGTTCATATTCGCGCTCGTTATATTCGTAAGAATAACGGTCGCGGCGGCGTGAGGTGGAGAAATGGCAGAATATCTTGTCACGCTTATAGGAATATCGATACTTATTTCTGTTATAGGAATGATAACGCCGCTAAAGGAGAAAAAATATACGCGGCTCGTCTGCACTCTTTGTCTCCTTTGCGTTATACTGAAGCCTCTGCCCGAAATTTTGGGTTCGGAGATCATACCCATGCTTTCTTCCGACCTGATTTTTGAGGAAAAAGGCGACGGGGAAGATGAGCTTTATCAGGAGATATATAATAATACCGTGCGTGATGCAAGTGCGCAAAGGATAGCGGAAGGACTTCACGCTATGATAGCAAAGGACATAGGGCTTCCCGCGGAATCGTTTGAGGTCAAAGTCGAGATAGACGATAGCGGCGGATATATAACGGTAAAGAAAGTGTCGGTGCTTATAAAAGAAGGCGCGGTCACCAAAGACCCGCATAAAATAGTTGCTTACCTTGAAACGATGCTCGAATGTAAGTGCGAGATAATTTATGTATGAGGATGCGAGGGACGCGTTCGAGAACTTTCTTAAAAGAAAGTTCTCGAGCTCTCAAAGAATTTTCTTGAAGAATTTTTTTGTAAAGATATAAATTGCGGTTTATCGTGGAGTTTGAATTATTAAAATATCGAGAATAAAAGTAAACGGTTAGTATCAAAGGCTTCTCCAGCGGAGAAGCTGTCACCGAAGGTGACTGATGAGGAGAGCAAATTATGC
>SVUA01000002.1 GCA_015063485.1 Oscillospiraceae bacterium | reverse complement strand
CTTTGAACTGTGGTCAAAAAATACTTTTTCGTTGCCGGAATTTGAGGACTTGTTTTATTCATATAGCAAAATAATAATGGAAGTCGAAGCAAAGTTGGGGATGAAAATAAGTGACCTTACTGCTGAAACTCACAATAAGAATGAAGCGAACAAAAAACTTCTTGCCGAATATAGCAACCAAGTTTTGAACACATATCGAGACAACAAACTCTTTGAGGCATTATTGAAAGATGATTTTACAGCTTATTTGGCTAAAAGCACGGTAAGTAATGCTAAAAACATATTTAAGATTTCAAAGATTGAAGGAATTCTAACAGCTTATAAATTGTTCTATGTTGGCTGCTCAAGAGCTCGAAAGAACCTTGTTATTGTCGTTGATAAAACCAAAATCAACAAATTTGAGAATGAATTCAAGGCGAAATTGATTTCCACAGGTTTCGAGATTCAAGGCTTTCCAATGCAAGAACCCCCAACAGTTTAAAACGGTTCCACGAACAGAAAAACGCCACCTTAGACTTTCATCTAAGATGGCGTTTTTTGTTCGTATCAGAGCGAAACCTTGACGGCAAAGCCGCCGCTAAAGAAGTAGGTGTTCGTCCAATACACGTTTGGTGGACCCGAGGGGAATCGAACCCCTGTCCGAAAACCTCTTGATATGACCTTCTCCGAGTGCAGTCTGTTATTTGAGTTTCCCCTTGCACGACGTCAACAGACAGACTTCGTGCGCGGGTAGCCATTTTCTGCGTGGTCGGTTCAATGGCGAAACACCGACGCACGTTCACCGCTGTCTTGACGCTCAGTCCGAGGCCGCGATACTCCTCGGAGGAACGGGCGGCTTATGCCGCGGCACTGCCCTTAGGCAGCCATTGCTACAGTTTTATTGTTAGCGTTTAATTTTAATGTGGACCTTTTTAGAGATTGTCCGGCTCTACTCGCTTATCATACCTCAAGATCCCCGTCGAAACCTTTACGGGCCCGTGTGGCAGATCCGTATCGGATCTGCAGTGATATTCGCCTTTCGGCGAGTGATATTTTTCAAGCTTTGCTTGAAAAGTGATATTTACCTTCGGCAAGTTCATGAAAAACGCAAAGTTTTCGGATTTACTGAAAACTTTTATAAATCAATCGTATTTCGATTGGTCTCTCATGCGTCTATCCATTTCGCGACTTGCGTCTCTTTCTGCCGCGGAGTCTCGCTTATCGTAAAGCTTTTTACCACGGCATAGACCTATCTCCGCCTTAACGTTCTTTCCTGAAAAGTAAAGAGAAAGCGGAATTAGGGTATATCCTTTTTGCGTGACGAGTCCTTGCAACTTCATAAGCTCCCGTTTATGCATGAGCAATTTACGGTCGCGAAGCGGCTCGCGGTTAAAAATATTTCCTTTCTCATAAGGGCTAATATGCATACCGAGGATAAAAAGCTCACCGTTTTTAAAGGAGCAGAACGAGTCCTTCATATTTACCGCGCCCTGACGTATGCTTTTGACCTCCGTGCCGAAGAGCGCGATGCCTGCTTCGTACTTCTCGTCAACGAAATAATCGTGCCAAGCCTTTTTATTTTGAGCTATCGTTCTCGAGCCCGTTTTTTTATCTGCCACAGTCATCACTCCTCTCGTCTTTCTATTGTACCACAAACACGGCGCAAAATCAAGTCCTTTTTGTCGTCTAAATGCGCAGAGCAGAGAATTTTTTAATTTTGTGGCAAAAAAGAGTTTTTGGAAGCAAACGCCGTTATTTTCGGGTCTGTTCCAAATGCGAGAAACGGAGTATCCGCATCACGCGCAAAAACGAGCGCATGGAATCTTGAGGCGCAGACCAATTTTGCGCGTGAGAAAATTCCTACGATATCTGATGCGCAGAGGTTTTTAGCTATATTTCCGTCAAAGCGTTTTGCCAAGGCATCGATCAATCTGTGATCCTCTCGCGGAAAAAATTCAACGAACAAAAGCTGATATTTTAAGGATCTAAGCATATTCAAGACATGGCAAAGGCGCAAAAGCTCGTCTGTATCGCTCTTTTTTATCCGACTGCCTTTTACGGCTATTACGGCAAATGGCGCGTTTTCATCTATCCCGAAATATTTTAGCAGAAAGCTTACGCGCGTCTCGCTTGCGGGAGGAGTATTCGCCGCGAGGTCGTTTTCAACTACGGGCAAAACGCATGAATTATTAGTGAGTGTGCGTACAAAAAACGCAGAGCGAATATCGCGAGTACCGATATACGAGCAACCGCAAAGAGCGCGCGACGTGAGCAAACGGAGAAATCTCACGCGCAAAGGACCTATACCGTTTGCCCAAAGCTCGCATCTCACTCCGTTTCTTTGCGCATAGCGCAAAAGAAAGAGGTAAAAGAGAAGAGAACGTTTACTCGTTATATCCTGCAATAGCGTACCTCCTCCGAAAATGAAGGTTTTAGCTCTTTTTATTTCGCGAAGAGCCGCAAGAGACTTGCGCCTTACACACCTTACTCCAAAGCGATCCTCGTCGCGTTTACCTCTCGCTGTGAGAGCGCAAACGTTATATTTCGGAAAGCTTTTCTCGGCTCGCAAAACAGCGTTTCTTAAAAGCGCGTCATCACCTATATTGCAGAAGCCGTAATATCCGCATAAAACTATATCGCTTTGTCCGCAAGGTATTCTTTTTTGCGCATCTCGGTACATAGAAAGTGTTTTTTGAGTCATAAGTTCTGCTCGATGTGTTTTTAATAGCTCTTCTCTTAAATCAAGTCCGAGCTTCCAAAGAGATTTTTTATCCATTGAACAAAGTCTGAAAAGGGAATCGCAAAGCTTGTCCGCCGAAAGCTTTTCACATATCCTCGCGCAAAAATTGTCTAGACTGGCAATAGAAAAGTTGTTTTTATCTACTATTCCGAAAAAGCCTTCGTCTCCTGCGATCACGGTAGCCGCTCCGCAAGACATCGCCTCAAGGGCGGCACGGGATACTCCAACGAAGATATCCGCACTCTGCAAAAGCTTTTTGGGGTCGGATATATGTCCAATAACGCGAATCGCGATATCGCTTTCACGCATCGCGACAGTTGCGAGGTCGCGCACGGTGTTCAGCGCGTTTCCGCCTCCTGCAAGTGTTATTTTTAAATTTGGGAATCTTCTGTGAAGCTTTGGCGCAATGGCGCAAAGTAAGCGTGCCGCTTTTGAGCAATCGCAGTCCATACGGCTCATGAAAACTATATGCAAAGAGTCGTCATTTGCGCTTTTATTGGGTGAAAAATTATCTGTATCTATTCCGTTTTCTATTACTCGGACGTTTTCGGGAGAAATACCGTAGTTTTTGCAGACGGACTGCTTTATATCCTCACTTACCGCCGCGCAAAGCGTTCCCCAACGACATATGAGCTTTTTTGCGGGCGTTACGGAAAATCGCGCGTGTGCCGTGGTAACGAGGGGAATACGCAGTCTCTCTGCGACTCTCGCGCCTAAAACTGCCGCCATTCTCGCATGGGCGTGAATTATGTCTATGCGGTAGTGTTTGCAAAGAGCATATAACTTTATATACGCTTTTGCGAGAGAGTTGGGAGATCGTGAAACGAGGTCTATTCTTGCATGGCGCGCGCCGAGCTCTTTTGCTTTATGTGCCGCGCGCCCGCCGCGAGATGCGATAAAAACTGTGTGACCGTACGATATAAGTCCGTTTGTAAGTGTCAGTATATGAGTCTCCGCACCGCCCGCATCCATGTTGTCTGTAAGAATCAATATCCTCATTTTTAGAACTTCCTTTGCTAATTGAAAATTGAATAAATTGCGGTTTGTCGAGCAGGTTGTTATATCGTTTGATTGGTTTAAATCGTTTGTATTAAAGACCGGCGGTCTACTGCGGTTCGGTCACGCCACGGCTCTAACATCACACTGTGATGTTATTCACCACCGTGTCGTCGCTTCGCTACCTCGACGGTCCGTTACCATTCGGTTAAATTTATGCGAACATAACTCCCCGATAAATCAAAATTTGATTTATTTTTAGAAAAATTTTTTGAGAACTCGATAACTTTCTTGAAAAGATTGTTCTCTAACGCATACCTCGCGTCCTCGCGTTTTTATTCAAATCTTATAACGGTAACGGTGATGTCATCGCAGGATACACGTTTTGGGTTACCGTTGCTATCAAGCGATAGAGAGATGGATCTATCCGCGGAGGAAATTTCGGCTTTGTAAAATAAGAGTCCGTTTTCCTCGAATCTTTCAATGAATTCCATGCTTCCGTCGGGTATCAAAAGATTTGCTGCGCGCAAAAATCCTTTTGCGGCGGCTTCGCTTTTTATGTCGGCAGAGCCGAGAGTGACGCGCTGTATTCCGCTTTTTTGCGAGACGCAAAGACCCGCAAGAGTGGGCGGAGCGGTAAATCTCAGCTCTATATCGCGCGTTTGTTCGGCATTGGACGGTACTCCGACGTTTACCTCGGCACAAAACGTATCGCCACCGTATTCATAGCGTATTTCGGCAAAAAATGCATACTCTCGGTAGTCGCGCGGCAGGGTATCGCGGCAAGATGGAAACGTGAAAACGAGCAACAATAGCGCGAGTATAAGTGAAATTTTTCTGTTTTTCAAAGTATTCCCTCCAAAGCGGTTTTTGATTCTTGATATTTATATGAAAAATATTGCGTAAAAATACTCAAAAAAGGGTTGATTTAAGACAAATGTTGTGGTAAAATGAGAGTGAATAAAAAAGATAAACTGGAGGCGTCTAATGAGAGCACTTTACGAAAAGAGAAACGACGACCTTTATTGCAGGGATTCGCGAAAAAAGGGAAAAACTCTTGGATATATCTCGCATCTTCATCACCATATTGAGCTTGCATTCGTAAAAAGCGGAAAAACGCGCGTTTTGGTTGACAGCGACGAGTATATCGTTGAGTCGGGCGACGTTATCGTGGTTTTCCCAAACCAGATACATCGTTTTGAAACTCTTGAGAGAGAGGAGTATATACTTTTGCTCATCAATCCCGACCTGCTTCCCGAATTTTCAAAGCAGTTTACCACCACGGTGCCCGTGTCTAATCTTATAAAGGGCGCGGCTGCTGACGGAGAGCTTTTATCTCTTATCGAAAGTATATCAAGTACGTATTATGATAATGCGTCGTATAAGGACATGATATTGCGCGGATATCTACTTGCGTTTTTTGGCAAACTTTTGCAAAAGACAGAGCTTCGCGACGTGCAATCCTGTGATTATCACGTGCTTGGAATGATACTCAATTACTGTATACAAAATTCCGACAAGAATCTGTCGCTTTCAGTGCTTGAAAATGAGCTTCACATAAGTAAATATTATATTTCGCACGTTATGAGCAGCAAGCTTCACATAGGATTTAACGATTACATAAATTCCTTGCGTATATCAAACGCCTGTAAATATCTGTTAAGGACAGATAAATCTGTGACCGAGATAAGCGATATCGTTGGCTTCAATACCTTGAGGACGTTTAACAGAGCGTTCTTTAAGCAAATGGGCCTTACTCCAAGCGATTACAGAGCAAAGATGAAAAATGATAGCTCTGTTCCGTCCGTTCCGCTATAATTTGTATAAAACAAGAGAAAATTTCGCATTCCCCTTTTCAAAAGTAAAAAAATATGTTATGATATAATAGAAATAATACGTTATCGAAAGAGAGAACGCTAATGATAAAAAATTCAAGAAAGGCAAAGCTTTGGCGGGTAGCAGCCGTACTGCTTACGCTTTTGTTTTTGCTTTGCGCGGTCGGATGCGCGGATAAGGACGCGGAGAGCGACGGCGCGAGTATTCTGAACTATGAAAACGTCGACGTTTCAATTGCCGTAAGGCTTGGAGAATATAAAGGACGTACCGTCATCTTGCTTGACGGAGAGAGTGAGGCACAGGCTATCTGGCGTGTGATAGGAGAGTCTTCTGAAATACTCGAATATCCAAAAGAGCAGGTGGATTATTACCTTTCGCAAACTCGTACGAGAGTGGAATATTACTCGTCTGTTCACAATGTGAGCTATGAAGAAGCCCTTAAAGCTTTGGGATATAGCAATGAGGGAGCTATGCTGGAAGAGGCAAAGGCGTTGGTCGCTTCCGATCTTTTAGGAATAGCTATCCGCAAAAGCGCAGGTATAATCTTGACCGATGACGAAAAGGACAAGCTTTTTAATAAATACGCCGAGAAGTATGCGTACGATTGGGGTTATAATCTTGCGTACGTAAAGGATTCGCTGAAGGAAGAGGTCTTTGAGCTTATGCTCTACGATAAGACTTCGGAGTATCTTGTTAAAAATAATACGTTCGTTGTACCACAATAAAATTTACGGAAAAGAAAAAATGACAAAATGTTATCTTTGCCCCCGTCTTTGCGGTGCGGATCGCGAAGCGGGGGAATACGGTTTTTGCGGTCAGGGGGCGCAAATGCGCGTTGCTCGAGCCGACCTGCATATGTTTGAAGAACCTCCGATAAGCGCTACGCGCGGCTCGGGTACGGTTTTTTTTTCAGGGTGCTCCTTGCGTTGCGTCTTTTGTCAGAATCGCGCAATAAGCCGCGCAAAAGAAAAGGACATCGGCAGGGAAGTGAGCGTTGATGAGCTTTGCGATATATTTTTCTCGCTTAAGGAGCGCGGAGCGCACAATATAAATCTCGTAACCCCCACGCATTTTGCTGATAAAATAGCAGAAGCGCTTCTTCGTGTTAGAGCCGAACTTTCCATACCCGTGGTCTACAATTCATCGGGCTACGAGAGCGTCGAGACCTTGAAAATGCTTCGGGGACTTGTGGATATCTATATGCCCGATTTCAAGTACGGCTCGTCGGAATGCGCTTCTCTTTATTCTTCAGCGCCCGATTACGTTGAGGTCGCCGTTGATGCCATATCTGAAATGTTAAGACAAACGGGCGAGCCGAAATTCGATTCGGACGGTCTGCTTTTGCGAGGTACGCTCGTTCGCCATCTTGTTTTGCCCTCGCACAGAAAGGATAGTATGCTCGCTCTCGATAAGCTCGCTAAAGCCGTTCCGCCCGATAAGATACTGCTTAGCGTTATGAGTCAGTATACGCCCGAATTTGCCCTTGATTGCCCTTATAAGAATCTGCATCGGCGCGTTACCTCATTTGAATATAATTCGGTCGTTGAATACGCTTCAAGGCTTGGATTTTCGGGGTTTACTCAATCCCGCGATTCCGCTTCAAGCGTCTACACCCCGGATTTTTAAGGGACGCGGAGGACGCGTTCGATAACTTTTTTGACAGAAGTTTTTAGTGAACCAATTCAGATATTAAAAAGGGCTTGCTTTTTATAGTTATCTGCGAATAAAACAGACAGAGGACGCCTGTCCCTACAATGTTTGAGAGAACCGTTTGCATATACCTCGCCGTATGGCGACGGAAAACGATTCGATATCTTTCAACTCTCTGTAGGGACAGGCGTCCTGTCCGTTTTTATTCAATTAATGAAAAACAAAATTAATATATATCAGCTTGTTTTAGAGATAAGGTCATAATATCTTTGTATTTTAGCTGTACGTATATCACAAATTTCCTTCATCTTTTCTATATCTTCGGGCGAGAATCCATCGAGATCGCCGTCCTTGAGCTTGTTTTTATACATACGGTCAACGGTAAGCGCGAAGTGTGTATCTATAGGAACGAGCTTCCCGTATTCCTCTGCTATGATAAGGTCGCTCTTGCCTTCGAGAAGGAGTTCAACAGCCCTAACACCCATTTTAGAGGCGGTAAATCTATCGCGGAGAGAGGGTGAACCGCCGCGCACTACGTGCGCCAGACGTGCAAATTTTGTTTCGATGCCTGTTGCTTTTTCGATCCTTTCACGGAGAAGCTTGCCGTAGGGAACTTTCTTGCCGTCAACTTCCTCGAAAACACCTTCGCTGACGATAACGAGCATACCTCTGTTACCCTCTGCCTTTTCAAGCTTTATCTTTTCAATAGCCTTTGCCTCGTCAAAGGGAATTTCGGGAATAGCAACAGCGACCGCACCCGAAGCGATACCTGCCATAAGCGCTATCCAACCGCAGTCTCTGCCCATAACCTCGATAACATTGCAACGAGCGTGAGACTGGCAAGTGTCTCTGAACTGGTCAGCAATATTTACAACTGTATTCATAGCGGTGTCAAATCCGACGGTATAGTCGGTGGCGGTGATATCGTTGTCGATAGTACCCGTAACACCGATAGTGGGGATACCGTGTAAGGAAAGATCGGTAGCGCCGCGGAACGTGCCGTCTCCGCCGATAGCGATGATGGCGTCTATATTATATTTTTTACAGGTGGCGATAGCCTTTTGCATACCTTCCTCTGTCTTGAATTCAAGGCAACGGTCAGAATACAGAGTGGTACCGCCGCGGCTGATAATGTTTGCAACCGACGTGGTGGTAAGAGGCTTGAGCTTCTCGTTAATAAGACCGCTGTAACCTCCAATAATACCCATAACCTCTACGCCTTGTCTTATTGCCGCACAGGTGATAGCGCGAATAGCGGCGTTCATTCCGGGAGCATCGCCGCCTGAGGTCAAAACGCCGATCCTTTTGAATTTTTGCATGGTAAACATCCTTTCTGAAACTGTAATAATATAAAAATTTGCTAGGTTAATTTCTTAACAAATGCAAAAAAATATTCAATATATATTGTAATACAAGTTTTATTTAAAATCAACAGGTGTATCGAATTTTGTAAAAAATTTAAGTTTTGTTCATGACAGATTTAAAAATGAAAACACTTTTTGTAAGAAAACGAGCGCGAAAGTGCAAATTTTCGGTGAGGATCAATATAGAGATTTGAATAAATTGCGGTTCGGTCACGCCACGGCTCTAACAGCACACTGTGATGTTATTCACCACCGTGTCGTCGCTTCGCTACCTCGACGGTCCGTTACCATTCGGTTAAATTTATGCGAACATAACTCCCCGATAAATCAAAATTTGAAGCAGTTATATTTATTATACGCTTTAGAAAAGGCATTATCCGCAGAAAAATTTTTCTTTTCATTAAAAGAGAAAAAGCACTTGAAACAAAAATGTTGCAAGTGCTTTTGTAAGTGGATTTTTCAATGAGCTTATTCACGCTCGACTATCATAGCGTGACCGCCCGTTAGTGTTATCATTTTTATAGCCGCAGTGCTAAAGTCTTGCGCGATGACTGTCAAGGGTTTGTCGAGCGTTCCTCGCGCGAGTATTTTTACCGCTTTGGCGTTCCTTGATATAAGTCTCTTTTCCTTCAGGGATTGGAGCGACACCGTCTCGTTGGGAGAGAAGGCGGCGGAGATCACGTCTATATTGACCTCATGCTTTTTTCCCGTTCTTGAATAGCTCGTGAACGGTACGGCTTCGCCGTTTGCCTCTTTAAGCGAAGCCTTTGCTTGTGCATCGCTCATGAGGTCGTTAGCCTCTTCCACCGATACTGTGTCAAGCACGAGGACCGTATCAGGATCGGGCAATATTTCCGACAATGAGACCTCCGAGGTGTTTTCCGTATCGTTTTTTTCGTTGCGTACGGGGGAAGCAAGGCGAGAGTGATCCGCTCTCAAGCCTTCGGGCAGAGATATAGCGGGGATCGGAGCAGGGCTTGGCAAAGCTTTGCCCGATCTGTTTTCCTTTTGAGTTTTGGCTCTTTGCTTAAGCTCTTCCGATACGAGCCATGCGATAACTCCGCCCGCGCAAATAACGAGTATGCCGAGAATGGCTACTGTCGGCATCGCGCCTGAGGGAGTTATCTTTGCAAGAGCAAAAATGGGGATCATCGGGAAAAAGGAAGCGAGTACTGTCTCCGAATTTGCTTTTTTACGGCGAAGCATAAGGAGCGCGATAATTGCTATTTCTAACGAAAGAATTATCGAAAGTATAACTATAAGAGGCAAAAGATCCACCGTTCTTTCGGTCACGATATAAAAGTTTGAAAAATGCGGAATATCAAAACTGATAGTTCTTTGGTCGATGTTACATTCAAAATACTCAATTCCGCCGCCCGATCTTACATAGACTATACCGAGAATACCATTCATATCTATTGGGTCGGGCAATAGAAGAGATATTGAATACATACCGTTTATCGTCGTTTCGGATGCGGAGTAATCCATATTAAGACCAACTAAAACGTTACAGTTGCGAAGTGAGCTTATAATACTTTTGTTAGCCACCGAACCATTTGACAGGAAAACTTTTCCGTCCTTTACGGAGCTTCTTATCAGCTTCACCGCATTTTCGTTCGAGAATGGAAATACCGAGAACGATGAGTCTGAGAATATCTGCCCTTTAGCCGTCAGAGTGGCGGCGTATCCGTTCAACGAGACGTTAAATCCGCTTGGATATGCGTTGACTTGTCCTATTGAACTTTGCGCGGAGGTTATTATCTTGTCCTTCTTTTTTGAGAGCATAAGAGCGCAGCGCTCGTTTGCTATAACGTCGGCTCTATCCTTGTCCTCAAACACGGATATCTGCGATATCTCGGCTTTGGTGTGGCTATAAAGCTCGTCTATCTCTTTAAATACAGCCTCCGAGAATGAGTCCTTTTCCTTTTTTAGCTTTGAGTATAGCTCATCGATCTTTTTTATAGCGGCTTCTTTGGCTTCGTCAAGAAGGGTATAGACTTTTCCTATATCCGAAATGGCGGCATCGCGAATCGCGAGGATACGTTCGACCGTATCTGCGCCGTTAAGCGAGTTTTGGGCGTTGCTTATTATATTTTCTATTTTTTCTCGGTTGCCGTTCGAATAACGGTCAGGATATTTGAATGCCTCTGTTATCGAATTTTTCGAGCTTTCTTTTGCCCCCAAAAGCTCTGCTGAGTATGCCTCAGAAAGAGTTTTGTTTATATCCTCGACAGCTAAAGTCTTGAGCGATTCAAGCTCGTTCCAGCCCGTAGAGATATCCGAGACGTTATTTTCAAAGCTCTTTGCGATAGCCTCAAGCTTTGATAGAAATCCTTCGCTTGCATTCTGTACCGTGTAATTTATAAAGGAATAGCCGTTTACCGTTGTTCGCGCGTCGGTAACTTTTTTCTTTATTTCCTCAACAAACTGCCGTTTGCCCTCGGACAGAGAAGCGCTTTCACTCTTTTTTTCGAGAGCGGAAAGCTTTGATTCGAAATCGGAAACTATATTATCAAGAGTAGCTTTGTCTGTTGCTCCCGATGCAAGATTGCAGGAGGAGAAGAGAAGGTCAGCCTCACCCTTGAGGACGGTCTTTGATGCGGCGTCAAGGGCGCGAAGTCCGTCTATATCTGCTTTTAGGTTGTTTACCTGCTTACGCATCTCATCGCCCTTTATCTGACATTCCACTCTGAATACGGCATTCTCACAAAGCAGACGTATCTTTTCAATATCACTTTCGGCATTTATTGCGGCTTCCGCATCTGCTACCGTCTTTTTTACGTCCGATAGAGCGCTATCCTTTGCCGCAAGGCGAACCTTTGCTATGGAATCGTGTCTTTCTATGGAAAGCTCGGCATCGGAATTTATTTTAGATAGGACATCGGAAAGAGAACTTTGTCCTGCGGAAGCGTAGATAATAGCGTTTGCAGCACTTCTGTAAGCTGCGGCAAGAGAGGTCTTGGATTCGCTATCGTAGTTTTGATAGCTTGACGTGTTGGTTACAGATGTGTATATCTTCTGTAAAACGCCAAGCGCATCTGCGCGGATAATATATTCGTCTGCCTGTGCTTTTAAGGAATATGGCGCCAGATCCGAAGAGATGGCATTAAGCGCGTTTATAAGGACCGCGGCATCATCTCCCGTTGCCGTTAAATTTATGCAAAGCTTTATAAGCGCTTTATATTTGTCGTTGAGCGAATTCTTTTGTGTCTTTAGCTTTTCTGCGGTAAGCGCGTCGCTTTTGAGAATAGAATCGTATTCGCTCATCGCTTTTTCTAAAGCCGCGCGGTCGTTTTGCTCAATGGACGTATCCGCTAATATTCCTTTGTGATCTATGCAGAAGCGTTCTGCCTTTGCGTCGCATAAAAGATCCTCAAGCATGCGCCGACCTTTCTTTTGCAGAGAAAGAAAGATATCGTCTGCTTCACCTTGCGAAATATCGGCGTTCTTCATTTCGGAATCGATAACGAGATATATCTCGTCTTTTGCGTATTTAGTAAGCTTGTCCGACATCTCTTTTGAAGGGAGATATAGGATATCCTCAATAGACTGTTTGCAAGAGGCGTAGTCGCGATACCATGATACGCGGAAGGAGGCGCGCTTATATTCCGTATCCATAGAGGATATAGCGGAGCATCTGTCAAGGATACCGCCATCGTCGGTGTATTCGGAGATAAGAGCCAAAAGGTCGGTATTCGTCTCACTCGCAGATACGAGAGAAGCGATCTTGTCCTTTGTCTGCGCGCGGTAGAAATCTTCCTTGAAATTTGAGAGATTTGTTGATATAGGCGCAAAAACACCTGTGTCGGTAGCCAATAAAGCGTCCTTTTTAAAGTTGCTTTTTATAGTCTCACGGTAGGAAAAGACGTATTTTGCTCCCGATGCTATTTTAGCGTCTAATATTCCGTTTGAAGCGGTTATAAGGGCATTGTTGATCTCCTTTATAGTAAGGCTTTCGTCCACGTGCAGATTTCCATCGACAGTATCAAAAAAAGCCTTTACGAAGGGATTTTCAAGGAAGCCCGACTCCCCCTCATTTATTATTACGTAAATTTTTTTCAACTCGTTAGCCGCGCCGTCTCTGACGCGCTGGAGCGATACGACACGCATAACTTCGTTATAAATAGATATAAATTCCGCTCCGTCTATCTCCGCGTATGAGCAAAGCTCTATCCTTGCCACTCCGTTCTGAAAAATGGCGGAGGTCTTTTCGCTGTCGTCCTCACGCGCTTCGTCGCGTAGCTTTTCGCGGAAAACGGCGCGGTTCATCTCAACGCATACCGTGGTTGCAAACTCGGCGTTCAAATTAAGATCGTTTACCGCCGTCTTTGTATCGAGCTTGGCACGAAGCTCCGCGTGTTTTGCAAGCACGCTTTCGGTGGGAGAAGCGTTCGTGTGCAGGTTTGCTATCCACGATATCCTTCCCGCAAGCTTTCCTTTAGCCAAGATAAGCTCGAAGCTCTCTGTGAGGTCGGTCGTTTGTACCTCGGGCGTTGAATACAGGTCGATAGCCTGTTTTGAGTATTCTCCGATAATTGCGTTCGTTTTGTGGGCTATGGTATTTTCATTAGTCGTATCGAGCGTGAGATACGCTTCCATCTCGGCGTCAAGCTCGTCTCTGACGGATTTGTATTTTGCGTAGTTTTGGTTGCTGACCGATTCCGTGGCGGATATTGGCAAAATACCTACGGACGAAAGCAGGGTGATGCATAGAAGAGCTAAAATGATAAGGGAAGATCGTTTGTTGTTCATTATGTGAACCTCCATGGAATAAGTTTATAAATTGCTTAATATATGGTAGTATTATACCATTTTATACCATTTTAGTCAATAAAAGTAAATATTGTTCAGAGAAAAAATAAGTTCTTTTTTCACTTTTTTTTAAGACGCTCGGACGATATAGGTCGAAGGCTGTAAATGGTTGGCGCAGTTTGTTTTTTTTGATAAAGGCATGTCAAATCAGACGGTTTGATGTAAATAAATTGTGGTTTGTCGGGGGCGCGGGGGACGCGTTCGACCCTTTCTTGAAAGAAAGGGTCGAGCCCCAAAGAATTTCCTAAAAGAAGTTTTAAAATAGCCATAACGGCTATCAGATAAACAAATTTCGGTTTGTCGGGGAGTTTAACAAACATGGTATAGCGCAACAAGTCGGGTTTTACCGAGTTACTTGTTACTCGTAAATTCGCGGGACGCAACCGCGAATCGCTTTGTTGACCGAGTTGTCTTTTAACTGCAAGTTAAAAAGCAACTCGCGAAATCAAAATAAAAAAACTGTCTTAATTAATTATCATAAAATTGAATCTTAAGTATTTCGTTAAAAATATTGCAATTTGAAAGAAAATCTGTTATAATATAAAACGCAGAATTATGCAATATAAAATTTGAAAGGATAATAATAAAAATGAAAGCGGTAATAACGGTCGTCGGACACGACAGCAAGGGTATTATTGCCAAGGTGAGCACCAAATGTGCGGAGCTTGGCGCAAATATCGTAGAGATATCTCAAAGCGTACTTAAAGAGTACTTTGCCATGATAATGGTGGTAGACATACAAGATATCACCATTCCTTTTACAGACATGGTCGATGCTATGCAGAAGCTTGGCGAGGAGAACGGACTCGATATCCGCGCTATGCACGAGAATATCTTTAACTCCATGCACAGAATTTGAGGTAACGCTATGATAAATATGCACGATATACTTGAAACGATAAATATGATCAAGGACGAAAATCTCGATATCCGAACCATCACGATGGGTATATCCCTTTACGATTGCGCGTCGGATAGCGTGGACGTCGTTTGCGACCGTATTTACGACAAGATAACGACGAGAGCCGAAAAGCTCGTATCGACGGGCTGCGATATCGAAAAGGAGCTTGGAATACCGATAATCAACAAGCGCGTTTCGGTAACTCCCATATCGCTCGTCGGCGGGAAATACTCTCCCGAGGATTACGTAAAGATAGCGCATACGCTCGACAGAGCGGCAAGCACGCTAGGTATCAACTTTATCGGAGGATACAGCGCGCTCATTCAAAAGGGATTTACCAACAACGCGGCAAATCTTATCGAATCGCTTCCTCAGGCTCTTTCCGAGACGAATCTCGTTTGCTCGTCTGTAAACGTAGCGTCTACAAAGGCGGGTATCAATATGGACGCCGTTGCCAAGATGGGTAAGATAATAAAGGAAACCGCATATCTTACAAGAGATAAGGAATCTATCGGCTGCGCGAAGCTTGTCGTGTTCGCGAACGTTCCAGAGGATAATCCCTTTATGGCGGGAGCTTTCCACGGTGTCGGCGAAGCCGAGACTGTTATAAACGTCGGCGTATCGGGTCCCGGTGTTGTAAACTCTGCCGTTCGCAGAGCGGGACTTTGTGATTTCACGGAACTTGCCGAGATAATCAAAAAGACGGCGTTCAAGATAACGCGTATGGGTCAGCTCGTCGCTACCGAAGCGTCAAAGAGACTTGGAGTACCCTTTGGTATCGTTGATCTCTCGCTCGCGCCTACTCCCGCTGTCGGCGACTCGGTGGCGCATATTCTTGAGGGTATGGGAATCGAGAAGTGCGGCGGACACGGAACGACGGCGGCTCTCGCTCTCCTTAACGATGCCGTAAAGAAGGGCGGAGTAATGGCGTCCTCGCAGGTCGGCGGACTTTCGGGCGCATTCATTCCCGTGTCCGAGGACGCGGGTATGATAGACGCGGTAAAGGTCGGCGCGCTCTCGCTTGAAAAGCTTGAGGCTATGACGGCGGTATGCTCGGTCGGACTTGACATGATAGCTATTCCAGGTGACACTCCCGCGGAGATAATCTGCGGAATAATCGCAGACGAGATATCCATCGGCGTTGCAAATACAAAGACCACGGCGGTTCGCGTTATTCCCGCGTACGGAAAGAAGGCTGGCGACTCGGTCGAGTTCGGCGGTCTGCTCGGATACGCTCCGATAATGAAGCTCAGCGAGTATTCCTGCGCCGACTTCATTTCAAGAGGCGGACGGATCCCCGCGCCTATACATTCGCTTAAGAACTGATTTTATTATAAATTATAAAAGGAGACAAAATGGGTAAGATAGCAGTTTTGATACCTTGTTATAACGAGGCGCTTACCATTGAAAAGGTGGTAAAGGACTATCACGAGGCTCTTCCCGAAGCAGATATCTACGTTTACGATAACAACTCGAAGGACGGTACGGACGAGATCGCAAGGGCGGCAGGCGCTATCGTTCGCTATGAGTACAGGCAGGGAAAGGGAAACGTTATTCGTTCCATGTTCCGCGATATAGATGCCGATTGCTATCTTATGATAGACGGTGATGATACCTATCCAGCAGAGAACGCAAGAGAGATGTGCGACCTCGTGCTTAATAAGGGCGTCGATATGGTCATAGGCGACCGCTTGTCGTCTACGTATTTTACGGAAAATAAGCGTCCTTTCCACAATATCGGAAATAAGAGTGTTCGCTTTCTTATCAATAAGATCTTTAAGAGCGAGGTCAAGGATATCATGACGGGATACCGCGCGTTCAGTAAGCTCTTCGTAAAGAATTTTCCCGTGCTTTCAAAGGGCTTTGAGATAGAGACCGAGATGACTATCCATGCTCTTGATAAGAACTTCCTCTTGCAAGAAGTTCCCGTTCAGTATCGCGATCGTCCCGAAGGAAGCGTTTCGAAGCTGAATACCGTCAGCGACGGCATGAAGGTGCTTATGACGATATTCCGTCTCTTCTCGGAATATCAGCCGCTTAAGTTCTTCTCCCTTTGGGGACTCCTCAGCCTTCTTGTAGGAGGCGGATTCTTCGTTCCCGTTCTCGTTGAATATATTCAGACGGGTTACGTTGATCGCTTCCCGACACTCTTTGCGTGTATCGGCATGTTTATCGTTGCCGCCCTCCTCTTTGTGTGCGGTATAATACTTCACGTCGTCGCTAAAAAACACCGTATGCTCTTCGAGCTTATGCTTAATCGAAAGGATTATTAAGGACGCGGGGGATGCGTTCGACCCTTTCTTTCGAGAAAGGGTCGAGCCCCAAAGAACTTCGCTAAAGAAATTTTATATAAAACCATCTTGTTTTGCTTTAATTGAATAGAACGGACAGTCGAGGACGCCTGTCCCTACGGAGTTAAATTAAATCGAGTGTTTATCCATTGCCTTACGGCGAGGGATATATAAACGATTTTTACCAGACCTTGTAGGGACAGGCGTCCTCGACTGTCCTAAAACACTTACTCAAATCATTTCTTTGAGAGCCTTCATAGCATCGGAGAGACCGCCGACGGAGTCGATTATACCGTAGGAGACGGCTTCGTCACCGTCGATTATAGAGCCGACGTCGGTAGCGATCTCATCGGGTCGCATCATAAGCTCGCGCACTTTTTGCTCACTTGCGCGCGAATGATCGCAGATAAATTTAATAATACGTTTCTGCATTTCCTCAAAGTAGCGGAATGTTTGAGGGACGCCCACTACAAGACCGTTGATACGAACGGGGTGAAGAGTCATCGTAGCCGAGGGGACTATAAAGGATCTTTTAGCTGAAGTAGCGAGAGGGACACCTATCGAATGTCCTCCGCCGAGGACGAGTGAGACGGTAGGCTTTGACATAGAGGCGACCATTTCGGCAATAGCAAGACCTGCTTCAACGTCACCGCCCATTGTGTTTAGGATCATGAGAAGTCCGTCAATTTCGTCGTCCTCCTCAATAGAGACGAGTAGGGGAATGATATGCTCGTATTTAGTAGCCTTTTGTCCGTCTCCGAGCATATAGTGACCTTCAATTTGTCCTATTATCGAAAGGCAATGGATACGGCTGTTTTTATTTTCTGTTATTATCGCGCCGTCAAGCTCTTTGTTTTCGTTATTTTGATTGTTTTCGTTCGGCATATAGCCCTCCTTAATAAAAAAACAATGTAAATTTTTAATATTATTTGCAGAAATCTCTTGTTTAAATCTTTACAATTCAAAAAAAGTATGTTATAATAATAAATGTGAAAATTTGCCTATGCAAACTATATTAATATTAAGAAAAGGAGTTTAATCATGGCAAACAAATTTATAGTTGAAACATCTGCAAGACACGTACACCTCACCAAAGAGGCAGTTGAGACTCTCTTCGGAGCAGGACATGAGCTTACCAATAAGAAAGATCTCAGCCAGCCCGGTCAGTTCGCTTGCGAGGAAAAGGTAACTGTTGTAGGACCTAAGGGTTCGCTCAAGGCAAGCGTACTCGGACCTACTCGCCCTGAGAATCAGGTAGAGCTTTCTCTTACCGATGCCCGTACGATCGGAGTAACGGCTCCCGTTCGTGAGTCGGGTGATATCAAGGGAAGCGGCGCATGCCGTCTTGAAGGACCTTGCGGCTCTATCGAGCTTACCGAGGGAGTCATTGCGGCTAAGAGACATATACATATGACAAAGGCAGACGCTGCTGCTCTCGGTGTTGTTGACAAAGAGATCGTAGGCGTTAAGCTTGAGACTCCCAGAGCACTCGTATTCGGAGATGTTGTAGTAAGAGTAAGCGACAGCTACGCGCTCGCTATGCATATCGATACCGACGAGTCCAACGCGGCTTGCGCGTTCGGCGAGGTTTACGGAGAGATCGTAAAGTAATAACCTAAGTTTAAATTTAAAAAAGGAGATATAAAAATGAGCAATGAATTTTCTTGCGAATACGCAATGAGCACTGAAGTTCAAAAGATGTGCAAGGTTGCGAAGGGCCCCAATCACGGACCCGCTCCCATTCCCGAGGAGGGCAAATGGGTACAGGCAAAGCAGATCACCGATATTTCTGCTTACACACACGGAGTAGGCTGGTGCGCACCTCAGCAGGGCGCGTGCAAGCTTTCGCTTAACGTAAAGAACGGTATCATCGAGGAAGCACTCGTTGAGACCATCGGTTGCTCGGGTATGACTCACTCCGCTGCTATGGCTGCTGAGATCCTCCCCGGCAAGACTCTTCTTGAGGCTCTTAACACCGACCTCGTTTGCGACGCTATCAACACCGCAATGAGAGAGTTGTTCCTCCAGATCGTATACGGCCGCAGCCAGTCCGCTTTCTCTGAGGGCGGTCTCGTAATCGGCGCAGGTATGGAAGATCTCGGTAAGGGCGAGAGATCCATGGTTGGTACTATGTACGGTACAAAGGCAAAGGGCGTTCGTTACCTCGAGATGACCGAGGGATACTGCACCAGAATGGCACTTGACGCTGATGATCAGGTTATCGGATACGAGTTCGTATCTCTTGGCAAGATGACCGACTTCATCAAGAAGGGCATGGAGCCTAACGAAGCGTATGAGAAGTCCAAGGGTACATACGGCAGATTTGCTGATGCTGTTAAGTACATCGATCCCCGTAAGGAATAATCAGGAGGTATATACATATGGCACATTTTGAAGGTTATGAGAGACGCGAGGCGAAGATCCTCGGCGTACTTAAGGAATATGGTATCTCCTCTATCGACGAGTGCAAGGAGATCTGCGACGCAAAGGGAATCGACCCTTATAAGATCGTAGAAGAGACTCAGCCCATCGCGTTCGAGAACGCAAAGTGGGCGTACACAGTTGGCGCGGCTATCGCAATCAAGAAGGGTTGCACAAAGGCTGCTGACGCGGCTGCCGCTATCGGTATCGGACTTCAGGCTTTCTGTATCCCCGGCTCTGTTGCCGAGAACAGAAAGGTTGGTCTTGGACACGGAAACCTCGGCTCGATGCTTCTTTCCGAGGAGACCGAGTGCTTCTGCTTCCTCGCAGGTCACGAGTCCTTCGCGGCTGCAGAGGGCGCAATTAAGATCGCTCTTAACGCAAACAAGGTAAGAGTTAAGCCCCTTCGCGTAATCCTTAACGGTCTTGGTAAGGACGCAGCTATGATCATTTCGAGAATCAACGGCTTTACTTATGTTCAGACTGAGTTTGATCCTTATACCGAAGAAGTTAAGGTCATCAAGGAAGTTGCTTACTCCACTGGCGACAGAGCAAAGGTCAAGTGCTACGGCTCTGACAGCGTTCCCGAGGGCGTTGCTATAATGAGACTTGAGAATGTTGGCGTTTCTATCACAGGTAACTCAACGAACCCCACAAGATTCCAGCACCCCGTTGCAGGAACTTATAAGAAGTGGGCTATGGAGAACGGCGTTAAGTACTTCTCGGTTGCTTCGGGCGGCGGAACAGGTAGAACGCTTCACCCCGATAACATGGCAGCAGGACCTGCTTCCTACGGTATGACCGATACGCTCGGAAGAATGCACGGTGACGCTCAGTTCGCAGGCTCTTCCTCCGTTCCCGCTCACGTAGAGATGATGGGACTCATAGGAGCAGGTAACAACCCCATGGTTGGTATGACTGTTGCCGTTGCAGTTGCTATCGAAGAGGCGAGCAAGTAATAGGGACGCGTCTTACTTTTCTTTCGCGAAAGAAAAGTAAGCAAAAGAAAGCAAAATAAAAAAGTTGGACACATCATTTGAGGTCTTTGCTCACGTGATGTGTCCGTTTTTTTATAAAAAGAAAAAATGGCGGTAACTAGAACTATAAAAAGCTGTCTCAAAGGCGATAAAAAGCACTTGAGACAGCCAAAAAAATCTAAATTATAAAATGTTGTTAATTTATTTTTGAATCAGTTTTGGGAATGTTCCGTTGTCGAGATTGATAAAATTCCAATCCCAAACCGTGGAATCCCACTTCAATGATGATGAATAGAATACGGCATTACTGAGATTGGCCTTGGACATCGCCGTTGCATAGGTATGTGTGGGATCTGTCAAAACCAAATTGGCATCCTTGTAGCAATTTTCAATCGTACTGTCATTTCTGCCGGAGATATCGCCTCTGCGGTTATTACCGCCTTCCACCGTGCCCAAAACCAAACAGTTGCTTATCTTACCGGTCTTTTCATTAGTGGCGGAAATCAACGCTGCTTCGCCTTTTCCTCCGTATGCACTTTTATAGCCATATGAATAAACATAAGCATTGACTAAACAATTTTTGATTGTTCCGCGATTGGTTGCGGTAATACCGCCGGCAAGAGCCCATTCATTAACATCCTTTAATTGTGTAACACTAACATCACCGTCCGCAAAACAATTTTCAATCGTTCCGGAGTTTTCTCCGCAGATAAGTCCTGCACGTCTTTCTACGTTTAATTTTACGGAAATGGAAGCATCTGTCACTGAGCATTTTTGTATCACACCTGCGTTGTAACCCGCAATACCACCAACATATGTAGTAGATGTAATACTTTGAACCGATAGCGTAAAGCTTGAAAGATTCAAATTACGGATCGTACCCATATTGTAGCCAAATAAGCCTGTGTACTGCGAATTGGCTAAAACAAAATTGCTAATGGTATATCCTTGACCTTCAAATACACCTCGGAATGGTGTTGAACTGTTAGCACCCAAGGTAGGAAGCGCCATTCCCCTACAATCGATGTTGGCGGTCAACAGGTACTTACCGTTCAGATCGGTAATCGATTGAAGTTGTGTATAATTGCTGATACGTGTATAATCGGCAAACGGATCGACCCAGATCCATTTTGCATACAGGATCATATCTTCTGTCGCCTTATATGGAAGAGTTGCTTTGTTAGTTAATTCTCCGTCAGTATACCAACCGTCAAAGCGATGGTTGGCTTTTTCGGGAGAGGGAAATGAATCAATATAAAGCCCTGATTGATAGTTCTTTGAACCAACATAACTTCCTCCGTTGGAAACGAAGGAGAAGGTAAAGTATACATCATCCCATTTTGCAAACAAATCTACATCTGACGTAGGAACAAACGGATAAGTCACTGCCTGTGTAAAGCCCGAATCCAGATACCAACCCATAAAACTGTGTTCTGGGTTTTCGGGAGCCGTAAATGCATCGTAGGAAGTTCCTGATACATTGTGTAAAGCATCCACCGTAGCAGAGCATCCTGTATGAAAATTGATATAATAGTATGCGGTTGACCATTTCGCATAAATTTCTATATTTTGTGTTAGCGTTAACGGATATCCAACGCGAGAGGACAATTCCGCATCCAAATACCAACCCTCAAATGTAAATCCTGCTTTTACAGGAGTAGGCAACTCAGTAATCACCTCGTCAAAATCAAAATATTCGGGAGATAAACCATTTCCGCCGTTGGTTACGTAGGTCAAACGGTATTGTGTATCTGCTTTCCAACGTGCTATCAATGTAATGGTTTTTGTCACAGGAGTAACGGATGTGAATTTGCCGTCGTTCACCGTCGTACCCGTATACCAACCCTCAAACGTATAATTATCACGCACAGGCACAGGCAAAGTCAACACGTCACCATAATTGACTTTAACTGACGTCTCAACACCTTCCGGCAACGTGCCGCCGTTTGCATCATACGTTATGGTATGCTTTTCATTGGCATGGGCTGCATTGTCACCTTTGTCGCCCTTTTCTCCTTGGATACCTTGCTCGCCTTTGTCACCCTTGTTACCCTTTTCGCCTTGGAGACCCTGCTCACCTTGGTTGCCTTTTTCACCTTGAATACCTTGGATACCTTGATCCCCTTTTTCACCTTGAACGCCTTGAATACCTTGGATGCCTTGGTCACCCTTTTCACCTTTTACACCTTGAATACCTTGGACGCCCTGTTCTCCGACATCTCCTTTCAAAGATGCCAACCAATCACTTGCCGAACCGACATATCCGTTTTCCACTGCTACCTCGTAAGCGCTTTTTCCCATACAGGATGTAAGCATCAACAACATGGATAGCATAATGATAATCGAAACGATCTTTTTTATTTGTTTCATTTTTTTTGCTCCTTTCTAGTACTTAAAAGTACTTTTATATATAATTATAGCACTTATCAGTTCTAATTTCAAGTATTTTTTAAAAATTTGTGATATACTACTAAAAAGTTCTAATAACTATTGAATTTTTTTAACACAATATAAAGGAGTTTTGATGAATTATTATCAGCGTTTGCGCGATATTCGCGAGGATTTGGATAAAAGTCAAGCCGAAATCGCAGAAATTTTGGGAATTCAACAAACACAATATAGCCGTTATGAGCGTGGTTTTCAAAAAATGGGAATCGACAAATATATCGTTCTTGCAAAATATTACAATATTTCATTGGATTATCTTTGCGGTCTGGTTGATAAACCATATAAACTGAATAAATGAAGCAGGTGTTACGAAATATCTCGAATCACCTGCTTCATTTATTATATTATTGAAATCAGTTGCTATCGAAGAGGCGAGCAAGTAAAAAGGACGCGTGTCGCTTTTTGAAAAAAGCTCCGCAAAAACTTTCATAAAAAGTTGAACACATCATTTTGGGCTTTTGCTCCATGTGATGTGTCCAATATTTTTTTATTTTTAAGGAGGATTTTTTTAATGAAAAAGATCAAAATGGCGAGAGGAACAACACTTACCTTTGAAGAGGGCCATGAGAAGTATCTTGAATATTATAGTGCGAAATAAAAACTTCACAAACACAAAAAAGAAAGTATTTGCTTGTTGAAATCAAAATTCATTTTTTCAAAAGTTTTAGAGGTTTCAAAGATGTTTCTTTCGATAATTCAAGGGAGACATTCCGACGTGTTTTTTAAAGCAGGTTGAGAAGTAAAGGCTGTCGGCAAAGCCGCAGCTTTCCGCAATGCTTGATACGCTGAATATTTTGTTATCGGAGAGCAATTGCTTTGCTCTGTTTATGCGAAGCTCGGTAAGATATTGTGTCGGCGTTTTGCCCGTTGCGTCCTTAAAACAACGTCTGAAATAATCCTTATCAAAGCCTGTTTTCGCTATGCTTTCGGTAATACAATAATTTGGATCGCCGTAATTTTCAAAGATATCCTTTTTTATCAGCTCGATGGCAGGCGAGTCTGTTGCAACGCCGATCTCATACTTTATCATTTTTATAACCGATTCGGCAAGGCTGTCGGCAACCGTTGTGTAATCTCCTTGCTTTTCGGTCATGAGGCGGTGTATCATATATATGAGCGTTATTATATCTCCTCTTGTGTAGTGAAAAACGCAAAGCTTGGAAAACTCCATGCCGTCTGTTCTTAAGGAAAGATCTCGGAATTCTGTTTTTGATACACCTTTGTGCTTTGCGTGAGGAGGAATAAGAAGTATGTCACCTTGTTTCAAGGTGATTGTTTTATCGTCGATGTATGTCAAGACCTCGCCGTTTAACTGACACACTATTTCCCATTCCGCGTGTGAGTGGAGATTGTACTGTTTTATCGGAACGCTTAGCTTACACCATATGTTTCTCATAATATCTCCTTTTTGTAAATGTACATACTTAAATAATACCCTAAAAAGTCGTTTTTGTCAATATTTATATCGTTTTTATATATTTATTTTATTTATGATATGTGGTAATATATAAGCATAAGGGATAATTGCATCTCAAAAAATGAAAAAATCAATAAAAAGGAGAATTTATCATGAAAAGATTGTATTCAGTAGGTCCTTGCAAAACCGAGCTTCGCGAGGTTGAAGAACCCGTTATAACCAATCCCGACGAGGTAAAAGTAAAGCTTACAGGCTGCGGTGTATGTATGTCCGAGCATTACGACTGGGAGCATGCCGAAAGAGGACGCAAATTCGGTCACGAGCCCGTGGGCGTTGTCGCTGAGGTCGGAGAAAAGGTTACAAGAGTAAAGGTCGGCGACAGAGTCAGCGGTCTGTTTGACGGAAGCGCTGAATATGCGGTCACTAAGGAGAGCAATGTATTCAAGCTTGCCGACAATATAACCGATGAGGAGGGTATCCTTGAGCCTCTCGCTTGTCTTTACAGTGCTGTCAGCAAGGTGAGAACAGGTATTGTCGGTGACAGAATTGCAGTTGTCGGATGCGGATACATGGGTTGCGGAGCTATCAGCCTTCTCAAGAAAAGAGGCGCGTACGTAGTAGCGGTCGACATCAAGCCCGAGTCGGTTGCAAACGCTCTCAAGTACGGTGCGGACGAAGCATATCTTGTAAAGGATCTTCCCGCAAATTATTACTATATCCCAGGTGACGGACTTAACTTTGACGGTGAGCCCGGCGGATTTGCTACCGTTATGGAGTGGGGCGAGACCAACGAGTCTCTTGACGTTGCTATAAAGATGACCAGAATGTGCGGTCAGCTTGCTATCGGCGCGTATCACACAGGACCTAACCGTGTAGTTAATATGCAGATGCTCAACGTAAAGGCTATCGATATGCTCAGCACTCACCCCAGAGAAAGAGAAATGACAAGAACGGGTTGTAAGAACGCTGTCAGAATGATGTCCGCAGGTGAGTGGGTATATAAGCACGTTCCCACAAAGGTATGGCCTATTTCGAGATTCGACGAGGCACACGCGGAGCTTCCCGAGAAGTTCGGCAAGTATCTGAAGTCTGTGGTTAAGTTTACCGACGAGGACTTCGAGCCGTATATCATTGATTGAGGATCGAAAAATGAAATGCATAGAGATGCTTGCTCCGAGAAAGTCACACGTCATAGAGATAGATGATCCGTCGATCAATGACGATCAGCTTCTCGTTCGCGTGACCTATACGGGCATATGCCATTCCGAATATTATCCGTGGGCAACGGCGAATGCGGGGCAGAGATTCGGTCATGAGGCGGTCGGTGTGGTAGAGGCTTTTGGTAAGAACGTCGAGGGCTTTAAGGTTGGCGACAGAGTTACGGGACTTGGTGGCGGAGCTTACAAGGAATACATAGTTATGTCAAAGGAAAAGGTCTGCCATATTCCCGATAATCTTGATGACATTGACGCTATCGTAGAACCGCTTGCCTGTATTATGAGCGCTTGTATCAAAATGAAGCCTGAGGCGGTCGGAGAAACTATCGCTGTCGTGGGCTGCGGATACATGGGACTTGGCTCGATAGCTCTTCTGAAAACCATGGGATATTCAAATATCGTAGCGGTCGATATACGCCGCGAGGCTTTGGAGAACGCAAAGCGTTTCGGCGCGACCGAGATCTACACTCCAGACGAGCTGCCTCTTGAATATAGAGTAAACTGGAAGACTATGGGTATGCCGAATTTGACTCGGGACGGATATCAAAGAAATATATTTGGGCTTGGTTTTCAAAACGTTCTTGAATTTTCAGGAACGGAAGAGGGCTTGAAGCTTGCTGCCGAAATGGTATGCGCGCACGGCAGACTCGGTATCGGCGGATACCACAACGACGGAATGCGTACTCTTGATTTCAAGCTCTTGAATTATAAGGCAATAACCATGATAAACTGTCATGAGCGCCGTATCATGTACGAATTCGGACTTTGTAAGCGTTGTCTTGATCTGATCTCGAGAGGTATCTGGGATTTCAAAGGCGTTACGAAGCATATTTATACCATGGAAGAATTTGATAAAGCAAACGGTGATATGGAATCCCATGCGGACGGATATATCAAGGGCGCGGTAAAATGCAGTTAAAAAAGGAGTCTAAATATGAAAATAGCAATCGGAAACGACCATATGGCAGTTGATATGAAGAATCACATTAAGAAATATCTTGAGGATAAGGGGCATACTATTGTAAATTTCGGAACAGATACTCCCGATAGAACGGATTACCCCATCTATGCAAAAAAAGTCGCGGACTCGGTGGTAAGCAAAGAGTGTGAGCTTGGAATACTTATTTGCGGTACGGGAATAGGGATCTCCATAGCGGCTAATAAGGTAAAGGGAATACGCGCGGCAGTTTGCTCCGAACCGTACTCAGCCGCTCTTACAAGACAGCACAATAACGCGAATATCATCGCCTTTGGCGCAAAGGTCATAGGCACGGCTACTGCCGAGACTATCGTTGACGCGTTTATCAATGCGGAATACGAGGGAGGCAGACACGCAAGACGCGTCGATATGATAAGCGATATCGAGGAAGGAAAATTTAATGTATAGACTTGGTATTGATATCGGCGGAACGAAGATAAATATCGGTATCATAAAGGAGAATGGCAAGGACATATCCATAGTCGTCAGCAAAAAGGTCGAGGTAAAGACGGTAAAGGACGCGACGTCGGAGATAAAGAACGCGGTAGTTGCTCTTTGTAAAGAGAATGGCGTGGAATATACCGATATAGCTTCCTGCGGAGTGGGGATCCCCGGCACTGTCAGCCGCGACGGAAAGAAGATACTTAAAGTTCCGAACATTGCTATCCTTTCGGAGAATTTCGCGGAGGAACTTGAAGCCGCTCTCGATATCCCCGTAAAGATGCTTCAGGATTCCCGCGCGGCTGCGTGGGGAGAATACAAGTGCGGCGGAGGAAAAGGTCTTGATACCGTTATTTGCATGACACTTGGAACGGGTATCGGTACGGGTATCGTTATTAACGGAAAGATATATAACGGAGCTTTGCTTGGAGCAGGAGAGCTTGGACATATTCCCGTGGTCGAGGGCGGCAGACCCTGCGGTTGCGGAAAGCGCGGTTGCCTTGAAAAGTATTGCGCGGGCGGTGGATTTGATATCACGGCTCGCGAGATGCTCGGCGAGGGCAATACCGCAAAAGAGCTTTTCGAGGCGGCAAGACAGGGCAGAGCTGATGCGAAAAAGGCTATCGACGACGCCGTAGTTACGCTTGGCAGAGCGATAGTCTCGGCGGTGAATCTCCTTTCTCCCAACTGCATACTGTTTAGCGGAGGGCTCAGTGCCGAGACCGAGTATCTTTCGACTCTTATCGAATACGTCAAGGAGCATTGTTATTCTTCATCGGGAGAGCTTCCTATATTGAAAAAAGCCGAGCTTGGCGCGCTTTCGCCTCTCGTCGGCGCGGCATTGTATCAATAAAGAGCGTTTTGGGTGGATTTTTGTAAGTGTTGATTGGCTTTTAGGAACTTCAGAATGGATTTTTGTAATACAGATAAGCTTGTAAAGTATATTAAAACGGAGATCAATAAAATGGCAGAACGAAAAAAACAGATATCACCATCAATAATGTGCGCGGATTTTATGAATTTAGAGAAGTGCATACGCGATTTCGAAAAAAATGGGATCGAGTACATACACGTAGATATTATGGACGGGCACTTCGTTCCTAATTTTACGCTCGGCACAGATTTTTGCAAAGCTCTAAAAAAAGCAACGAATATCCCTCTTGACATTCATCTTATGGTAGAAAATCCTGAGGAAAAATTGGGATGGTTCGAGTTTGGTGAGGGAGATTACGTATCGGTTCATTACGAAAGCACCAAGCATTTGCAAAGAGTCCTATCCGAAATACGCAAGCGGGGAGCAAAGCCAATGGTTGCCATAAATCCTGCGACGCCGATAGATGTGCTTCGTTGGATACTGCCCGATATAGACGCGGTTTTGCTTATGACCGTCAATCCCGGATTTGCGGGACAGAAGCTGGTTGAGCAGTGCTTGGAGAAAATTACAGAGCTACGCAGTTTCCTTGACAGTCACGGCTGCGAGAATGTGGAGATAGAGGTTGACGGTAACGTAAGCTTCGAGAACGCCCGCAGAATGAGTGACGCAGGAGCGGATATTTTCATTGCAGGAACGTCGTCTATATTTAAAGCAGGCGTTTCTATGGATGACTCCGTGGCAAAATTGAGGGAAGCAATAAAATAATATAATAATTGGCGGTCAAATAGAGGCGAACAGTGTTCGCCTCTACAAAATTAAACACAAAAAAGTCGGACACATCATTTTGGGCTTTTGCTCACGTGATGTGTCCAATATTTTTGAGATGAAAATGAAAAAAGTGATGATTAAGTACTTTTTCTAAATATCATAAGTTTTAACAAAGATAAAGGAAAGAGTTCGAATATTATCTTCGGATCATTCTGTAATCGTAGTATCTATTAATGATTGATCGATGATCTTGTATGGGTAAGATTGGTCAAACTTCGTAGAATCGCATAGGAAATAAAGTTTGTCTGATTGCTCCAGCATTGAGATCTTAATATCGCGTTCGTCCTTTGACGAATCGAAGATCTGTCCATTGCAAATGCCGCGCGCAGAAAAAAAGAAGGCATTAGCACGAATTCCGCGTACGAATCGTTCTGCTTCACTACCGACAAGCGCGATCGAGCTATTCAGCATTTTTCCACCGGTGCAATAGTTGTTTACTTTCATCTGCGAGAGAACGATGTTCAAATGCGGATTGTTTGTTATAACAGTTAATTCGGGGATATCACGCAGATACGGCGCTAAAAAATATGTTGTTGAAGATGAATCTATGAAAATTGTTTGTCCTGCGCTAATAAGTTTAGCTGCCTTGGCACAAATGCGTTGCTTTTGGGGAACATTTTTAACACCGCGAATAAGGAGAGGTTGTTGATCAAAAAAGCCCTCATTGAGAATAGCACCGCCAAAACTACGCTTCACAAGACCTTGTTTTTCTAAGTCACAAAGATCACGTCGGATGGTTGCGGGACTACAATAGAGAGCAGAGCAAAGCTCTTTGACTGTTTGTTCTTTTTTGCTTTTTAAGATATCCATAATATCCTTTTGACGTTGTAATTGCAGCATATATCTAACTCCGTTGATCAAATTTGATTGAGTATACGTTTATTATAGCTCGTTTGTGATTAAATGTCAAGAGTTTTATGTATCGTTGACAAAAATCGATCATTTTGATAAAATACAAGCATTGAAGTCAAAGGAGGATTTTATGAACATTAGAAATCTGTTAAACCGTGACATTGTTTGTGAATGTGGGCGTACGCATCGTTGTGATATTAGTACGCTTGAAATTGGAGAGGGAGTACTCGATAAGCTCACATATGCGCTTGAAGCTTACAAAAGCATTCTTCTTGTCGCTGACGGCAATACATATTCTATCTGCGGAGAACGTGTTGTAAGCTTACTTGGCAACAAGTTGAGCGCTGTATGTTTATTTGAAACGACCGAACCGCTCGTTCCCGATGAGCAAGCTATCGCCAAAATTGAAACACATTTGAATTGCGCTGTCGATCTGATACTCGGTATTGGCTCAGGAGTAATTAATGACCTTTGTAAGTACGTGTCGTTTGATCACGGTATAAAAAGCGGCATTATTGCGACCGCGCCCTCAATGGACGGCTATGCTTCCTCGGGAGCAGCGTTGATCCTTTGCGGTATGAAGGTTACACATACCACGCACGCGCCTGATATTATTATTGGAGACATCGATATTATAAAAAATGCTCCTATGAGTATGATACGCTCGGGCTATGGCGATATTATTGGAAAATATAGCTCTCTTAACGATTGGAAATTGTCGCATTTGATCCGTGGCGAACATTTTTGTCAGTATATTTACGATATAGTGCTGGAGACAACAGAGGACATCAGAGATTCGGTTGAGAGGATCTTGGCTCGAGACCCCGAAGCAATCGAAAAATTGATGCGCGCGTTGGTTCTGATCGGTATGACGCTTACTCTGGTTGAAACAACACGTCCGGGATCTGGAAGCGAGCATCATCTGTCGCATTTTTTTGAGATAGTCGGTCTGATAAATCATCAAAAGCATCTTATACATGGAACTGACGTGGCGTACACCACGATACTGACGGCGTTTATGCGAGAGCAGATTCTCAAATTGGAAAAAATTGAGTTTTGCGAAGAATCTGCCGATAGTCGTAAGCAGGCGTGGAAACGCATTTATGTATCCGTAGCGGATGAAGTTGAGAAGCTTCAAGAGGAAGCAAACAGTTATCGCGAGGATCTGAAGCCGATCTACAGAGAGAAGTGGGAAGCGATCAAAGCGATACTTGCCGAGTGTCCTACCGCGCTCGAATGTGATCGTATGATGAAGGCGGCAGGGCTGAATTTTTCGGAATGTGTGGAAACATACGGCGAGAAAAAAATTCACGACGCGATGTTTTACGGAAAGGATCTGAAAAACCGATACAGCGTACTTTGGCTCTACTATACGCTGTTTTCGGGAAAGTCCGAAGAGCTAAGCTTTCAAGCTTTTTAACGTACAGGAGGAAATATGATATACGATTTTGATGCACTAAAGGTGATTTTCGAGCAGATACCCGCGTCTTGTGTGGAAAAAACCGTACAAACGGTCAACGGCCACGAACGAATTTTTTTGTACGGAGCGGGTCGCTCGGGATTGATGCTTCGCGCATTCGCTATGCGTCTGTCTCAAACGGGACGTACTGTATACGTAGTCGGGGAAACGGTCACGCCCGCGATCAAGGAAAACGATCTTTTGATCCTTGCCTCCGCCTCGGGAAAAACGCCGAGTGTGCTTCGATGCGCGCAAACCGCAAAGGAGGTAGGGGCGACGATATACGCTCTGACAGCATCTTCCGATTCCGAGCTTGCGGCACGGTCGGATGCGGTCGTCGTTCTGCCGTCACCGACAAAGGATAGCGCGTCAACGACCTCGATCATGGGAACGCTTTTTGAGCAGTCGGTGCTGCTGTTTTGCGATGCAACAGTAGAGGCGCTCGGAGAGGATGCCGAGCAAATGCGCGCACGGCACGCGAATCTGGAGTAACAAGAATACAGGTGAGAAGACCGTATTCTGTGTTATAAGTTTTGTGTTGTAGGGCAGCTTCGCGAATCCCCGCTTACGAACACTGTGTAGTAACATCTAAAACTTTAAACTATATCTCCGCCGTGTCATTCTCGAGTGGAGTAGTCTCACGGGATTCTTCGCTTCGCTCAAGAATGACATCGTGGGGCGGCGTAGCGAAGGATATCGGCATACTATGAATAATTCAAATAAAAAGTTGGACACATCATTTGGGCTTTTGCCTTAGTGATGTGTCCTATATTTTATTTCGTCGGGGTTAAGGTCTCACTTTTCAACAAAAAACACCTTTAAGCTTATTTCGCTGTTTACCTTGGATTTTGCCACCAAATATATGCAGTCTTTCGTGTAGTATAAGTTATAGTTTCCGATTTTTATATAGTCTCCGTTAATGGTGCATTTCGCATTTTCTGTCAAATATTTTCCGTTGGCAGTTATCGCTACCTCATTTCCGTTGACCGAGTTGAATTTGTATTTATCAATTGAACTCCAACTCGAAGCAATATACGTCTCCGCGCTGATATATTCATCGTGAAGCTTGTCAAAAAGCTCCTCGTCGGTGTCCTTGTTATATTTTTTTCTGAGATTTTCTTTTTGTGTTTCGGTTGCGTTTTCCGCCCACTGTAATTCAAAGTATTCGTAATTGAAAATTCTTCCTTTTAGATCATCGTAAGTAAGACTGACTGCGTTGCAGGTAACACATACGCCTTTGTCATAGGAATGAGAGCATTTATATTCACACGTCGAACATATGCCATCATTGTTAAATGTATGCTCGCATTTCTGCTCGCATATGGTACAAATTCCGTTATCAAAGGTGTGTGCGCATTTTTCACCGCATTTCTCGCACACGCCTTGCGAAAATGCGTGAGAACAAGTCCTATTACATGATATTATAGTTGGCATCAACATTAAAACGCAAAGAGATAGACAAATAATTTTTTTCATTTTCTTTTCCTCTTTTCCTTTTTTATTAAGATTATTAAAAACAGTGGCAATACCGTATAAAACTTATGCCAGTTTGTTTTTTTCAAGGTCAAGCTTTGCCTTTATTTTTTCATAATTTTCAATACTTGCTTTCGGTATGCTTTCCAAGATCATTATTTCCGCAAGATCTTTACCGTATTTTTTAAATAAGTAATTACGAAAACAAGATAATGAATAAGAATATTCCTTATCGCAACCGTTTTCGTCAAAATACGTTATGGTAAATGAGATCATACTTCCCGCGCTGCTTGAATACGTGGGAGTTGAATGAACGCCTATCGCGTTTATAGCGCCGAACATAAATGATGCTCCCAATTTGTTTTTTTTCACTATACCGTCGCCGTACACCATATGATTGAAATTTATGTAATTCTGAATGGGACAGATAAACTGTTCCTTTTCGTTAAAATACAAGCCAAAGCAATTTTTTGCGGGAGAATAAAAGAACCACGCGGCAAGATCGTGTTGAAGTCTTATGTGAGTATAGCCCGCCTCATCAAGCTTTTGCTCCGTTGCGGTAACCTTTTGATTAAAATACTCGTTGCTCGTTTTTAAATGTTTATGCATAAAGAGCTTTGTCAAAAGGCAAATGCCCAAAAACACAATGCCAGCAAGCAACAAAAGAGAAACCAAATACATTTGCGGGGTGGGATCGGCATCAAAATCAAAGCTCTGTGTGGAAGCGGGAATCGAGCCATTATACATACAAACAGCGCAAAAGACCAAGCTGGCGATAAAAAGAATGATTCCAACTCTAAAGGTAAAACGAACACGTTTGTCTTTCTCCTTTTGTTGCTTTTGTTCCAACTCGGTTTTTTGGATATTATCCTTCTCAACGTCAATATTTTCAATTTTTTCTTCGGAAACGTATACCTTTCCAAGCTCGTGTTTTTTGCTTTTTGCGGTTTCTTCCGATTTGAAGGATATATCCTCCTTATCATTCAGCAAATTATCAAGTGACACATCAAACAGTTTTGATAACATTTTAAGTATTTCAATGTTTGGCATTGATTTCTCTGTTTCCCATTTATGAACAGCCTGCCGCGTAACACCTAATTTTTCCGAAAGGTCCTCTTGCGATAATCCCGCCCTCTTTCGTAAAACAACTAATTTTTCTGAAAATATCATAAAGAATCTCCTTTATTTTTTAATATTATAGCATACACGTGATAAGAAAGTCAACAACCGCAGGTTTACAAAGTGTTAACCTGCGGTTTCATTAATAAACTTTTTTATATTTGTTCAAAAATGTTGTTTTTTCTTGACAAACTGCCGTTTCGGCGTTATAATGTCATTGTCTCGTACAGAACGATCCCGGTCTTAAAAAAGGAGAACTATCATGACACTATCCGAACGTCACGCACAGGTAGAATCATATTTAGGGAAAACGGTGGATATCGAGATCGACCGTCCTATCGGCTACGTGCATCACAAGGGCGAAAAGACCTTGGTGTATCCGATAAATTACGGATATATTCCGAATGTATTGGGAGGCGACGGCGAGGAGCTCGATGTATTTTTGCTCGGAGTTGACACGCCTGTGGAATGCTTTACGGGCAGGATGATCGGAATCGTATATCGCGCGGACGACGTAGAGGACAAGCTCGTTATGGCGCCGATAGGCATGACATTTAGTGCGACGGAGATCGCGCAAGCGGTACGTTTTCAAGAAAAATATTATCACACGACGATACGCGCTCTCGACGGCTCTATGGCTGAAGTGGAGCGGTGAAGGTGAGACAAAAAGAACACGCGGTATTAAAAAACGATCCCGCGTGTTCTTTTATATTAAAATTATTTATTATCCTTTTCCCAAGTTCGCTCGCCTACTATATATCTTGGACGAGCCTTGGTCTCCATGTAAATTTTACCGATATATTCTCCGATTATACCTATGGAGAATATCTGCGCGCCTCCGAAGAAGCAGATGACGGATATGAGTGAAGCCCAGCCCGTAACGCTTGCCTCAAGGAAGAAGGCGATGACCGACCAAGCGATACCAACAAGGCTCAAAAGCATACAAAAGATACCGAACCCCGTGATAAAGTGCATAGGCTTTATCGAAAGACTCGTTATACCGTCGAAAGCGAGCTTTAACATCTTTCCAAGCGGGTAATGGCTCTCTCCCGCGATGCGTTCGTTTCTTTCGTAATATACGCAAGTGCTCTTAAAGCCTATCATAGGAACCATTCCGCGAAGGTAGATATTGACCTCCTTGAATTTTGCAAGTTCATTAAGAGTTCTGCTTGACATAAGGCGGTAATCCGCATGGTTATAGACGGTATTTGCGCCCATTTTGCTCAACAGCTTATAAAACAGCTGCGCGGAATTTCTCTTAAAGAAGGTGTCAGTCTTTCTTGAATTTCTTACGCCGTAAACTATGTCCGCGCCTTCCTTGTATTCGCGTACCATTTCGTTTATGGCGTTGATATCGTCCTGTCCGTCGCAGTCAATGCTGACTGTTATGTCGCACATATCCTTGGCTTCCATAAGACCGCAAAGGAGAGCGTTTTGGTGTCCTCTGTTCTTGCTCAATGAAAGACCGATATAGTGCTCGTCCGATTCGGATAAAGAGGAAATTATTTCCCATGTTTTATCTTTACTGCCGTCGTTTACGAACATAACTCGGCTCAAGTCGCTTATCTCACCGCTTTCGATGAGCTCGTTTATCTTGCCGAGGAAAAGCGGAGCTGTGGTTGGAAGAACAGCTTCTTCGTTGTAACAGGGAATTACGATATAAAGTTTAGGTTGCATCATTGTCTCCTTCTTGTTTTTTCAACGTTTTGTTAGATTTTAACTGAGATATTTTATGAAGCGCTAACGAAGCTGTCGTAAATACGAGCGGGGAATATATGAACGAATACCGTCCTCTTGCCTCGAAAAGCATAACGAACAGGATATGACCTATGAGCGCAAGATAGAGAACCGCGTGTTCGGTATCGATACGGCGCGCCTCTCCTTTTTTCTTCCAGAATAAAACGACGAGGACTAAGCTCCAAGAGAAGAGCCAGAAAAAGTGAGACGGTGAGTTTGCGATAACAAAATATTTGCCGTTATCATAATAAATATTTCTCAAAAAGGTACTCATAGCGTTTTTTTCGGGCATAAGAACTCTGTAAAAAGGCCCTTCAAAGCCCCAGCCGAATCGACCGTCATTAAAATTGGTAAGAGTCTTTTTTATGGTATGTCTGAACATTCCCGAAGCACCTTTTTCCTTGATCCTTTCAAGAGCTACCTTGATTTCGGCTTTTGTACGTTCGTCCGGATCTGCTATTGATGCTGAGAAGTCGACGTCCTCTACGGCTATATTGCCGTTTGTACGGTCATTGAGTCCCATCATAAACCAGTGCGTCATGCCAAATTTTTCATTTGAATCGTTCAGACCGAAATGATTCATAGCCAAAGCATTACCGCAAAAGACCGTACCTGCTGACAATATTATTGCTGCAGTACTTATCAATATCTTTTTTCTGTTTTCCTTACACAATATAAAGCCAAGTGCTTCAACAATAAATATTGCGATAAGGATCACGACAGCGGAAGGCTTTATCAGATATCCGAAGGTCGCGGAAAGACCGAGCGCTACGCCGAAAAGGATACGTGAGCGCAATGTTTGTGCGCGCTTTATAGACAGATAAAAGAATAGAGCCATAACAGGAAAAAGTATTCCGTAGGAATCCGAATACGGTATTACCATCCATGGAGAAAGACCGCAAACGATTACCGATATTATCCATACGAGCAAAGCGATATTTTTGCTGTTCGTAAGCTTGCTTACACAGACAGAGGTAAACAGGCATGCCAGCGTCATACAGATACAAGAGCCTACGATAAAGCCAAAGTATGCGTCGACTCCAAACAAATGGCATATTCCTTTGATCAAAATATCTGAAGCGTGAACAGTATCAATGAGCCTATTGCCAATATGAGAAAAAAATATTTGTTTATAAAAGAGCCGAAAGACGTTTTACCGAGGGATAGATCAGACCTTTTTTTGAAAAAGACCATGGCTGATATCAAAACGCCTATGATCAGAAACATTATGATATTATGCGGAAAATATTCTCGCGTATGACATGAATATTCGATATCAGAGAAGAAGAAAAGGCAAAAGACTATCCAAAGAACAAGGATTATACATAAAAGCTTTATACAGAGCAACAGATTTTGGTTTATGTCCGTTAGGTTTATTTTTTTAGAGCTTTTTTTCATTAAATTCTCCTACGTGTTTTGTTTGATATCAACAAGTGACTTATATTATATCACAATAAATCGCTTTTTTCAATAGTTATAACGAAAAAACAGATAAAATGATGTGGTTGTAATAAAAATTGTAAATAAATTAGTGAAAAAATATATTTATACTCAAAAAACTCTTGATTTATTGTTTGATTTGTAGTATAATAATTTTGAATGCGGTTTATAAGAATTGAAAGGCGGAAAAAATAATGAGCAGAGTTTCAAAGCACAATTATTATCTTGATATAGCGCAAACGGTGGCAGAACGAAGCACCTGTTTGCGCAGAATGTTCGGCGCGATAATCGTAAAGGATGATGTTATCGTTTCTACGGGATACAACGGCGCACCCAGAGGAAGAAAGAACTGTAACGACTTAAATTTCTGTATGAGGGACAAGCTCAATATCCCTCGCGGAGAGCGATACGAGCTTTGCCGTTCGGTACACGCCGAGGCAAACGCTATTATCGCTGCGGCAAGAGAGAGAATGCTCGGCGCGACTCTGTATATGGTCTGTGTCGATCCTACGGATAATTCGCTCGTTGCGGGGACGTCAAGCTGTATGATGTGCAAGCGTCAGATAATCAACGCGGGTATCGAAAAGGTCATCGTGCGCGATACGAAGGACGAGTACAGAGAGATAATCGTAAACGATTGGATAGAGGACGACGACTCTTTGAGCGGAAAGTTCGGATATTAAGAGGTAAGAGATACATATGAAAAAGAGAAACATGATAAGAGTTCTTTCAGCACTTCTTTGCCTTTGTACGCTATTGCTTTGTTCTTGCGGAAAGAATAAATTTTCTATCGATGAAGAGGGATATTTCGTAGACAAAAACAGCGGTGTTACCTATGATATCGCCCCGTTTTGCTACGAGGCGATATCTGTAAGTGAGGACGTATTTGCAAAGCAGAGTAAAAGAGAATTTTTCGCTATTACGGGCGCTGACACGTCAAAGTTGATAACTGATACCTTTGGAATAATTTATTTCGCAAAGGGAACAGCGATGCCGACTCTTAAGGAAATGAATGTTTCTTACGTTGCTATTACGAACGACGATGTGATAGTTGAGCAGGTCTCCGATGCTGAAAAGATAAACGCGCTCAAAGAGCTTTATGAGAACGGAACACCGTGTCCGTATCCCGGAAACGCGGGACTTGTACCGAATGTGAATATAAGACTTAAATTTGCCGATAACGAATTAGGACTGTATTACGTTCTCGCATATTTTGAGTATGCGCAGGATTACGTCTATGAGGACGACAACGGAAAAAAGACAAATTTCGGCAAGAAGTTTTTATATAATCGCGCCGAGGGACTCTGCCTTGCGGTAGAGGGACTTCCCGCGGGTGTTTACGGATCTAATGGATAAAAAAGCCGTACTTTTTGAAAAGAAACACGTAAGGGGAGCTGCGCGGCTTGAGGCGCTATGCTTTTCAGAGCCTTGGTCTGAAAAAAGCCTTGAAATGCTTATTTCGGCTGGAGCTGTCGGCTTTGCCATTGAGGAAAAAGACGAGGTTTTGGCATACGGCGGAATGCTGACAGTTCTTGACGAGGGTCAGATAACCAACGTTGCAGTCGCCCCATTATCAAGACGAAAAGGCTATGGCAGAGAGGTCGTACGTGCGCTTATAGGCTACGCGGAGGAAAACGGTATCGTTTCCGTGTCGCTTGAGGTTCGAGAGTCGAACGAAGCGGCGATAGCTCTTTACGAGTCGTTTGGCTTTAGCCGACGCGGTCTGCGCAAGAATTTTTACCGTGACCCCGCCGAAGCGGCTATCGTTATGGTATGGGAAAAGGAAAGGACTTAAAAATGTATATACTCGGAATAGAAAGCTCCTGTGACGAAACGTCTGCTGCTGTCGTTAGCATGAACGAGAACGGTGAGCGAAGGATACTTTCGAATATAGTGGCGTCGCAGATAGAGATACATCGTCTATACGGCGGCGTAGTTCCCGAAATAGCAAGCCGCGCGCATATAGAAGCTATCAGCAACGTGACGAATGAAGCTCTTTCTGAAGCGGGTGTAAGCCTTCTTGATATCGGTTGCGTGGCAGTCACATCGCACCCGGGACTTATAGGCGCGCTTCTTGTAGGCGTAAATTTCGCAAAATCACTTGCGTTTTCAAATAAGATACCGCTCGTGGCGGTAAATCACGTAAAGGCGCACGTAGCGGCGGCGTATCTTGAGGACCCCGCGCTTGAGCCGCCTTTTCTGGCTCTCGTCGTTTCGGGCGGTCATACGTCGATATACAGTGTGGAGAATTACACCGATTTTTGTGAGATAGGCGCAACGCGCGACGATGCGGCGGGCGAGGCGTTTGACAAGATAGGACGCGTGATAGGTATGCCGTATCCCGCCGGAGCGGCTATGGATAAGCTTGCTTATGAGGGAGACGCAAAGGCGATAAAATTGCCCTCTCCCGCGCTTCTTGGCGATACGCTTGATTTTTCATTCAGCGGACTCAAGACTGCGGCACTTAATTATATAAACTCGGAGCGTCAAAAAGGAAACGAGCCGAACGCCGCCGATCTTACGGCGTCTTATACGGCAACGATAGTTGACGCGATAGTCAAGAAGATAGACGCATCTATTTCTAAAACAGGGGCAAAAACTCTCGTTCTTGCGGGCGGAGTTGCCGCAAATTCGCATATTCGCAAAGCTCTCGATACGCTTTGCGAAAAAAGAAACGTAAAATTCTGCAAACCAAGATTATCTTTGTGCTCGGATAATGCAGCCATGGTAGCGGCGGCGGGATATTTTGAATATCTCAAAGGAAATTTTGCAGATACGTCGCTCAACGCTTCGGCATCCGACGACGGAAATTAAGCTTGAAAATATTTAGAAAGGCGGTCATAAGCTATGAACCGTAACAATGATAAAAATTCAGAAGATTTTTCAGACTCAAGAGAGGCGCTTCAGGAAAGATACTCTAACGTATCTCCCGCAGTGATCAAGCGTTTGCCAAGATACTTTAGATATCTGCGCGAGCTTATACGAATGGGAAAGACGAGGATAAGCTCCGCCGAGCTTTCGCGTATGATGAACGTGACAGCTTCGCAGATAAGACAGGATCTTAACTGCTTTGGCGGATTCGGTCAGCAGGGATACGGCTACAACGTAAATTATCTTTACGGAAAGATATGCGAATTGCTCGGCGTTGGGAATGATTTTTCCGCGGCTATTATAGGTGCGGGAAATCTCGGAAGCGCACTCGTTCGCAGTCCGATGTTTGAAAAGCGCGGCGTAGAGGTCGTAGCTTTATTTGACATTGACAAAAAGATTATCGGAAATCATATAGGGGACGTTTTTGTATATTCCATGGACGATATGGAAAGCGTACTTAAAGACCTTAATATCAATATAGCCGTTTTGACTCTTCCAAAGGAATATGCCATAGATATTGCGCAACGTCTTAAAGATACGAATATAAAGGGTATATGGAATTTTACGGGAAAAGAGCTTGATATGAGCAAGAGCGGAATAGTCGTTGAAAACGTGCATATAGGAGATTCCCTTATGACGCTTTGCTATGAGCTTGCTAAAAACGAAAATATTACAAAAAATGATAAAGATGGGAAGTAATATATAAATGGGAAAGACGACTAAAACCGTTATCCTTTACCGAAACGGCAATCTTCCCGAACGTCTTTCGGATATTCTCTCCAACGCGGACGAGAACGATCTGCGAATACTCGTTACGCTTATGATGTCGGCAGACGAGGACGGATGTACTTGCTCGGAGAACGAGATAAGCTCGCTTTTGGAGACCGATATAGCAGAGATCAACGCATCGCTTAAATTCTGGAGAGGCGCGGGACTTATATCTTCTAAACGTAAGGAGAGCAAAAAGACCGAAAAATCGGAAAAGATTGAAAAGATCGAAAAGAAAAAGGATACCGAGACCGCCGAAGGTGTGCGTAGCGCGCATCGCGGCGGCGTTGTGGCTCATACGTCGATAGGTGCGTATGAAAGCTCGGAACTTGCCGAATTGCTTGAAACCCGCAAAACTCTCGCGCTTTTCGTAAACGAAGCGCAAAGAGTTCTCGGAAAAACATTGAATAATCACGACGCGGGTATTCTCATAGGGATAATAGATCAGCTTGGATTCGACGAGGAAGCGGTGCTTAATATACTCGCTTATGCCGTCAGACTCAAGCATCCGCAGGTGAGATACGCCGAAAAGATAGCCATAAGCTTTTACGACGAGGGAATAATAGATACAGAGGCGATAGTTCAAAAGATAAACCGTATCGAAGCTTCTGCAGAGACGCTGACGCAGATACGCGCGCTTTTCGGAATGGGAAGCAGAGGACTTTCGACCGCCGAAAAAAAGCTTTTTACCTCATGGAGCGAAAAGCTTGGATATGGCATCGACGTTATAAAGCTTGCGTACGATATAACTATCGATACCATACACGAGCCCGCGCCGAAGTACACCAATAGCATACTTGAGCGCTGGAACGCGGAGGGGTTGCATACGGCGGCGGATATAGAGGAATACATAAAGTCGCAAAAGGCGAGTGTGTCGAAGGGGCATGAAAAGAGTTATGATACCGACGAATTTTTCGAGGCATCACTCATGCGAAGCTTTGAGGAGTTTGATAAAAAATACGGCCCTGAAAAATAATTTAAAGAAGGTGCGAAATGGCATATAATAAAAAGGACTATGCGCGCATAAAAAAAGAATATTCGGAAAAATACATAAAGGCGAGACTTGACGCGGATATGCGCAAACAGGAGCTTTACTCAAAATTTTGGGAGATAAAAGCGATAGACGATATTCTGTCGAAGACCGGCATTGAAATAATGGGCATAATGACAAATGAAACTGCCGAAACTTCGGCGCAGAAGGTGATCGAGCTTAAAAAACGCAACGAAAAGCTGCTTTCCGAAAGAGCCGCTTGTCTTCGCGCTCATGGGTATGATGAGAATTACTCGGATATACGCTATGAGTGCGAAAAGTGCGGAGATACGGGTTACGTTGATACCAAGATGTGCGACTGTATGAGACGCGCGCTTATCATGGCGGGATATGAATCTTCTGGACTCGGAAAGCTTATATATAAGCAGAGCTTTGATAATTTTTCGCTTGAGCCTTACAGTGATCCGAGAGATCGCGAATGGATGGAGCATAACGTAAGAGTGCTTCGCCGCTTTGCCGAGAATTTTAGCGCAAAGGACGATTTCAGTTTCTTGCTTACGGGCTCTACGGGACTTGGAAAGACGCATCTTTCAACGGCAGTGGCGAAGACTGTTATCGAGCGCGGCTACGATGTGGCTTACGTTACGTCGGTCAAGATGATGAACGACTTTGAGGAGCGGCATTTCCATAGAAACGATAGGGAAGATATTGTTGATACGTCAAGATATTACGACGCCCAGCTTCTCATAATAGACGATTTCGGAACGGAGCTGTTAAATCAGTTTACAGTGTCGTGTATGTACGACGTTATCAATAACCGTATAAATAACGGCTTGAGCACGATAATAAATACGAATCTTTCTAAAAATGAGATCGAAAAAAAATATGGAGAACGGATCGCGAGCCGATTGTTCGGAGAATATACCGCCCTGCTTTTCAAGGGAACGGATATGAGATATAAGAAGATAAGATAAAAAATGTACAGAGGACGCCTGTCCCTACAGAGTTGATTTAAAGTAAATCGTTTTTTGTCGCCTTACGGCGAGGCATATGCGAACGATTTTCTCAAATCTTGTAGGGACAGGCGTCCTCGACTGTCCTGAAAAACAAACAAATCAAGTTTAACAAACGGCTATTATAATAACCCTGTGTTTTGTTTTCTTTTTGCGGAGTTACCGCAGGTTACTCCTGTTTTCTTTTTTTTATATAGATTTAATCAAAACAAACGACTATTATAAATAACCCATGTTTTGTTTTCTTTTTGCTTACTTTTTCTTTTTTAAAAGAAAAAGTAAGTCGCGTCCTTAATTCTTAATAGCCGCAATTACAGATGCGGGGTCTTGCGCCTTAAAGACGGCAGAGCCAGCGACGATAACGTTTGCTCCTGCTTCTTTAACGAGGGAGATATTATCGGTAGTAATACCGCCGTCGACCTCGATATTAAGGTCGATGCCGCGAGAGGTTGCGAAGTCTCTGATAGCGCGAACCTTTTCGAGCGTTTCGGGAATCATCTTCTGACCGCCAAAGCCCGGCTCAACGGTCATAACGAGGACCATGTCAAGTTCATTTATAAGCGGATAAACTGCCTCTGCAGGCGTTGCGGGTTTTATCGAAAGGGAAGCGAGCGCGCCCTTTTCGCGTATGTAGCGGAGAACTGCTTTGGGGTCATCACAGCTTTCATAATGGATAGTAATTATATCCGCGCCTGCCGCTATAAAATCATCGATATAACGGATAGGGTCGTTTATCATAAGGTGGACGTCAAATTTTGCGTTCGTTACCTTGCGGACACAGGAGATAACGGGCGCGCCGAAGGACATATTAGGAACGAAAGCGCCGTCCATAACGTCAAGATGTATGTATTCCGCGCCTGCGTCGGCGACCTTTTTGATCTCATCTCCAAGCTTTGAAAAATCAGCCGCTAAAACCGATGGGGAAACTATTATCATTTTTATTTACCTCCGAAAAAGTTTAGAGTACTTTGAATGTATTTTTGCATATAATGACAAGGAAGCCTCATGTGCGAAGTACGGATCGGACTTTAAAGATCAGGGACGTGAAGGTGATAACCGTACAGAGCACATTATAATTTGTCAATAAGGCATACCGCGTGGGCGGCTATGCCTTTTTTTTCGCCCGAAAAGCCAAGACCCTCTTCTGTCGTTGCCTTTACGCTTATATCGGAAAAGTCAATATTGAGCGCATGTGCAATGTTTCTTCTCATTTGACAGATATGCGGCGCGAGCTTTGGGGCTTGAGCGATGACAGTCGCATCGATATTTACTATTTTATAACCCGCGCTGAAAAGATGAACGCCTACCTTGCGGAGAAGCACGAGACTGTCCGCCCCCGCGTATTTCTCATCGTTGTCGGGAAAAAGCTTTCCGATATCGCCAAGCGCCGCCGCGCCGAGAAGCGCGTCGGAAATGGCGTGTAACAGTACGTCGGCATCCGAGTGACCGAGAAGTCCCGTTTCATGCTCTATCTTTACACCGCCGAGTATAAGGTCTCTTCCCTCAACGAGACGGTGGACATCATAGCCGTGACCGATTCTCATTAAGAGTTTACCTCTCTTTCGAATTCCATAATGACCTCGTCCGATTCGGCACGTCTTGAGATAATAATGCTTTCGGCTATTATCATGTCCTCGGGCGTGGTTATTTTTATATTTTGCGAGCCACATTCCACAAGGCGAATGGGGTGTTTGACGTTTTCAACAAGAGAGTTGTCGTCGGTCGCTTTGAATCCTTTTTTGAGAGCGGTATAAGCGGCGGCGCGGTAGAGCTTGGTCTTAAAGACCTGAGGCGTTTGCGCAAGCCAGACCGTTTCTCTATCGGGAGTTGAATCTATAAACCCCTTTTTGTCAGCGATCTTTACTGTGTCTGTCGCTTTGTGAGCGGCGGTAGCTGCCTTGTATTTGTAAGCCGCGCGGCAGACCGCTTCTATCTGTTCGGGCGTGGTAAGACAACGCGCGCCGTCTGCGATAGCCACGAATTTCGAGGCCTTGTCAACTGCGTCAAGTCCGTTGATGACCGAATCCTGACGGGTAAGACCGCCAGGGATTATTTTAGTCACCTTGGTCATTTCGTGGTTTTTGCAAAGCGTTTCCCAAAACGGTATCTCGTTTCTTTTTGCCACGATAACTATTTCGTGGATGCAGTCGGTATTCTGATAAGCGCGGAGCGTGTGCAAAAGCACAGGGTCCCCGCAAAGCTCGGTCATCTGCTTTGTTGTCGTTCCGCCAAAGCGCTCGGAAAGCCCTGCCGCCGCTATGATCGCGCTTGTATAATTCTTTGGATGAGGTGAACCTGAAATGGCGCGAAGCGCGCCTGCTATCTTTTTAATGCACAAGGTCGTGTCCTCCCTTTTTTAAAAATCAGTTTTCTTTTTCTATTTCAGAAAGCATAGCAACGCGCGTTACGTGGTTGCCGCTATTCATATATTCTGCGTTTATGAATGCGTCTACAAGCTCAAGAGCAAGTCCCGCACCGACTACGCGCTCACCAAAGCAGAGGATATTGGCATCGTTGTGCTCTCTTGTAAGACGGGCAGAGAAGGTGTCGGAGCAGCAAGCCGCGCGGATACCGTTGTGCTTGTTAGCCGCAATAGACATACCTATACCTGTTCCGCAGATAAGTATGCCGAGCTCACATTCGCCGTCAAGTATCTTTTTGCAAGCTGCTTTTGCGTATACGGGATAGTGACAGCTATCTGCGGAGTTAGTACCAACGTCAACTACCTCATGACCTTTTGCGATAAGGTGATCCTTGACCGCTCCTTTAATAGCATATCCTGCATGGTCGCATCCAATAACGATCTTCATAATAATTTTCCTCTTTTCGATATATAATTTGTTTTTGCTGTTGTAACTTTAACATATGAATTTATATAGTACCTTCCTTAAGGAAGTTTTTGGGCTCGGCACTTTCTTTCAAGAAAGGGTCGAACGCGTCCCTTCGCGTTCCATACGCTCACGTTCAGCTTGAGAGGGGCGCAGATAGGTAACGGTGAGCTTTGCGTCATCGGTATAGTCATCCGAAAGGTAATTGCGAAGCGCTACCTGTGCTACCGAGTAAGCGGACTGATGGCGAAGGCGTTCGGGAACGTGATAGACGGTAGTTTTTTCAATAGCCGATACCGTTATGCCGTAGCCGTCACCGCAAAACGCGACAGGCTCGCCGTATTCGCAAAGAAGCTCGTCAAGCTCCGAGAGACTGATAGCCGAATCGGGTATTAGGCGCGTGAGCTTTTCTCCGTCCGAACGGAAAAGCGCGGTGTAGACCTGCGAACGTCTTGCGTTCATAACGGGGCAGATAAGTCCTTTGTGTACGTTGAGATTTTCTGCGATAGCCTCAAGCGTTGAAACGCTCACGCAAGGCTTGTTCTTGCCAAAGGCAAGACCTTTGAGCGTTGCCGCACCGATACGAACTCCCGTAAAAGAGCCTGGACCCGTAGATGCCGCAAAAATATCGATATCGTCGGTGGTTATTCCGAAATGAGCGAGAAGCGACTCTACCATAGGTAAGAGGGTTTCGCTGTGAGTGTTTCCATTGTTTAATGTGTATTCCGCAAGGAGACGCTCGCCGTCGCAAAGCGCGGCGGAGGCGACGGTCGCGGAGGTGTCAAGTGACAGAATTATCATAAAAGACCGTCCTTTTGATTGATTTCAATAACCGATAGGAGAGAGAGTTATCAGTCGGCTGTCGGTGTTGCTTTCGTTGTCCTTGATTATTTCTACGCGAAGATAGCGGTCGGGGAGAGCAAACGGGATATTTTCACTCCATTCGACAAGACAGATGCCATTTCTGTCAAGGTAATCGTAAAAGCCGATAGACCATAGCTCATCCTCGTTCGTTATACGGTACATATCAAAATGAAAGATCGACAACGGCTTGCCTTTGTATTCGTGCACTATTGCGAAAGTGGGGGATTTTACCTTGGAATCGGGGGATATTACCGATGTAAAACCGCGAATAAAGGCGGTCTTTCCCACACCAAGATCACCGTAAAGAGCAACGAATCGCGGAGCGTTTTTGCTTGAAAGAAGCGATAATGCGCACTCTTTTCCAAGTTCTTCGGTCTCAAAAGCCGAGCTTGAATGAATGGAAGCAGCTTTGCCATATTCGATTTTTTGCATAATACCACCTCCGCGCGAGTCTTTGCATAGTTTCTCTCATATTAGTATACCACAAAATGTCATTTATGTAAAGGGGGGAAAACGAATAATTTGCCCCTTATTCTTTTATTTTGTTGACATAATCGAAAGTGTCTGCTATAATAATCAAGATCGTACTGTTAAAAAGGTGAAGATAAATGAAAGAAACTGCGGATAATAAAAATATGACGTCGGTCGAAAGACGGATATTAAAATTCTTTTTCGCGTTGACCGACAAGGAAAAGGATATAGGTGAGCTTGCAAAGACGCTGGGAGTAAGCGTTTCAACGGCGAAAAGGTATGCGAATATTCTTGAAAAGGCTGGAATAGCCCGTGTCAGAAATAAAAATTACAGACATGGTAAAAGCGCGATGCTTTGTAAAAACGTGTACTTTTCTGTCGTGAGAATAGGGAAGAATACGGTAGAGATCTCTCTCGTTTCGTTTTTGCCAAAATATGAATATTCCGTAATTTTACCGTATAATGAGTCGTTGAGCAACGTGGATAACGCTATCTACATAAAAAGAACTTTAGATAATTTGTGCGCGCAAGCGAGATCGGAAAAAACACTTGCGAGGCTCGTGCTGTCGGACGGAGCGTGTATAGAAGAGAGCGTATGCAGAGAGATCTTTTATAAAGCACCGTGCTCTGCCTTCAAGGGTGAGATTTTAACGACCGATAAGCAAAAAGCGCAAGATATATCCGCAGAGAGCGTTATATCCGCGCTTGTTATAGAAATGATAAGAAATATACGCGCCCAAAATGGTAATTAAGAGCAGTTTGAGGAGGCTTTGTGGCTCCTTTTCTCCTTTGAGTGATAGAAAAAACGAACAATAAGATAGACGGAGAATGTAAGTATCACACCAACAAAAGAGCCTGCCGTGTCGGTCAGAATGTCGGCAACGTCAAAAACTCTTCCTGCGGAGAAGGTCTGTATGTATTCGTCAATAAGAGCGATAAGTGCGCAGAAGGGAAGCGTAAGCACGGTAAACGCAAGGCGTTGAGACAGTTTTTGCTTTGGCGAGGGCGCAAACGCAAATATAAGCGTTAAGGCGGACGAGATGCCGAGCGCTGTGAATTCAAGAAAATGCGCGCTTTGACGTATAAATGCTTTTGTTATCTCCTTTTTTATACCGATCTCTTTTGCAACTTGGTTTATCGCCGTGTAGACGGCATCACTTTTTTTAGTTGATTCCGTTGCGTTGTCAAGTGAATTGGAAAATATAAAAACGACAAGAAGTACGGATAATAAAGCTGAGATGACTGTTAATATCTTTCGTGGCATGGTTTTTCCTTTCTTTATTCTTTGATCGAGGTAAGTGCAAAAAACTCTTGCAATTTTTAAAAAAGTGTGCTATAATATTCTGCGGATAAATTTAATATTTGCTCCCATAGTTAAATGGATATAATAAACCCCTCCTAAGGGTTAGTTATGGGTTCGATTCCCGTTGGGGGTGCCAAAAATTCCGTGCGCGATAGCGTGCGGAATTTTTACTTATTACCTATTCACTCTTTACTTTTCACTAAATCAGCACACGGAATTTAAGGTAATAGGTAATAGTGAATAGTGAAGAAGTAAGGACGCTAGAGCGAGTGTACACCCACAGTTATTATACCATGTTTCTTTAATATTTGCAACACTCAAAAATCATTGAAATTCTTTATTTAATGTAGTTTTAGTTTAACAAATTATTGACAAATTTGTTTTGTTATGATATAATTATGGTTATATAAAATATACAATAAATTATTGTGGAAAGCTTTGACAATTTTGACTTTTGGTATATGCTTTAATAAGTTGGAGGTATAAATGCAAGATAATAAAAATCTGAATACCGATAATCCGGATAAAACTAATAATAGAAAAATTTTTTCGTTTATGGAAAGATGGCACATGGTTGCCATAGTTTTGGCAATTTACGATCTTGTTGCCGTTAATGCTTCATATTTTTTGGCTCTTTGGCTTAGATTTGATTGCCGTTTTTCTACGATACCCGAGGAGTATTTGATGGCTTGGCTCAGGTTTGCTCCCATATACGCTGTGATAAGTGTTACAGTGCTATGCCTCTTTCGCTTGTATAAAAGCATTTGGAAGTACGCAAGCTTTGATGAATTTGAAAGAATAGTCCTTGCATCGTTGATATTAGGCGTACTTCACGCTATTTTGATAACCGTGATCTTTCGCAGAATGCCTATTACGTATTATATTGTGGGCGCGGCTGTTCAATTTATGGTTGTTTTGATAGTGCGTTTTGCATATCGTTTCGTTTTGCTTGAGCGAAAGAAAAAGGAAAGAATGGTTCAAAAGGCTCTGGCAAGTCGAGTTATGCTTATTGGCGCGGGCATGGCGGGACAGCTTATACTTAGGGATCTTCACAACGCTAAAGAAATAAAAGAGTACGTATGCTGTATCATTGACGACAACAGTAACAAATGGGGACGTTTTATAGACGGTGTTCCCGTTGTCGGAGGCAGAGACGATATTCTCCTCAACGTAGAAAAGTACAAGATAGAAAAGATATTTTTTGCTATTCCAAGTGCTACGCCGGAGCAGATAAGGGATATTTTGAATATTTGCAAGGAAACGAACTGCGAATTGAGAAAATTACCGAGCGTATATGAATTCGTAGCAACTAACGGAGGCATAGAGAACAACGTAACGGTAAAGGCTATGAAGGACGTTGACGTGGAAGACTTGCTCGGACGGGATTCCGTTAAAGTAAATATGGATGAAATATATACGTTCCTTGCCGATAAGACTATAATGGTAACAGGCGGCGGAGGTTCTATCGGAAGCGAGCTTTGCCGACAGATCGCGAAGCATAATCCCAAGAAGCTTATCGTATTTGATATATACGAAAATAACGCTCATGCTATTGGGTTGGAATTAAAGGACAAGCATCCGAATTTGGATTTGGAGGTCCTTATCGGTTCGGTACGAGATAGCAGACGTATCAATCAGGTGTTCAGCAAATTCAAGCCCGACGTCGTATATCATGCCGCCGCGCATAAGCATGTGCCCTTGATGGAGTACAGCCCTTGCGAAGCCATAAAGAACAATGCCGTTGGAACTTATAAGACCGCATACGCGGCTATGATGAACGGTTGCAAAAAGTTCGTTTTGATCTCTACGGACAAGGCGGTCAATCCCACTAACATAATGGGCGCGTCAAAGCGTCTTTGTGAAATGATAATACAGTCGTTTGACCGAAAGATACGGGACGGAAAAGCGCACGAGCTTTTACCCATGCACGTTCATACAGAGGATCCTGACGGAAGTATGCTCAATATGGGACGCGCGGATAAGAAGGTAGATACCGATTTCGTGGCAGTCCGATTTGGAAACGTGCTTGGAAGTAACGGATCTGTTATTCCGAGATTTAAGGAGCAGATAGCAAACGGTGGTCCTGTAACGGTTACGCACCCCGATATTATAAGATATTTTATGACTATTCCCGAAGCAGCTTCCTTGGTTTTACAGGCAGGTACGTATGCGGCGGGAGGAGAGATATTCGTTTTGGATATGGGCTCTCCCGTAAAGATAGATACGCTTGCGAGAAATCTTATCAGACTTTCGGGACTTAAACCCGATATAGATATCAAAATTTCTTATACGGGGCTTCGTCCGGGGGAAAAGTTGTACGAAGAAAAGCTCATGTCGGAAGAGGGCTTGCGCACAACACCGAATCACTTGATACATATAGGAAGCCCGATACCCTTTGACGCAGACGTATTTTTGAGCCAACTTAAAATGCTTATGACGGCGGCTTATAACGGACAAGAGAATGAAATACGCGATCTCGTTGCCGAAGTCGTAACGACCTATCATCCCGCGGGCGCTAATGGTTGCGAAAGCAAGGGTGAAGAATACGACAGACAGATGAAGAGTATATTGGAAACAGCCGATGTATCATCTGTAAAATAAACTTAGTCATTAGCTTTTAGCATGATCATTTCATAAAATTTTAGCGAGGAAAAAATGAACATCAAAACAGTAACTGTTGTTGGAGCTAACGGTGCGATGGGCTCTAACGTATCGGCCATATTTGCCTCCTTCGGCAACGCGAAGGTCTATATGATAAGCCGAGATATCGAAAAATCCAAGGAAGCGGTATTGAAGGCCGCTAAATCCGTACGCGCGGAAAGTATTATGGGTAACTTGATACCCAAGGACTATTCCGCGCTCTCTGAGTGTGTGGCAGAGTCCGATCTTGTTTTTGAGAGCGTTGCCGAAAATATCGACGTTAAGTTGGATATTACTAAAAAAATAGCCGCGGCTATTCGCGATGATGCTATTGCTTGTTCGGGAACGTCGGGACTTTCTATTACGCAGCTCTCGGAGTGCTTCTCCGACAGTATGCGCGGCCGCTATTTTGGCGTTCATATGTTCAATCCCCCGTACAGTATGACTCTGTGCGAGTTGATAACGACAAAATACACCTCGGCGGACGTATTGGCAGAGCTTACAGAGTATCTCAAAAATACCTTGATAAGAACGGTCGTTGAGACTAAGGATTCTCCCGCATTTTTGGCGAATAGGATAGGATTCCAATTTATAAACGAGGCTATGAAATACGCCGAGAGATACAAGGATAACGGCGGTATAGACTATATCGATTCTATACTAGGTTCTTTCACGGGGCGCGCTATGGCTCCGCTTTCAACGGCGGACTTCGTCGGACTTGACGTACATAAGGCTATCGTTGATAACGTCTATTTTAACTCTGACGACTATGCCCATGATTCATTCATTTTGCCGAGTTTTGCGCAGAAATTGATAGATGACGGCAAATTGGGGCGCAAATCGGGAGAGGGCTTATATAAATTTGATAACGCTACTAAAACTTTGAAGGTCTACGATATCAATACGGGAAAATACAGAAATAAGATGAAGTACGTATTTCCGTTTGCGGAGGGAATGAAGAAGCATATCAAGGTCGGAGACTATAAGAATGCGTTTGAGGTGCTTGTAAATAACCGTTCGCAAGAGGCGGAGATATGCTTGTATTTCCTTTTGAATTATATAGTATATTCTCTGGTCACTATTGAAAAGGTGGCGTATGATATCCACGCGGCAGATGCGGCTATGGCTACTGGTTTTAACTGGTGTCCTCCGCTTGCGATGATCGATGCGATCTCGTCTGTAGCAGATATAAACGCTTTGATAAAAGAGCGTTTGCCGAGAAACATATTGGTAAACGTCGATATTGATAGATCGCTTTCCGCGGCGGAGAGATCTGAATACGATTACCGTTTATATTTCAAGTCAACTAATTGAGGTGGTAAACATGGGAAAAGTATATGTTCTTGGAGGAGCGCAGACTGATTTCGAGCGCAACTGGACAAAGGAAGGCAAAAATCTTATCGCGCTTATGAAGGAAGCCGTAGAGGACGGATTTGAGAATGTCGGAATTACGTTTGATGACGTAGCTTCGTTAAATAATGATAACAGAGTAGCGTGTTTCGTTGGCAATTTTATTGCTGAACAGTATATAAGTCAAGGACATCTCGGCGCATTTTTGACCGAGATAAATCCCGCGTTTTACGGTGTGCCTTCGGCAAGATACGAGGCGGCTTGCGCCTCAAGCTCGGTCGCTCTTGACGCGGCTATAACCAAGGTGCAGAACGGTGATTACGACGTGGCTATCGTTCTTGGTTGGGAATTGATGAAGACTGTCGACTCAAAGGTCGGCGGAGATATCCTCGGACGCGCGGCGTTTTACGAAAAAGAGGGACAGGGAATAGATTTTCCGTTCCCGAAGCTTTTCGGCAGACTTGCTGATGAGATACTAAAGAAGTACGACGTTGAGGAAGAGCGTTTTATGAACGCTTTGGCGAGAATTTCCGCAAATAATTACGCAAACGCAAAGAGAAATCCGATGGCGCAGACGAAAAAGTGGTTCATGAGCTACGATCAGGCAAAGACTCGCGGAACAGAGACGAATCCTTTCGTCGGCGGAAAGCTTGCCGTTTCGGATTGCTCACAGGTTACAGACGGAGCGGCGGTCGTTGTACTTGCGTCGGAAAGATACGTAAAAGAAAAAGGCTTGAATAATAAGCCAATAGTTAAAGGCTACGGTCATAGAGTCGCGCCTATGCTATTCAGTTCCAAAATGGCGGATAATAAGGGTTCCGCGTACGTTTTGCCGTGGACAAGACAGGCGTGTCTTGACGCATATAGACGAAGCGGACTTACCGTTGACGATATAGACGTTTTTGAAACGCACGACTGTTTTACGTCAAGCGAATACGCGGCTATCTCGGCTTTTGGATTGACCGAGCCCGGAAAAGAGTACGAGGCGGTGGAGTCGGGTCTTATAGCGTTTGATGGCGCAAAGCCGATAAACCCAAGCGGAGGACTTATAGGCTGCGGACACCCCGTTGGAGCTACGGGCGCGAGAATGTTCCTTGATCTTTATAAGCAGGTCATGGGCGAGGCAGGCTCGTATCAGGTAGAGGGCGCAAAGAACGCCATGATGCTTAATATTGGAGGAAGCGCAACTACAAATTACGTATTTATAGTTGGCAGAGAGTGATAAATATATGAATTTACACACCGATATTTTAATGGAATTTATCAAGAGTGCTTTTGGCACGACTACGCTTGATATTGAAAAAGTCAAAAATATCGACAATGAAGCTTTGTATCAAATATACAAAACATCGAAATCTCACGATCTGGTACAAATACTTGCCGCGGAGCTCGAAAAGAATGGCTTGCTAAATAATGACGAGCTGGGCAATAAATTCCGAAAACAGCAAATGATAGCTATTTTCAGATATGAGCATATAAATTACGAGCTTGATAGGGTCTGCAATGTCTTTCAAAAGGAGCGTATTCCATTTGTTTTGCTCAAGGGTGCGATCATTCGCAAACATTATCCTGAACCTTGGATGCGTACAAGCTGTGATATAGATATTCTTGTTCACAAGGAAGACGTAGATAATGCGGCTAATATTCTGGTAAAAGAATGCGGATACCAAAATAACGGTAAAAGCTCACATGATATATCCTTGTTTTCGCCTGACCAAAAAACACATGTTGAATTGCATTATGATCTTGTTGAGGACGGTGTTGCAAACGGATCATCGGCTATATTGAGATCGGTTTGGGATAACGGCGTTGTTTGTAAAGACGGTCAAGCCATGTACGAAATGACCGACGAAATGTTCTATTTCTATCATATCGCGCACATGGCGAAGCATTTTGAGGTAGGAGGCTGCGGCATCAAGCCTTTTATCGATCTTTGGATATTGGACAATATGAAGGATGTTGACCTTGACAAACGTGATCATCTGCTTCGCAAAGGTGATCTTTTGAAGTTTGCGGAAGCTGTACGGAAATTGAGCAGAGTTTGGCTTTGCGGCGACGAACACGACCCTGTATCTCAACAAATGGAGGACTATATTCTTCGCGGCGGAGTTTACGGAAGCCAAGAGAATCGAGTCACCGTTCAACAGCAGAAAAAGGGCGGTCGTTTAAGGTATGCGCTATCAAGGATATTTTTACCTTACGACGTTATTAAATTCCACTATCCGATACTGCAGAAATATCGCTTTTTGACTCCGTTTATGGAGGTCCGCAGATGGTTCAAGTTGGTTTTTTGCGGTGCTGCAAAAAGATCGTTTCACGAATTGAACTACAATAGAAATATATCCGATGAAATTGCTGCAAAGACGCAGGAATTTTTGAAAAATATCGGATTATAATTAAAGAAAGCGAGATCCAAATAATGTCAATAAAAATGATTCTTTTTGACCTTGACGGTACGCTTTTGCCTATGGATCAAAATACCTTCGTTAAAGCCTATTTCGGAGGACTTGCAAAGCGTTTAGCACCTTACGGCTACGATTCGGAAAAGCTTATTGCGGCTATATGGAAGGGAACGGGCGCTATGGTTAAAAACGATGGGTCAAAGACCAATGAAGCGGTATTCTGGGATGCATTTGCGAACATTTTCGGCGAGAGCGTTAGAGCCGACGAGCCGAAGTTTGACGCCTTTTACCGCGAGGATTTTGACAAGGTAAGCGTATCCTGCGGTTATGACAAACGAGCAAAGGAAACGGTTGATGCGATAAAGGCGAGAGGATTTAGAGTGGCTCTTGCTACGAATCCGATTTTTCCGTCGATAGCTACCGAAAAGAGAATGGCTTGGGCAGGATTTGAACCGACAGACTTTGAACTTTTCACTACATATGAAAACTCTTGCTACTGTAAACCAAACCCTCTTTATTACAGGGCTGTCGTTGACGCTTTGAACATCGATCCTGAGGATTGCTTGATGGTCGGAAACGACGTTGATGAGGACATGATCGCACAAAAGCTTGGAATGAAGGTGTTCCTTTTAACGGACTGTCTTATCAACAAGGAAGAGAAGGATATTTCGGTATATCCTCACGGAAACTTTGATGCTCTTCTTGAATACGTTAATACATTGAAATAATAAAAGCTCCGATAGATTTTAAATCGATCGGAGTTTTTATTATTATGGTTAACTGTTTTCATTATAAATGAAAACTATATTATATGTTGTTTATATTACCTTTTAAAAAATCGGATTGGGCGAGATAAGGTACATCTATTGCGTATCCTTTGGTCTTCATAACACGTAGTTTAAAATCAATAAATTCGGCGGGAACAGACAATTGCTTTGCCAGAAAATAAAAGCTTTCACCTTCGTTTTCGAGAAGCTCTTTTATACTTTCATCCGAAATCAGCAGCTCGGCGGCAAACACGTTCGCCTCATATTCGGAGGCGTTTTTTGCGTTATGAGGCTCATATCCGTGCAGTGTTCGCATATTGATAAGCATATCCGAATGGAGACACGCGTGTCCAAGCTCATGCGCGCAAAGTATTCTTTGCGTCTCTTCCTCAAGCTCGGCGTTAAGCACGATAGTTCTTATGCGCGATTGATAAAAATAAAAGCCTTTAACCTTTTTTAGTTGCATATATCTAACTCTTATTCCAAGCGCGTCGCAAAGCTCAAACGGGTCATGCGAGCCATGCTTTTTGGTAAGAGTATTTACGGTTTTCGATACATATTCTACCGTGTTCATTCACGCCTCCTTTCACGATAAATATCTGAAATATAGATCAAACGTCTTGTTTTGTTGTTTTTTTGCTCGCTCTCTGCTTGGGAGCGAATTTTTCTTTTGCTTCTGACTTTGAATCGAGATATACTTCCATGAGCGCACGGAAAAAGACCTCCTTTGCCTCTTCGTCAAGCTCACCGCCCGCAAAGAGCGCGGATGCTCTGTCAAGTACCTCGGAGGCTTCTCGCGCTCCGCGAGAGCCGTATTCGTTTTTTACGTTTGCGAGGAAAATATCGAGATTGGCGTCTTTTTCCGTGTCTGTCTCATCCTCGTCCATCAAATAGGTAACGGTAACGTTGAGCGCATCGGCGAGCTTTTTTATGTTGCTCGTACGGGGAACAGCTCCCATCTGCTCGTAAGTATAGAGCGAACGCTCCGATATTCCTGTTTTTTTAGCAAGCTCGGTTTGAGACATATCAAGAGCAAGTCTTGCGTTTTTTAATTTTTCACCTAAGGTCATGGCATAAACCTCCAAAAATATTTCAAAAACTTCCGATAAACACTTGACAAACTTCCGATTTTGTGGTATAATCGGATTGTAACTTCCGATTATGATTATAACACAGAAGTAAACTTCTGTCAAGGGGAATTTTATAATCAGAATAAAAATATTAAAAAATGAGAAAAGGAGATCTAATGAACAAAGCAATAAATGAACACACCAAAACGCTTATTGACGAGCTTATGCGCTCACTTAGTATACAGCAAGAGCTTTTATGCGAACTTGAAAAAATGATGCGTATGGCGGCTGACGCAGGGGACGATTATGCCGAGCAGAGATATCTTCGAGCACTTTCAAGGCGCTCGAATGTTTGATATATATTCTTTTCTCTCGTGATTTACAGAAGGGAGGTGAAGAAATGGATTCTGTTATCAGTATGTTGCTTACGACGTTGGCAACGGCTATAAGCGGAGCTATACTGTTTTTTATGAAGCGGTATTTCGGGGAGCATCACGAGATAGAAAACCGCCGCGATAGCGCAAAGGCGAAGGAAAGCGCGCTTATTCTGCGTTCGCTCAACGCGCTGGGTAAGCTTACTGTCGCGAACAGTATCGCCCTGCGTGACGGCAAGACGAACGGTGAGATGTCCTCGGCGCTCAAAGAGTACGAAAGCGTTGAAAAGGAGCTTTATGAGTATCTTGTGGAATCGCGTACGGAGAATGAGTAATAATTGAATAAATATACGTCAATCTTCAAATTTTGATTTGTCGGTGGGGTTATGTTCGCACCTACGCGTATTCGTTGTAGGGCGGGGGTTTATCTCCCGCCGTTATGTTCGGTTTAATATGTTTATTTCGGCGGGAGCAAGCCCCCCGCCCTACCATGTTTGTTAAACTCAGCGATAAACCGCAATTTGTTTTAAATTTATAGACGCACACTTAAGCAACAAATTTCGGCAGAGATATTGTGTCTCTGCCGATTTTGTGATATAATAGATTTGATTTTTAGAGTCAGAGGTATTTTTTTAATGGATATTAACCGAAATAACGGCAAAAATAGCGCAAAACTTGCTCGAGGAGCGCTTATACTTTCGATGTCGGTCTTCGGAACTATCGGACTGTTCAGGAGGCTGATACCACTTCCGTCGGGAGCGATAGCGTTTTTTAGGGGACTTATCGGAACTCTCGCGCTTTTGCTTATCGTCCTTATATCAAGAAAAAAGCTTGATTTGAGGGCAATAAAAAAGCACTTGATATTGCTTTGTCTGTCAGGCGCGTTGATAGGGTTTAACTGGATATTTCTTTTTGAAGCTTACAATTACACCTCGGTGGCAACGGCAACGCTATGCTATTATACCGCGCCGATAATCGTGTTGATAGCCGCTCCTTTTATATTCAAGGAACGTTTTGGCATAAAGCAAGGACTTTGCGCGGCTTGCGCGCTTATCGGCATGGTTTTCGTTTCGGGCGTTCTTAATGGCGGAAAGATAGCCGTAAAGGGCATAATTTTCGGGCTTTTGTCGGCTCTGCTTTACGCTTCGGTAATTCTTATAAACCGAGGTCTCGGAGCGCTTTCTGCGTATGATAAAACTATCATTCAGCTCGCCTCGGCGGCTATCGTGATATTGCCGTATACGCTTATAGCGGAGGATATTCCGTTATACGTGTTTAACTTAAAAACCGTTATTTTACTTTTGGTCGTGGGAATAATACATACGGGTATCTCGTACGCGCTTTATTTCAATTCGGTGGGGTCTTTGCCAACGCAGAGCGTAGCGATATGTAGCTATATAGATCCAGTCGTTGCTATAATCTTGTCCGCGCTCGTTCTGAAAGAGCCTATGGGAGTGTGGGAGATAGTAGGCGCAGTGCTTATTTTGGGCGCGGCTGTGGCGTGCGAATTGCCGAGCAAAAGGATAAAGAAGTGAAGTTCTTGACATAATAAGGATATTGTGGTATAATTATACGGTAAAGGCGCGCTGACTTGCGTTTGCTTTAAATTTTCTGATATGGAGGCTTATTATGAAAACAACTTTGCTTATAATGGCAGCGGGACTTGGTTCGCGTTATGGCGGAGACAAGCAGATAGACGGTCTTGGACCTAATGGCGAGATCCTTATGCAGTATTCTATATTTGATGCTATCCGTGCAGGCTTTGAAAAGGTAGTATTCGTTATCAAGCCTAACCATCGCGAGATAATCGAGCGCGTGTGCTCGGGTATCAAGGGCGTAGAGATAGCTTTTGCTTATCAGGAGTTCGATTCTATCCCTGATTTTTACAAGATCCCCGCGGAGCGTGTAAAGCCTTTTGGTACGGTACACGCAGTTCTTTGCGCGCGTGACGTTATCGCGGAGCCTTTTGCGGTCATCAACGCGGACGATTTTTACGGCTCAGACGCTTTCTTCGTAATGAACAAGAAGCTTCGTGAGCTAAAAGAGGGCGAGGCTACTATGGTGTCCTACCGTCTTAAGAATACCGTCAGCAAGAACGGTGCGGTAACGCGCGGAGTTTGTGAGCTTTCTGACGGAAAGCTTGCGGGAGTACGTGAGACTTATAAGATAACCATTGACGAAAACGATGTTATCCGCGATGACGAGTGCGGTATTCTTGATCCCGAATCCCTCGTTTCCATGAATATGTGGGGATTTGGCGCGGATATTTTTGCGAAAATGGAAGAGAGCTTTAACGAATTTTTACGCGCGATACCCGATGGAGAGATCAAAGCGGAATACGCTCTTCCTACCATGGTCGATAAGATGATCTCAGACGGTGAGCTTTTCGTAAGCGTTCTTTCGACCGATGCTGTATGGTTTGGCGTAACGTATAAAGAGGACCGTCCTTGCGTTGTTGCTGAGCTTAAAGCTATGCATGATAATGGAACATATCCACAAAGATTGTTTTAAAATCTTAAAAATATCGCTCAAGAAGTTAAAGCTTCTTGAGCGATATTTTTGTTATTTAATAAAGCTTAGCGTTTTTGATAATTTCTTCGGTTCGTTCCATGACGCGCTCAAATATGTTATCCTTCAAACCGGCAAGGTCTGAAAAGGCGGTCGTTGCTCCTTCGTCCGCACCGTGAAGGTCGGAGCCGAAGGCTACGAGCCTGTCATCGCAGAGAAAAGGTGCAAGATGCTTTTTGAAAAGGAAACGTTTAAAAGATCTTGCGTTTATCTGCGCATACGCGCCAATGTCGAGAAGATATTCTATGTCCTCCTTGTGACTTGGCAGATAGCGGTCAATATGCGCGAGTACAACAACGACACCTTTTTTTAAAAGGTTATTTATCGTTTTAAACAATCCGTCGTTCCAAGTTTCTATCATTGGCATTTCAATAAGCATAACGCGAGTTCCTTCAATGCATAGCTCTTCAATGCCGTCCATGCGGTCTATGTTCTCGAATATCAATACTTCAGCGCCCATAGCGATGCGCGGACGTTCTGATACGTCAGAGAGAAGGATATCTTCAAGAGCTTCTTGGATCTGTTGCTTGAATTGTGTTACTGTATGCCGATTCGGATAAAAATGCGAGGTGGCAACAACTATGTCGACTCCTGCCTTTTTGAGCAGCTTGAGCTGGTTTGTCGCTTCGCTCGTTGAGTCACATCCATGATCGGCTTTCGGTAAAAAGTGAGAATGAAAGTCGATAACGGTCATAAGTTATTTCTCCTTTTTGGAGCTTTTTTTATTGTCGGTATTATAGTGGCTGTCGTAGTGGCTGTATGAGGAACGGTAATATGACTTATGCGTTTTAATATTTGCGTCGTTAAGAACTATACCGACGATCTTTGCTCCAACGTGTTCCATCGTTTCAATGGTTGCGCACACCTTTTTGCTATCGCTGTGATTTGAACGTACTGCGAAAATGTATCCCGTGATGCTTTCAAACTGAGTAATAGCATCGGTTACGATTCCCGTGGGGGGAAAGTCAACGAATATGACGTCGTAAATGTGTCTGAGCTTATAGAGAATATCGGAAAAGCGTGTACCGAGAAGAAGCTCGGATGGATTGGGCGGAATAGCTCCGCTCGTGATAATATCAAGATTTTCAAATTTGGTTTCGCGGATAGCTTCGCTTGGGTCATCTACTATACTTGAGAGGATCTCGGAAAGACCAACGTGGTCGTTGTCAAGTTCAAAAATAAGGTTCTGAACAGGGCAACGCATATCTGCATCTATAACGAGTACCTTTTTATTTGTTTTAGAATAAGACAACGCAAGGTTTGCGATGATCGTGCTCTTTCCGGTAGCTTCGCCGGCGGAGGTGATCGCATATACGGGATTTCCTTTTTGATCGTCCTTGCGAGTATACATTAAGTTTGTACGAATAAGGTTAAAGGCTTCGCGTACGGCAAAAGGGCTGTTATCGTCAAGAATCCTTTCGCTTGATGTCAAACTACGTGAATTAGTGCTCATATCGATCTCTCCTTTCATTATCTGTTGCGGCGGTAATCGGTTTTATTATAGTTACTCTTTTTGTTAAAGTCCCAAGAAGGAACAGTACCAATAAGAGGATATTTTGACAGTATTGTAGCTATATCTTCTTCGGTGCGGATCACCGTATTCAAAAGAGAACGTATTACGAAGTATGCAAAGCTTATGAAAGCGCCTAAAACGGCAGCTATAAAGCTATAAAGGATCAAACTGGGGGAATCATGTGTCGTTGCAAGCTTTGGGGCAAGGTTAACTCTTACTGCCATTTTTTTATCAAGAACGGCGCTAATAGTAGCGGAACTTTTGCTCTCTTTAAGTTCAGTTGCAGCAGCTCTGATCGCTTCTGAATGTTCAGGATAAGATTTTTCTATCTCTTTTGCGATCTCATTGAGCGCAGTCGAGATCGGAATAGATGCCATGCGTTCGTCGGGCTTGGTTATTTCCGTAAGCATAGGCGGAACGATATCGGCAAGTACGCAAGCAAAATCGTAAGCGAATTCACTGTTAACATCGGTCACCTTCAATGTGAAACAGGAATTCTCTGAGGTAGAAGCCGAAAGTCTTGCTCGAAGCTTGTTCGGAGTAACCCCCGTATATCCTTTTTCTTCAAGCTTCTTGCAGGCTTCGTTCATGATATCATCACCGTTTATAACGTCGATATAGTCGTTGGCAAGATATGTAGAAGCCGCAAGAATTCCCGTTTGAGAGAAGTCATCGGTCTCATTTGTGTTTATTACGTAGAATTCTATTTTTGACGAATATTTTTTTGCTATAAAGAAATGGGTAAAAGTTCCCGCAATAACAGCGGCAAGGATCGCAAAAGCGATGATCTTCCACCAGTTTTTCTTAAAACATGAAAATAATTCGCTTAATGTAAGTTCTTTTTCCATTTGAATTTTTAACCTCCAAGTTTTCGGGATATGCAAAAATCAACATTTTTGCACATTATATATTATTATAACATGGCTTTTAAAAAAAGTCAACCAAAATAATAAACATAATTAAAAAAATCAAAGCAAATAATATTATTTATGATTTCCGCAATGCTCGGTAAAGAATCCGTTAAGATCTATTTCAAAGCTTCCGTTATCCTGCTTTTTGAAGCCTATGGCCTTCAGAAGCATTTCGTTCTTTACCTCTCCGCAGAAGCGAGCGTAGTGAACACCGCAAAGGTCTATGAAATTGAGCGCGCCGCGCCCCATTATAAAGAGGGCGTCAATACTATCCGTACCGTTCGCGTGAGCCAGATCGTATATCTCGCCGCCGTTTGCGGTAAGGCGGAATTGGCATACGCCAAGCAGTGTATCATCGTCATACACCGCGTAAGCGAGCAGATCCGCATTGTATTTTACGTTGCAGAGTGAGCATATCTTTTCTTGCTCGGGTTTTGATTGAATGGGTAGAATCTTAAGCATTTTTTATCCTTTCGTTTGCTTTGAAGTCGAAGATGTGAGACTTTTGTCGAGATAGGAAAGCTCGTCCTTTGTGAGTCTGCGCCATTTACCCTCGGGCAGAGAACCAAGCTTTATGTATCCGAGAGCTACGCGGGAAAGGCGTGTTATTTTAAGTCCGACGGTGTCGCACATTTTGCGTATCTGTCGGTTTCGACCTTCAAAAAGAGTCATTTCAAGAACGCAAGAGCGTTCGTTTTTTTCATGTTTTTGATATATTCGCGTTTTTGTGGGACGGAGCTTGTATCCATCGATAGTCATTGGCGAATTAAGAGTGCGCAAAATTTCGTCGCTCACGTCTCCCTTGACGGTGACGTGATATATCTTCGGAATACTGTGGCGCGGGTGGGTAAGCTTTTCGGCAAGTGCGCCGTCGTTTGTAAGAAGCAAAAGTCCGTCAGAATCCATATCGAGTCTGCCAACGGGATACACACGCGCGTGAAGCCCTTCGGTAAGCATACGAACCGTAGGTCGTCCTTTTTCGTCCGACATCGTGGTAACGAATCCGCGAGGCTTATTAAGTATTATGCATATGCGCTCGTCGACCATGGGAACTATCGGTCTGCCGTTATATTCAACGGTATCAACGCCTGCGCGGATACGCATACCGAGTGTTGCGGGTCTGCCGTTTACGGTCACCTTGCCGCGTTCTATCTCGGCTTCAGCCGCGCGCCGTGACATTACTCCGCAATCGGTAAAATATTTCTGGATCTTTATTTCTTCCATTATTTTGATGCTCCAAATATTTTCTCAAAAAAGCTCTTTTCCTCTTGCATGGGAATATCACATACCGCAATAAGCGGAGAGGATACTGTCTGTCCGTCACACTCAAATACCACGCGACCAAGCTCTGCTTCTGCGTTTATAGGCGCACAGATAAAACGAGAGCAAGTCTCAACTGTATGGTTTTCTTTGCCATGCTCCTTTTTCAACGTGAGTTCAATAGGATTTGAGTTGGTAAGCACAGCATACTCTTCCTTACCGCCGCAAATGCCGAGCGCATAACGAAATTCACCCGCCTTAAAAAAGGTCATACGGGTGTAATTTTCGAATCCGTAGTCGAGCATCAAGGTATGGTCGTTCCAATCGCTTGGCGCGTTCAAAGTAACGGCTATCAAGCGAAGTCCGTCGCGTTCAGCCGCGCTGACAAGCGTTCGTCCTGTCTTTTTTGTAAATCCCGTTTTTACTCCTATCGCGCCGTCGTAAAGCTTTAGCATCTTGTTGTGATTGACAAGCACACGTGTACCCTCACCGTTGCAAAGAGGGATAGTAGTTTTGTAGGTGGAAGCTATTTTTTTGACGGTTTCATTTTTCAGAGCCTCTTTTGATATGATAGCGAGGTCATACGCCGTCGTATAATGCGCTTCGTCGTATAGTCCGTGCGGATTTACAAAACGCGTGTCCGTCAAGCCTAAAGCGTTCGCTTTTTCATTCATTTTATCCGCGAAAGCTTCGACACTTTCACAGACGTGCAAAGCAAGCGCTACCGCAGCATCGTTTGCCGATGCTAAAAGGAGCGCGTATAAAAGCTGTTCCACGGTGAGCCTTTCTCCCGCTGTAAGATAGATAGAAGAACCCTCGACTCCCACTGCCCGCGCGTCTATTTCAACGCTCACGTTTAGGTCGCACGAGTCGGCGACAACGAGTGCCGTCATTATTTTTGTCGTACTTGCCATGCCCATTTTCGTCCGCGCGTTTTTCTCAAACAGCACCGTTCCGTCGTGCGCGTCTATAAGCACCGCGCTTTGCGCGCTTATGGCAGACGCGGACAGCGAGACAGTATCACCGTTCGGCTGAGCGCATACGGGACATGAAAAGAGCAGAACGAGGCTTATACAAAGCATAGAGGAGAGTATTCTTTTTGTCATTACGGAATTTCCTTTCCATATCATCATTTTAATATAATAATATGGGAAGGGCAGGAGAAAAAATGTTACTTCGCGATAAAAGTTTTAGATATCGTCGTCTATCTTTTCGTCCTTTGAGAAGATATCCTTGATCTTTGCAATAATATCGGGGGTACGCTCAACGAAGTCAGCTATCTGATCCACGGGATCGGGCTTGCCTTTCTGACCTATGTTGATAAATTCAACGTCGCCGTCGGTATCTACTACGAGGAAGCCAACAGGAGAAACGGTAAGACCTGTTCCTCCGCCTCCGCCGAAGTTTTGGGGACGGGGAGCAGCCTCTTTCTTGGGATTGTAGTCAACACCGCCGGAAGCTATGCCTACGGAGATCTTTGAGATAGGAATAATGGTCGTACCCGTTGCCGTTACGATAGGATCGCCTACTACGGTGTTTGCGTCTACCATAGAGCGAATGTTCTCCATAGAGGAGCGAATGATCTCGGGAATTTTGTTTTCAGTTGCCATTTTTTAAGTTCCTTTCGATATTTTTATTTCAGAAATTCAAATTTATATACGTAAGCGGTTGACCGCGAAACGTCACTTTTTTGCGCCGACCTTGTGGTTTTCCGGGGTAGCTTTCTTTTGCGGACGCGGATTTTTTATGAGGTAGCCGATAAGCTTAAACAACGCTCCGAACGCTACGGCGAATACGTGCCATACGCGCAAAGCAAAGCCGAGCTTGATATCGGCGGTAATGCCCTCCGAAAGATAGTCTACCGAAACATCTATGTCGGTCTCCTTTGGCAGACTAAAGTTTTTGACCTCTTCAAGAATGGGGAAGAGAAGATTTATCGCTTGCGTTATCGCACCGTAAGCTATGGCGGTACTTGCCGCGTCTCCTGTTGCGACAACGACCTTGAGCTTCGCTATATCAATTCGCAGATGCTTGAAAAATGTCTTTATCACCTTTGCGGCGAGTGTGCGCACAAGTCCTATGATATAGAGTATCTCTGGAAGCGTTTTTTTAGGCTTCTCGGTTTTGTTTTGCTTTTCCTCTTCTTTCTTTGCGGCTTTTTTTCTCGAAGCCTCGTTCTTTTTTAGCTTTTTTGCGCGAAGCTTCTTTTTTATCTTTTCCGCTTTTTTCGCGCTCATGCTATGAGGACCTTTTTTCTTTTTCGCGGGGAGGATCTTTATTTTTAATCCGAGAACGTGAACGGTCAATGCTATCTCATCGCTGTAAGATATGATTATCTTGACCTTGATAGAAAGAAGAAATATGAAAAATAACAGAATACAGCCAAGTACGATAAGTGCTGTCATTTACTTTTTCTCCTTTCGTTTTTTTTCTTTGGTTACTTTCTTTTTCTCGAAAAAGAAAGTAACACGCATCCTTTACTCCTCGATTACGATACCTGCTTGTTCGTCGACGAGGTCGTCTGTGTTTTCGTCGACTATGGGGGTATCTTCCTTGGGTGGAAGCATTATTTCGGTTGCGGGAAGCTCGGAGAGCGAGGTAAGACCGAATACGCGCAAGAATTTATCGGTGGTAGCGTAAAGCATGGGACGACCGGGCGCATCGAGTCTTCCGCAAGCTTCGATAAGTCCTTTATCGATAAGCGAGTTTACGGCATACGAGCTATCGACTCCGCGCACCTTGTCAACAAATGTTCTCGTAACAGGCTGATTGTAAGCCACAACGGCAAGGACTTCCATTGAGGAAGCCGAGAGGTTACCGCCTCTCTTGATACCCAGAGCCTCGCGTATGTATGGAGCGTAGGGTTCTTTGGTACAAAGCTGACAGGTATCCTCAAAGGTGAGCAGATATATACCGCGCTTTGACTTCTCACTATTGTATTCCTTGCTCATGTGGTCGATAAGCGTTTTTGTGTTTTTGATATCAAGCCCCAAGACCTCGGCTATTTTCGCGTACTTGACGGGATATCCCGCGGCAAAGAGTATAGCCTCGATAGCGCCCTCTATATTTTTTAATTCGTTTATCTGTTCTTCCATAACGTATATCTTCCTTTTATATATAGTGGCTTTTATTCGCCGTCTTCATTCGTAGCATTTAGGTCTGTGATATATTCGCTTTCCTCAACGGTAGAGTCGTCTGTGTTAAGTATAAGTCTTGTCGATGCCTTGAGAAGCGCGTTTTCCTCGTCGATATCGTCGGCGATAAGGAGCTTTCGTATTTTTATAAGCTCAAGCACTCCGAGAAAAGAAGCGATAAGGTCGGGGAGAGAGGCTTCATCAATTATAAGCTCCTCAAGCGATGCTACCGTTTTTGTTTCCATGTGGCGTAGAATGGAAACTATTTTTATCTCGACGGGGATTATGGGTTTGCTTATCATTGGCTTGAACGCCGTATTCGCCGCCTTTTCAAGCGCATTGTTGTAAGCTATGATCCTGCGGACTGCAGAGCAAAGCGCGGTGACGTCCTGATCGGCAACAAAGGTCTTGTCTACCGATATCTCGTCGGTATCCTTGACCATTCGCGCGCTGTGATAAGCGTATAGCGGCGTAAGCTTGCCTGCCGCTTCCTTTGCTTGTTGGTAGCGGAGAAGGGCATCGGTAAGCTCTGCGCGCGGGTCTGCTTCCTCTTCCTCGGGTCTTGGCAGAAGCATCTTGCTCTTTATAAGCATCAGCTCGCTTGCCATTACGATAAATTCCGAGGCGACCTCCATATCAAGCGACTGTGCTTCAGTGATGTATTCCATATACTGATCGCAGATGATAGAGATGGGTATATCGGTAATACTGACCTTATTCTTTTGTATGAGAGTCAGAAGAAGGTCGAGAGGGCCTTCAAACTGCTCAAGGCGGTAAGTAACTGATTCCATACTGTTGATAAACCTCGGTAAAATTTATAGATTGTGTCAAATGCCGAAAATGAGATAAATAAGATTCATAAGACCGCTCGTTGCAAAATTGAGCAGAGGGTCGAGAACGCCGACGAAGAGAGCGACCAAAAGAACTATATAAATGATGCGCTCGTTTCTTATCACCCAATAAGCTGCCTTTGGAGGCAGAAATGAGGTGATGAGCCTTGAGCCGTCAAGCGGGGGAATGGGCAAAAGATTGAATACCGCAAGGCTGATATTAAGGCGTATGCCATAGAACAAGAAGCAGTAGAAAAGAAATTTCATAGTGCTTACAGGGTCAAGGGGCATTGGAATATAGCCTGCAAACATGATAAACAACTTCATAATGAGAGCGAAGATGAACGCCATGATTACGTTCGATATCGGTCCTGCTATTGATGTGAGCAGCATATCGCGTCTCGGCTTTTTGAAGTATCGTGTATTTATCGGCACGGGCTTTGCCCAACCGAATCCAAACAGAAGCATACATATAAATCCGAGGATATCGAGATGCTTTGCGGGATTCATGGTAAGTCTGCCTAAATTACGTGCCGTGGGGTCTCCGAGCTTGTAAGCTATATAGCCGTGCGCCGTTTCGTGAAACGAAAGGGCTAACATAACTACGGGCAGACAAAGCAAAAGCTGAATGACGTAAGAGCGTATATCTCCTCCGCCTATTAAATAATTGAGCATAATAAAAGCAACTCCGTTTTGTGTTTTTTTGTTTTGATTTGTCACGTTAAATGATTGAAATTCAAACAAATTGCGGTTTATCGGACAGTTTAAAATATTAAAATGTCAAGAATAAAAGTAAACGTTTAGAACCAAGAGGCTTCTCCAGCGGAGAAGCTGTCACCGAAGGTGACTGATGAGGAGATCAAATTATACATAGACTAAACGGCGATCTCCTCATCCGTCAAAACGGGAGTTACGTCCGCCCGTTTTGCCACCTTCTCCGCTGGAGAAGGCTCTTGGTGAAAACTGTTTCGTTCGTGCATTACCGTTTCATTCGTGCGTTCCCGTTTCGTCAAATCAAACCCACCGACAAATCAAAATTTGAAGCAAAGAAATTGCGGTTTAGCGGGGAGATGTGTTCGCACAAACCCGTAGTGGCGGATTCAATATCCGCCCGTTATTTCGGGAGCATATGGAATGCTCCCCTACGGAAACGACCAACCGACAAATCAAAATTTGAAGAAAACAACCATATTTTGTGACGTAGATCAAAGAACGTCGTTTGCCGTGATGTCTTCGTAGGTCTCGCGCTTGACGGCTATACGAGCCTTTCCGTCTTTTACCATAACTATGGGCGGGCGGGGAAGTCGGTTATAGTTTGATGCCATAGAATAATTGTACGCGCCCGTTACGAGAACGGCGAGAATATCTCCGCGCTCCGCACTTTGAAGCTCCATATTTTCGCCGAGAAGGTCGCCCGACTCACAGCATCTTCCCGCGATAGTCACGCGTTGATCCTTCGCTTGATTTGCTTTGTTTGCGATAACTGCCGTGTATTGCGACTGATAAAGAGCGTATCTTGGATTGTCAGGCATACCGCCGTCGACAGAAACGTAAGTACGGAATCCCGGTATCTCCTTTACCGAGCCTACCGTATAGAGCGTAATGCCCGCCGCCGCAACAAGAGAGCGACCGGGTTCGAGTATAACTCTCGGCATACTGATATCATTTTCCTTGCAGAAACCTGTAACGATAGATGCGATATCGCGAATCGAGGAAGCGTAATCTATCTCTCTGTCGTATTCGGTGTAGCGAACGCCAAAGCCGCCACCGAGGTTCAGCTCCTCGACCTCAAAGCCGCATTCGCGCTTGATGTCGGCAATAAAGCGAACCATTATACTTGCGGCATCGGAGAAGGGCTCAAGGTCAAATATCTGTGAGCCGATATGACAATGCAGACCAACAAGGTGCACTCCTTCGGTTTGAAGAGCCGCTTTGACTATCTCCATTGCCTGTCCCGTAACTATCGGATTTCCGAATTTTGAATCGACGTTGCCCGTAACTACCGCACGATGCGTGTGGGGGTCGATGCCAGGGGTTATTCGAAGCAGTATTCTCTGCGTTATTCCGCGCTTTTTCGCCTCTTTTGATATAGCGCAAAGCTCCTCGTGATTGTCTACGACGAAAGTGCCTACTCCCATATCCATAGCGTCGCGGATATCCTTGTCGGTCTTATTATTTCCGTGGAAATAGATCTTCTCTGCGGGGAAACCCGCTTTCTTTGCGGTGTAAAGCTCACCGCCCGAAACGCAGTCAACGCCCATGCCCTCTTGTGCGGCTATCTTATAGATGCCCGTGAAGCAGAGCGCTTTTGAAGCGTAAAGAGGGAGCGCGTCCTCGCCGAAATATTCCGCCGCCGCGCGTCTGTAAGTACGGCAGTTTTCTCTTATTACGTTTTCGTCAAGGATATACGCGGGAGTGCCAAATTCATTTGCAAGATCGACTGTGTCAACTCCGCCTATTGTAAGGTGTCCTTTTTCGTTTACATCAAAATGTGAATGGATTATCATTTTTTGTTCCTCTATTTATCAAACTGTGGGGGGCAGCTTCGTTATCTGTCCGTTAAGGTGTTCGACGATATTCGTCTTTATTCGTGTCAATTTGCCGTTTTCGTATTCGTAGATATGAAGCGATGCGTTTGGCGGAGCTTTGTGGCTTGCTATTTTTTCATAGGTATCTCCGTCAGCGAATGCATCTACCACTCTCATCGGTGTTGCGTGAGTGGCAAGTAAAAGCGTTTTTCCGTCGTTTTCCTCGCCAAGTCGCACGACCGCGTCGGAGACACGTTCAAAAAGCTCTTTTGCTGATTCTCCGCCCGTGCAACGAACGTTCGCGAGTTCGTTCAGCCATATGCTGAAATCGTCGTTGTATTGGTTGAATATATCGACGAATTTCATACCTTCCCATTCGCCCGCGAATATCTCACGCAAGCCGTGATCGGCTATGACGGGGAGTCCTAACGCATCGGCGGTAGGTTGAACTGTCTGGGTCGTGCGTAAAAGTCCGCTTGAATATATCTTGTCGACCTTTTCATTTTTGGTAATATATTCAGCCACACACTTTGCTTGCTCAAGACCTATCGCGGCAAGCGTAAAGTCCGAGTGTCCCGCAAAGCGTTCCTCCTCGTTTGCCACGCTGTATCCGTGGCGCACGAATATCATTCTCGTCATAATACGTTAATATCCTTTTTGTTTTGAGTATCTGTAAATTTTATTTCTTCGCCCTCTGCGGTCTCCATTGATATTAAAGCTATGTTGCCGTTTTCGTATTCAAAGGTGAATATGGAGCAATTTGGAATTGAAAATTGGGGAGCTTCCATACAAAGACGGTCAAATATTTCGGTGACAAGGCAATGCATAGCACCGCCGTGAGACGCGATAAGCAAGGTCTTGCCGTCGTTTTTTTCTGCTATCTCACAAACTGTTTTATGAATTCTTTTACAAACGCCCGCATTGCTTTCTCCGTTTGGATAAGTCGCGTCGTGCCAGTTCTTTTCCATTTCTTCGAGCTTTTCTTTGTATATCTCTTTGACGAGCGCGTTGGGCTTATCCGTGAAATCTCCGACGTGTACCTCGCGTAGTCCTGCGTGAAGATGAAGCGTCAGCGAGAGTGCTTCGGCAATCGGAGTGACGGTCGCTCTTGTACGCTGAAGATCGCTCGACCATATTTCATCAATATGGATATTGCTTTTTAAAATACGTTCTTTAAGCGCGTTCGCCTGCTCTATACCTGTCTCGTTAAGAGGGGTATCAAGCTGTCCTTGATAATATTTGTATACGTTATAATTGGTCTGTCCGTGGCGAACCATGAAAATGCGGGTCATTTTTTCTCCTTAAAGCTTGGTGTATTTGAATATCGTTTTCCAAAGCTCCTCTTTGCCCTCTCCCTTAAGAGAGGAGAAGGGAATGACTGAAACGTCCTTTATTAGCGGGTGGTTGCTTATAGCTTCAAGATTTTTCTTTCGTTCGGTCGCGTTGAGCTTGTCTATCTTTGTAGCGACCACGGCAAACGGTATTTCGGATTGTGTAAGAAAATCGAGCATCATTTCGTCGTCTGCCGTAGGACCTATTCGGCTGTCTATGAGCTGAAGAACGAGAGAAAGCCTGTCGATATTTTTATTCTGTGTAAAGAATCCGTCGGTAAGAGCCGACCACTGTCTTTTTTCCTCGGGACTGCGCTTCGCGAATCCGTAGCCAGGAAGGTCGACAAGGTAAAGCTTCTTGTCAACGTCGTAAAAATTTATCGTTATCGTTTTTCCTGGCGATGAAGAAACTCGCGCGAGGCTCTTTCTGCCAAGCAAGGTGTTTATAAGCGAGCTCTTTCCGACGTTAGAACGTCCCGAGAATGCAACTTGCGCGCGAGGATCGGAAGGGATCTGCTTAGGTGTTCCCGCGCTTATTTTTAAATTTACGTTTTGAATGTTGAGCGCCATGATCTCCTCCGTAAAAATTTATCTTGATACCGTTGCGCTTACGTTATCCGTTGTGTTTATTGTGGGCAGAATATCCGAAAGCTTGTCGTTTTTTTCTTTTTTCTCTGCGTAAACGTTTTCTCTTTCCTTTGGCACAAGAGCGTTTGCGAGAACGTCTGCCGCCGTTTTGCAGGGGATAAAGCGAAGATGCTCGCGAACGAGAGGATCAAGCTCCTCAAGATTTCGCATATTGTCCTCGGGAATAAGCACCGTGGTGACCCCCGCCGAATAAGCGGCTACGGTCTTTTCTTTAAGACCGCCTATGGCAAGGACGTTTCCGCGCAGAGATATCTCTCCCGTCATCGCTACGTCACGGCGAACATATCTGCCTGTGAGCGCGCTGACAAGAGCCGTTACCATCGTAACTCCAGCCGAAGGACCGTCCTTTGGAACTGCTCCCTCGGGGAAATGTATGTGAATGTCTTTCTTTGCGTAGAAATCAGAGGGGATACCGTATCTTGAAGCGATGGAACGAACGTAGCTTACAGCTATTTTGGCCGATTCCTTCATAACGTCGCCGAGAGAGCCTGTGAGCTCTATCTTGCCCGTTCCGTCAAGCACCGCAACTTCAACGCGGAGCATATCTCCGCCCGCATCGGTGTATGCAAGACCGTTTACAACGCCTATCTCGTCCTGCTGCTTTATACGCTCGGGCAAAAGCTTGCGCGCACCGAGATACTCGGAAACGACGGTCTCGTCGACCTTTATCTTTTTAAGCTCCTCGTTTTCGACGAGCTTCTTTGCCGCCTTTCTTGCGATAGCGGCGATATTGCGTTCGAGATTGCGGACACCCGCTTCTCTCGTGTAATAGTCTACTATTTCTCCAACAGCGCCGTCGGTGATATTGACGTTACGCTTTGAAAGTCCGTGGCGCTTTAACTGCTTCGGAATAAGGTGGTCGTGTGCTATCGCTATCTTTTCTCTGCGTGTGTAAGATTTAAGCTCTATTACCTCCATTCTGTCAAGCAGAGGCTTTGGAACGGTGTCGAGCGTATTCGCGGTAGCTATAAAGACACAGTTTGAAAGGTCGAACGGGAGCTCTACGAAATGGTCGCGGAAAGCCTTGTTCTGCTCGCCGTCAAGCACCTCAAGAAGAGCGGACGCGGGGTCACCGTGTGAGTCTCTGGTCAGCTTGTCTATCTCGTCAAGAAGAATGAGAGGGTTTTTTACCTCGGCTTTTATAAGCGCGTCGATTATACGTCCCGGCATTGCTCCGATATAGGTCTTTCTGTGACCGCGAATGTCAGCCTCGTCACGCACACCGCCTAAGGATACGCGTACATACTTACGTTTCATCGCTTTAGCGATAGAAGCTCCCACCGAGGTCTTACCAACGCCGGGAGGGCCGACGAGACAGATCATCTGATTTCGAAGCTCGGGAGAAAGCTGTTTTACCGCAAGGTATTCAAGTATTCTTTCTTTGACCTTTTCAAGTCCGTTGTGGTCGGCATCGAGTACCTTTTGAGCCGCCTTTACGTCAACGCGGTCGCGTGTTTCCGCGCTCCACGGAATTTCAAGACAGGTGTCAAGATACGCGCGAATGACCGTAGCCTCGGACGAGCCGAACGGGGTTTTAGCAAGTCTGTCGTTTTCTTTAAGAAGCTTTTTTCTTACCTCGTCTGGAAGCTTTGCTTTCATAATGCGTTCTTCGTATTCGTCGATATCTGATGCGTCGCCAAGCTCTTCCTGAATAACTCTTACCTGCTCACGCAGATAAAAGTCCTTTTGATTCTGGTTAAGGTTTGAGCGTACCTTTTTGTGAATACGTAATTCACATTCAAGTAATTCTCGCTCCGCTCTGATGAGAGCGATTATCTTTTCGATACGGCGGATAGGGTCAAAGCATTCGAGTATCTCTTGCTTATCGGGATATTTTACGAGGATATTCGCCGCGATAAAGTCCGCGAGAAGCGCGGGAGTCTTTATCGCGCTTGCGGTAGTCAAAATATCGTTTGATATCGAGGGAAGTACGTCTACAAGCTCCTTTGTTTCGGTGAGCATAGCGCGGCAATATGCCTCGGAGCGTATGCTGTCCTCATCGGTCATGGTAAGTGTCTTGCAGATGACGTCTGCGGCTATGTAATCGGCAAAGCTGCGGAATTCGCTTACGCTCGCGCGAGAGTAACCCTCAGTTATTATTCTCATGTTTCCTTCGGGAGTCTTTACAGATTGTTTTATCTTTGATACCGTACCCGTACGGAAGAGAGAATCGTGGGTGATATTTTCTGCTTCTATATCACGAACGGCGCAAATGAGAACGAGAGAATCGGTCTCAAAAGCAGCCTCTGCGGCGTGTATCGCGCTTTCGTCCGACAATTCAAAGCTTAAAGGAATTGACGGAAAGGCTACGATACCGCGAAGATATATGACGGGTAGGTAAAGCTGTTCTATTTTTTCTATATATTTTGGCATTTGTTGTTCCTTTCGAGTTCACTTGTGCTACGTTTGGTAAGATGTCCGCGGTTTACGGACGACCGATGTGAAGGCACACCGATTCAATATAATATTATAACACAATTTCTAAAAAATTTCTACTGGTTTTCGCAATTATTTTAAATTTGTTCAATAATTATTATAATTGTCCGAAAATATACTAAAAAAACGGAGTAAAAGCTCCGAGAAAAATAAAAAAGCACAACCGAGATCTCATCTGCGCGTTGGTATCATAAGATTGATATTCCGCAAATGAACGATGACCGTTGTGCGTGGCGCTGTGGACTTGGTGCCGCCTGACAGCTATAATATTATAACTTAAAAATTCGATTTTGTAAATAGTTCAAATTGAACGATTTTTTGGAGATTTTTTCGTGAAAAAAGATACATATTAGAAAATTTTTATTAAAACAGACCGCATTTTTGTGAGCGATATACAGAAAGGTGCGACATTTGTCGTAGAAGGAGACGCAAAGACACGTCCTGATTTTTTCGCAAAAGAAAATAGTGGGATTTTTTGCCCCTTATGATCAGATTTCAAATTTTGATTTATCGGGGACGCGAAGGACGCGATTTCCGCTTTTTTGAAAAAAAGCTTGGCAAAAAACTTCCTAAAAGAAGTTAAAAAAATAGCCATAACGGTTATGCAAAGCCTTGTTTTTGAAAGTTTTTGAGGGGAGTTTGAGGGGGACGAGCATGAACTTTGTTCATGCCCCGTAGCGAAGCGAAGGAGTTTTTCAAAAAAGTCTTCCTCATCGCGTCCCCGATAAACCGCAATTTGTTTGTCTGTTTATTTCGTTATAAAAAACAAATTTTCAAAAAAATTCAAAAAACTCTTGACAATCAAAAAAGGTTGTGGTATAATACATGAGCAAATGAAGCAGAACTCTCCGTTCTCACCGTGCCGCCATGGAGCGCGCTCGGTTGATATTTTTTCTTTTCACGCGCGAAATAGGTGGGTGAAAAGTGTGTGTCGTGCGGGGAAATTCTCTTCTCGCATGATTTTTTTTGCCCAAAGGGCAAAATACGGAGGTGTATTTAACATTAGCGCAAAAGAAATGTTGATCAACGAGGCGATCAAATTAAAAGAGGTACGTGTAGTTGACACGGAGGGTAACCCCATCGGAATAATGACCTCGGAAGCAGCACTTAAGATCGCTTACGATCAGGGATACGACCTGGTACTGATGGCTCCTCAGGCACAGCCGCCTGTATGTCGTATTATGGATTACGGCAAATTCCGTTTCGAGAGAGACAAAAAGGAAAAGGAAGCCAAAAAGAAACAGCAGACCGTCGAACTTAAGGAGATACAGCTTTCTTGCCGTATCGATACGCACGACTTCGAAACGAAGGCTCGTCACGCGCAAAGGTTCTTGACAGACGGTAATAAGGTTCGTGTAGTCATGCGCTTTAAGGGCAGAGAGATGAGTCACATCGCTATCGGTCAGGAAATCATGCAGAAGTTCCGCGATACCTGCTCTGAGCTTGGCAGCGTTGATAAAGATCCCGTGCTCGACGGAAGAATATTGAGCATGGTGATAACACCCGTCAAGCAAAAATAACACAGTTCATAATAGCTCGGCAAAGACCGTGATTTATGATATATCGGCGACGCCGCAATCACAAATATAAAAAGGAGAAAATTAAAAATGGGAAAAGTCAAGACACATAAAGCATCCGCTAAGAGATTTTCTGTTACCGCATCGGGTAAAGTAAAGATGGGTCACTGCCATCACAGACACAACACCGGTCTTAAGACCGCTAAGAGAAAGAGACATCTGCGTAGCAGCGCGATCCTCAGCGAATCGATGACCGCTAACATCAGAACTCTTATCCAGAAGTAAGACAGAAGAATTTAAGGGAGGATATTTAAAATGGCAAGAATCAAGGGCGCTATGATGACGCGCAAGAGAAGAAATAAAGTTCTTAAGGCTGCAAAGGGATACTGGGGCGCAAAGTCCAAGCATTTCAAGATGGCAAAGCAAGCCGTACTCAAGAGCGGAAACTATGCTTTCGCAGGAAGAAAGATGAAGAAGAGAGATTTCAGAAGCCTCTGGATCGCTCGTATCTCTGCAGAAGCAAAGGCAAACGGAATGAACTATTCCACCTTTATGCACGGTCTTAAGCTCGCTGGTATCGACCTCAACAGAAAGATGCTTTCTGAACTCGCAGTGTCGGATAAGGCTGCGTTCGCAGCTCTCGTAGCAAAGGCAAAGGCAGCACTTTAAGTACAATTTAAAACCCCGTTTTCACGGGGTTTTATTTGTACTAATTTAAGGTGAAAAAACGGAGAAAAAATGAACCTTTATCGTACAGTTACCTCACGTCAGAATCCTTTCGTAAAGGAGCTTTGCGCACTATCTGATAAAAAGAAAAGACGGCAGACGGGAAGCTTTCGTTTTGATGGCGTAAAGCTTTTCGAGGAAGCGGTAAAAAGCAATATATCTCTTTTGAATATCGTTATCCGCGAGGACGTGGCAGAAAGCCTTGAACCTCTTTGTGAGTATGCCGTAGAGTGCGGACTTGTGGAGAGAGAGGGGATCGTATGCGTAAGTACCGAGGTCTTTGAGAAGATAAGCGAGGAAAAGTCGCCCGAGGGAGTTATATGCGTAGCGAAGATGCAAGATGGGCTTCATAAGAAGCTTTCTGCCGAGGAGCTTTTATCAGAGCTTTCCGTAGGTGAGAAAATCCTTTTAGCCGAATCCTTGAGAGATCCGGGCAACCTCGGAACAGTTATGAGAAGCTGTTCGGCGCTTGGGATAGACAGGCTTATCCTTACAGATGATTGTGCCGATATATACTCGCCTCGAACGGTAAGAGCCGCTATGGGCGCGCTTTTCAAGCAAAAGACAGTAACGGTCCCTCTTTCGCAAATGCCGTACGCGATAGAGCTTTTGAGAAAGAACGGAAGACGGATATACGCCGCGGCTTTGCATCGCGAGGCGTTGAATATAGACGCTATCGAGATGTCCGCGGGAGACGCGTTCGTTATCGGTAACGAGGGTCATGGTCTTAGCGAAGAGGTCATAAACGCGTGTACTTCTTGCGCCATTATTCCGATGTCAGAGGGCGCGGAATCACTCAACGCGGCGGCAGCGGCGGCTATATGCATATGGGAGACTGTTCGTAAGCGTTAAAGTTAAGATACTGGGAGGTCGCCATGAGAGACGATAAGATTTTATATTGGATATGGCTTTCGGAAAAATTCGGCGTTGCGTCGAGAGAATTCGGCAAACTCGTTGCGGCTCATGACGATCCGTTTGAGCTTTATCGTATGGACGAAGAGGAGATAGAGCATCTTGACGGAATAGGACGGACTTTAAAGGAAAAACTCTGTGATAAATCGCTTGAGACTGCGTATTCTATATTAAAGACCTGTCAAAAGGAAAAAGCGGATATAATCACTTATGCCGATAAAAGATATCCCGCAAGGCTTCGCGCTATTGAAGACCCGCCCGTTTTGCTTTACTGTCTCGGAAGATTTCCCGACTTTAATACGCGCTTGTGTATAGGCATGGTCGGAACGAGAAAAATGAGCGAATACGGAATGCAGACGTCGTACGGCATAGCCTACGAGCTTGCTTCGGCGGGAGTTGTAGTCGTAAGCGGAATGGCGCTCGGCATTGACTCGGTCTGCGCTTGCGGGGCGCTTGAAGCGGGCGGTGAGACTGTTGCCGTGCTTGGTTGCGGAATATCCGTCGTTTATCCCCGTCAGCATAAAAAGCTCATGCAGATAATAGCCAAAAGGGGAGCGGTTATCTCCGAATATCCGCCTGATGAGATCGCGCACGGGTACAATTTTCCAAAAAGAAACCGCATAATCAGCGGACTTTGTCAAGGCACTTTAATAATCGAATGTTCCGTAAAAAGCGGAGCGATGATAACCGCGTCAAGAGCGATAGATCAGGGAAGAGAGCTTTTCGCGCTTCCCGGTAAGGTCAACGAGAGCAACTCGGACGGACCTAATCTCTTGATAAGACAGGGAGCGAATGTCGCGCTTGGCAGCGACGATATTCTCGACCATTATAATTTTCTTTACCGCGACGTTATAGACAGAAGAGCGCATGCGCGGGCAAAGAACGATTCGCTTGTAAGCGAAAGAGCGCTCTCAAGATACGGCGTTTCATGGAAAAAATACGGGGAACGCTATGAGGGCGGCACAAATATTGAAACAGAAGAAGCTTCTTATGTTCAGACAAAAAATGAAACGTCGGAGCAAAAGAATTTTGCATCTCAAAAGAATGTAAAAGCCGTAACCGATACGGCAAAAGAACAAGCGATGCAAAACGACGGAGACGATATCAAACGCAAGGAGATACTCGCTTCTCTTGACAACGTGTCGCAAAAGGTGTATGAATATATGCCGTCCGATAAAAGCAGCGTGACCGCCGACGTTATAGCGGCGCGCGGACTCGACGTAGGCGACGTGATAACGGCGCTTACAATGCTTGAGCTTGCGGGACTCGTGTCTTCGCTTCCCGGCGGAGCATACGTGCGCAATTAAAGACGGTTTTTATAAATTTTAGATTAACGCATTTTTTCAGAAAGGATATATGCAAATTCATGGCAAATCTTGTTATAGTGGAGTCACCTTCCAAGGCATCTACGATAAAGGGATATCTTGGATCTAATTATAAGGTAATAGCGTCTAAAGGACACGTGCGCGATCTTCCCAAAAGCTCGCTCGGTGTCGATATCGAAAACAATTTTGACGCGCATTATATCAATATTCGCGGAAAGGGCGACCTTATCCGTGAGATACGTAAGGAAGCTAAAAACGCAAACAAAGTATTTTTAGCGACCGACCCTGACCGCGAGGGAGAGGCTATTTCTTGGCATCTTGCCGCGGCGCTTGGAATACCCGTTGAGAAAACGCTCCGAGTAAGCTTTAATGAAATTACAAAAAATGCGGTAAAGAGCGCTATAAAATCCCCCAAAACTATCGATATGAACCTTGTAAATGCTCAACAGGCGAGAAGAATACTCGATAGAATACTTGGATACAAGCTTTCTCCGTTCCTTTGGAAGAACGTACGCAGCGGACTTTCCGCGGGACGCGTACAGTCTGTTGCGACCCGCATCATAGTTGAGCGCGAGGAGGAGATACGCTCATTCGTACCCGTTGAATATTGGACGGTAGACGCAACGCTTGTTTCTGCTGACGGACACGAGTTTGCGGTTCGCTTTTACGGCGATAAAAACGGAAGAGTAAAGCTTAATTGCGAGGACGACGCTATGAGAGTCGTAAACGCTGTCGAGGGCAAGGATTTTTCGGTTGCGGCTGTTAAAAAGTCAAAGAAAAAGAAGCTTCCCGCTCCTCCCTTTACGACGTCGACTATGCAACAGGAAGCATCGCGTAAGCTCGGCTTCCAGTCTCAACGTATCATGCGAATAGCGCAGGAGCTTTACGAGGGTGTAAATATCGGCTCGGAAAACGGCGGGGTACAGGGTCTTATTACCTATATGCGTACCGATTCGTTAAGAGTTTCCGCAGATGCGCAGGCAGATGCAAAGAATTATATATTTGAAAAGTACGGCGACAAATATTGTCCCGCAACTCCCAGAGTTTATAAGATGCGCGCGGGCGCGCAGGACGCTCACGAGGCTATACGCCCCACTCGCGTTGACATCGAACCCGCAAAGATAAAGAAATATCTTACTCTCGACCAATTCAAGCTTTATAAGCTTATCTGGGAGAGATTTGTCGCAAGCCAGATGGAGTCCGCGGTGCTTTCTACCGTTACCGCCGATTTCGAAGCTTCGGGATATATCTTCCGTACGAGCGGATATACCGTTGATTTCCAAGGATATATGGCTGTTTACGAGGAGAGCGAGGACGATACCCGCGTAAGCGCGGACGAGGTCAGCGAACAGAAGAATATCCGTCTTCCCGACGTAAAGGAAGGACAGACCGTTAAGTATGGCGGTATTACGCCCGATAAGCACTTTACCGAGCCTCCCGCACGCTATAACGACGCGTCTCTCATCAAATTTCTTGAGGAGATGGGGATCGGACGTCCGAGTACCTTTGCTACTATCATCACGACTATTATAACGAGAAATTACGTTAAGAGAGAGGGAAAATCTCTCGTTCCTACTCCTACGGGAGAGCTTACCAACAAGCTTATGAAGGATCATTTCCCCGATATCGTGAACTATCGCTTTACGGCGCAGATGGAGACTGACCTTGACAGTATTGAGAACGGCGAGAAGGAAATGAACTCCGTGCTTGAGGGCTTCTGGCGCGATTTTGAGCGTGAGCTTGAAAAGGCTAATGAGAATATCAAGACCGAAGAACTTGAGATACCCGTTGAGGAGACCGACATCATCTGTGACAAGTGCGGAAGCAAGATGATAGTAAAGAACGGTCGCTTCGGAAAATTCGCGGCTTGTCCGAATTATCCGCAGTGTAAGAATACAAAGCCTTTGAATACGAACACAAACACAGAGGGCGAGGAAAAGGCAGCGGAAAAGAAGGTCGTTATTGCCGACTTCAAGTGTGAAAAGTGTGGTTCGGATATGGTTCAGAGAAGCGGCAAGTTCGGAAGCTTCTTTGCTTGCAGCCGTTATCCCGAGTGTAACTTTACAAAACAGAAAACACGCGATATCGGTGTTTCGTGTCCGAAGTGCGCTTCAAAAATAGTTATGAAAACGGGCAGAAACCGTACCGTATTTTATAGCTGTGAAAAGTATCCCGAATGTGATTTTTCGTCTTGGGATCTTCCCGTGAATGAAAAGTGTCCCGATTGCGGAGGACTTCTTTTCCGCAAGAAAGGACAGTCCATGCTCGTTTGTCATAATAAGGATTGCGGATTTAAAAAGCCGATAGAAAACGAAAAAGAATAATTTATACGGAAAAATATGAAAAAAACTGTTACTGTTTACGGCGCGGGACTTGCGGGCTGCGAGGCGGCGTGGCAAGCGGTGCGCGCGGGAGCGCGCGTACGCCTTTATGAAATGAAGCCCGAAAAGTACACTCCCGCGCATCATTCGGAAGGCTTTGCCGAGCTTGTGTGCTCGAACTCCTTGCGTTCCGACAGTGTTTCCAACGCCGTAGGACTTCTCAAAGAGGAATTGCGCCGTATGGGCTCGCTCATAATGGAAGCGGCTGACTCAACGCGCGTTCCCGCGGGTTCGGCACTTGCCGTTGACCGTGAGAAATTTTCCGCGTATATTACCGAAAAAATAAAGAATTGTCCCGACATAGAGATAATTTCAAAGGAAGCCGACGGAGTTACTGACGGAGAGGTCACTGTTATAGCGACAGGACCTTTGACGTCCGACAAGATGGCGGACTATATCTCAAACGGACTCGGTTGCGGCTCGCTTCACTTCTTTGATGCGGCAGCGCCTATCGTTGATGCTGAAACTATCAATATGGAAGTCGCGTTCTTTGCTTCACGTTACGACAAGGGAGACGCGGATTACATAAACTGCCCGATGACAGAAGAGCAGTACAACGCTTTTTGGCAAGAGCTTATCTCGGCAGAGGAAGCGCCCTTAAAGGATTTTGACCGCGAGGAACAGAAAAAGCTCAAGGTGTTTGAGGGGTGTATGCCCGTTGAGGTAATGGCGAAACGCGGTCGTGATACGCTTTTGTTTGGACCGCTCAAACCCGTCGGACTTATTGATAAGCGTACGGGTAAGCAGTCGCACGCGGTAGTACAGCTTCGCCGCGAAAATGCGGAGGGAACTATGTATAATCTCGTCGGATTCCAAACTCATTTGAGTTTTCCCGAGCAGAGAAGGGTATTTCGAATGATACCCGGACTTGAAAATGCGGAGTTTTTGCGCTACGGAATTATGCATAGAAACACTTACTTGAATTCCCCCGGACTTCTTGATGCTACCTATGCGCTCATAGGCCGCGAGGATATACGCTTTGCGGGGCAGATGACGGGAGTTGAGGGTTATATAGAGTCTGCAGGCTCGGGATTCGTTGCGGGACTCAATGCCGCGCGCAGAGCTCAAGGACTTGAGCCGATAGTTTTTCCGCGAACTACCATGATAGGCGCGATGGCGGATTACGTTAAAAACGGCGGAAACTCGTCGTTCGTTCCGATGAATGCGAATTTCGGTATTATAGAACCTTTGCCGCATAGAGTTAAGGGCGGAAAGGTAGCCAAAAATGAGGCTTTAGCGGCTCGTTCTCTTGAGGAGATAGAAAAGTTCGATTTTCTTTTGAAAAAGGAAAATTGAATTGATACTTAAATGAATTGTAATTTGTCGAGAAGATTGAAATATTAAAACGGCGAAATTAAAAGTGAACGGTTAGAACCAAGGGCTTCTCCAGCGGAGAAGCTGTCGCGATAGCGACTGATGAGGAGAACACGGTTTAAAAAAACTAAACGACGATCTCCTCATCCGTCTTTTGCTTCGCAAAATCCACCCAATGTCCGACTTGTCGGACTTGGCTGTTGCTTGCAACAAGATTCTCACGCTGGAGAAGGCTCATGGTTAGTGCGAACACATACTGCTCGACAAATAAAAATTTGAATATTACATTTGGTGACATATCCAAAAATACAAAGCAGACACAAAATTATTTTAATTGACCTTAGCACATTTAGCAAATGCGGAGGTAAAAAATGAAAACTATTATCGTAGATATGATGGGCGGAGATAAAGCGCCCGCAGAGACCGTCAAGGGCGTAGCTCTTGCGGCAAAGGAATTTGATGCAAAATACATATTAGTCGGAATAAAGGACGAGCTTTTGGCGGCGGCAGATGCGAATAATATATCTCTCGACGATTTTGAAATAGTCGATACACCGACGGTAATTACTATGGACGACGATCCGATAAGCGTAACTCGTTCAAAATCCGACTCGTCGATGAGTGTGGCACTCCGTATGCTTGCGGAGAGTAAGGGAGACGCCGTAGTAAGTACGGGCAATACGGGCGCGCTCTTTACGGGCTCGACGCTTATAGTCCGCAAGATGAAGAATTTGAGACGTCCCGCAATCGCGGCTCTTTTGCCCATGCAGCCACCCGTTCTTCTTCTCGATTCGGGAGCTAATATTTCGGTAACGCCCGAATATCTTGAGCAGTTTGCCGTAATGGGTTCTGCGTATATGAAATACATTCACGGACTTGAGAATCCAAGAGTAGGACTTTTAAATAACGGAGAAGAGGAACATAAGGGAACACAGCTTCAGGTCGACACGTACAAGCTTTTGAGAGAAAACGAGGATATAAATTTTGTCGGAAACGTAGAGGGAAATCGCGTGATGTCGAACGTTTGCGACGTTCTTGTAGCCGACGGATTTACGGGAAATATCTTCCTAAAGACCATGGAGGGCATGGGCAAGCTTATGCTCAAGACCCTGAAGGGTATTTTTTACACGAATACAAAGACCAAGGTCTGCGCACTGATGGTTCAACACCAGATAAAAGACGTTAAGAAAAAATTTGACACGCGTGAGTTTGGCGGAGCTCCTATTTTGGGTATATCCAAGCCTGTAATAAAGGCTCACGGATCGTCGGACGCCAAGGCGTTCAAGAACGCTATCCGTCAGGCTATCGCTTTTTCGGAAGCCGATCTTACCTCGGACATGGAAGCAACTCTTGCTTCTCTTGCCGAGCGAAAGAAAGCTCAAAAGAAGGCTGACGAATGATATTTATCGAAAGGAAAAAATATGCAGCAGATCGATATCGGAAAATTGGAAAAAGCGATCGGATATAAATTTTCCGACGAAAAAATATTGATACAAGCTCTGACACATTCATCGTACGCAAATGAGCTTAAAGCGAAGAAGCAGAACGCGGTCTGTAACGAGAGACTTGAGTTTCTTGGAGATTCCGTTCTTTCGATAGTGGTAAGCGAATTCCTTTTCAGCAAATTCGGTGAATTGCCCGAGGGTGAGCTTACGCAGCGCAGAGCTGCGCTCGTGCGCTCGCAAGCACTTGCTTCGTACGCGAAAAAAATAAATCTTGGCGATTATCTTTATCTTGGCCGCGGAGAAGAGAAGTGCAACGGCAGACAAAAGCGCTCGAATTTAGAGGACGCGTTTGAGGCACTTCTTGCCGCTATGTATCTTGACGCGGGAGTTCGAGGGCTTGACGTTATCAGAAAATTTTTGATACCGATAGTATCCGAAGAGCTTGAGCAAAATTACAGCCCAATAAACAACGACGCAAAGACCGAGCTTCAACAGCTTATTCAGCAAGCGGAGGGCGATTTCCTTGAGTACGTTACTGTCAAGGAAAGCGGACCCGATCACGATAAGGTCTTTGAGGTCGAGGCGCGCTTGAATACCAATATTATCGGTAAAGGTGTTGGAAAATCCAAACGCGAAGCCGAGCAGAACGCCGCTCGCGAGGCTCTTGCCCTTTTCGGCGAGGTCGAATAGGGGACGCGAGGGACGCGGAGGACGCGCGTTACTTTTTTCTTTTAAAAAAGAAAAAAGTAACCAAAAAAGAAAACTATACATAGGATATTATGTATTTACCGTTAGCTTGCGTGAAATTTAAAAATCAAAATAAAAAAGACGGTCTTATGATAACCGTCTTTTTTATATTATTTCCACTTTCCCATGGATTCTCGTTTTTCTTGTTCTCGCAATTCTTTTTCCATTAATTGTTCATTTAGTTGTTTCAATCGTTTTCTTTCTTTGATATATGCGATCTTCTCTTGATATTCTTTGAAAATGAATATCACTTGAGGGATCAAGAAAACAATTAAAGCGATCGGCATTTGCGAGGGCTTTGAAGTCAAAAATATGCATGGCAGATACATTGGTATAACGCTGTAATACGTTGCCAACATTCTATTGAAATTTTTCTCGTATTCAGTTGTAAACGTGTACTCTTGATTTTTTCGGAGAAGAATGATATCTAAACGCCTTATGAAGTATCCGCTGAATCTCAAATAGTTGCCTTTGTTTTGATATATATACGCCAAAAGACCGTACAGTAAATGAAAAACAAGTAAACCTATCGCAGCAATAGAGTATTTTGTTATTTTAAGATCTTGCATGAATATCAACATAGGCAAAACGCTGACGAAAACAATGGCACAAAATATTATTACTTTAATTAATTTGCGTTTTCTCATTTTAGCACCTCGCTTTCCTCTTTGTTTTAGTATATCATGCGTTTTTGAATTTGTCAATACTTTTCACAAAAGTATTTCAGTAAATACTAAAACATATAAAAAACAAAGGACGGCTCTGCGTGTGCTGCCACATACAGAACCGTCCTTTGTATTACAAAAAGTTATTTATAAATAATCCATTATTTTGCTTTCTTTTTGCGGAGTTACCGCAGGTTACTCCTGCTTTTTTCGAAATTAGCACAAACTAACAGTAAACATATATACCCCATGTTTTGTTTTCTTTTGCTTACTTTTCTTTTTCAAAAGAAAAGTAAGCGCATCCCCCGCGTCCCTCACGCTTTTTCAAAGCCTACGAGAACACCGCCTTTTTCAGCGTAAAAGCTGCAAAGTCCTTTCAATTTATGGATCTCGACCTGCGCGTTTTGGAATTTAGCAAGTATTGATTTTTTTAATTGGTCCGCCGCAGAGAGATTCTGACAGTGACCTATGCTTATCTTACCAGAACGGAAGCCTTCGGATCTAAGCGTTTCGACTAAGGTCTCAAGCGAACGCTTTTCGCCCCTGCATTTGTGCATAGGTTCGAGCGTGCCTTCGTCGCTCGCCTTGCCGACTATGCATATTCCCGCGATACCGACGATCTTTGCTACGACAGGAGAAACTCTGCCGTTGTTTGCAAAGGTCTTGAGGGATTTCAGCATAAAGACAAGTCCCGTCTTTTTTAGATAACCTGTAATGTGGTTGCAAATATCCTCATAAGCCATACCTTGCGCGATATATTCCTCTAATTTTTCTACCGTAAGCGTGACCTCAGGTCCTGCGGAGAGGGTATCTATCACGAATACGCGCTTCCCCTCATTATCTGCCTCGTAGATCTTTTTTGCGGCGCAAGCGGAATTGAAGCTGCCCGAAAGGCCGCTCGTGATAGTCACGCAAAAAATATCGTCGGCATCGCCGAACGCGTCGAGCCAATCGGCAGTATTCGGGCAAGAAGATTTGGATTTTCCTTTGTATTTATCAAAGTGCTCGACCATAGCATCGGTGTCAAGCGCGGGGTCGTCAATAAATTCACTCTCTGCGGTAATGATCTTCATCGGTGCGTAAGCAAACTCAGTGTGGTTCAATTCAAACAGATCGCAGGACGAGTCTGCAACGATCTTGATTTTTCTCATGATTTTCCTCCATATCGGTATGTTGTCGATTTTTGAAATTTGTTGAGACATCAACAAAAATACCGCTATATTATACCACACAATCGTTGAGTTGTCAACAATTTTTGGAATATTTATCTGTTTATTGAAAAAGAGGCGGAGAGGTCTTATTGATCTCTCCGCCTTTTCTTGTGTGCTCAATATTCCTTTTTCTTTTTGTAGATAAATACCGCGAAAGCGCTTATCGTAGTTACAATAAATATGCTTGTAAGAGAGATCGAAGAATTGCAACCATTCTTTTTATCTATATGAACTACAGTGGTCTCGATCGCTTGGGTCGTAGTTTCAGGTTGCTTGGTCGTATTCTCTGATACCTCGTTTTGCTTATTTGTCTCGGGACGCTTAATATAGTCGATGCTTCTGCTGAATTGATTATTGCGCTTGAAATAAGCATTCTTTGCGGTAGAATAGTAACGAACGTCGAGCTGTTTTCCATCCTCCGAAAAATACAACATAGCTACAAGTCCCGTTCCGCCACGGTCTTTATCGGTCGTTTGAGGATCAACAAGTATTTCGGTAACGGTATTGCCGTGCTTTCCGTATCTTTTTCTACATAAGATATCATCGGTGGGATTGTGTCCCGTGAGAAGCATAACTATGTTTTTATGTTGAGATAAAAGCTTGTTCCACAGATCCTCCCCGTTATTTTCACAACCGTATTTGGTAATACTGTCAAGGCTATTGTAAGAGCCAGACGCGTTCATATATATATGCGTAGAGACTATCACATGGCAGTCTTGGTTGCTCGATATTACATCTCCCGCCCATTCGATGACCTCGTCCTTCATGAGAAAGTCGAGATTCATAAACATATATTTAATATCGCCTATCTGTAAGATACGGTAGGTGTTTTTCATGGTGTTATCGTAAGAGCCGCTTATCTCGTCTCCGTATTTTGCTTTTGTGATATACGAATCAAACTTTGCGCTTGCCGTACTTGACGTACCCGATCTGTCATGGTTTCCGCGAATGATCGAAAAGGGAACTGTTCCGTCTATTATATCGTACGCCGCATTTACACGTTCGTACTCGACATCTGTATTTTTGTCAGTTATATCTCCTAAGCCTACAACGAATTTTATCTTTTTGCTCTCCGCGTTATCGCGTATCCATTTATACATGTTGTTAAGGACATCGGGATAACCGTATGTTAGTGTTTGTATATCACCGAGAACGGCAAAGGAGTATGCGTAATTTTTAGGCTCATCGACTTCGAGCAACCAATCGCTATAATACGAGAAATTAAGCTTTTGATTGGTCGCGCTTTCAATGCTTTTGGGATAATTCCCGAGAGGATTTTTTGATATATCGTATGCGGTGATAAGATTTGAAGTATCGACAGCGGTCGCGGTAACATCAGCGGCTATTTCTTGTGCGGTTCTAACATCAGAATACAGAGCAACTCTTTGTATTATTCCCTTAAAATATTGTGTGTTACCCGTGCGATAATCTCCGCCGAGACGGAACTGAGAAGTAGGCATTTGAAATTTTTCGGGTGCGGCTTTGTTTACAGTCTGCTTTAATTCGCCGTTTATGTAGCAATACCAGCTTGAAGCTTCGGCATCGTAAGTTATGGCAACGTGAGTAGGTTTGCCGTTACGGAGGTCCACGTTGGAGAATATTACGTCATAATTTACGAGAGAAGTATCATTAATGTAAATTCTCGGCGCGCCGTTGTTATATATCTCAAAATTGAAAAGAGCTTTTTTCTGACCGTCGTAATTGCCTATGATAACTCCGCCTCTGCCAGAAATGTTTTCAGGCAGACAGATGGTTGCCTCAAAAGTAACAGGCATACCAATGGAGACCGCTTGGGTATCATAAAAGGATAAACCGTTAAAATCAACGCCTGTCGTTGTGTTTGTTGCAGATACCGCTAAGATAGAGCAAGGTAATAGCATACATAAGAGTACCAAAACGCATATCGGTCGTATTAATTTGTTTTTCATGTCCCAATATCTTCCTTTTAAGTTTTTATGGTTACTTGCATCATACGTCTCCACGCAAGCGGCGTTTTGCCCGTGCCTCGCTTGAAAAACGAGTAAAAATAATATTCACTCTCAAAGCCGCAAAGCATAGCTATCTCTTTTACCGAAAGCTCTGTTGAGGATAGCATATCACATGCACAGGCGAGACGGCAATCCATAACGGCGTTATGCACTGACCGACCTACGAAGCGGCGAAAATCTCTGTCAAGCTTCGCGCGGCTGACGTGAAACTCCGCGGCGATACTGTCGGATGAGATATTTTTTGACAGATTACTGTAAATATATTTCAAGACCTCGATTATATAGTAACTTGTCGTTCCGTAGGCTATTCGAGCTTCCCGCGAGACGTTTTTGTCAATATCGTTTATGAGCAGAGCGAAGAGAAGCTTTCTTTGCGTATCATCTGTTTTAGTATCGGTTATTTTTTCAATTATCGGAAAAAGCTTTTCGCTTTGTTCGTCGGTAAGTGGGAAAATACAGTTAGAAAATACCTTAAAAAAATCCTTTGGAAAGAGGGATTCGTCAAAAAGAGATACGGCGTTTTCATTGAAATATATGACGTGGCGGTCAAGCTGTGCGTCCTCGCCGTCGGCGGTAAACATTGAGTGTATTGAAAACGGCGCGCTCAAAATAACACTAGGCGTGTCAAGATAGGTGCTTTGACCGTTTATCGTAACGTTTTGCGGCTTATGCTCACAGCAAAAATACAGCTCATAATGGGGATGATAGTCGCGGTGGTCACCGTTTAGGGTGGAAAATTCGACCTTGTGCTTTGCTGTAATACATTCGCCGTTTGAGAGATGATTTTGAAAACGGTATCTCATAATTTCTCCTTTTGTATCGAAAATCGCAGTTTTTTGCCAAAATAAAGTATAAAATACACTCAAAATGCGTTATAAGCTGATTATATCATGTGAATATAAAAATGTCAAGCGTTTGTATAAATGGAAAAATTGGGCGCATAATAATATCAGCAAAAAACGAAAGGAGATTTTTATGGCACAGATCACGACCAAAGAGCTAGGTTCTCTTTCCGACCTTTTAACGATGGAGGAAAATCTTATCGCAAAGTGTAAGCAATACGCTTCTGAAACGACAGATATGGCGCTTAAGAGTCAGTACGAGCAGTGCGCTACGAAGCATCAGAATCATTTTGACAGCATGGTATCAAATTTAAAGTAATAAAGAGGGGGAAAATATGCAACAGAATTGTAACAGCGGATTTGACGAAAAGGCGCGCCTTATGGATATGCTCAATTCCGAAAAGCAGATGACGGCAATATACAATACTTCCTTGTGTGAGAGTGAAACGATGGCAGTCAGAAACTGCCTGTCGTCGATACTAAAGGAGGAGCATACCATGCAGAACGAGCTTTTCATGCAGATGAAGAGCCGCGGTTGGTATCAGACCGAGACAGCCGAGCAGACAAAGCTCGAACAGGCGAAGCAGAATTTCTGCACGGCTTGTAATATAGGATAATAAAACACGGAGCGAGAAAAAATTCTCGCTCATTTTTTTATGGGCTCAAATTTGTACTCTTATTTTTTATATTAAACTAAAACAGATAAAAAGTCAATATGCGGCGAGAAATCAAATCATTTTTCATGTTAAGCGTTTACCTATGAGCAATTTCACGAGATCTTTGAAAACAAATGAGCAAAAGCATTACGACATAAAATATTTTTACAGATTAAAAATATTTATAAAGAACAACTTAGCTAAATTTTGATTTATCGGTGTGTTATGTTCGCATAAATTTAACCGAATGGTAACGGACCGTCGAGGACGCCAGTCCCTACAGTGTAGAAAAATTTGTACACATATTCCTCGCCGTGAGGCGATGGTAAAACCTAACGATCATAATTTATTTTGTAGGGAACGGCGTCCTCGACGGTCCTAATACAAACGATTTTAACCAATCAATCGATATAACGATCTCCCCGCTAAACCGCAATTTGTTTTTATATCAAGCGTTTAATAATTAATAAAAAGGACTTGCGCCAAATGCTTTTTATAACGCAAAATGGTACAAGTCCTTTTAATTTATTTGCTTTTTATATTTTCATAATGCCCTTATATTCAAGAAGCTTGATGAAAAGTCCGCCCTGAACGGTACGGTTGTGGAAGCCATGTGTTAGAGGATCGTTTTCGTGTCCGCCCGAAACGTAGGTACGGCTCACGTAGGTCCTCTGCTTTGCGGTGAGAGTCCAATACCAGTCGGTCATAGGAACGCGGGTGATGGAATAGTTGAACGCGTCCCACATAGGCTCGATAAGCGCTTCAAAGTCGGCGCGATCCTCGGCAAGCGTTGCCGTCCAGACCGTCCAGTCACTCTTGGTGTAGGGCTGTCTGTTGTCAAGCGGCAGTCCGTAGGGGTGCATATGCTTCTTGTAGCTTGCTACTTCCGATGCGATAACGTCACGGGGCATGATATTCGTGCCGAAGAGCTTATCCCAAACGATATTGTACTTCATTGAGAAGGTGTTGGGAGCGTCAAACGCAAGGCGGTAGCTTCCGTCGCCGTTTGATGCGCGCTTTGTCCAATCAAGAGCCATATCGCGAGCGAGCTTCATGTATTTTCTTTCGTCGCGCTTGTTGCCCATCATTCCGTAAAGGATACCGAGTCCGGCAATTCCCATGATAGCCTTGAGAGAGAGGTTGCAGTTATGAGCCATATGACCCGCGAAGTCGTCTGTGCAGAGCTGATTTTCAGGGTCTCTGCCGTTCTCTATAAGATATTTAACCCACTGCTCGAGAACGTCAAGATGCTCTTTAGCAAAAGAGACGTCCTTTGTAGCGATAGCGACAGCGGCTTCCATAACGAGCATATTTCCGCATTCCTCAACAGGCATCTGTTTTTCATACTTCATAATGCCCGTGTAGACGTCGTAGCCGTACATCTGACCGTTAAGTACGGGATATCTTCCCGCATCGTGAGGCGCGAAATCGTATTTGTATTCCTTTGTCCATACGTCCATAGCCGCGTACTTATAGATGGGGCGCATCATACCCTTGACAAGCTCGGGGTTGTAGATAAGGAAGAGAGGAATAGAGGGGTAGCTTACGTCAACGGTTGCAGCGCAGCCGTTGGAGAAGCACTCCTTGGAGATAAAGAGGATCTTGCCGTCCGTATCAAGCACGAGCTTGTGAGCGGCGATGGTCTGACGGAACGCAAGCTCGAGAAGCTCTGCGTACTTTTCACCGCCCGCGCGAACAGCGTCGATGAACATTTTATCTTCCATTTCACGACAACGGCGCATTGTGGTCTTGTAATCAGCGTGTGCTTTTACTATCTCATCGGTGATGAGCGCGCCGTCCTTGTTCCAGTAGCTCTTGAGGTGAGTGTGGAAGTATTCGATAGACTCGATATCGTCATATGCAAAGCTAAAGAGAGCGGGAGTAGAGGAAAGCTCGGTCTTTATTCCCACAAAGGTCATATCCTCTTTTGCAACAAAGGTCTCGCCCTTGCCCGAGAGGTAGAAGTAACCCCACTCTATACGGAGGTCATCGCCGTAGCGTCCAAGGATATTTTGAGATTTAGTACCCATTTTTACGCTTGAAAGGTTGCCGAGCGTAAGCTCCTCGCATACGACCTCGTCGTCACCCGCGAGGTTCATGCATATCTGCTCGGATACTGCTATCTTAAAGGAAACGGTGTGCTTGTGGCGGTCGGTTATCTCTTTCTGTACCGAAAGATAGCTTACGGGACGGGTGAGAAGATAGAGGTCGCTCGGAATTATGGGAGAGGTAAAGGTAAGCGTAAGTTTTACGCCGTTTTCCTCAAAGGTGTAGATAGTGGAAAACGCGGTCATATCAACGCTCGTCTGCTTCATAGCGGGAATAGTGTCCGCGTATCTCGCGCCCATAACGCGATATTCCTTGCCGTCGATAGTTGCGATCGCGGAAATAACGTTTGGCTTTTGGGTCCAGTGAACAGTATCCGAACCCGTAAGGGTGTTGTCCGACGACCATACGCTGAAATAGGGGTCTATGGTTATCAAAGGATAAGAAGGTGCTCTTAATTTCATTTTTATTCTCCTTAAAAAATGTCGTTATATAAATTTTAACAAAATATATATTGATTGTCAAGTTTTTGGTATATAAAATGATAATTTTTGGCTATCCAATGACAAAGTATTTGCTTTTGCGTGATAAAAAATAATTTTACAATAAACAAATTGCGGTTTATCGAGGAGATTGATAAATGCAAAATGCAAAATGCAAAATTGAACGAAATATCGACGAATAAACTCTGTAGGGTCTGACGTCCTCGACAGCACGTTTCGTTTGGATTTTGACGTTTGTTTTGCGGGAGGATAATATCCTCCCCTACGGTAATAGAATATATGGTATTTGTAGGGGAGGCTATCAGCCTCCCGTTTTGTCCGTTTTTTGCCATTTGTCTCGGGCTGTCGAGGACGTCAGACCCTACAGAGTTTATGATAACCGTTTTATTCGTGCATAGCCATTTCGTCAAATCAAACCAACCGACAAATCAAAATTTGAAATCGTAAAACACATTTGGGAAAGAAAGACAAATATTTGCCGCAAAAATGTTGAAAAAAAGCAAAAAATATGCTATCATATTTATAATGGTGGAAAAATGCGAAAATTACAAAGAGAGGAGGACGGACATGCTTTTTACTTCACCGCTATTTATGTTTTTGTTTCTTCCGATAAGTATGTGCGTATACGCTCTTGTAGGTAAAAGACGGAGGCGGATATGCCTTTCGATAATATTTGTAGCGTTTTATCTGTTGTTGAATCTGCGTTCACCGCTTAATCTTATATATCTGCCTTGCCTTATAGCGTATTCTTATCTTGCTATGAAGCTTTTGCGTATAAAACGAAGCGCACTTCTATGCGCGATCCTTTGTATTGTTCCGTATTTGGCTTTGTTTACGGTACGCGGAATTGCATATTTCGGAAATGATGGCTTTATATATCCCATAGGGTCTACTGTTGCGGTCTTATTTTCCACATCCTATATCATTACGCAGTACCGTCAAAAAAACAAGGAATTGGGAAGCTTTTTGGACCTTGCTCTTTATATTCTGTTTTTCCCCGTTATGATAGTAGGACCTATTGTAAGGTATGAGGATTTTTTGCGTATATCCAATGAAGACGCTATTTGTTTTGACAAAGCAAACGTAGCGTCGGGCATAAGACTTTTCTGCATAGGGATCATAAAACGCGTTGCTGTCGGTGCTGTGCTTTACGAGATGTACGACGTGTTTTTTGGACTTTTCTATGATACGCCGAACCTTTTGGTGACAGTATTCATATTAGTCACCGTCTATTTTGCGACCTTCTTTACAATAGCGGGATACATAGATATCGGAGTGGGACTTGCTAAAATGTACGGTCTTTCCTTTGAAACCTACGTAGTTGCCGACCCGTTCAGAGCGGCTACCTTTTCGGTCTACTTCGGAAATCTCTTTACAGGATTGTCTTTGTGGATCGACGATTATCTTGTGCATCCCATGATCTCTCGTGTGGAAAAAAATAAAAAAAGACTGCCAAGCTTTATACGCGCCGTTTGTTACGGCGTGGTATCTATTCTGTTTATCCGTTCTACTCCCGCAATGATAGCCCTTTCCGTGCCCGTTGTCATGTTCTTTTATTTGGCGTTCCGCTTCCGACTTGACGAACGTCTTGCGAACAGAACAGGATTGCGTACCTTGATGACTCTTGTAACCATGTTCTCGGTGGCGATCGTTTGGGTTTTTATAATACTTGGCGACCCAAGGCTCATAGTCAACTATATTGGAGATATGACGGGAGAAAACTCTGAATACAGAATGGACCAGATATTATCGATCTTTTCTGGTATGAAATACATTTTTGTAATGATAATCGCGGGACTTTCTATGTGGGTGAGCAGAATAGAAGCGTATATGAGGGCCCCCGAGCTTTCGGAGAAAAAGGCATATCCCATGACACAGTATATATCCTTTTTGCTTATATTGGTCATGTTTTCCTTTACGGTGGTGTTCTTTTTGCCTCAGTTCGAGATATATGACTATATTCCGTTTTTGTATTTGTTCATATAGTGGAGGAAAAAATGAAAAGAAAACAGATAATAGATTTTTTAACTATCGTTTTGTTCTTTGGAGTTTTGCTTTCCCTTACTATATACGTTGGTATCGGAGCGCTTATAGACTGGCGTACTGAACACAAAAAGGAAGAGGGGGAGCTGTTTGCGAACTCTTATTACGAGGATGATAATTTAAATTATTTTATTCGCTATATAGATTACAAATTTTTCGGTCATACCGAGGCAAACAATGTTCTCGTCGGCAATGATGGTTGGATATTTGAAACTGTTAACTCTGAAAACGGTTACAATTATCTTCTCGATCATATCGGAGGTTCGGCTTTTTCCGAAGAGGCGCTTTTACGTATAAAGACTAATATAGAGCAAGAGCGAGAATATTATCAAGAGTTAGGCATGGATTATATGGTGGTGATAATTCCAAACTCTATGTCCGTGTGCGAGGATAAGCTTCCCGGATTTCTTGGCGAGAGAAGCGAAAATGCCCGTCTTGAAGCTCTTAGCGCTTATCTTTCTGACGAGAACTCGTATGTAGATCCGACAGAAAAATTAAAGGAGCTATCGGAGATCGAAATTCCATATAACAATACCGAGAATTCTATCAATGCGTTCGGTGCGTACTGTATTTATAGTACGGTAATGGATCGTATAGGGAACGATGTCGAGAGTTTGAGATACGAGGATATAGCGTTTTCGGTTCGCATGACAGATGGAAAGACTGCCGCTATAAACGCGGGGCTTGAAAATATCGTGCAAAATCGAACGGTATCTCTTACCGATGAAATGACCAACGGTTACGAAATAGAAGACCGAAGATGGAACTGCTTTACTACAAGGTGCAAAAATTCTGATGAAAATATTCCGACTTTGCTGATAAAATTTTCTAATGAATGGGATAGAATACAGATGATGCCGCTTTTTTCAAACACATTTGACAAGGTGTATTACGAAGGAGGGGGTATAAATATTGCTTCTGCCGCGGAAAAGCATCTTCCTGATATAGTTATCAGAATGATACGCGAAAGCGAACTTGAGGCGTTACTTAAATAACGAGCTCGATTAAATAAAACAACACATATAAAACAACGAAATTCGTGAAAATACAACAAAAATCGTGTTTGTAATTGAAAAAAGCAACACAAAAAATTCGATGCAAACAATGAGCTTTTTGTGCTTTGGGTAAGCAAAAAATGCAAGAAATATGATAATTTTCACAAAATACTTGATAAAATACTTGAAAAATGAGAAGAAATAAGATATAATATTAATTCGGTAAATAAAATTTTAGGAGAAAAAGATGTTAGAATTTCAAAATGTGTCTTATACGGTTCCCGAAAAAGAGATCCTTAAGAACATAAGCTTTAAAATAGAAGACCGCTTTGTAGCTATAACAGGACCTAACGGAAGCGGAAAATCGACGGTTGCAAAGCTGATAGCAGGTATACTTCAGCCTACATCCGGACGTATTATCTTTGATGGTGTCGACATAACCGATATGTCGATAACTGAACGTGCGAAAGCGGGTGTGAGCTTTGCTTTTCAACAACCCGTTCGCTTTAAGGGAATTACCGTACGCGATCTCATATCGCTTGCGGCGGGTAAGAATACAAGCGTTTCCGAGGCTTGTGAATATCTTTCGGAGGTTGGACTTTGCGCTAAGGACTATATCAACAGAGAGGTCAACGGATCTTTGTCGGGCGGAGAGCTTAAGCGTATTGAGATAGCTATGATAAATGCTCGCGGTACACGTCTGTCTGTCTTTGATGAACCCGAGGCGGGCATAGATCTTTGGAGCTTCCAGAATCTTATAAAGGTCTTTGAGCGTATGTATGAGCGCACAAAGGGAACTATCCTTATAATATCCCATCAGGAGAGGATACTTAATATTGCGGACAAGATAATCGTTATCGCTAACGGAGAGCTCGCGGATTACGGCGAAAAGGATAAGATATTCCCGAAGCTGATGGATGTTCAGAGCGGTTGCCGTTATACCAAAAAGGCGTAAGGAGGAATGGAAAAATGGATAAGATTCAACAAAATCTTCTTGAGCAAGTAGCCGGCATTCATGAAGTTCCTGCGGGAGCGTATTCTTTACGTATAAACGGAAAGCTTCACGGAAAAAATTCCTCTGAGAATATAGAGATAGTTCAAAAGACTGATAAGCCGGGTATAGATATCTATATCAAGGCGGGTACTAAAAATGAAAGTATGCATATCCCTGTAATACTTTCGCAGACGGGACTTAAGGAACTCGTTTATAATGATTTTCATATCGGAGAGGATTGCGATGTTACGATAGTTGCGGGCTGTGGTATTCATAACGGCGGTTCGAAAAACTCGGAGCATAGCGGAGTTCATTCATTTTTTGTGTCGAAAAATGCAAAATTGAAATATATTGAAAAGCATTACGGCGAGGGAGATGGCGAGGGTAAAAACGTCATGAATCCCGAAACTTACGTTGAACTTGCTGAAAATGCCTATATGGAAATGGAGACTGCGCAGATAAAGGGCGTTGATTCCACGGATAGAATCACTCGCGCAAAACTGTCGAAAAATGCAACGCTTACGGTTCGTGAAAAAATAATGACTCACGGAAGCCAATATGCGCGTACGGAGTTTGACGTTGAGCTTAACGGTGAGGGATCGGGGGCTCACGTTGTGTCGCGATCGGTGGCTTGCGATCGTTCTTTGCAGGAATTTATTTCCCGGGTAAAGGGCAATTCTTGTTGCAACGGTCACACCGAGTGCGATGCTATAATTATGAACAACGCTACCGTTAAGGCTATTCCTGAAATTCTTGCCGAGCATCCTGATGCGTCTTTGATACACGAGGCGGCTATCGGAAAGATCGCGGGTGAGCAGCTTGTCAAGCTGATGACTCTCGGGCTCACTGAAAAGGAAGCCGAAGAAGAGATCGTTAACGGATTCTTGCGTTGATTTTATATAAATTCGATATACGCCATATATGCCGCGCGCGTACACTTTGTGTTGCGCGCGGCTCTTTTTTTGTACTTTTTGCTGTGCGCTTTATTTGGGATCCGCGAACGGATGATAAATATGTAATAAAATTGAATTAATGTATATTAATGTAATATATGGTAATAAAAGGTAGATAATTTTGGAATTTTTGCTTGAATTTTGCTTTGATAGTGAGAAATGGTTTAAAAAGTCGTTTTTTCGATGTGTAGAAAATCGAGAGCGAAAATTGTATAAAATTCACAAAAAATATAAACAATTTACGAATCAAAAAGTTTCGTTCTGAAAAAGCCAAGGTAAAAATTATTTACCCGAATCAATTGCCGCAAAAATAAGAGCGGTAGTTCTGTAAAATATTCACAAAAACTGGCGTCGGAGTATTGTATAACTCACAAAAATCAGTAAATTGAATTTACATATTGTGAGTTTCAGATTGAGCGTTGCGCAAAAATGACAATGGCTGTAAAAATGATGTTCACAAATGACTTTTTTTGCATGAAATGCTTGGAACAGAGATTCTCAAAGACTGCTTGACTTTTTTTGTGTTCTATGATATTATATGTGTACGATTTTGTGAGCATTCGCGGCGCAAAGCGTTTGTGGATGTTGTTAGCGGTGCGATTTTACCGACGCACCGCGTTTTTCAAGACAAGCGGCAGCTGCGCAAAGCCGAGCGCGTCTGTTTGCGATGGCCTTGAGCGTAAGGTAAAAAAGTATAGATGGAAACATCAAAGCGGTGAAGGATGTGCCTTTCCACGCATTCTTCAAAATTTTATTCTGCAGGAGGAATTATGGAATGAAAATTGCGAAATTTCAAAGGGTAGCAGCGTTTATCCTGGCGTTTGTTCTCTTGGTCGGCGGAGGTACTGTTGCGGCAAGCGCAAGCGGCAGCAAGGATGACGACTCTTCGATCATTACGGACATCGGGGATATTAAAGAGTTGCTGAGTGCGATTTCGTACAACGATTACATCTCGGAAAACGCAGATGTTGGTCGTGCGAAGGCTCCCCTTTATATCGATGGCGCAGCGGGTGTGTATACGGGCGCTAACGGTAAGGAAGTGGAACTTATTGACCCCGCAACCGATGCTGAAGAGGAAGAAGCACATAAGAACGCTATTCCTCACATATGTGAGAAATACGGTCGTAAGGCTATCTACGTACCCAGCTCAGGTAGCGTAACTTGGACGCTTGATCCTAATAGTGAAGAGTATGCTGCTCTTAAAGAGGCTGCTCGTTACAATATGCAGATCGAGTATTATCCAGAGGAAAACAAATCGGCGTCTATCGAGAGAATGCTTCGTATAAACGGAACTATTCCTTTTTCCGAAGCTCGTTCGCTTATGATATCTAAGATTTGGAAGCTTGAGCAGAGCAGACGTCCTCAGGCTTCGTTTGAAGTGCCTAAGGACGGAAACGTTGACGAGTTCATCGCAACGGGTGTTGCTGCGGGATTTGCTCCCGTAAGAGAGGATCGCGACGGAAAAGTCTACATTAATTATACTATTCCGGATACGTGGACCGTGGCTAACTCTGCGGTGGTTAATGATCAGGTGTTGCGCTTCTTTATAAAGGATATTGACCTTAACGAGATCCGTACGGGTCTTGACGACATTCCTGAGTGGGTGACTTATGAGTTTAAGGATTCAAACGGATTCCTTCAGACTCCGTTTGAGCTTGTTCTCAAACCTCACGATGAAACGGGACTTGTTACTGTTTCGCTTGAATCTGTAAACGAGCCTATCGTTATTTCCAATATAAATATGGTAACTCCTGTGGATCTTCCTTCTTATGAGACTTGGAAAAAGCAGTATAACGATGCTGCGGGAGCGGGTCAGATCAAGATAGAGGGTGAATATTATTCGGCAGCGTCTTCTCAGACCATTTATCCTATATCCGATACGACTAGTGCGATGAACTCTCCTTCGTCCACGAAGTTCGCGATCCTTAACACTGTCGGCGGTGACAAGTGGCAGTCTCCCGGTCAGTGGATCGAATACAAGTTCTCGGTAGATCAAAGCGGTATGTACAAGATCGCGGCTCGCTTTAAACAGGCGGTGCTTGACGGTATGTATACCTCGAGAATACTTTCGCTTTACAGCGAGGGACTTAACGCTGATGCTAAGGGCTATTACAACGGAGTTCCTTACGATGAGGCTAACAGAGTTCAGTTTGATTACAGCTCCGATTGGCAGTCCGACTTCCTTACAGGTGTAACCGTTGTCAAGCATGAGGATGGAACACAGGAGGCAAAGGAGCAACAGCTTGAGTTCTATTTCGAAAAGGGTGTTACATACACTCTTCGCCTTGAGGTTTCTCTTGGCAACATGGGAGATGTCGTAAGAAGAGTTCAGGAATCTCTTGACGCGATAAACTCCGACTATCTTAATATATTGAAGCTTACCGGTTCGAAACCCGATGAAAACCGTGACTACGGCTTTAAGCGAGTTATGGGTGATACGATCATCGACCTTCGTGACCAGCGTAACGCTCTTAATGCGGTAGCAGAGGAACTTGCTAATGCGGCTAACATAAAGAGCTCGATGACAGCAACTCTTGAAAAGGTAGCGCGTTTGCTTGACACCATGTATACCGACGACTCAACTATCGCAAAGAACCTTGAACAGCTCAAGACATATATCGGTTCGCTCGGTACTTGGCTCAGCGACGCAAAGACACAGCCTTTGACGCTTGATTACCTTATGATCCAGCCTTCTGATAATGAAGCGTTGCCCAAGGCTAAGGCAAGCTTCTGGAAAGCACTCGTTCACGAGATCGCAAGCTTTATGCAGTCCTTCTTCCGTAACTACAACCGTATGGGAGCTATGACTGAAGTAACCGACGATGATACCGTTGAGGTATGGCTTGCTTACGGTCGAGATCAGTCTCAGGTTATCCGCGGACTTATCAACGACCAGTTTACGAGCAGAAATAACATTGCTGTAAACCTTAAGCTCGTAGCTGCGGCAACGTTGCTTCCTTCTATCCTTTCGCAAATGGGACCTGACGTATATATCGGTCTTAGCGAGGATAACGTTATCAACTACGCTATTCGTGGAGCGCTTCTCCCGATAGAAGACATGAATGGCTTTGACGATATCGCGGCTGACTTTACAGACTCCGCGATGGTAGTTATGGGAATCGAAGATGCTGAAGATAAAATGCATTATTACGGACTTCCTGAAACACAGTCCTTCCCGATGATGTTCGTTCGTGAGGACATTCTTGCAGACCTTAATATTGATATTCCTAAGACTTGGGATGACGTTAAGGAAGCGATCCCCGTACTTCAGGCTAACAATATGCAGATAGGAATGCAGAAAGACTACCGAGTATTCCTTTATCAGAAGGACGGTGAGCTCTTCGCTGACAACGGAATGAGAATAAACCTCGATTCGAACGTTGCTCTTGAGTCCTTCGAGACCATGTGCGATATGTTCACGATGTATTCCTTCCCCTTCCAGTTTGACCTTGCAAACCGTTTCAGAACGGGTGAGATGCCTATCGTATTCGCTCCTTCTTATACCGCGACCTACAATCAGCTTAAGGTATTCGCTACCGAGATCGAAGGTTTGTGGAACTTCTACCCGATGCCCGGATATTATAATGAAGAAGGCGTTTTGAACAACAAGTCTGTATCGACGATGACCGCTATCGTTATGATAGTAGGTTGCGATAACGTTAACGGCTCATGGGAATTCATGAAGTGGCACGTTGACTCTGAATGTCAGATAGCTTACGCAAACGAAATGGTTGCTATCATGGGTCCCTCCGCAAAGCATGCTACGGCAAATCTTGATGCTCTTGAGAGTTTGCCTTGGACCGCAGAGGAATACGACCAGCTTGAAAGACAGTTCAACAGCCTTGCATCTATTCCTAACTACCCCGGTTCTTACATTATCGGACGTTATACAAACTTCGCATTCCTTGATGCGTATAACGAAAATGCAGACCCCGTAACCGAGCTTCAGAGCTACATTAATATAATTAATAAAGAAATCACACGTAAGCGTGCAGAGTTCGGACTCGAAACGCTTGACTATGTCGGACAGACACTTGCTGAAAAACGTATGGCTCAGGCAGAGACGGCGTTGAATGCGATCAAGACCTCTTCTGCTTATAACAGTGCGTATGATGAGGCAGTAAACAGCGTTCTAAAGCTTATTTCAGGATATGAAACCGAAGATTATGCTTCTATCCGCGCAATGGCAGATGCACTTGAAGAGTTGAATGCAGACCTGTTCGGTACGCCTCAAAATGGAGAGAGAAAGTCGGCAGTTCAGTATCTCAGAGATGCTGCTAACGCTCTTGAATCCTATGAAGCATACAAATAATCAGCAAAAAATCTTATGAAGGAGACAAAAGTTCATGTCACAAAAAACGGCTGAAAAGAAAGCAGTTGCGCGTAAAGATATGACTAAAGCGCAATGGACATGGAAAGAGATGAAGCGCAATAAGGTAGCGTATCTTATGGTAGCACCTTATATGCTGGTATTCACCTGCTTTACCGTCCTCCCCGTATTGCTTTCAATTATAATGAGCTTTACAGACTTTAACATGCTCGAGATGCCGAACATAGTCTGGCTCGACAACTATATCCGCCTGTTCCTTGACGACGACATCTTCCTCACCGCAGCAAAGAATACACTTATCTTCGCGGTGATCGTAGGACCTTGTTCATATATTCTCGCATTGATGATCGCATGGTTCATCAATGAGCTTTCGCCTAAGATCAGAGCGGTCGTAACGCTTATCTTCTATGCGCCCTCCATTTCGGGTCAGGTATATCTCGTATGGGCAACTTTGTTCTCAGCTGACTCTTACGGTTGGGCAAACGCTTGGCTTATGAAGCTCGGTGTTATAAGTAAAGAAATTGCGTGGTTCCAGGATGCGGACTACGTAATGCCACTGTGTATAATCGTTGCTCTTTGGACCTCACTCGGTACTACGTTCCTTTCGTTTATCGCAGGTCTTCAGGGTATTGATAAGGCTCAGTTCGAAGCCGGCGCCGTTGACGGTATCCGTAACCGTTGGCAAGAGCTTTGGTACATAACGCTTCCTAACATGAAGCCTCAGCTTATGTTCGGTGCGGTCATGTCCATTACTCAGTCTTTCGGTTTCGGCGGAATCGTTACCGCGCTCTGCGGCTTCCCGTCAGTTGACTACGCGGCGCATACCATAGTCCATCATCTTGAGGACTACGGTTCGCAGCGTTTCGAGATCGGTTATTCCTCAACCATAGCAGTTATACTGTTCGTGGTCATGATAGGCGCTAACGGGCTTATCAAGAAAGTTCTGTCAAAGGTGGGATCGTAACATGGCAAAGTTAAGAACAAGAAAGCATAAAGTCGTCCTCGCGCGATCCCGAGGCGGCGACGCAGGAATTACTTTCATTCTGGTTATATTGGGAGCATTCATGTTCCTCCCTATGTATTACGTTGTTATCCAGTCTCTCAAGCCTCTTGACGAGCTTTGGATGTTCCCCCCTCGCTTCTACGTAATGCAGCCTACAGGAAGAAACTTTAAGGATCTGTTTACTTTGATGAGCGGAAACCTTGTTCCGTTCTCAAGGTACGTATTTAACACAGTATTTACATCTGTCGCAGGTACTGTAGGAAACCTGTTCTTCTCGTCTCTCGCGGCTTATGCGATGGCAAAGATCAAGTTTCCCGGCGGAAAGATGATGTTCAAAGCGGTAAGAACATCTCTTATGTTCCACTCGACCGTTACCGCAGTAACAAGCTTCATTCTTATGAGCGCACTCAATATGATCGATACCTATTGGGCTATCATCGTTCCCGCATGGGGTACGTCGCTCGGACTTTACTTGATGAAGCAGTTCATGGAGACCAACGTAACCGACGCAGTGCTTGAAAGTTCGCGTTTGGACGGTGCAGGAGAGCTTCGTACCTTCTGGATCATCGCGATGCCTATGGTTAAGCCCGGTTGGTTGACTCTTATCGTGTACTCGTTCCAGGATCTTTGGAACAAAGGCGCGTCTATCTACATCCACTCGGAGCAGCTCAAATCGCTCAACTACGCTATTCAGCAGATCACTGCCGGCGGTATCAAGCGTGCGGGCGCGTCTGCGGCGGCAACCGTCGTAATGATGCTCGTTCCGATCATGGTATTCGTTATTACCCAGTCGAACATCATCGAAACGATGGGTTCGTCCGGTATGAAGGACTGATAATAGGAGGACAAGATGAAAAAAGTAACATCAATTATAGCTTTGATATTTGCTTTTGTAATGATCATGGCTTTGCCGATCAGCGCATCTGCTCCGTATCAGACTTATACCTATTCTATTTCGGGAACGGCTCTGTATTCGCCTGACGCGTATACTCCCGCAAAGAATGTCGACTCGGCTTATATGGGACTTACCGATAAGAATATCATGGCGAAACACTACCCCGGACTTTCTTCCGCAGACCTTGCAAAGAAAGCGGTAGCGCTTGGTAATCCCTCTGATATAGAAGTAGACGCTAATGAAAACGTTTACATCGCTGACACGGATAACAACCGTATCGTAGTATTGGACCGTTACTATAAGCTTAAGTTCATTATCGAAAACTTCGTAAACGAACAGGGCGTACCGGATAGCCTTGTAAAACCCCAAGGTGTATTTATTACTCCCGACAGAGTAGAAGGTACCGAAACGGTTCCCGGAAGGATCTTCGTTTGCGATACTAACAATAACCGTATAGTAACTTTCGACCACGACGGTAACTTCATGCGTATTATTCCCGCGCCTGAATCCGAACTTTTCGATGAAGGTTCGGTTTATAAGCCCGTTGCGGTAGCTGTCGATAAGTATGACAGACTTTACGTTGTATCCTCGACTACATATCAGGGTATCATCGTTATGACCGATACGGGAGAGTTCACCGGATTTATCGGTGCACAGAAGGTTTCTATCAGCACTTGGGATAAGATCTGGAGAAAGTTCCAGACAGAAGAGCAGAAGGCAAATTCCGAAGCTTTGGTTTCGAAGGAATTTAACAATATCGCTCTTGCAGGAGAATTTATATACGTTACCACTTCTTCGGTAGATTCAGGCAAGATGCTTTCCGCTATCAGCAGCAAGAGCAAATCTGGTGACTACGCTCCCGTAAAGATGCTCAACGCGGCAGGTACGGAGATCATGGCTCGAAACGGATTCTATCCGCCTTCGGGTGAAGTTGATAATGCAAGAAATCAGCCTTCTGACAAGATCTACGGCGCATCAAAAGTCGTTGACGTAGCAGTAGGTCCTGAGGAAACTTGGTCTATAATCGACCAGAAGAGAAGCAAAGTATTTACTTACGATACGCAGGGTAACTTGCTCTTCGCGTTCGGTGACACCGGCAAACAGCTCGGTAACATAGTAAAGCTTGCCGGAATCGTATATCAGGGCGACAATATGTTGCTTCTCGACCAGACCGCGAAATCATTTACTGTGTATCAGAGAACTGAATACGGTAACATTCTTATCAAGGCTATAGAGAACCAGAACGACCGTTTGTATGACAAAGCGATCGACGACTGGATGGAGATCCTTAAGAGAAACTCCAACTTCGACGCGGCATACATAGGAATCGGTAACGCTCTTTACAGAAGCGGTAAGTACGAAGAAGCTATAGAGTACTATCAGGCTGCTTACGATACCGAAAACTACTCTAACGCATATCAGGAGATCCGTAAGGAATGGATATCCAAGTATATCATTCTTATCCCGATCTTCGTAGTTGCTATCTGCCTTGGCTGTTCCTTCTTCCTCAAGTATGCAAAGAAGGTAAACAAGCGCGTTGCTACAGCGGGACAGAAGAGAACCTACGGTCAGGAATTGCTTTACGTATTCCATCTTATGTTCCACCCGTTCGACGGATATTGGGACCTTAAGCATGAAAAGCGTGGATCGGTTCGCGCAGGTACAACAATACTCGGAATCACTATAATTGCTTTCTACTATCAGGCGATCGGTCGCGGTTATATACTTAACCCGAGACAGACGTATGCATCGTTCTTTGCAGTAGTGCTTAGCGTATGCGTGCCTTTGGCACTTTGGATGATCGCTAACTGGTGCTTGACAACGTTGTTTGACGGTGAAGGAAGCTTTAAGGACATTTATATAGCTTCGACTTATTCGTTGATGCCTTTGTCCTTGGTCATTATTCCTACAACTATCGCATCTAATGTCCTTCTTTCTAAGGAAGCTGATATCCTTTCGGTTATCACGACCATCGGATTCATTTGGATGGGAATGCTGTTGTTCTTTGGAATGATGGTTACACACGATTACTCAATGGGTAAGGGTATAGGAACTACCCTTGGAACGCTTGGCGGTATGATAGTTATTATGTTCATCGCTCTCCTCTTCTCGACGTTGCTCGGAAAGTTGGTAAGCTTTGTAACTAATATCGTTACCGAAATTCAGTTCCGAATGTAAACAGATAGGAGGAAGTATATTTGTTATGGTAAAAAATAGAATAATATCGACACTCTTAGCTGTTTTGATGCTTTTGGGCGCATTTACCATGATGGTAAGCGCAAATGACGGAGCGCAAGGTCCTGTTTATACCAAGAACACCACGTCTGCAAAGCCTACGTATTGGTATTTTTCGGGAAAGCCCGTTATGTTGGATGAAACTAAGGATACTCCTACGTATATTGAGTTTGCCGATGGCGACGTAATTGTCGAAACTCCTCAAGATAAGCTTGCTCTTATGGACCTTCGTCTTGAGAAGGACGGTTACCGTCTGTACGTTGACGCATATAGCGGAGAGGTTGCTGTTGAGTGTATTGCTAGCGGCGAGATCCTTTTCTCCAATCCCTATGATGTCTATAAAGACAAGGATGCAACCGAAGATATCAAATCTCAGCTTCTTTCTCAGTTAAAGGTAAACTTTACCAACATTGCAACTGACGAGGAAGAGGAATATTGGAGCTATGAATGGGCAGCTTCAAGAGGACAGATAATCGTAAAGAATATCAAAAATGGTATTCGTGTAGAGTATACTATCGGACGTGAGCAGGCAAAGTACCTCGTTCCCGAACGTATAGAAAAGACCTCTTATGAAACTAAGCTCTTTAATCCTATTAAGGAAATGCTTACGAATGATGACGGCGAATACTCAAAAACAGATAGGTTTATCCTCGAAAACAAATTCCATTCTTACTATTTGCTTAAGGATCCCAGTTCTGAGACCGTTCAGACAATTATAGCAGAGATGCAAAAGTCTTTCCCAATCACCAAGAAGATGCCTATCTACGTTTTGGACCCCACAACGTCTAACGCAGAAAAGGCAAGACTTGAGCAGATCGTAAAGACTTATGCTCCTAACTATAGCTATGACGATCTTGATGAAGACCATCTTAAGGTTGAGTGGGAAAGTGAAGATGATAATCCTCCGCTCTTCAAGATGGCTCTTGAGTACACGCTCGATGATATGGGCGTATCGGTAAGACTTCCCGCAAACGGTATCCGTTTCTCCGAGTCTCTTTACCGTCTTAACAGCATAGACATTCTGCCTTACATGGGCGCAGGAGAAAACCCCAACTCGGGTTACACATTCTTCCCGGACGGCTCGGGTACGCTCTTCGATTTTGAGGACACCGCAGCTTTGGGAGTCTCCACAAACGTTCAGGGTAAGATCTACGGCGTAGACTACGCTTACCACGATATCACAGGAACTCACCAAGAGACTATTCGTTATCCCGTATTCGGTATTTACGAGAACGAAGAGTTGATCGTAAAGCAGGAAGCGCCTGAGGAAGATGAGGGCGAAGAGGTTGAAGGTGAGGAAGAAGAAAAGGTAGAAGTACCTGTAGAAACTTACCATAAAGAGCGCGGCTTCGTTGCAATAGTTGAAGAAGGCGACGCTTTGATGGAGCTGTCGGCATATCATGCGATCATACCTCATAACTACAATACCGTTAAAATGACGGTTAAGCCAAGACCTAACGATACATATAACGTTGCAGACGCTATTTCGGTAGGTCAGAACGATACCTGGACAGTCGTATCCGCAAGAAAATATACGGGTAGCTACAAGGTTCGTTATATTATGCTTACCTCTGACGAGGTAGCGGCAGAGAAGGGACTTACGGGAACTTACGATACCTCTTATGTAGGAATGGCTAAGGCATACCGTGATTACCTTGTCAAGAAGGGAGTGCTCACCAAGCTGACAAGCGAGGACGTAAAGAGTGATATTCCGCTCTATATCGAGACGTTTGGCGCAATGGAAACTACCGAGCGCTTCTTGTCCATACCTTTTACTGTTATGACTCCTCTTACGACGTTTGCAGATATCAACACGATGTACGACGAGTTCGCGGCAAAGGGTATCAGCAACATCAACTTTATAATGACGGGTTATACTAAGGGCGGCTTGACCGAACCGAGAGCTCCGTACAATCTCAAGTGGGAAAAGGCAGTTGAGGAAGGCGGAATGGATTTCGAGGCGTTGACTGCCGCCGCAAGAGAAAAGGGCTTCCAGCTCTTCCCGGACTTTGACTTCGCATTTACTAAAACAAACACGCTCTTCGACGGTGTGAACCTTAAGAACCACGCAGTCAAGACGATCGACGACCGTTATACCAGTAAGCGTGAATACAGTGCTACCAAGCAGACTTACATCAGCTATTATGAGTTAGCACTTTCACCCGCATACTTCAACCACTTCTACGAGAAATTCACGCAGAAGTATCTTGAATACAACCCGATAGGTATTTCGGTATCTACTCTCGGATCTTACTTGAACTCCGACTTCGACGAGGATGAGCCTTATAACCGCTCCGACTCGAGAGACTTTACGGAGCGCGCATTCCAGTATATCCGTGAGAATTACAACAAGGTCATGACCGCGGGCGGTAACGTATTCACGTGGAAGTACGTTGACTACATAACCGATATCGCACTTGACTCCAGCCGTTTCGCAGAGTCTTCTGCAGCAGTTCCTTTCCTTGCGATCGTTCTCCATGGTTACGTAGAGTACGCAGGTACTGCTATTAACATGGAAGGAAACATGGAATATGCTTTCCTTAAGGCACTTGAAAGCGGTGCGGGTCTTAACTTCATTCTTTCTTATCAGAATACTGATAACCTTAAGAATGATATCCTGCTCAGCCACTACTATTCTATAAGATATGATATTTGGTTCAATGACGTTGTTTCGCTTTACAGTGAGCTTAACGGTCTGCTTAAGGATCTTCAGACAAGTACCATCGAGACTCATAAGTTCCTTGAAGGAACTCGTATTCCCGATGCGGATGAGCTTGAAGAGGACCTTAAGAACGCAGTTGAGGAAGCTATAAAGAATGAGGCTGAATTGAGCGTGGCTAAGAAGGAAGAACTTCGTAAGCAGCTTCACGAAGCAAGAATCCTCATTCTTGAGCGTATTCCCGAAATAAGTAAAGCATTGCTTCCAGATGACGGTGAATCTACCTATAATCTCATGGAAAACTATGTAGCTCTTTCGGAGTGGTACGCTAAGTTGGAAATTCTTATCAATGCGCAAAAGGCATACGATGCTGTTTTAGCTGATCCTAACGCAACTCAGAAAGAGAAAGAGGATGCAGAAGCTGCTCTTGTAACTGCAAAGAGCAACGGTTCTCAAGAGGATATTCTCAACCGTATTTACAAGCTCGCAGATACCTCGATAGCGGATGCTCGTGCGTTGATCGCAGATTATGAAAAGGCAGTTGAAGGGCTCGCGCTTCTTGAGAAGGAAGATGCTTTCACCGCAAAGATCAGAAACGAGCTCAAGACTATTCTCGATGCTAACAAGACCGCTTACGAAACTATTTCCGGTAACGGTGTTGCTGCGAACTCCGCAGAATATTCAATCGTAGAGATCGCAAAGGACGCATTCGCTCTCTATGCTGATGCTAATAAGGGCGAGGCAACCGAAGCTCCTGCGGAAATAAACGGTTTCAAGGATTACGAATACGTTGCTGAGGAAGATAATAAAAAGGATGAAGGCGTTGCTGCTGATAAGATGGAAGAGGCGTATAACAAGTACGCATCTGATACAAACAAGATCGTTTACATGGAATACGTAAACTCCGAAAACGCAAGTGTTACGGCGTTTATCCTTAACTTCAACAACTACGCAGTAACCGTAACTGCTGATAACGGAATCACTTACACACTTGAGGCTTATGGCTACATAGTTATTAAGTCCACTAATGCTTGATGAAAGGGAGGTAAAAGCAAAATGACAAAAGAAGTAAAAGTAAAAGCTCCTAAAAAGAGAAAAAATGCCTCTCTTGATAAAAGAAAAGCAAGAGCGGGTTGGATATTTGTCCTTCCTTTCGTAATTGGATTTATTTTGGTTTACTTACCTATCGTTTACGATTCGATTTGGTATAGTTTCCACACGATGAGACCTATCATGGGCGGGGGTATGGCATTTACCCCCGTTGGATGGGCAAACTACGTAAATGCAATTACTGAAGATGCAGATTACGTACAAACGCTCGTTACAGGCTTGAAGGATATGGTATTCGATATTCCTATGATACTTATCTTCTCGCTGTTTATGGCAGTTCTGTTGAATCAGAAGATGGTTGGTAGAGCTTTATTCCGCGCGATATTCTTTATTCCCGTTATTCTTTCAACGGGTATTATGGAATCGATCGATGCGAACAACGTTCTTAATTCTTACATGGATTCCGCGGAAGGAATCGATGACGGTTCGGGACAGAGCGCCGCGAACAGTATCGTATCTGCGATGGACGTTGAAAGATTGTTCTCAGGAATGGCGGTCGGCGAAGGTCTTGTTACATACGTTGTAACCGCGATAAATAACATTTACGATATCGTAAACCGCTCCGGTGTACAGATGCTTATCTTCCTTTCGGGTCTGCAGTCTATCTCTCCCGCTATTTATGAGTCGGTACAGATCGACGGTGCAACCGCTTGGGAGACCTTCTGGAAGATAACGTTCCCGATGATAAGCCCGATGATACTTGTTAATGCCGTTTATACGATCATCGACTCGTTTACAACGGAATCGAACGTAGTAATGACGTACATTTCAGGTATGTCGCAGAAGACCGACGGAGACGTTATCGGCTCGGCAATGGCATGGATGTATTTCTTGATAGTAATTGGAATCATCGCGATCTTTGCCGCAGTATTCTCGGCATTCGTCTTCTACCAGAGACGTGATTAAGGAGGTAAAGAATGAACGCACAGAATATTGACAACAAGCCTAAGGTAACGAAAGAGAGCAAAAACAAGATAAGAGTAGAGTTCGAAAGAACTCCCTTGAAGGAAAGACTTAAAGCAAAATTCTTGTCTCTCTTCTTCTTGAAAAAAGTAGTATGGTATTTGTTCAGACTTGTTCTTCTGATCGGTATTTCCTACATCGTACTTTTCCCGTTCTTCACAAAGATCGCGGGTTCATTCATGGCTCCCGATGACTTCGTTGACGTAACGGTACGACTTATCCCGAAGAACTTTACACTTGATACCTATAAAGCAATATGGGTAGATCAACACTATCTCCAAGCCTTTACAAACACGCTTTTCCTCTCCTTGAGCACGGCACTTATACAGACGTTTATCTGCTGTCTTGTAGGATACGGACTTGCAAAGTTTAAGTTTAAAGGTAACAAGCTGGTATTTATGGCGGTTATTTTCTCGCTCGTAATTCCTCACCAGACGCTTCAGCTTTCAATGTTTATGAATTTCCGTTATTTCGATATTTTCGGAATCGGAAACTTCTTGAACGGAGGCGGTATCAACTTCTTCGGAAAGAACTTCTGTCCGGAGTTTATGAAGTCTATTGATATTATTCCCGACACCTTTGAAAAGTTCCTTGACGGCGCACAGGGTCTTAAATTGACTGACTCTTATTGGCCTTTGATCATTCTTTCACTTTGTGGTCTTGCATTTAAGAACGGTCTTTATATCTTTATGCTTCGTCAGTTCTTCAGAGGCGTACCCGATGAGCTTGAAGAGTCCGCGTACATCGACGGATCGGGTGTTATGCACACCTTCTTCACGATCATTCTTCCTTTGTCCGTACCTATGATGATCACCGTGTTCCTGTTCGCGTTCTCGTGGCAGTGGACCGACGACTTCTACACTACGGTATTCTTCACGGATAGCTCGGATATCGTTTTGATGCCTAAGATCGTTGGTATTCCTTCATCTCTTGATACAGATTATGCAGGACAGAACCTCTACGAAGCTGCAATCCGTAACACTTGCGGAATTATGATCATTCTTCCCCTTATCGTTATGTATCTCTTCTGTCAGAGATATCTCGTACAGGGTATTGAACGTTCGGGTCTTACCGCAGACTGATACTACTGCAAAACACCGATATTTCATATCGGTCATATACAAAAAGCCGTTCGCGCAAATGCGCGAACGGCTTTTTGTGTTGACAATAGATGCTTTTTGTGGTATAATTTTTTTGTAAAATAAAAAATGAAAGGATACGCTAATGCCCGTACTTATGACGAAAAGGCTGATACTTCGCGCATGGCGCGAAACAGATGCCAAAAGCTTATATAGACTTGCCCAAGATCCTCGCGTAAGTGTAGTGGCAGGCTGGAGACCGCATAAAAGTCCAAAGGAAAGTCTTGCGGTCATAAGAGACGTTTACTCTCAACCCGAGATATACGCGCTTGTTTTGCGTTCAACGGGCGAAGTGATCGGAAGCGTGGGGCTTATGACGTACCACAATAGCAATATTGGTCTTTCCAAAACCGATTGTGAGCTTGGATATTGGTTAGGCGTACCTTATTGGGAAAACGGATATTGCACCGAGGCGGCGAGTGTGCTCATACGTCACGCGTTTGAGGATCTTTCGATGCAAAGAGTTTTTTGCAGTTACATTGAAGGGAATCTGTCCTCGCAAAAGGTTCAAGAGAAGCTTGGCTTTTCTCCGCATCACGTTAATAAAAACGTTTATTGGGATTCCTTGGGCGCAAGCAGAAACGAGTATGTTTCATGCATCTCAAGACAGGATTGGTTTTTAAAGAATACAAAGAGAGAGAGGATGTAAAATGTTTGACGGAAGAATGAAAGCGGTAACGTTTAGTTACGATGACGGTTCTACACAAGATAAGCGTTTTATAAAAATGCTTAATAAATACGGGTTGAGGGCAACTTTTAATCTCAATTCCAATAAATTCGGAGAACCTAATTCTCTTATCAGGAATGGCGTAACGGTAGCTCACTGTAAGCCTACCGCCGAGGAGATAGCCGATATATACGCAGGACACGAGATAGCGGTACATACGCTAGATCATCCTCGTTTGACAACGCTTGACGATGCCGAGGTAATAAGACAGGTAGAAGAGGACAGAAAAAATCTTGAGCGTATATGCGGATATGAGGTCGTTGGAATGGCATACCCATGCGGCGGAGTAAATAACGACGACCGTGTAGCGCAGGTAATACGCGAGAATACAAAGATCAAATACGCTCGTACGATCACCGAAAATCATAGCTTTGAGCTTCAAGATAATTTGTATCGATTTGATCCTACGGTATATCATCAAAATTGGGAAAAACTTTTCGAGCTTGCCGATGAATTTCTTGCATTGCCTGAAATAACCGAAACGCCAAAGATATTTTATATATGGGGGCATACATTTGAATTTGATATTGACGATTCATGGGATATGATGGAAAAATTTTGCCAGAAGATAGCAGGACGTGACGATATTTTTTACGGAACTAACAGAGAGATACTTTTAAAATAAAAGAATAAAAATCGACCCACTTGGAATTTTCCCAAGTGGGTCGATTTTATATCATACGTTTTTTCAATTTTATAAGAAGTTCAGACAGAGTTCGGAAAAGAAGAGGGAAGAGTACTGCGTTGCAGAGTATCTGCGTAACGTAGAAGCTTATTCCGCGAAGATAAATAATTGAAAATCGTGAGAAGAAGTTATCGAGATATCCCGAAAACAATCCTGTGTCAACGAGAGAGCTAAGAACTCCGAACCAAACGGTAAGAATAACGGCAATTACGGTCAGTATCACACGGTTTCTGACCTTTGCGCGTCCAAGTAACATAAAAATTATAGTAACGAGGGGCCAATATAAACAGTAGGATATCATCCAAGTGCCGAATCCGTATATAAGTGGCTCTATTGCGATAAAGACGATGGTAGCAACAACTCCCGCTCCGCCGAAAACGTAGCCGAACAGAGCGCACAGAAGTGTAACGACCTCGATGTTTGGCAGAACTGCAAGAACAAGCTTTCCGCATTCGAGCATAGCTGCCATAAGTCCTATAAGCGCAATACGAAGGATAGTGTTTTTTCGCATTACCAAACGATAGTTCCTATGTAGATAATCGCGTCTTTTTCAATAGTCATGTCCTTTGTACCCACTCCCGCGCTAACGAGCGTAAGATCATTATATTTTACAGTTGTAGCATACTGTGACACGTCTTGATCCTTTACGACAGAGGTATAAAGATAAATGTAAACGCCCGCAGCGGTATCCTGCTTAACGCCGCCTACCTCGGTCAGAAAGCCCGAAGCATCGCAAGCGTAAGTAAGCCCCTTGGTTTCTTTGAGATAGTCAAGTACCGATAAAAGCCCCTTATCTGTTTTTACAAGATCGAGGTTTATCTCATATTCGGTCTTGTTTGTGTCGCCGAGAACTATCTTGCAATAGCCCTTGACGTTTTGAGAGGCTGCTTCTGTTAGAGATTCTGCGGTTGTTCCTGTTTCTGCTGTGTCGCCTTTATCGTTTTTTTCGCATCCGACAAAGAGCAGAGAAACGAGACAGAGCGCCATTAAAAGAGCTAATACACGTAAAAATTTTGTTTTTTTCATTTTGGTTTTTCCTTTCATTTACCCAAAGTATTTTTTACCAAATATCGATCGGCAGGCCTTCCGACTTAAAAGGCGGCACACCTTTATTACGGCAGTGGCTGCTGCGACGGCTTTTCACCGTACTTTCCCTACTTGAAGCGACCCGTGTGCAGTCGCTTATCGATCAATATACCATATAATTATAACATCAAAAACATTACGTGTCAAGATATGGGACTAAAAAGTATACGTAGACTAATTCACAAATTTATGATATAATTATTAAAAACCCCCAACCTTTTTATTTTGATCTGTGTCTAAAAGACAAGCGCTTAAAAAACGAAAATTTTCGATCTTACAAAGGAGAATGCATATTGTACTATTATAACGAAACAGACGAGACATTGGTAATGCTTACACTTGCGGGCGAGCAAACGGCATATGAGGTCTTGGTAACACGCTATCAAAGAGCGGTAATAGCTTCCGCGATATCTGTTACCAAAAATCATTTTATGGCAGAAGACGCGGCGCAGGACGCTTTTGTTACGGCTTGGATGAAGCTTAATACCCTGCAAGAGCCGAAAAAGTACGGCGCTTGGGTCTGCCGTATCGCCAAGAACTGTGCTTTGAATATGATAAGCCGTTACCGCAGCTTTCTTCCGTTTGACATAGTGGAAAATCTGAACATTTCCGATGACGGTGCGGAGAATCCCGCAGAGCTTTATGCATTGTCCGAGGAAAGAAACGAGGTCAACAAAAGTGTTGAGATGCTGCCCGAAAAGGTGCGTCAGATAATTCATCTGCACTATTTTGAGGGACTTTCCATAGCGGATATCGCGGATAGAATGCGCATTTCCGAGGGAACGGTCAAGTGGCAGCTTCACGACGGAAGAAAACGGATCAGAAAGGAGCTTTGCGCTATGAATGAAAAGTATAGTGATACGCTTGTGCAGCGTGTTATGAAAAAGGTTGAGGAGCTTAAATTATGGCAGGTCAAAAACGATAAGAGCGGATTTGAAAAGGAATATAAAGAAGTTCTTCATGAGGTCGAGGAGCTTCCCGAATGTAAGGAAAAGCAACACGCGCTTGCCGATGTCTTGATGCGTGGCTGGTGGTGGCTTCCGGGTAAAAAGAACGACGCGCTTTTCGCCGTATTGCAGAGGCGGCACTCGATGGCAAGAACGAGGAGGTAATGACCTTTATCGTCACCCGTGAGGATTCAAGGGTATCGGGAAAGAGTGCGAAAATTGAATTTATCCGCGACAAGCAGATCCCGCGCCTTGAAAAAGCGGGATTTGTAAAGGCTCTCGGGCGCGAATGGTTCTGGCTCGGATATTATCTCTTCCGCAACGGAAAAAGGGAAGAGGGACACGCCGCATACGACAAGGTAGAGCATATACTCAGCGATGGGGACGCCTATCGCGCACTCGTTCCTCTTGCGAGAAAAATGGAGGAGGAATTAGCAACACGGTATAAGGAAGCAGTAAAAGAACGCTATCTGATTGGCGGTACTGCGGAAGAATATCGTATTATAGACGGCAAGCCGCGATTTTGGGCACAGGAAAGCTTTGGAGAAGGCTATCTTTGCTCAATAGACAGACAGAACGCACGTATCTTACGCAACGCGTCAAGCTGTGACGGGTATTTCTTTGCGGATATTTCTCTCGGAGAAAGCTTTGTGGGTTCTGACGGAACAAGGCTTTCGTTTATCTCCGATAATGAGTCGGTAGATACTCCCGCGGGCAGATTTGAAAGCTGTCAGCTTTGGGAGGTCAGACGATGGACGGATACGCAAAAAATAATATGTAAAACCTACTACAAAGACGGTGTAGGCATCGTTCGTCAGGATCATATTACCGACGGAACGACAGACACCTGTACTCTTAGTACATACGAGATAAAAGGCGGAAGCGGACTTCTTCCATGTGCTTCGGGAAATACTTGGGAATACGTCTCCAATCATTCGCCCGATGTACTCTTGTCTGAATTAAAAATTAAGGTCTCCTTTGCCGATGACGAACGTACTCTTGTTTCCTATTGGGTAAATACCGAAAGGATAGGCTATGATAAAAATTCTTGGCTTGATACGGTACAAGAGATCGCCAACGAGTATTATCATACAAAGAAGGGCGGCGGACAGTATATTTGTGACGTTTATCCCGCCATTGAGCGTGCTGAACTTCTTGCCGCGACTCCTATGGAAAAGGCGTACACCAAGGCGGCGGCATCGGTCGCGCGCCGTATACTTGCGACAGATACCAAGTTCAATCCCGAGTGTACAGCTACTGGACATTGGAATTTCTTTGGCAGAGAATATATTCGAAAGAAAAACGATTCCTTGTATCTCACCGACTACAATCCGCGTTGGTCGTTTGAATGGAAAAATGACGGTAGCATGGCTTCTGAGCGTCCCATTCTTTATAATGATATTTTAGGTATTTTGCAGGATGCAACGAACTGCATCTGGTCGGACGAGTGGCGTGTCGGAGCGTCGCCTATCATTGAATATACGAAATGGGACAGAACCGTCAAAACGCAGATAACCTGTGAGGATGGCGGAACGGTCAGAACAAAGGCGGGAGAGTTTGAAAACTGCTTCAAGCTCTGCCTCGATATCGGCGGAATGGATGGCGGCCTGTCGTACCGCGGCGGCAAAAAGGTCTATTATTTTGCCAAGGGTATCGGAATCGTGCGCGTTGAAAACGAATATTGCGGCGGCGCGAGAACGGCAGTTTACGAGCTGACCTCTTACGAGGGAACAGGCGAGGAATTTATGCCTCTCGCTGACGGTTTTATGCGCCGATACGACGCGATCGGTCTTACCGACGGCTTTGTGGGCGCGGTGGAATATACCTACGTTGCAGACGATGACGGCGATATCGTCGTATTTTCCGACCGTACGGGTATCCGAGAAGTTCCGCCACCGATTACGCAGTATAGCTTTATTGAAGCAGAGATTGTAGAAGATCGTTTGTGGGATGCAGGTAAGCACAAGGAAAGCCGTCTTTGTCACGACGTTAACAATTTTCATCTTCTTTGCCATTTCTTTGGTCGTCCGTCAAGGTATTGGGCAGCACCCGAGAAGGCGGTCGCATGGAACAAATATCGTGTTAAGATAATGGAGGGGCTTGGCGATGGGGAAGTACCTAATGCTTGGCTCGGACATTACGCAAGCACAATCTTCCGTACCGCGTGTGCTTTGTTTGGTTGTGAGAGAAAAGACGAAGGATACGAGTGGCTTGAAAAAGCATTTGAAGCCTATACAAAGTGGGACAATATTACCGATGGAACTGAATTGGATGTGGGTGATCCACTGATTTATGGCGGTATTAAGGTTGTTAAGGGAAAGGGTCTGATAAAACTTCCCGACGATACAACAGAACCGATAACCTACGATCATTTATTTGAGGGAACTTGTAATCTTATGTATTACGGCATGACCGCGCGTCACGGCTGGGAGTGGTTCAATTCTGTAAGAAACGAGGATCGCTTTAAAGAATACGTTGAACGGGCAAAAAAGATAGCCGATAAAGAATAATAAAAAAATACCGCCAAGAGCGACCGTTTGGTCGCTCTTGGCGGTGTGTCTTTTTATTTGATATCAAATTCAGGCGGTGTGTCAAGCTCGTGAGGTACGTACTTGCCGTCTTTTTTGCGTTGCTTGACACATTCCGTGAGGAGATATTCTATCTGTCCGTTTATCGAACGGAAATCGTCCTCCGCCCACGATGCTATCGCCTCATATAGCTTTGCGGACAGACGGAGTGGAACTTGCTTTTTTTCCATAGCGTCACCGCGTATTAATAAAGGCTGCCCGAATTAACTATCGGTTGCGCGTCCTTGTTTCCGCAGAGAACTACCAAGAGGTTAGATACCATAGCCGCCTTGCGCTCCTCGTCAAGCTCTATGGTGTTGTTTTCGGCAAGTCTCTCAAGAGCCATTTCGACCATGCCGACAGCACCGTCAACTATCATCTTTCTCGCGTCAATAATTGCCGACGCCTGCTGACGCTGGAGCATTACTGCCGCTATCTCGGTAGCGTATGCAAGATAGGTGATACGAGCTTCGATTATCTCAATACCTGCCTCGTCAACACGCTCCTGTATCTCGTTCTTTATGCGAGAAGCAACGACTTCGCTCGAGCCGCGGAGACTTCCGTCGTCTGCAACCCCGTCGCCTGTGGTGTCAATATTTGGCGCTGTGTCGTAAGGGTAGAGACGTACGATATTGCGGAGAGCAGTGTCGCATTGGAGCGAGAGATATTCCTTAAAGTTATCAACGTTGAAAACGGCTTTTGCGGTGTCAACTATGCGCCATGTGACCGCAATTCCTATCTCAACGGGGTTGCCAAGACAGTCATTTATCTTCTGCTTGTTGTTGTTGAGTGTCATTATCTTCAATGAAAGCTTGTTGTTTACTGTTTGGACGGCAGTAGCGTTTTTGCCTGTGAGAACAGTCTCGATAGTGTTTACGTCGCCACTCTGATTGAGCTTGGTCTTTGCCGCGGGATTTACCGAGGAGCAGAAAGGATTTACGAAGTAAAAGCCTTCGCCCTTGATAGTGCCTACGTATTTTCCAAAGAGAGTAAGCACGAGAGCCTCTTGCGGCTTAAGTATTTTGAGTCCAAGGAAGGGGATCCAAGAGATGAAGAGCCAGAACATACCTACGACAATAAGGGGTATTCCAATTTTGTTGCCTGTTTCATCAAAGTATATGCCGACGCCAAGTAGAGCAATCGCCGCGATGAGTCCAAGAATGGTGAGAAGAAGCGCAGCCATGCCGTGCTTTTTGTTTTGTAAGATTTTTTCTGTCATAATAAAGACCTCCTAAATAGTTTGTATTATTATGATATCACAATGATATCATTTTGTCAAGAGCTTTTTGAAAAATTTTAAAAAAATTGAAATTCAGACAAATTGCGGTTTAGCGAAATGTCCCAAAGGGACATTCTCGCAATGAATTGCAACCTTTGGATTGCATGAATTAAGCGTAAACGCTTATGAATTGGCTTCGCCATGAATTGCGCTGCGGCGCGTTGAGGTTGCAATTCAAATCATGGAAGAATTCATGAAGCCTTGGCTTCAATTCATGATGCGCTTTTTGCGCATCAATTCATTTATTTTCTCCTCGACAAATCAAAATTTGAA
>SVUA01000023.1 GCA_015063485.1 Oscillospiraceae bacterium | reverse complement strand
CAAAATCATTTGTTTTGCTTTTTCTTTTGCTTACTTTCTTTGTTGTGAAATAAGGTTATTTGCAAAATCATTTGTTTTGCTTTTTCTTTTGCTTACTTTCTTTGTTGTGAAATAAGGTTATTGCAAAATCATTTGTTTTGCTTTTTCTTTTGCTTACTTTTCTTTTTCGCGAAAAAGAAAAGTAAGTTGCGTCCCCGCGTCCTCAAAAATGCAGATCATCACGCTCGCCGCAAAGAAAGGCTTTTGCCGCTTTATAACGCTCGAACGCGGCTTTGGCTTCCTTGGAATCTTTGCGGAAATTCTTTTTTCTTATGGCACGGAGCATAACGTTTTTTGGCGTTTCATCGGGATCGATAAGCTCAATGGTAGCAGTTGAATATCCTTGTGCTTCAAGTCTGCAAAGACGGAGAGCGTCGGTCGCCGCATCGGAGAGCTTTTGGCGGAGCATGGAATAATCGGTTATGAAAGAAAGAGCCTCACAATTTATATTGTGATTCATTTCGTGGTGACAGCAGGGGGTGGAGAGAATAACGTCGGTATTCCACTCTGCCGCCTTTAAAAGAACGATATCGGTAGCGATATCACAGGCGTGAAGCGATATAACGAGCTGGGGTATCTCATCGGTCTTATATTCTCTTATATCTCCACAGATAAATTCAAGTCCGTCGAAGTTTAGCTTTTTAGCTACGCGAGAGCAATATTCGATAACGTCGGATTTGAGGTCAACGCCCGTCATGGAGACCTTGTATTTTTTCACGTTTGCAAAATAGTGGTACACGGCAAACGAGAGATAGCTTTTTCCGCAACAGAGGTCGCAGATGCGTATCTCGTCCTTTGGCAATTTATCCTCAACGTCGCGGATAAGCTCAAGAAAGCGGTTTATCTGTCTGAATTTAGCTTGCTTACGGTCGTAAACGCGCCCGTTTTCATCGGATACGTCAAGGGCGCGAAGAAAAGGCTCGCTTCCGTCAAGAATATACGTTTTTTTCTTTTTGCCCGAGGTCATCAACGCGTCATTTTTTGCATCTGAAAGCGAATTTAAATATTTCTCAAGCTTGTCTCCGCCGAGAAGTATAGTCTTGCCCGCCTTTGACTCTCGGTATTCACATTCTCCGCCCACGCACAAAAGATTAACTTGAGCAAAAGAGGAGACAAGTTCGCAAAGTGTAGTCAAAATGTCGTCTGTCAAGCGGAAGTTTTTATGAGTCGCCTTGTTGTCGCGGTGAAAAAACTCTGCCTGAAAGACGGGCTTTCCTTGCGCGGCAGCAAGAGTCAAGACCATTTTTTGCAGAGCTTTGTCGCGAGGCTTTGAAAATACCGCACGGCGCAAAGCGTTCTTTTTTAGCGCGAGCAGTATAAGCTCCGCGAGCTTTTCAGAAGGCGTGAGAGCTATATCGTTAACACCCATGATATCTTATTTTTTCTTCTTTCCGTAGTTTTTGTTTATCTTTTTTCTTTTCGTTACAACGACCGTTTCCTCCGCTTCTTCCTCTTCGGGTTCGGCGAGCACTGCTGCTTTTTGAGCCTCTATCTCGGCTTGATGTGCCTTTGCGGCATCAGAGCTCTTTTTAAACGAGAACTTGTTTTCCTTGCCCTGAAAAAGACGCTTGATATTTTCGTAGTGCTTGATAAGTACGAGTATCATTATAAGGAACGCAAAGATAGTGTACGGGCATACATATCCGCGCAATTTGCAAATTCTGTCGAGAAGAAAGGGGTAGAGAAGAACACTCATAACAGAGCCAAGCGATATGTATTTGGTAAAAACAACGATGATAATAAAAATAAGCAGCACGATAGCAAAGACGATTGGGTCGCTCATAAGTATAGCCATAGCGCCCGTAACTACGCCTTTTCCGCCCTTGAAGCGATAAAATACGGGGAACATATGTCCGATAACGCAGAAGAGTCCCGCTATGTAACAGCCGAGATATCCGAGCATGAGATATCCGATAATACATGAGACGACCGACTTAAGAGCGTCACCTAGAAGAGTAAGAGCGGCGGCGCTTTTGCCGTAAGTACGCATCATGTTAGTCATACCCGCATTCTTGCTTCCGTAAGAGCGTATATCTTCCTTGTACTGTTTTGCCGAAATGATTATAGCAAAATTAAGGCTTCCAAGCAGATATGGAACGACCATGGAAACGACTATACCGAGAACCCACAGCGGTATGCTGTCCATAACTCCATCCGAGAAAAATATTCCGTTTTGAATGATATCTATAATGTGCATAAGTTCCTCCAAAATAAAAGCTATACACAATAATTATATCATAAATAAAAGGAAATATCAAGTATATGGACGAATAAAGACGGAGGATTTTGTAAATTTTCTTTAAGGCTTTTGAGATGTATACTGTCAACTAATTATTTTTGATCTGCCGTTTGGGAGTATTTAATAAATTTGTTTTTTTGATTTAAGAAAAAACAAATGTTTTGGCTATAAAAATGCTAAACAAAATAAATATTTGACAAAATATCATATAAAAACTCTGAAAAATGGCGATAAAAAGCATTGAAAAAATCCTACAATATGTTATAATAAAAACAGATAAACAGGGGGAGGGGAAGATAAATGCTGTCTCGTGGATTTTTGAGTGGCTCGGATATCGAGCTTAAGCTAACGCATATGCACGGAATATCGGTAATGCATAGTGCGCATATACACGTGCAGTGGGAGCTTTATTTTTGCCCTGAAAACATAGTTCAGCGTTCCGTGATAAACGGCGAGGAATATACTTATAAGTATCCGTGCGCGATACTTACTAGTCCATATTCGGTACATTCCATGTCGTGTCTTGAGACAGAAAATACCGATTACGAAAGATATGTCTGCTATTTTGGAAGCACTACCTTGGAGACTATCGGAAGCAGTCTTTTGCCAAATGACGCGCTCGATGCAAGACAGGGAATACTTTTTGAGCTTGACGGCGGACAAGCAGAGTATTTGAAGCAAATATTTAAATTTATGCGCGATGAAAAATATCCCCATACGCAAACGCAAAGAGCGCTTATTCTCGGCTTTATAGTAAACAAGCTTTTTGAATTTTGCGACGAGAGTAAAATAACGCGCGTTGGCGAGTCCTCATTTTACATTCAAAGCGTTTTGAGATATGTTTCGGAGAACCTATCCGAGCAGTTTAACGCAAACGAGACAGCAAAATTTTTTTCGGTAAGCCGCTCAAAGCTTGACCGAGATTTTAAATCGGCGGTAGGCATGACCTTGCATGATTTTGTAGATATTTGCCGTTTGAATTACGCAAAAATACTTTTGCGCTCAAAAGAAAGGTCATCAATTGCACAGATATCCGAGGCGTGTGGGCTTAAAAACGAAACTTACTTTTACGCGTTCTTTAAGAAATATACAGGCATGTCACCCACGGATTATAGAAAAATGTATGTGCTTGTCACCAAAAATAGCAAAGAAATCAATGAAACAGATTTTGACCCTTGCGGTGAAATGTAAAATCCAACAAATTGCGGTTAGTCGGTGGCGAGTTTTTAACTCGCCACCTCCGTCAACAAAGTGATTCGCGGTTGCGTCCCGCGAATTTGCTACGCAAAACACACTTTGTTGCGTCTTCTATTCATTACTTCATCTCACCATAAATCAAAATTTGAATTATAAAAGAAAAACAAAAAGGAGAAACATTATGGGAAAAATAACCTTTATGGGTGCGGGAAGCACTGTGTTTGCAAAAAACGTAATCGGTGACTCAATGCTCACACCCGCGCTTCGCGACTTTGAATTTGCGCTGTACGACATTGATGCGGAAAGACTTGAAGAGTCTTACATCATGGTCAACGCGCTAAACAAAAACATCAACGAGGGAAGGGCAACCGTTACCAAATACCTTGGTATTCCAAACCGTCAGGACGCTCTGCGCGGTGCAGATTTCGTCGTAAACACCATTCATGTCGGAGGCTATGACCCTTGTACCATTACAGACTTTGAAGTGCCGAAAAAATACGGTCTGCGCCAGACTATTGCCGATACACTCGGTATAGGCGGTATATTCCGTGCTCTCCGAACTATCCCCGTGCTTTCTGATTTTGCCGAGGATATGGCAAAGGTATGTCCTCGCGCACTTTTCTTGAATTACACGAATCCTATGGCTATGCTCACGGGATATATGCAGAGATATACCGATATCAATACGATAGGTCTTTGTCATAGTGTTCAGGTCTGCTCGGACAGACTTCTCGAAAAACTTGGAATGACCGACGTAAAGCAGCCTATAAAGGAGAAGATAGCGGGTATAAACCATATGGCATGGCTTCTTGAGATCGAGGACGCTGACGGAAACGACCTTTATCCCGAGATACGCAAAAGAGCGTGCGCTATACTCGAACAGCCGCCCGAGGACTTCAAGGATCTCGTACGCCTTGAATATATCCGTCGTTTCGGATATTATTGCACCGAGTCGAGTGAGCATAACGCAGAGTATAATAATTTGTTTATCAAGTCAAAATATCCCGAGCTTATCGAACGCTACCGCATACCTCTTGACGAATATCCGCGCCGTTGTATAAATCAAATAAACAGGTGGAAGAGCGCAAAGGAGGAATATCTTAACGGAAACACCACGCACGAGCGTTCGAAAGAATACGCGTCGCGTATCATGGAGGCTATTGTTACCGACATACCGTATCAGATAGGAGGAAACGTTATAAACAAAGGACTTATTACAAATCTTCCGACTGATGCGTGCGTTGAAGTTCCTTGTCTTGTAAATAAGCTTGGCATACAGCCGACGGTGGTAGGCAAGCTTCCGATACAGCTTGCGGCTATGAATATGACGAATATCAATACCCAGCTTCTCACTATCGAAGCGGCGGTAACTCGCAAGAAAGAGTGTATCTATCAAGCGGCAATGCTTGATCCGCATACCTCATCCGAGCTTTCGATAGACGATATCATCTCGCTTTGCGATGATCTTATCGAGGCACATAAAGGCTGGCTTCCCGAATACAAGTAATGTGATAGTACTTTAGGATCGTTAATTAAAAATAAATACAAAAAACTTTCAAAAAAGGCTTGACAAATGGCGCAAGTTGTGGTAATATATATAGGCACGAAATCGAAAGGATACTTTTGAGGACGTCAAATGCGCCGTTAGCTCAGCTGGATAGAGTGTTTGGCTACGAACCAAAAGGTCGGGGGTTCGAATCCCTTACGGCGTGCCAAACAAAAAATCCGTTCTCGTAAGAGAGCGGATTTTTTGTTTGTATTATTCATTTTTCACTATTCATCATTCATTATTCATTAGACGAGAACGGATTTTTAATGAATAATGAATAATGAAGTCGCTTCGCTGATGAATAATTAAGGTAGCTTTTCACTTTAGCGAAAAGCATTTTTATTATATCTTGAAAAACGGTAGCTTTTATGCTATAATAAACCCGAAAAGGCGGTGCTATCATGGAGAAAAACATTATATCGCGCGAAAGCTGTAAAAAAGATATGGCGCATTTAGTAAGAGCAGATCTGTTTAGCGGGTTGATATTGTTAGGTGTTGTAGCGGTTTTCTGTGTTCCGTGTATAATTGGGGTAATATTCTTATTTAAATACGTGCCGATTCTTGCAATCGTATTAATTCTTGCGTGTGCTGCGCCGCTTGCTTTGTTTATATATAAACTTATAAAAAATATTATTGCGGTGCGATTGGTAAAAAAAGACGGATTTTCCATTATAAAAGATACTGTATGCCGCTTGTCAAAAGGCGAGGGCGGAGGGAGACATGCATCCGTTGACGCGATATATTTTACAAAGCACGGAAGATTTGTTCCTGAACAATCCGTGTTTGATATTACGTCTCTTCACGACGAATTTTATTTGGTCGTACTGAATGATAAGAAAAAAGAAATCAAATTTGCTTATCATGCGATGATGTACGATTGTAAAGAGCTTGACCAAGCGCGATAACGATCGTTTTTATAAACGCATTTAGCTTCTTTTTACAAAAAATTCTACTATCCCACTAAAAACAGCAGTTTTTTCTGGGATAGCCTTTTTTATTTCCTCATTTAATATTACCGAAGTGATAAGGGACTTGTATTTGCCATCGGTGAATATTTTATCAAGAAATTCAACAAATTCGTAAACTGCCTCGTTTGGCAAGACCGACCGCGCGGGTATTCCTAAAAATAATCGCGAGAGCTTTCCCGCATCGAGACAAAGAAAATCAAAGCTCGGTAATTTATCCAAAGAACATAACATAAGCGGAGAAGAGACAAGAAGTCCTGCCTGTATCTCGGTGTTTCGCTCGTGTTCGGTTTTTTTTAAAAGCTCTTTGGCTTCAAAAATAGCGTCGAAGCATTCTTTCGCGCCCGATACGGTCAGTGCGCAAGGGCCGCCGCAAAGTATTTTTATCTCTCCGTACACTGCTGCTCGGAATATGGCTTTTAAATAGGTCAAAAAACGTTCTTTCGCGTCGTCGTCCATTGGATATGCGGGGCAGAGCATAAGTGTTAAGCATAGCGGCCGCACGCTTTCGCAGAGGTCTCTGAAATCGTCAAAAAGCTCGTCCTCGTTTCTGATCTCTCCTTTTTTTCCAGCTGAGCAAATGTGAAGAGCACCCATAGGAGCTTGGTCTTTTTCAAAATTATCAAAAGCCACGTAGGATATCGGTGCGCAAGATTCATATAACTCGTTCGATAACGAACCGAATAAATTTAAATATTTACTTAATGTATCGATGTCGGGGTCTACGAACAATGAGGCTTTGTCTGCGTCAAGTATGGCAATTTTGCCGTTGTGTCTGTATGGAAGAGAGGGAAGCGTTAATATAGGTATCCCTTTGCGTTCTGACTCTCGTAAGGAGCAAACGTCGGGAGAACTGCCAATGACGACGACGGCATAAATACCTGAGGTATCTACACTTGACCATAAAAAGTTTGAAAGCTCGTCTTGCTTTGCGACCAAGATGTTCGCCCCGTCAAAAAAACTCGGAAGTTTTCCGCTATCCGATAAAAAAACGAGATGCCCTGCCACGCAGTCGTGTATCGTACCGACAGAACCTTTATATATAACACTTTTCTTATCGTCAGAACCGTAAAACGAACTGTTCATAGCCATCTTTGACCTCACCCAACTATAGTGTTAATAGGATTGGCAATTTGAAAAAATATATGCGTTTTTGTTTTTCGAAGTCTACTAAAAACACCCTTGACATATTATTAAATATGTGATAAAATATAAGTTGCAAAAAATAAAAAAGGTGGTTTTTTATTATGAAAGTAATAGTTGTTAAAGATTATAACGAGATGTCGGAAAAGGGCGCGCAGATAATGAAGGACGTTATCAAGAATAACCCTGAGTGCGTTCTCGGTCTGGCTACGGGTGACACTCCTATCGGAATGTATAACCTTCTCGCCGAGGGTTATGAAAAGGGTGAGCTTGATTTCTCAAAGGTTCGTTCGGTAAACCTCGACGAATATTATCCTCTCTCTCCCGATAACGACCAGAGCTACCGCTATTTTATGAACAAGAATCTTTTCGACCGTATCAATATAGATAAGGCTAACACCAACGTTCCCGACGGCATGGCAAAGGACGTTGAGAAGAGTTGCGCCGAGTACGAGGCAAAGATAGACGCTATGGGCGGGATCGATATTCAGGTCCTCGGTATCGGAAGAAACGGACATATCGGCTTTAACGAGCCCGACAGCGAGCTTGTTCCCACTACTCACTTAACAGCTCTTACCGATAGCACCATAGAAGCGAATTCCCGTTTCTTTGCTTCCGAGAACGACGTTCCCAAACACGCGATTACCATGGGTATCGAGAGCGTATTCAAGGCACGCAAGATAATCGTTGTAGCTTCGGGCGCAAGTAAGGCAGAAGCTATCCGTGCAACCGTTTGCGGAAATCTTTCCACGAATTGCCCCGCGTCTCTTCTTCGTCTCCACCCCGACGTAACCATAATCTGCGATGAGGCGGCTTATTCACTTTGTAAATAACTTAAAATAAAGCAACACGGTGTGAAAAAATTCACACCGTGTTATTTTTATTTTGAAAAAATTTTTTCCGCGCTCTTTATTTTCTCGTCCGTGGGTATTATTTCGGGCAGAGTTGACTCCATGCCGAGAGCTTTGTATTTAGACTCGGCAAAATTGTGATAGGGAAGAATGCGCACCTTTGTAAGATTTTTTATTTCAGATAAAAGATCCGCGATCTTTTCTATTTGTCCGCTGTTGTAGTTCGGAACGTAGGGAATACGCACCTCTATCTTACAACCCTTTTCATCGAGATACTTGATATTTTCAAGTATCTTTTTGTTTGAATGACCCGTACACGCGATATGTACGTCCTCATCTATTGCCTTTATATCATAGAGGAAAATATCGGTAAATGGAATGACCTTGTCAAGCGTTTCACCCGAGACGTATCCACAGGTGTCTACCGCTGTGCTTACACCGTTTTCTTTGAGCTTTTTGAGAAGCTCCGCGCAGAAATCTGCTTGCATAAGACATTCACCGCCCGAAAGAGTAACACCACCGTTTGAGGAGTCATAAAAATCCTTGTCCTCAAGCAAGGTGGGCAAAAGCTCGTCGACCGTGACCTCTTTTCCGTAAAAGCCCAATGCGTCACCAAGACAAGCGTCCTTGCACTTACCGCAACCAACGCATTTCTCACGTTCAAAGCTGTGCATACCGCCTTTCATTGTATGAGCGCCCGACGGACAGACCGTCACACACTCTCCGCAGCCTATGCATTTGTGCTCGTAATAGGCTATCTCAGGTCTGAAGCCTATACCCTCGGGGTTGTGACACCACACGCACTTCAAGGGACAGCCCTTGAAAAATACGGTCGTGCGTATTCCGTCGCCGTCGTGAACGGCAAAGCGTTTTATTTCGAAAATTTTTGCTTTCATATAGTCTCCTTTTGGAGTGGGAATATCAACGGTTATATTATACCGCATCAAGCTTTGCTTGTCAATCGTTAAGATCGTTTTGAACTTTTTTAAAATTCAAATTGCTTATAAGGATAGAAGCAAGGATAATGATAAACGCGAACAAATAATTCAGTCTGAATATGTTTTCACCGAGCAAGATCCCCGAGAAGATGACCGCAAAAAGCGGCTCGGTGAATTTGATTATCGAGAGCTTGGATAGACTATTGTATTTTATCAATACGTTCCAGATAACGTACGCGCTGATAGAAGCAAAGCATATGTACGCGAGAGAACCGACAGCCTTGATATCAACGTGAGTTATCCTTCCGCCCAAAGCTAAGCCTAAAACAACAAGGAAGATACCGCCAAAGAATTGTGAATAAGCAACGAGAGTCAACGGGTCGGTCTTTTTGACCGCCTTTTTAGTCGCTATCGTACCTGCAACAGAGCAGAACGACGCTATTATAAGTAAAGCGTCGCCAAGCGCGAAGGTAAACGCACCTCCGTTGAGGTTAGTAACGATGATACCCAAAAATCCGAGGATTCCGCATATAATATTTTTCCAAGTAAATCGGTCAGTTTTTATAAAGAGAAACGAAAAACAGCTCAAAAACAGAAAGCCTATCTGCTTTATTATCGCGGTCTTAGAGCCTTCTCCTATCGCGAGAGCCATATAGGTAAAGAAATAGTGAAGGATTATCGTGAATGCCGCAACGGCAAGTATCGGCAAAATATCGCTCTTTTTAGGCTTTAGAAATTTACGTTTTGTTGCCGAAAAGAGAGCTATCATTATAATTCCCGATACTGTAAAACGTGTTCCAGCAAAGAGAATTATCGATGGTATATTGTTGCTGCTTATGTGAAACGTCGAGTAGCCTATCTTTATGAAAGGGAATAGCGTGCCCCAAAGCGCGCAAACTATCAGCGCAAGAATTACGCTTAAAACTCGTCCCGAAAACAATTTTTTAACGTTCATTTTTTAGCTTCCTTTTATTAAAATTTTTATCCAAACAAATACGGAAGTCTGCCACATACAGACATTTCTTTTTTGAAGGTATATCCCGCATATTCATCGGTGGCAGACGCATTTTTGTAGTCTGCCGTAACGACTACAAGCTCGTTCATGCCTTTGCCAGCAAAAGCACAGCTTGCAGGGATCTTTGCGGGAACGTCTATGTGGTCAATGACGGTCATATCGCGCGTGTCAACGACGGCAATATGTCCTTGCCCCCAGCAAGCGACGTACAAAAGGTCGTTTTCGTCTATCGTAAAGCCGTCAACGCCTTGAACGTATACGCTTTTGTCCGTAAATTCAATGTCTCCCGTGACTTTGTCAAACAAATATTCTTTGATAATACGCGTTGCGCTGTCTGTGTGATAAAAGCGTGTTTCGTCCATAGACCAATCCATTCCGTTCGATAACAGCAATGCGTCAAGAAGTGTGCGGACGTTTCCGTCTTTGTCTATGGAATACAGCTTTCCGTCGACGTTGTTCGATAATCCAAGTCTTTTGCTGCTTTGCGTCCCAACGTATATTCTTCCGTCAGGACCGACCTTCATATCATTTCCGTGAAGAATTTGATGCTTGTTTGTGTCGTATAAGGGGGTTGCGATATTATCTTCAAGGTAGAATATCCCGTCTCTGCGCGATACGATCATACGGTTGCTTTTGTCAAAGGCTATGGCTACACCGCCGACTTCGGTCGGTATTATCTTAAGCTCCTTTGTATAAATATCAAGGACACATATTTCTTGTTCGCGGGAATTTGTAAAGTACAGTAACCCTTCTTTTTCGTTCCAAATCGGTCCTTCGCCGATAATACATCTTTTTTTCGATATGATCTCCATTATATCAACGCCTCTGCCTGACGGATAAATCCGTCCTGTTCAACCTTGTTTATGTTGTTCCAAAGCACGTTCCAACCGCAAACGCGTATCTGAAGATCCTGATATTTTTCGGGGTGCTTTTGAGCGTCACGCAAGGTATCCGCGTCGAATACATTTATCTGCAACGCGTGACCGCCTCTGTTACAGAAGGTTATAAGTAGCCCGTACATAGCCTCAAGTCCGTCATCTCCCTTGACGGCAGAGGGCAAAAGTCCCATGTCGAGCGCAACGTCACACGTAATGGCGGAAGCATCAAGCTTTGTTATAGAAAGGATAGCGGCGGTCGCGCCCTCGCGGTTTTGTCCCATAGATGCCGAGACGTTTTTGGAAAGTTCTTCGCCAAGTCGTCTGCCGTTAGGAGACGCGGCGGTCTTGCTGCCTTGCGAGTAGGATTGTCTTGCTACGTGGTACGAGCAGTTCCATTTACCTGTGCGAAGCTTTGCGTTCGGTTTGCCGACAACGTTTTTGTTTACGAAGTCGTACAGCTCGGTCGCAATGGCATCGGGACGTTCCTTGTTGTTGCCGTATTTTTCTTTATCCGTGATAAGCTTTCTTCTGAAAAGCTCCTCACCGTCATAGTTTTTATCCAAAATGTCACGGAATCTTCCAAGAGAAAGTTCGCGTTTTTCAAACACGTATTTCTTTATCATCAACAAAGAGTCTGCCGCGTCGGCAAGAAATCCTACGTTGAGATAAGTGGCGTTTTTAGCGCATCCGCCCTTTAGTGCGTCAAGACCTTTTTCAAGGCAGGATGGAGAAGTTGCGGATATCATAGACTGCGGATTGATGTGCGCAAGATAGTCCTCAAAACTGTTTACAGTATCTATGGTCAGGTTAATAATGTTTAAAAGCTGACGCTTGTATTCTTCGAAAATTTCTTCAAAGCTGTCATATTTGTCAAGGCTGCGGCATTCAAGACCGTCAAAAGCACCCGTTACTCCGTCGCGTCCTTCATGAAGGGCATATTCAAGAGGCTTTAAGAGATTGAGATAGTTCATTCCGCAGCTCATTCCGTCTTGAACAGAGTATTCATAGCAGCCCTTGATATCGCAAAGCCGAGCCTGTTCCTCGGTCGCTCCCGCCCTGACGAGAGCCTTGCGTATAGTCTCATCGCAGACGAATACTATTGAATTATGTCCGCGGCGTATCATATCGAGAGCCTTCAGCAAAAATTTCTTCGGAGTGCTCTTTGATACCTTTATCTGTATCTTGGGGCTGTATATGTTCATTTTGTCGTATGTGTCGAGAAAGAGATAAGAAAGCTCGTTTATAACGGTAGAACCGTCAGCGTTTTCACCTCCGAGATATACGGGCTGATTCCAATAGTTGCCTATAGCGGTGAACTGCAAGAAAAAGTACGCAAGGTCGGTTCGTATCTCCTCCTCGGAGATGCCGTTTTCGATATCATGACGGTAAAATTTAAAGAAAAGTCTGTCAAAGTTGCAAAGCGAACGAACCTGTAAGCCTTCGATATGCTCACAAAGCATAAAATAGATATAATCAACAAGGAGAGCTTCATAGAAAGTCTCTGGCGCATGATGCTGAATGCTTTTAAGAGCTTTCGCTAACTTTTCCGAGCCATCTGTGGTATTGGCGAGGTCAGCAAGTCTTCCGATAAAAGCGATGATCGCCTCATACGTTATTTTGATGCCCTCAAAAAACGCTTCCTCATCCGTGTTAAGCTTACGGCTTTTTCGTATATTTTCGCTCTCGCTGAGCAATCCTTTGAAGCCTAAAGCGAATATTCTGTCCCAAACGGGAACGCTGTGGTCGTAATCGGGCCAGATAGTTACTATACCGGCTTTTTCAAAATGATTTTTTCTTTCGTTTATTTCGGGTATGAGTTCTTCAAAGACCTCTTTCTTCCAGTTTCCTATAACAGTCGCGTTAAGCGGACGATCTATCATATTTACAGCGGGGAAAATGTCGCGGGAGTCGCAAGATATCCTTGTGTTTTTCAGTACGTATTCAAAAGCCCTTGCCTTGCGAATTGGGTGGGGAAGAGGCTCATATGTTTTATCGTTATCAAGGATACCCGAAAGTATTTTGTCACCCTCCATTCCCGTGTCTGCGGAAAAGATCTCATCTCTGCGGATAAAGCGCTTGTGCGGATCAAAGGGCTTGCTTTGATCGTGATATTTGTTCATGATGTATTCGTAACTTTCTTTAGTTAAGTATTGCATGACATTACCTCCAAAAAAGTTTTTAATATTATTACGAAAGCATTATATCACTAAAAAAATTTTTTGTAAATAGATAAAACAAAACACTTGACGAAATCGATACAAAATGATATAATAAACCGAGGTGATCGGATTGAATAATGAATGGAATAATATAGTGATCAAAAAAATAGCCCTCGCTATATACGTTGCAAACGGCGCGGGAAGGAGCATACATACAGATCGTCCATATCACGGACTTGTGCTTAATGATGCGGACGCCGTCAAGGATTATATATTTTCGGACGGAAGGGTTCTGAAGACGTGCGAAAACGAGCTTTTTTATCTTCCAAAGGGTTCGACCTATCGAGTAAAGGTTATAAAAGGCGGAGGTTGTTACGCTATAAACTTTGATGCAGAGCTTTGTGATCAACCGTTTGCAATGATTTTCCGCAATGTAGATGCCGTAAGACGAGCATTTAAAAATGCACAGAAAAAATGGAGAAGCGGCAGCGAGGAACGTTCTTTGATCGCAATGAGATCGTTGTACGAAATAATACTTTTGGCTTTTGAAGAATCTAACAGAGCTTATATTCCTGACAAAAAGACTGCACTTATAACCCCCGCTATCGAAAAGCTCAATGAGAGTTTTTGCGATAACAGTCTTTCGGTAGCATCACTCGCTTGTATGTGTAACGTCAGCGAAGCGTATTTCAGACGTATATTTGCCGAAAAGTACGGTATAAGCCCTAAAGAATATATTATAAATATGCGTATTGATTACGCAAAGCAGCTGTTGGAATCGGGGCAGTTGTCTGTAAGCGATACGGCGAAAGCGTGCGGATATTTTGAGGAAAGTCATTTTTCAAGAGAGTTTTCAAAACGCGTTGGCATAACTCCGAGAGAGTATAAAAAATGATATTTGTAAAAACAAAAAAGCTCTTACTGTCATAATGACAGTAAAAGCTTTTTGTCTTAATTTTTCGTTTCGGTTGTTTGTTTGTCAAATTGTGCTTTAGCTTCAGAAGCAAGGTTGTCTTCTATCTGTGCAGCGTATGTAGTTCCTTCAAGAACGGCGTCTATACCACCCTTTCCGAGGTCAACGCAGAGCGTTTCGCGAAGCACGTGGACCGCGACCTCGCCGAGTGTAATACAAACTATACATATAAAGGTTATTATAAGATTTGCGAGCTCGCCTTTATAAAAAATAAGTTCGGATTGAGAGCCTAAAAGAAGGAAAAATACGAGCAATGTAAAATTCGGTCGGATGCACGAGACGATGTAGGAATCGCCAAGCGAATAATCCTTTTCTTTCATTCTTGTGGTGGTAAAGCCTATGCGGCAGAAATTGTTGGCAAGAGGCTTGGTTATACCGAACAAAGCGAAGAAAAACACAAATCCCGCAAGAAGCGATAGTATTTCGTTGATATCGAAATTTCCACCCTCAAATATGGATATAAGGTCGGAAAGATTACGGTCGTCAAAAAGAGTGACTGCTTTAGAAATAAGATTAGACGCATTGAGTGCAAAGCAGAAGCAAATAAATACGAGTATTCCCGCAAGGGAGGTAAGCTGCAGCATAGTGCGGTATTTGCGCTGCGCCTTCGTGTATTCCTTGAAATAGGGCGCGGTCGCATTTATGATAATTCCTATGAAGGATAATATGATCACAGCAAAAGAAGCAAAACCGAATTTCGTTTTGGGAACGAGTACGTTTAAAAATAATATGAGCGGAATGCGGGAGATAGCGATCCTGAACATATTGAGCGTACCCTTATAAATTGCGTGTTCGGTCTTTCGGAGCTTTGGCTTAAAATATTTGGCAAGAATTATTATAAGTAATACAAGAAGAAGTATAGGAGTTCCTATCGATACCGTCAGAAGCAATACGTAATATACGCCGACGGTGAAATCCGAGGCAAACGCCGAGAGCAAGAGGTAGGCGATACCCGAGGCTCTTGTGGAGAGTGATAAGTGATCGCTTTCTATTACGTTGTAGTAGGCTTCCTGATGCTCTACGTAGGAAGCGTTATACAGAGATATAGCCTTAAAAATTGAGACTGTTGAGCCTAAAAAATCAAAGGATATATATTTATCTTCCTTGAGTTTCTCTACGTCCTCTTCGTCTTGCGATTCGTAAAAGACGGTAAAATCGTCGTTAAAGGGAACTCTGAAAAAGCTTCCGAATACGCTTAAAACGAGCATAAGCGCGATAAGCGCGGTACAAGCGAGCCTTTGCCAGAGGATTATTTTATTGTGCGGAATCTTCGTGGTAAAATTTATCATGATGCACTCCGTATTTAAAAAGTGTAATAATTAAAATTATTATAACACATATGTAAAACATTGTAAAGAAAAAGTTGAAAAAGTTAAAAATTTTTTCAAAAAAAGGCAGTTTTTATTGACAACGGTAAAAAATATGGTAAAATAATAAAAGATATGAGTAAATAACACAAGGAACGATCCTCTGTGTTGGAAAGGATATTATATAATGAAAAAACACGTTGTTTTGACCGTCGCGCTCTTGTTGTTGGCGTTTGTGTTGGCGGGATGCGTTTCTGACAATGATATCGGCGGCAAGAATACATCTGCTTCCTCAACCGAGAAAACGACCGTTTCCGATAGTGTTGAGACCACCGAGGATACCACAGCAAAAGCCCCTGCTACTACCACCCAGACCCAGAGTGGTGACGGATATACCAAAAGATATTGAGATAAAAGAAAAAACGATTGAAAGCATATCAAACACGAAAGGGAGGCGTTCTGCCTCCTTTTTCGTTCGGTTTAGGCGTTCGTTTTCGGTAGGATAATATTTTCAAATTTTGATTTCGCGAGTTGCTTTTTAACTTGCAGTTAAAAGACAACTCGGTCAACAAAGCGATTCGCGGTTGCGTCCCGCGAATTTGCGAGTAATAAGTAACTCGGTCAAAACACGCTTTGTTGCATCTTCTGCTCATTACTTCTTCTCCCCTATAAACCGCAATTTATTTACTTTTTGAAAACCGAACAAAGAGGACCCCCGCTTTGCGCGGGTCCTCAGTTTTACTTGCGGTAATGTTAACCAAAGATGTCTTGAGCAGTATCGTCGCTTGTATAGAGAGCGTTGTTGCCACCCTACTCACCGGAGGTGTTCAGAATATTGGTATTATCTACGTATGTCAAAGAGATAGTAGGATTTTTGTATTGCTTTTTTGAATTGAATAAACAAAGGCAATATCAAACCTTTTTCGGAATGATATTGCCTTTTAATTATTTATCAAAGAAAAAATCTTCAACAGCGGCGCAAAGATAGTGATACACGGGTAAGTGAAGCTCCTGAACCTTAAATGTCTCGGTTTCGGGAACGCGGATACAAACGTCGGAGAGAGTTTTTAACTTCCCGCCGCCCTCACCCGTAAGGGAAACGACTGTGATCCCCAAGGCTTTAGCTACGGTCACGGCATTAAAAACATTTTTCGAATTTCCCGAGGTGCTTATCGCTATAAGAACGTCGCCGTCTTTTACGAGAGCCATAAGAGATTGCGCGTAAACGAGGTCGGCATTTACGTCGTTGCAGAAAGCGGAGTTGAGCGCGGTCATAGAGGGAAGAGCAATGGCGGGAAGTCCCGATTGAAGCTTGCATAACGTCGATTCTTCGATCTGTGAGCAGTTGGATATCATCTTTTCTTTTGTTTCTTTGCTCAACGATCTCTTTTTCAGAAATCCTTTCATAAGCTCACCGACGATATGGTCGCAGTCGGCACAACTTCCGCCATTTCCGCAGAGAAGTATCTTTCCGCCGTTTTTATAACAATCGATAAATAGCTCTTGAGCCTTGAGTATATCTTCCTTGCATGAGTCGAGCATAGGATATCTGTTCAATAATTCTTTCATAAAAATGTATCTCCTTACATAAAAATTGCCGCGATAGCCGCAAGATCGCCAATAGAATTGCCAAGCTTTGCGGGTAATATTTTGCAGACTCTTGCCGAAATGCTCAAAGCCTCTTTTTCTATCTGTTCTTTCATAGGTTTCAAAAGAAGCTCCCCGTCTCGCTCAAAAATACTTCCTATCACGATAGCTTCGGGATTCAATATGTCAATAAGTATAGACAACCCTTTTCCAAGATATTCGCCAGAGATCCTGTAAACCTCTTTAGCCACACTGTCGCCGCGCTTTGCGGCTTCGGCGATAGATTTTGCGGTAACGTCAGATACATTCATTCCTTTTTGAAGATATAAGGGATATTCGCCGTTTGCGATACGTTCATGCGCTAATTGTACTCCGAGCCTTGCGATCCCGCCGCCGCTGCAAAAGCCCTCAAAAGAGCCTGCCTTGCCGTATCCGATAGGTCCGCTTTGAGCCATGCGTATATGACCGACCTCACCCGCGTTTCCGTTAGTACCCTCATACAGCTTTCCGTTAAGTATAAGACCTGCACCCATTCCCGTTCCAAAGGTAAGGAATACCATATTTTCAAAGCCTTTTCCTGCACCGAATTTCCATTCGGCAAGCGCGCAGGCATTCGCGTCGTTTTGAAGATAAGCAGAAACTCCGTAATAGTCCTCAAGCTTTTTTACTATCTCAATATTATCCCATTTTGGAAGATTAGGAGGGCACATAATAATGCCTTTTTTAGAATCCAGAGGACCTCCGCAGGAGATACCTATCTTATCGGGCTTTTTATCAAGTATACCGTCTGCCATAGCTATCATTTTGTCAATCATTTCATACGCTCCGATAGTGTGATCGGTAGCGCATTTATCTTTTTTGAGAAGCTTTATTTCCTGACCGTCCCATTCGGCAGTAATGACCGCGCACTTTGTTCCGCCTATATCAAAACCTAAAATATACAATGCCGCGCCTCCTTGATTTATTGCTTTAATTATACAACCTTTTATGTGATAGTTCAATAGAAAAAAGCGCAAATAAGAAAAAAGGCAACATATATCAAAAGAAAAGCAATATTCCGAACGCTCGGAATATTGCTTGGAAATTTATTCGATAAAGATAGTTGAAACACTGTTGGCTCTCAATTCTGCGTAAAATAGAGTGTTGTTTGCCTCAAACTGTACCTGCATACCGTGTCCGTTAGGATTTACAAGTATCAAAACCGTGTCATCTGTATTTTGAATCGCTATCCCCTCTATGCGTTTCTCAAAACTCGGATATTTTGACAGATTTTCTCCGAAATATTCGTCCATAGAGACATAACGAACCACTGAAGCTTTATTGATATGAGGCGCGATGTGAGAAAAAGCTTTGTACTGACCGCTATACGAAAGCTCTCCGCTTTGGCTGTCGCGTGAGACGAGTCCTCCGCACGTTCCGATAAAAGGACCCACGTTAGGACACCCTTTTTCGTCAAGTAAAAGATTCCAGCCTGTAAAGGAACTGTAACCTACCTTGAAAGCTCGCGCAATCTGCAAGCCCCATTTGCACCAATCACAGTCGTAATTATCCGTAAGCCTTGGACCTCCCTCGGTAAAATGCAACTGAAGATCGGGATATAGTTCAAGTATTTTTGCGGTTTCCTCGATAGCTCCACCGTAATAATGGAAAGCTACACCGTTACAGGAGTCTGCCAGCCCCTCGCAATTTTTAAGCGACCACAGAACGCGGTCGGTGTCGTCAAAATTGTGGTCAAACATCCATATTTTGATATCAAGCTTTTTTGATACAAACTTTTTTTTCAATGCTTTGATAAACTCTGCTTCTATTTCGGGATGCCAGATGCACGCAGGCATTCTTCCGTTTTGTTGCGTGTTTACTTCGTTTTGAGGAGTTAGAGCCGATATCCTTATACCATGTTTAGCGTATGCTTCTATGAACTTTATAATATAGTCGGCATAGCAGTCGATATATTCACGTCTCATATATCCACCGCACATACTCTCTCCTGTTTTCATCCAATAGGGAGGACTCCACGGTGACGCAAACAGATAAAGATCAGGATTTATTTCAAGTATCTCCTTTATCATGGGTATTACGTATTTTTCGTCTTTTTCGACCGAAAAATGCTCAAGAGAGATGTCAAACTCAACGTCGTCGTAGGAATAAAGCTCTGCTGAATAGTCGCTAGAGCCTATGCATAGACGTCCTACCGAAAGACCTATTCCGCCTTTTCCGTAAATCTTTTCAAGAAGAGCTTTCCTTTCTGACTTTTCCATCAAATTAAGCTCATAACATGAGGATGGTGTAATAGCGACACCGAATCCTAAAAAATTCGAATAAGCCTTATCTCCGAATTTTAGTTTTTTTGCTCCTTGCATACGCAACGAAGGAAATATTTCATTTTTGGACATTGAATTCGAGCTGTCCGTAAAATACTGAATAGCTTTCATTTTTATCTCCTTTATCTTAAAGATTTATTATCATAAGGGCAACAAATGCCAGAATGATACCCAAAATACATTTGAGCGTTATTTTTTCTTTAAAGAAAATAGCTGACATTAAGGTGGATATGATCAGTGAAGCACCTTGATTAAACGGATAAAGCTTTGCGCTATCGAGATATGTAGCGGCTTGTGTCTTGAAATAAGAGTTCAAGAATAGCGCGATAGCCATGATAACTATAAAATGCAATCCCTTTTTTGTGTTTTCTTTTGGAACATCGGGCATTCTTCCTTTGCGCAAACATGAAATAATAAGAAACGCTCCGAGAACGATAGCAGCTACCACATATGTGTAGAGATTGAATACAGATGTAGGTGTCTGGGGACAGCTTTTTACAAATATCTTTTGGGAGAGATTGGCAAAACCATTTGCCATTCCACAAAAGATCAGTAAAATAATCCCCGAAATTGTAAGCTTCATATTTATGCTGTTATTATATGAGCACATGATAAGTGATGCCGCGAGCAAAATGAAATAGCCTATCCATTGCCGAGGGCTTATTGTTTCGGAGAACAGAAAACGGCAAAAGCACATTGGAACTATCGTGCCGAGTGTTAAAAATACGTCTACCAGTATATACGCGCTTTTTTGAATGATCATCAGCCAACTTATAACGAAAAGGGAAGTGGAGAATCCCGAAAGTATAGATATAAGAATAAGGTCAGGCGCAAACGAAATGAATTTGAGCTCTCCCGAAAAAAGCACCAATACAAAGCCAAAGCAAATGCAGATCAGCATTCTTACAGTGTTAAAGAACACAGCCGATTGCAAGGTCTTTGTCAGATTTCCAAGCTTTTTTCCGCAAAATCCTTTTATAGCACCAGATAAAAGCGCAAAGGATGAGAACAAATACCCCATAGTATACCTCAAATTATTGTACTTTTTTAAAATTATATCATTCTATATCGACCGTATCAATGGATTTTTTGATAAAAATATTGTATTTTTCGATAAAACATGGTATACTTAACAAAGTATACGAAGGAGAAAGATGTATGGGGTATAAAAACATAATTGGATTTTTTGAATGCGGCGGCGTTTTTTTGATAACAAAGCTATTAAAACAGCATTGGAACAAAGATAGATATAGCTATATCACGCACCCGAGACAAGATCATGGATTGATGCTTGTTATATCGGGTGATGTGATTTTTGCAAGTAAAGATAAAACGCTGACAGTAAAAAAAGGAGATGTTGTATTTCTTCCCAAAAATTCATTTTATGAAGCAATATTTGATGGAGAAGTGTGCGATTATCTTGTGAATTTTGATATTGAAGCAGAAACTGACAATGAGATATCAAATCTTTCTTTTCCGACTGTTTTGTTTCATGGCGCGTCAGCTTCATGTCTCAAATGTTTTTTTGATCTGATAGAAGGAAATTACGTTGAGAATAAAAACTCGTTGCGGCGTAAGGGACTGTTTTATCTGCTTTTGGATAGTATTTCAAATCACTCTGTCGAATTTCCTTCGCTTGATATTAAGACCGTAGAGATGGCAAAAGGTCTGCTTGGCGATACTGAAGAATTAAGTATATCAGAAATAGCGTTCAAATGCGGGATCAGTGAATCAGGTTTGCGAAAAAAATTCAAAGATATTGTAGGTGTATCTCCAAAAGAATACAGAATGAATATAAAATTAAATCGTGCGAAATATTATCTTGAATCAACAGGAATGTCTGTAAGCGATATATCAAATACGCTTAATTTTTATGATTCGGCATATTTTTGTAAAATGTTTAAATTACATATAGGTGTGACGCCGAGGCAATATTCCAAAAATAAGAGCTTATAAAAAACACAGGATATTAATATCCTGTGTTTTTTATCTTTCGTACTTTTTTTGTATCTCTTTTGCGTATGCTCTCGGTGTTATTTTCATTTTTTGTTTAAAGACCGAGCTGAAATAGGATTGAGAGGAAAATCCGCATTCGTAGGCGATCTCGGAAAGCGTCATGCTTGTGTTTATCAAAAGATTTATAGCCTTTTGAAGCCTCTGTTCCTCGACAAACTCTCGTAATGTCTTACCTGTGGAACGCTTGAAGCAGTTATGAAAATGTATCGGACTGAACGATGCATATTCCGCGAGCGTGTTAAGCGATAGATCGGAAGAAATATTTTCTTTTATATATTTGATCACCTTTTCTATCATTTCCTTATTGCTTATATTTTCACGAAATGCTTGCTTTGAGGAATTTTGGCAGAGGAGATATATAAGCTCAAGTATTTTGCTTTGCATAAGAAGTCTGTCATTGTCGAGGGCCGTGTCATAATATTTGCATAGCTCTTTAAAGATATCCACATAAACCTTTTTGTTATCGATCTTTATATACGACGGCAATTCCATAAGACAATCGTATAGCTTGCCTTCTCGGAGTATCATATGAATAAAATAGCATTTAAACGGCAGCTTCGTATGTCGGATCTGTCCTGGCTTTGCGCAAATGATAATGTCATCTGCTATCTCGGAGACCTCTTTATCTATGTATGAAAAGCCTCCCGAATCAAGAGGAAGCTCTATCTCAAACATGGTCGTTTTTCTGTTTTTGGTGACATCTCGGTTTTTTACCGCAAGTTGAGCGTTATAAATTCCTACAGCTACTATTTCAGGTAAAATAATTTCTTTCATAAAATTCTCAAAAATAATAAGATTTCTAATAAAATAGATAAAAAATCGATAGATATTCGATAAAATATATGATACAATAAAATTACAGATTTGTCAATATCTTAGGAGGAATTTGTATGAAGATTATTTGGCTTGGACAGGCAGGCTTACTTTTTGAAAAAAACGGCGTAAAGATCATGGTAGACCCATATCTTTCAAATTCGGTTGAAAAATACGAGCCTAAAAATTATAGGCGTGTTCCTGTAAATGAAGAATTTTTGTCTGTGTCTCCCGATGTTATGATATTTACTCACGATCATCTCGATCATTACGACCCCGAGACCGCACCCATGTTTTTCTCAAAGACCGATAAGCGCATGACCGTTCTTGCGCCTTCATCGGCTTGGCAGAAGGCAAGAATACACGGAAACGGGCATAATTACGTTCAGTTTAACCGTCATACCGAGTGGACGGAATACGGATTTCGCTTTACCGCTGTTAAAGCGGAGCACAGCGACGCGTTTGCCATAGGCGTGATAATAGAGGATCTTTTCAGCGGAAAGAAGTATTACGTAACGGGCGATACGCTTTATAATTCTGAAGTTTTCGGTGATCTTCCGAATGATATTTACGCGGTATTTCTCCCCATAAACGGAGTTGGAAATAATATGAATATCGCAGATGCCGAGCGTTTTGCAAAGGAAACAGGCGCAAAGCACGTCATTCCGATACATCACGGTATGTTTGACGAGCTTGACGCAAGCAAATTTGAAAGTGAAAAAAAAGTTCTTCCGAAAATTTGGGAAGAAATAAAACTTTGATCTGAAAAGGAGAGAAATTATGAAAAAACAGATTCCAAACATTAAAGAAATGACCTTGAGAGAGAAAATAAATCAAACCATAGTTATAAAGATGAAGAAGGAGGAAAAAGCCGATTTCGCTCCGGGAGCGGCGTTTTTCTTCGGAGAGATCATTACCGAAGCAGATGAAGCGGGGCTTGATGAGCTTCGCGGATACGTAAAGGAGCTGGCTGATATTTGTGATATTCCGCCCCTCATAACTTCAGACTTTGAGAACGGCTGCGGAAGTATGGTAAAGTCATTGACGCCTCTGCCTTATATGATGGGACTTGGCGCAACGAATGATGCTCAAACGGCTTATGATTACGGTAAGGTGACCGCGATAGAGGCACTTTCTATCGGTGCAAACTGGACCTTTTCTCCTGTAAGTGACCTGAATAGAAACAGTAGAAATCCGCTTATAAATAACCGTGGTCTTACAGATGATACAAGTCTCGCGGTAAAGATGCTTCCGCAGATAGTAAAGGGTATGCAGGATAACGGTCTTTCGGCATGCGCAAAGCATTTTCCGGGTGACGGAATGGATTACAGAGACCAGCACATAACCACGACATATAACGATTGTGAGCTTGACGATTGGCGCGCTACATACGGCAAAGTATTCTCTGAAATGATAAATGCAGGCGTTGACTCTGTAATGGCGGGACACATCGGACTTCCCGCATATACAAAGGAGATCAGCGAACGATTTAAGATGCCTCTTCCAGCCACATTGTCAAAGGAGCTTATCACCGATCTTTTAAAGGGGGAGATGGGCTTTGACGGTATCGTTGTTACCGACGCGCTCGGCATGGGCGGATTTGCGGGTTGGTATCCCACAAATACGCAGGCAGAGATAGAGTCGTTCAAGGCGGGCTGTGACATGATGCTCTGGCCCACAAAAGAATACGCAGACGCGCTTGAGGCAGCGATCCTTTCGGGAGATGTTCCCATGTCGCGCCTCGACGATGCGGTCACGCGTATTTTGCGTGTCAAGGAGAAGAGAGGACTGTTTGATCCCGACCGTAAACTGTTCAGAGAGATTTCGGAGGAGGAAGTAAGCTTCATAAAGAGCTTCCAGAAGCGTTGCTCCGAGAAGGGAATAACCTTGGTTCGAAACCGTCTTGATCATTTTCCGCTCGACGTCAATAAGACGAAAAAGATCGGCATAGTCGTTATCAGCGAATACAAACCTGCACTTGAAGAGGCAAAGGCTCTCAAAACAGAATTTGAGGCTCGCGGCTTTGAGGTCGATTACAACGAAACAGGAAAAATATCCGAGCAGGAGGCAAAACGCATATTCGACGAAAACGATATTGTCATATACGCGACCTTCTCGCGTCCGTTCCGTCCAGTAGGGTTTATCGATTATACGGCAGAGCGCGCGATGAGACTCAGAACCTCGTATTCACAGCCGAATTACGTAGACAAGCTTGCTGTCGTAAGCTTTGGCTCTCCCTATTTTGGAGATCAGTATTTTGAAAAGGCGCAGACCTACGTCAACGCTTATTCAATGCTGGAGTGCTCCGTAAAAGCGTTTGTACGCGCCGCTTGCGGAGAGATCGATTTCGAAGGAGTTTCCCCTGTAAAGCTTAACGTATACGATAAATAAAATACAATAAAGGAGAAAAATATGAAAGTAACAGATGTAAAAACATTTGTGGTAGACTGTTTCCGCACTAACTGGGTGTTCGTTAAGGTTTACACCGACGAGGGTATCGACGGTGTAGGAGAGGGAACTCTTGAATATAAGGAAAAGGCACTTGTTGGCGCTGTTGAGCATATCAAGAATTATCTCGTAGGCAAAGATCCCAGACAGATAGAAAAGCATTATCACGACATATACAGAGATGCGTATTGGAGAGGCGGAGCTGTTCTTATGTCGGCTTTGTCCGCAGTTGAGATGGCTCTTTGGGATATTCTCGGAAAGTCGCTCGGCGTTCCCGTATATCAGCTTCTCGGCGGTAAGGTGAATGATGATTGCCGCATCTACGTAAACGGTTGGTTTGCGGGTGCGAAAGAGCCCGAGGAGTTTGGCGCAAAGGCTAAAGAGGCAGTAAAGCGCGGTGTTACCGCTATGAAGTGGGACCCGTTCGGCAAGAACTATTTGCAGATATCCAACAAGGAGCTTGATAAGGCTTTGCGTTGCATCGCGGCAGTCCGCGAGGCAGTGGGCGATGAGGTCGATCTGCTTATCGAGGCTCACGGACGTTTTGACGTTCCTACGGGTATCAAGATAGCGCAGGAGGTAGCGCAGTTCAAGCCTATGTTCCTCGAAGAGCCCGTACCCCCCAACAACCTTGAAGCTCTTGAGGCGGTAAGAGCAAAATCTCCCGTGGCGATTTCCGCAGGAGAGCGACTTTACACGAGATTTGATTATAATGAGCTGTTCCGTCGCCGTGCTTGCGACTACATTCAGCCCGATATCTCCCATGCTGGCGGTATTATGGAGCTTAAGAAGATCGCGGCTATCGCCGAGGCTAATTATATACCCTTCGCACCTCATAATCCCTCAGGCCCTGTTGCAAATGCCGCAACGCTTCAGCTCGCGGCTTGCTGCCCCAACTTCTGCATACTTGAGATCATGTATAGCGACGTGGATTGGCGTAAGGACGTGACCGACGAAAACCTTACCTATGAAAACGGACGCATCAAGATCGGTGACAGACCCGGTCTTGGAATCGAGCTTAACGAGGAAGCTTGTCTTGAGCATCCTTACGTTGAGCATAATCTCCGTCACTACACAGGCGCGCTGACCGACATTCGCCCCGCTAAGACCGAGTTTTACTTTTAAGTAAGCAAAAAGAAAGCAAAACTAAAAACCATATATTTTTTTAATTCTTTGAAGGGAGTTTGAGGGAGATATTTCTTTTAAGAAAGTTTCCCTCAAAAAAACAAAATTATGAAAACAGCACTTATAACAGGAGCTTGTATCAATACGGGCGTCGCGATAGTTGAAAAATTCGCGTCCGAGGGCTATAACGTAATTTTTACAGGACGAAATTCGGAAAAGGTACACGCGGCTGAAAGAGAATACAAGGCAAAATTCCCGAACGTTGAGATAGTAGGATATCACATCGACTCTCTGCTTGACGAGAGAACGGTCGACGAAAAATCGGTCGAGGATATGTTTGCGGATATCGACAAGAGAGGTCTTTTCGTTGAAACTCTCGTTCTCAATGCAGCAGATCAGGGACTTGGACAGAAGATATTTGAAAATCCCCTTACCGACCTTATGAAAGTTATAAACACGAACGTCGTATGGAATTTCTGCCTTTCGGAGCATGCCGCAAAGAGAATGAAAGAGAATGGCGGCGGTAATATCATCTTTATCAATTCCAATACCGCATACAGAGCAATTCCCGACAGAGTGGCATACGTAGCGTCAAAGGGCGGTCAGCTCGGACTTATGCGCGCGCTCGCTCTTGACCTCGGAAAGTACAATATCCGTGTGAACGCGGTTCTCCCGGGCATGATCAGAACAGACCGTTGGGAAAAGAATCCCGAGTTTTACGCAAAAGTTCCGTCGAGATACACTCCTATCGGAGACGTAGCAGACGGTACGGACGTTGCGGACGCTATCTGGTACTTTGCGGCTCACGCAAGAAACACGACGGGCGCGGAGCTTGTTGTTGACGGTGGAAACACTATTCAGCTTTATCCGATAATACCGAATGATTGACGACTGTGAAAAGAGGTTTGATATGGAATTAGATATCAAAAGTATGGGTGCTGTGTCCGATGGAAAAACGAAAAATACCGAGATAATTCAAAGAGCAATAGATCTCTGTGCTGTCTCGGGCGGTAAGGTGATCGTTTCCGACGGCGTTTACCTGACGGGGAAATTGGTGATGAAAAGCAATGTCGAGCTTCATATATCCGAGGGAGCTGTTTTGCTTGGCTCTCCTAATTATGACGATTATCCCGAAGCGGAAACG
>SVUA01000022.1 GCA_015063485.1 Oscillospiraceae bacterium | reverse complement strand
AAATTCAAGTCGGTTATGGGTCTGTCACCAAGAGAATATCGATACCAATAAGACGAAAGCAATTTGTGTTAAAATATTTTAAGTGAAATATCAAAATGTGTGCAATGGGAATCGTCCAGGGAAGAATAGTGTGATATAATAGGGACAACACATTTAGACATAAAATTTAATATTTTTCGGAGAAAATACTGTTGTCCCTATTGTAACTCACTCGTGGAGTGTGTTCAAATAGGGACAACATTTTTATTCAACTTTTGTGTTAAGATGCCTTTGCCATCGGCATTTGCGCGGCATTTAGCATATTTTCAATGAAAATTCCATATCCCGTGGTGGGATCGTTGATGAGAACGTGGGTGACCGCTCCGACGAGCTTGCCGTTTTGAATGATGGGCGAGCCCGACATTCCTTGGATAATTCCGCCTGTTTTGGAAAGAAGTGCCTCGTCCGTGACCTTTACCGTAAAGCATTTATTTGAGGTAGAGTCTCTTTTGATATCGCATATATTTATTTCGTACTTGCAAGGCTTACCCTCGTCAAGCGTACAAAAGATATGCGCCTTGCCTTCCTTTAATTCATTTTTTCTGCCTATTTGAATAGGAGAGGAGGGAATTGAATCGGGAAGAGAAACGAGAACTCCGTATACTCCGCACTCTGTATTTCCAAGGAGAGAGCCCGTTTTACCAGAGCTGAAATAGCCTTTTACTTCACCCGGAGCCCCCGGGAGACCTTTTACTACTCCGCTTATCGTCACGTTTACGACAGAACCGCGTTGCATGGGGATAAGTTCGCCCGTGTTCGAATCGCAGATCCCGTGTCCAAGACCTGCAAACTCATTGCTTTCGGGAACTATAAACGTTACCGTACCTATACCCGCTCCGCTGTCTCGAACGTATATGCCGCTTTTATAGCAGCCTTCGTCGCCCGAATATGCGGGGGTCAGACGGGTGGTATATTCCTTGCCGTCGCGGGAGCAGACAAGTGAGAGTGCGCGTCCGTTACTTTTTTCTATAATGTCAAGGAGCTCGGTTGCGGCACTTACTGTCTGTCCGTCGATCTTTAGAATAACGTCGCCCTGCTTAAGCCCTGCTTCAAGCGAGGGATTTGATACCGAATTCTGATTTTTTACGTCGCAGAATCCTACGACAAGTACGCCTTCTGTGATGAATTTCACACCAAAGGGCATACCGCCGGGGTAGAGCATTATTTCGCTTCCGCGTTTTGCGGAAACTCTTGCCCCTGACGTTGCGGCGTTTGCCGTATACGCCGCCGAGGAGAAAATGAAGAGAGCTATCAGGAGAGCGGCAAAAACTCTGTGAGATCTTTTTGCCATTGGTTTCATTTCCTTTTTTTAATTTGCAATATCGCGCAAAATTAAATTTGCGTTTTTGCCTTATTATCATGTGCGTTTTGAAAATAAAAATGCGTTACAATATTGTCGTGCAAAGCCAATTTTTGATTCATAAACGGACTTTTTTCAATAAAATAAAGATACTCGGAAAAAAGAAAAAAATTCCGCGATTTTTTGTAAATATAGGTTGAAATAAATATGCTTTTGTGTTATAATATACTTTGTTAGTTAGATAACTAACTATTTTTTGTGTAAAAATAAATTAAATATAAAGGAGAAAAAATGAAATATCGAGAAAGACCTGCGCCGCCGAAAAGGGCGGAGCTTAGCGACAATCCGATAAAATTCTGTAACGAGATAGCAAGACTTTTCAGAAACAGAATGAGAGAGCAGGAGCAGGGAGAGGGAGTAATGACTCAACCCGGAGCGCATCTTGTTTTGAGTATGCTTGCGATAAACGACGGAATAAATCAGCTTGAGCTTGTGAAAAGCACACATCTGCGCGCTCCCACCGTCAGCGTTATTCTTCAGAAGATGGAGAGCGAGGGCGTCGTAGAAAGACGAAAGGACGATGAAAACGACAAGCGTTCGGTACACGTTTACCTTACCGATAAGGGCAGAAAGCTTGATCTGGAGCATATATCAAGAATAAAAAAGCTTGACACTATTGCTATGGAAGGACTTAGCGAGAGCGAAAAGGAAGTACTTATGAAAACACTGCCAAAGATAAGAGACAATCTTTTACTTGACGGCAAGAGCGAACAGTAAAAAGGAGAGCATCAAACAACAATGAAACGAATTTTTCATTATTTAAAGCCTTATACTTTTTTGGCCATAATATCCCCGCTTCTTATGATGGGCGAGGTAATAGCCGACCTTTGTCTGCCAAGACTTATGACGGTGATCGTTGACTGCGGTATTGCCGCAAACGGCGACGTATCAAGCTCAAAGCTTGGAAGCACGGTAATGAATATTTTATACGGAGCAGGGCCGTACACCTCAATGCAGGTAATAGTTACTTTTGGCGTACTTATGCTCGTGATAGTACTTATCGGCGGATTTTTCGGCGTAAGCTGCGCGTACACCGCGGCTCGCGCGTCGCAAAGCCTTGGAAACGACCTTCGCCGCGACGCATATTCGCGCGTTATGTCGCTGTCTATTGAGCAGACCGATAAATTTACGACGGGCTCTCTCGTTACGCGCATGACGAACGATATAACCATGGTAGTTGATTTTACGGAAATGTTTTTGAGAATGCTCGTTCGCGCGCCTATGTTTTTTGTCGGCGGACTTTTCATGCTTCTCACGATGAACGTAAGCTTCGGTATCGTTATGCTTTGCGCGCTACCCGTTATGGCGATAATGCTTTTTTGCGTTCTCGGACGCGCTATCCCTCTTTATTCAACGGTACAGAAAAAGCTTGACCGCGTTAACTCTGTCGTTCAGGAGAATGTAACGGGCGCGAGAGTCGTCAAGGCATACGTTAGTGAGGAACATGAGGGCAAACGCTTTGACGAAGCGAACGCCGACCTTATGGATACGAATTTCAAAGTTCAAAAGCTTATGGCTGTAATGCACCCCGTTTTGACCGTTGTAATGAACGCCGCTATCATCGCTATCATTTATATAGGAGGTTGGCAGCTTGATAACGCATTTGGAACGGGAATGACAACGGGTAGCATCATGGCGGCTATTACATACGTTACGCAGATACTTATGTCTATTATGATGGTAACAATGGTGCTTCAATCGGTATCGCGCGCTATGGCATCTTCAAAGCGTATCGGAGAGGTCCTTGACTCTGCGCCCGTTATAGTGTCGGGTGACGTTAAGGAGTCAAAGGACGACATAGCGGTATCTCTCAAGAATGTTGGATTCCGTTATCCCGAAACACACGGCAGACCCGTGCTTCATGATATAAACCTTGATATCAAGCGAGGTGAAACGCTCGCTATCATTGGCGCAACCGGTTCGGGCAAGACCTCTCTTGTCAATCTGATCCCTCGTTTTTACGATGCGGTCGAAGGCGAGGTCTTTGTAGACGGTGTTCCAGTAAAGGAATACGACCTTGAAGCCTTGAGGCATAAGATATCATTTGTCCTTCAAAAGAGCGAACTGTTTTCGGGAACTGTTTCCGACAATATAAGAATGGGTAAGGACGATGCAACAGAAGAAGAGATACAGATGGCGGCGCGTACTGCGCAGGCAGAGCATTTCATAAGCGGATTTTCGGACGGCTTTGAGAGCTATATAGCCGAAAAGGGCGCGTCTCTTTCGGGTGGACAAAAGCAGAGAATGTCGATAGCGAGAGCAGTCGTGCGCAAGCCCGAGATACTTATTCTCGACGATTCTACCTCAGCTCTTGACCTTGCGACAGAGGCAAAGCTACGCGCTTCTCTTGAAAGTGAAATGAAGGACACGACTGTCATTATGATAGCTCAACGTATAGCGAGCGTTAAGAATGCCGATCGCATAGCAGTTATCGAGGACGGAACGATACGCGACTGCGCTCCTCACGATATTTTGATGGAGACGAGCGCGACCTACCGCGATATATATAATTCTCAAATGGGAAACGGAGGACAGGCAAATGAATAATCAAAAACCGCAAAGCAATAACAATATGCCGCCTCTTCGTCCCATGGGTGGCGGCAGAGGACCTATGGGCGCGCGGGTCAACGGAGAGAAACCGAAAAACGCAAAAAAGACACTTCTAAGACTTATTAAATACATAGGAAAGAGCAAGGCGATTATAATAACTCTTATAATCATAATGGCGGTGGTCACGGTCACCGACCTCGCAGGACCTGCCCTTCAGGGCGCGGCTATCGATACCATCACGCTGAATCAAGACGGCGGTTTTTCGGTGGATTTTGACGCTATGGTCGGGTATCTTATAATGATGGGCGTGATGTTCGCCATAAGCGCGACACTGGCGCTCTTCCAAGGAATACTCGCGGCAAAGCTTTCTCAAAATACAGTATATACTTTGAGAAACGATCTCTTTCAAAAGATATCGAGACTTCCCATAAAGTATACCGATACGCATAAGCATGGCGATATAATGTCACGTATGACAAACGACGTTGAAAACGTTTCAAACGCGATATCACAGTCGATAGCATCGCTTATTTCGAGCGTTCTTACGCTTGTCGGCGCGCTTTCCATGATGATATATTACGGTTGGATAATGGCGCTTATCGCATGTCTTACTGTACCGCTTACGATATTTATTTCGACGAATCTCGCGAAATTTATGCGCAAATATTTCGTAGAGAGACAGAAGATACTCGGAAAGATAAACGGTCAGGTAGAGGAAATGGTGACCTCTTATAAAACTGTCGTTGCTTATGGAAAAGAAAAAAAGGCGGTCGAAGAGTTTTCCGAGAGTAGTGAAGAACTGAAAAAATGCGCTATACGCGCTAAAGTATGGGGCTCTGTAATGGGTCCGTGTATGAACTTTCTTGGAAACCTTCAATACGTTCTTATAGCGGCTTTCGGCGGCTTCTTCGTTCTCAATCCCGTGCCTGTTATGAGACAATTAAGCATCGGTAACATTCAGTCAATGCTCCAGTATTCCAAGAAGTTCACACGTCCTGTAAACGAGATAGCAAATCAATACGCAACGATATTAACTGCTCTTGCGGGTGCGGAGCGTATATTTGAGATAATGGACAGCGCGGACGAGATAGACGAGGGAACAAATGAGATAACCGTTTCGGAGATAAACGGAAATATTGAGTTTGAGAATATAGACTTCTCCTACGTTGAGGGAGAGCAGGTACTCAAGGGACTTGATCTTTCGGTAAAGAAGGGTCAGAAGATAGCTATCGTCGGAGCGACGGGCTCGGGTAAGACGACCGTCGTAAATCTGCTTACGAGATTTTACGAGATAGACGGAGGACGGATAACGATTGACGGTATCGATATCTGCGATATTCCGAAATCAACGCTTCGCCATTCGATAGCAATAGTTTTGCAGGATACGGTTCTGTTTTCGGACACTATCCGCGCTAATATCAAATACGGCAGACCCGAAGCTACCGACGAGGAGATGAAGCGCGCGGCGGCACTTGCCAAAGCCGACGTATTTATCGAGCGTTTGCCCGACGGATACGACACCGTACTTGCGGAATCGGGAAGCAACCTCTCGCAAGGACAGAGACAGCTTTTGTCTATCGCGAGAGCCGTTCTTGCCGACCCGAAGATACTTATTCTCGACGAGGCGACCTCAAGCGTTGATACACGAACAGAAATGCACATTCAACAGGCTATGGTCGCGCTTATGCAAAATCGCACCTCGCTTATTATCGCGCATAGACTTTCGACTATTAGAGACGCTGACAGAATAGTCGTTATCAAGGACGGAAAAGTATATGAATCGGGCAACCACGACGAGCTTCTTTCGCAAAAGGGCGAATATTTCAAGCTTTACAATAATCAGTTTGCGGGTATAGCGACGTGATGGAAGATATTTTTTCAAAATTCGATTCTCTTTGCGCGGAGTTTGAAAAGACAATGGCAGGGAGGGATTCTGACGGCATAGGCACGTATAACGAAAAAATACTCCATAAGGCTCTGAAGCACGCGGTGTGCGAGGACCCCTCTTGCCTTGAGGTCAAGGTTGGCGCGTACGTTGCCGACATACTTTGTGACGGTGAGATATTTGAGATACAGACGGGCGGATTTTATCCGCTCGTCAAAAAAATAGAGTATTTTCTCGAAAATACGGAATATAAAATAACCGTCGTTCACCCGCTTATTACGGAGCTTTTGCTTATCCGCATGGACGGAGAGACGGGAGAAGTCATAAGAAAGAAGCGCTCTCCGAAAAAAGAGACGCCCGCGTCGATACTGCCCGAGCTTTTTTATCTGCGACATATAGTCAGCTCCGAGCGAGTAAGATTTCTCCTGCCGCAGATAAGCGGAGAGGAATACCGTTTTTCCGAGCGTGTACGCGGACGGAAGAGCGGAGCGTACGATGCGATATTTTTGCCGCACCGTATGATAGGACTTACCGAGCTACACGGTATTGACGGTGTTCGCGCTATCTTACCGTCCGAAATACGAGCGGCGGAGAGCTTTGATTCAGCTATGTTCGCAAAGGCACTAAAGCTTCGCGGCAGACGGCTTTCGTTGGCATTGAAATTTTTGTGCGACGTCGAAATATTGACAAGAGAAAAGAACGGAAAGAAATATATTTATTACTTAAATTGATAATTTGCAAAAAACAAAAAAAATAGTAAATTTTTTCAAAATATTGTCCGAAATTTGATTTTTTTCCGACTTATAAAAGTAGGAGACTTTATTAAATATGCAAAGGAGAAAAAATGAGGACAGAAAACGCTTCAAACAGCGAAAAAATTTTGCCTGACGCGGAAATTATCGATCTGTATTGGAATCGAGATGAAAAGGCGATCGAGGCGACAGATCAAAAATACGGAAAGTATCTTTATACCATAGCCTACAATATCATTCACGATAAGCTCGATTGCGAGGAGTGCGTAAATGATACGTATCTTGGCGTATGGAATAGGATACCGCCCGCTAAGCCTAACAAATTTCAGGTGTTTTTGGCAAAAATAATGCGAAACATTGCAATAGACAGGTTCAGAAAGCATACGGCAAGCAAGCGCGTACCGAGCGAGCTTGTGGTCTCCCTTAACGAGCTTGATAACTGTATCGTGTATGAGCCTTCGATAGAGGAGCAGTATGCCGTAAGAGAAATGAGCAGGATACTAAACGATTATCTGAAATCGCAGAGCGCGAGCGACGAATTTGTTTTTGTGTGCCGTTATTATTATATGGATAGCGTTGCGAATATCGCAAAAATGCTTGATATGAACGAAAAGGCGGTATATAGAAAGCTTGTTGAAATGAGAAATGAGTTAAGAGCGCTTCTGGAAAAGGAGGGCTTGTATCATGAATAATAGCGATAAGAGAAAATTAGACGTTATTTCTAACATAGATGACGAAATAGTAGATAGAGTAACTGTAAAGCGTTTTACGCTTATCTCCAAGATTCTTGAGAAAAAGCCAAATAAAAAGAGAATAGTGGCGTGGATAGCGGTAGCGGCGAGCTTTTTCCTTGTATTCGGCGGCGTTCTTGCCGTTGTTTTGGGTAACCTTAAGCAAGTGCCGATATATACTGGCATGACCGTGTCCTCGACGCTTGACGGAAAAACTGTCGTAGCACAGCTCCCCGAGTTCGAGAACGATTTTGAGAGACTCGCGCACGAGGCAGTATTCCTTGATCATTCAGAAAAGGACGAAAAGGACAAGGACGACAAGAAGGACAAAAATAATAAAAACGAAGCAGAGGAAACTACCGATCCATTAAACGTACAGGGTTCAAATGCACTCTATTACGCGAAGCCGAACAGCGACGTTTACATAACGGTGCATATCGATAACCCCGATGACTTCGAGATACTGTCGTTTACGCTCAACGGAAATAAGTATTCGTCGTATATGTTCGAGGAAGGCTCGGATATGGAGAACCTCATACTCAAGGTCAATATAGGCGACGTTGAGGGTATCGTATCCTATACGATAGACGCCATAAAGTACGTTGACGGAACGGATATAAAGGACGTGCGTATGGAGGGCGACCGAGTTGTACGTGTTGGCGTAGAGAGCGAAAAGCTGCCGACCGCTGCCGTAAGCGCGGAAGCGGTAAGCTTTAGCGAGGTTTCATTTGATGTCAAGATAACCGATGAGCTTTCCCTTATTGAGCTGGTAGACGGAAAGGTATACGCAAAGCTTTATTGCGAAGATAATCTTGTTGACAGCAAAGAAATATCTCTTGAGGGCGGAGAGGTAAAATTCGACGGACTTGAGGTAAATACCGATTATAAATACGTAATATCGGCAAGATACGACGCTCTCACGGGTGAGGGTATAACGGAATACGTATTGAGCGAAAAGACCTTCAAGACCAAAGCTCCTGTTCTTTTTGCAGAGCCGAGCGTGTCAAAGACAGGCGCGCAGATATCGTTTGTAAGAGAGATGGGCTGTGAGGATATCAAGATAGATTCGATAGAGCTATGGCATAACGGCGCGAAAATAAAGGATATAGCGTCCGATGCAACGTCAATAGACGGACTTCTTTCGAATAACGAATACACGCTAAAGGCGTACTATACGTTTGAAAATGATAGAAAAGAAATTACGACCTCCTTTAAGACCGACGCAAAGGCGGTGCCGATAGTAGAGATCACCTCGCCGACAAAGACACAGGAATCGGTAGGTTTTGGAATAAGCATTACCGATACTGACGCGGTCGGAAGTATAAAGAAGATAGAGCTTTTGCACGGAAACGACGCGCCCGTAGAGCTTGATATCAAGTTATCGCATACTATCGAAAATCTTCTTTCAAACAACACCTATACCGTAAGAGTAACGTACGAATACGACCTCAATGACGGAGTAGGCAAACACGAGATAGTAAAGACGCTTGATATAAAGACCGACGCAAAGGCAGTTCCGACGTTTACGGTAAAGAACGACAATATTACAACAAATAGCATTGATGCGGAATACGATATCACTGACGTAGACAGTATTCTTTCTTCTCACAAGGTAGAGCTTTATAAGGGTCACGTACTGATCCTTGAAAATCTTGAAAAGAAGTTATCCTTTACTTCTCTTAATTATTATACAGACTATACCTTGAAGATAACTTATACCTTTGACTTGAATGACGGCAACGGTATGCAAACTAAAGTTTTCGAGAAAAAGTATAAAACTGCTCCGTATATCAAAATTACCGACTGTAATATAGCGAATACGTCTGCGGTTTTAGAGGGGGACACACTATTTATGCAGATAAATATTGATAATCCTCTGGGAATGAAAGTGGAGTCGGCGGTCATCAACGGACAGACTTATACTGTAACGGGAGCGACAACGACCGAAAGGATATTTATTGAGATAATCTATAACGGACAGTTTGCTGGCGGAGATACCTATCTTAAAATAGATAGCTTGAATTTAACGCTTGATAACGTAGCTTATACGATAGAGCCAGATAGCGAAATTTCGGATAACGTATTTATCAACGGTAAGCTTGAAGTCGTCAAAGCCGAGTACGTAGACGAGAATTTCGAACCTATTAATTGGGCGTTTCCGTTGGAAAAGGTCTATATGTTGATCACTTTGAATAATCCAACGGGATATGAGATAGATTCCGTAAACGGAAACATTACAGATTGGATAAAGATAGATAACAATAGGATATACAAAGAAATATCCGCTTCAACAGGAGTTAATACCTTTACTCTCACTAGCATAAAATATCACAACAGCTATATTCAAAAAGAACTTTCTGTCTCTTCTGTAATTGCGAGATGTTACAAAGTTATATCTGACGAGATCAAATATATTTCCACGCCCGACGACTTGAAAAATATGAACGGCGGATATTATTACGAGCTTCAAAATGATATCGATCTATCGGGACTTGAGTGGATAGGCGCGGCGTTCAACGGCGTTTTTGACGGTAAAGTATATTCTATAAAAAATATGTCCTTCGTTGGAACTATAAAGAATGCTGATGCGTATCTGGGTCTTTTCTCCAATGGAACGGGTGTTATAGAAAACGTAGATCTTGAAAGCGTTAATATTATAGCAACCGTTACAAGTGACATTAGTAGCAGGTATGTTTATTGCGGCGGACTTGTAGCTGAAGTGTGGTCTACACTATTCATTAATAACTGTACTGTTGATGAAAATTCAATTATTAGTGTCAATATTGGTAGTACGAGCGCAGACGTTTATTCATATGCAGGCGGTTTTGTGGGCTCTCTTGGTGGTTATTCTTTTTCACTCACCATAACCAACTCCTACAATAGCGGAGACATTAGCGTGAGCGGAAACAATGATTCATCTGCAGGCGGTTTGGTAGGCTATGGCGCTAGTGGTGGTTCTTCATCACTTACCATAACCAACTCTTACAATAGCGGAGACATTAGCGCGAGCAATCATGTAGGCGGTTTGGTGGGTGAATTATTTGGATCAGAAGGTTGCCTTTACATAACCAATTCTTACAATAGCGGTAACATTAGTTCGAGTAATAGTGCAGGCGGTTTAGTGGGCTATTGTTATGGTGGTAGTAGTTCACTTACCATAACCAATTCTTACAATAGCGGTAACATTAGTTCGAGTAATAGTGCAGGCGGTTTGGTGGGCTATAATAGCAGCTCACTTACCATAACCAACTCCTACAATAGCGGAGACATTAGCGTGAGCGGAAACAATGGTTCATCTGCAGGCGGTTTGGTAGGCTATGGCGCTAGTGGTGGTTCTTCATCACTTACCATAACCAACTCTTACAATAGCGGAGACATTAGCGCGAGCAATCATGTAGGCGGTTTGGTGGGCTGTAATTATGGTCCCACCCTTTACATAACCAACTCTTACAATAGCGGTAACATTAGTTCGAGTTATCGTGCAGGCGGTTTGGTGGGCTTTAGTATTGACACTGTCTCTTGTGCCATAACCAACAGTTATTCTCTTGTCAAAGGAAACAAGGGTGAAAACGGTAAGCCTTGCAGTGTAGCGCAACTTGATTCCAAGGAGTTTTACACCGAAACGCTTGGCTGGAGTGAAGAGGTTTGGGATCTTTCCTCGCTTGATTTCAATAACAAAAAATACCCCAAATTAAAATTCTGAATTAAATAACATATAGTAATTTAATTTAGAAAAAGAAACATAAAAAGGGCATCGCCGTTCGGCGATGCCCTTGGATTTTGCACACTATGTTTTGTTTATATAAATGGACAGGTGTCCTCGACGGTTCTAAAACAAACGCATAAAAAACAACCGAAATGGCTGCGATTTGTGTTCGCACTAAACGAGAGCCTTCTCCAGTGGGAGAATCTTGTTGCAAGCAACAGCCAAGTCCGACAAGTCGGACATTGGGTGGATTTTGCGAAGCAAAGACGGATGAGGTGTCCTAAAACGCAAAGTAACTCCTCATCCGTCACGTGTTCGACTTGGGGTCTCCACGTGACACCTTCTCCCACAGGAGAAGGCTTTTTAAAGTGTGCGAACACCTCGTGTCTGCCGTTTTGTTTCACATAACTGCCCGACAAATCAAAAATTGAATTTTAAATACAAAAAGAAAAGGATCAAGCTAAATTTTAGCTTGACCCTGAAACTTTAATATTCGTTTTTGGAATTTGCTTTGTTTTGCAGTCTCCCGCATATTTGTCATATCCTGCGACAGTTATCTCTGCCGATGGAGCTCCCGCCGAATTTTCGATAACTCCATTCCTCGTCAACGACGCGGGTGAAAAGGGAAGCCCTTTCTTCCGCGCGGTCTGGCGCTAACATTTTTTTAAAATTATTTTCCGCCAAGACGTTCCTTTATGATATTTGCAACGTCCTTTGCAAGAACCTCTGTCTGCTCTTCGTCACTGCCCTCTACCATAACGCGTATCATAGGCTCTGTGCCCGAGGGACGAACGAGAATTCTGCCCGTGTTTCCGAGAGTCTCCTTGACCTCGTCTATCTTCGCGTTTACCTGTGGGTCGGTATAGAACGCAAGCTTTCCTTCCGCGGAAACGGTTATGTTTATCATTGTCTGCGGATAACGTGTCATAACGCTTGCAAGCTCGGATAACGGCTTTTTCGCGCGCTTCAAGAGGCAAAGAAGCTGGGTCGCCGTAAGCTGACCGTCGCCCGTGGTCGCGAAATCACGGAAGATAACGTGTCCCGATTGCTCACCGCCAAAGGAGTAGTCGCCAAGGAGCATCTCCTCAAGAACGTATCTGTCGCCTACCTTGGTAGCTATAAACTGAATATCGTTTTCCTCGCAGAATTTCGGAAAACCGAAGTTTGTCATTACCGTTCCGATAACGGTGCTTCTGTTGAGCTTTCCGCGCTCCTTCAAGTCAAGTGCGCACATAGCCATTATCATATCGCCGTCTATAAGAGCGCCGTTTTCGTCAACGCAAAGACATCTGTCAGCGTCTCCGTCAAAAGCCACTCCGCAGTCAAGCTTGTTTGCGACTACGTATTCCGAGAGAGATTCCATATGTGTAGAACCGCATTTGTCGTTGATGTTCGTGCCGTTTGGCTTATCGTTAAGAACGTGTATATTAGCGCCAAGCTCCTCGAAAAGCATGCGTGCTGTTGTAGACGCAGAGCCGTTCGCGCAGTCGATAGCGATATTAAGACCGCTGAGATCGTGGTGCGTACTCGTTTTGATATGTCTTACGTAATCCTTTACGGCATCCTTTGCGTACGTGAGTCTGCCCACTCCGTCGCCCGTCGGAAGCTTGTGAGCGTACTCGCGGTCAAGGATTATGTCCTCGATCTTTTCCTCAAGCATATCGGGGAGCTTAAAGCCGTTTCCGCCGAATATCTTGATACCGTTGAACTCTGCGGGATTGTGAGAAGCGGATATCATTATTCCCGCGTCAGCCTTGTATTTTACTACAAGATACGCAACCGCGGGGGTGGGAACTACTCCAAGTCCTATAACGTCCGCTCCTACCGAGCAAAGTCCTGCGATCATTGCGCTTGCAAGCATATCCGAGGATACTCTCGTGTCGCAGCCGATAACGAACGTTGGGCGGTGGCGGCAGCCATCGGTGAGGACCGTAGCGGCAGCTCTGCCTATCTCCATGGCGCGTTCAACTGTCAGCTCGGTGTTTGCTATACCGCGAACGCCGTCTGTTCCAAAAAGTCTGCCCATGTGTGTTTTCCTTTCGTGCTAATCAGATTTTTTCTTTGGTACGATGTTGTTTGTCGCTTTGTGGATACTGTTTTCGGGCACGTAGCCGCGAACCGATGATAGCGGATAGACGTTGCTGTTTCGTCCTATAACAGTACCGGGATTTAGAACGCTGTTGCAACCGACCTCTACGAGATCGCCTATCATAGCCCCGAATTTCTTGAGCCCCGTTTCTATAGCGCCGTCGGGCGTCTTTACGCTGACGAGCGTCTTGTCGCTCTTCACGTTTGACGTTATCGCACCTGCTCCCGTGTGAGAGCGATATCCGAGAATCGAGTCTCCGATGTAATTGAAATGCGGCACTTGAACGTTATCGAAAAGTATAGCGTTCTTTAACTCACATGAGTTTCCGACTACGCAATTCTTGCCGACGATAACCGAGCCTCTGATATACGCGCATGGGCGGACTTCTGTATCCTCACCTATTATCGCAGGACCGAAAATATTCGCGCTTGGAGCGATCTTCGCGCTTTTCGCTATGCGGATATCGGGCGCGGGCGCGTAATATTCGCTTTCGGGAAGCGTTTCGATAAGCGCGAGTACGGTCTCCTTTATGCGCGGCAGGGCGAGCCACGGATATTCGCAGTCCGCAAGAAGCTCCTTTGCTATCGTATGCTCAAGGTCGTAGAGCCGTTCTGTTTTTAACTCTTTCATTTTTTCTCCTCCTTTCTTTGAAAATATTTATAAAGATCCTTTTTTAGAGGAGCTTTAGCTTAATTAAGCTCGAGGTATTCCTCAAGCGTCATATTGGAGCGGTATATTTCGACCGCCGCCTCGCGTCCCACAAAGCGATAGTGCCACGATTCGTAGCTGTATTGCGTAATAGGGTGGGGGTCGTCATAGTCCCCGTTTGGATTAACGGGATAACGCAGGATAAAGCCGTACAGATGCGCGTTTTTCTTTAACCATTCAAACGCGGCTGTATCTTCAAAGCGATTGTCAAGGTCACCGCCCATGCTATCGGTAATAAAGTCAATACAAAGTCCGGTTTGATGGTCGCTTTTACCTGCTTGCGCAGAATATGTGGAGACCTTGGCAATAGCTTCTTCTTTTGTTATATCGTTTTTAGCCATTTCTTTTGATACATAATCGTCAAAAATTTTTTCTTGATAATCATAGTCTCGGTACGCGCTCGTAACGAAGAGAGAATCGGTAGGCTTTTTCGCGCCGTCCTCTGCAATATACGCGCCCGCGACTCCGTCCGCTACCATGGCTTTGACCATGGCTTGAAGCGCGTACGCGGCGTTTTTGTTTAATTGCAGACTTGCGTTCTTTGACGGTATACCAAGCTCACTCTGGAGCGAAACGAGGTTACTCGGAACGTAGTTTTTGCCAAGAGCATTCTGTTTGTTTGCAAGAATGAGATAATCCTTTGCGTTTGCAGGGGCAATATACTGCAAATACGGAGTAATGTCAATATTATAGGAATCCAAACCTATATCCCCCTCCTTTAATTGTGTGATAGCTTGAATTATGGCAAAGCCGTCGTTTGTAAAGAGAATTGTTGCGGGTTCTTTTGTGTCGTCGTATAGCTGACGGGTTATTTTTATCGTATTTGTGGTACTGTCAAGGCGTATCTTAAGCCCTTGCGCGACCGTCTTTTGCGCAAAGCTAAAGGGAACGAGACACTCGTTCTCGTTTACTATCGCCTGTACAGACATATCCACCTTTGCGCCGTTGATAACGGCAAATTCGCTATTGTTCTCGAATTTCAGATAGTTGTCATCGTCCGAAGTGAACTTTATTCTGTCTCGCGAGCCGCTTGTGATAAGACCTGCGAACTTGGCTATTTTTTTCATATCGATGAAAAGCACGTCGTTTATATTGGCTTTTTCGTATTCAACGGTATAGGATTCCGTTCCGAGATATATCGTATAATCGTCGGTACAAGGTTTGTTAGCAGATTTTTTTACCGCAAGAACGATCCCTAACACCGTGACCGCAATTATAGCAATAGCTATGATTATGGCGGAAACGACGAGTATGGGATTCTTTTTTGCAAAACGGATAGCGTTTGCGCTATCGGAGTTGTCGTGCGGCGGAAGCTTGCTTCTGTCCTCGGAGCTGTCAACACTTTTTTTGAGCATTTCGAGCTCTTCCTTTGACAATGGAGACTCCTCGGAGGAATAATTTTCTTTACGTTTCATTATATGAGCGTTCCTTTATATGAATTACGGTTTACTTTCTATTATAAAGAAAAACGGAGAGGTCGGCGAGTTTACTATCTTTATCTGCGTACAGCATACTTTGTATCTCGAAAGGGAAGAGAGATATTCGTTTACCATCTTTCCCTCTGCCTCTCCCTCCGCGTGTCCGGGATAAACGGCTACGAGTATTATCGCGTCTTTGTCCATAAGCGAGATAGCCGCTTCAATGGCGGGGAGAGTAGTCTCTCGCATAGTCGTTACGGTCTTGTCACTGCCCGGGAGATAGCCGAGATTGAACATTCCAGCCTTTATAGGCTTATCAACGTATTTTTTTACGTTGTGATGCGAGTCGAGTATCAACGTGTAGTTGTCGGGGCAACCGCATTCTTTTAAATGCTTTTCAGTAGACTCAAGAGCGAGGCTTTGAACGTCAAATGCGTAAACGTGACCGCGCTCTCCGACTGTCTTTGAGAGAAATTCGGTGTCGTGTCCGTTACCCATAGTGAAATCAACGGCAATATCGCCTTTCTTTAGATGAGTAAGTATAAAATGCTTTTGAAGGTCGAGAAGATCTAACATTTTTTGTCTCCGTGTAAGTTTATTTTTTCTTTTTGTCGGGGGGATTATGTAAGTCGCTTCTTAAAAACTTCATGGAACGCTCCACCGAATCCTTTGAGTTGTACCAAGGCTCTTCGTCGTATCGGTAATCGAATTTTTTACAGAACCAGCTAACGTCCTCGTTAAGCGTTTCTATGTAAGCTTCAACTATCCTCGCCGCTTCCTTTATCATTTCGGGGGAGTCCTTTTTGGAGAGTCTGTTTTGTGCGCAAGCAATAAGTCTTTTGTAGTGAGGGAGGCAGAAATAAGGTTGCGCCGAGAATTTTTCTCTGAAATCCTCGTCCTCGTCCCATAAAAAGACTGCGGTTTCTATCATGTGATTGAAGTGAAACTCTATCCGACGGCAGACGTAACAGCTATCTTCAAGCGCTGAAATGCGTTTTATCGGACGGTCTCCCGCCTTTTGCATAAATCCGCCGTTTTTGATCTCATTCTTAAGCTCTGCAAGGTGGCTCTCAAGCGTCAAAGCCATACCAAGACGGTTCTTGCGCGTAAACATCATGTCGTAGTGCGTACGGCAGAAGCCTTCCTTGTTCGTCATTATACGGATATCGGGTTCCATCATAGACGCGCCGAGTATCAGCTCGAGCTCGTTCTCCTCAAGCTTGTTGTAAAGAGTACAGAACGGACAACCGCAGGACGCGTCGTCGCGCGAAGCTTCAAACGCTTCGTTGACGGGTATCGTATAAATATGTTCCATAAATTTTCTCCAAATAATACTTGCCTTTTTTAATAAAAAAAGGTATAATAATTATCATAGATAAAATTATACCTTACCGTTGATAACAATATATTACATTATAACATATATACGCTGTATTTTCAAGAGCCTTTTGTGATTTTTGGCGTATAAAGGAGATATATGAGTTTAAAAACAGTCGAAAAAGATCAATATATAAAGATAGACGGACTCGAATATTTTGATATAAGTCAGATATTTGATTGCGGTCAAAGCTTTAGGTTTGACGAGGTAAAAGAAAGCGGACACGAAAAGGAGTTTTCGGGCGTGGCTTTCGGGCGTTTTGTCTCTTTTGCGCAGGACGGTGATACGCTTTACATATATGGTGCGGACGAGCGTGAATTTCATACGCTTTGGAAAAGATACTTGGGACTTGATATTGATTACGGCGCTATAAGGCGCGATATAGCGAAGCATTGTCCGTCGACCGTTATGCGTGACGCTATGGAGACAGGACGAGGAATACGGATATTGAGGCAAGACCCGTTTGAGACGGTCGTGTCGTTTATCGTTTCGCAAAATAACAATATCCCGAGAATAAAGAAGATAATCGAAAATCTTTCGCGTGAGTGCGGAGAACCGATAGAAGTTTCAGAAGAGATGGAAAAGCACGTCTCGGGTGTATCCTCGCTTTGCGCGTTTCCGACGGCAGAGGCGATCAACTCCATAGGCAAAGAAGGTCTTTTCGAGCTTCGCACAGGCTTTCGCGCGGGGTACATAGCAGACGCGATAGAGCGTATTATTGACGGCAGACTTGACCTTGAGGCATTGAAAAAATGCGAGTCAAATGAGCAGGTAATGCAAGACCTTTGTACCGTTCGAGGAATAGGACCGAAGGTCGCGTCCTGCATATCATTGTTCGGACTTGAACGCTATTCGTCGTTTCCCATTGACGTTTGGATAAAGCGTGTAATGCAAAAATATTTTCCCGATGTTCCCGAAAAATTTGACCCAAAGGAATATTTCGGCGCATACGCGGGAATAGCGCAACAGTATTTGTTTTATTATGAGAGGTATCAACAAAAAATGGAACTGATTTAAATCAGTTCCATTTTTTGTTTAATTATCCGAATTTTTATCGCTATCATTTTCTTCGCTTTCGGTTTCCTCGTCCTTAACTTCTTTAACGGGGTCTTCTTCAAGCTTCAACTCTGCTTTTTCAATAAAAATGCCGTTATTCGCAAGATCGTTCTGAAGATCTTCGATAGCTTCTTTTTTTGCTTCTTCCTTGGCTTTTGCCTCGCGGGCTTCCTGCAAACGCTTCTGATCGTTTTCCTCACGGCTCTTGCGGCGTTTAGCCTCGGTCATGTTTTCAAGCTCTTCCATTGTAGGCTCACCGTCCATAGCTGCGGCAAATTGCTCTCCGTCCATGATCTCGTTCTTCAAAAGGAATTCGGAGATAAAGTGAAGCTTGTCGATATTATCTGTGAGTATCTTTTTCGCTCTGTCATATGCCTCGTTAATGATCTTTCCAATCTCCGCGTCTATCTTCGCCGCGATCTCCTCGGAATAATCCTGAGAACTTGAGAAATCACGTCCGAGGAATACCTCGCCCTGATCGTTTCCAAATGCGCGAGGTCCAAGCACTTCGCTCATTCCGAGCTTTGTAACCATGCTCTTTGCGGTCTTTGTAGCGCGTTCGATATCGTTGGAAGCACCGCCCGAAATGTCACCGAAGATTATCTCCTCCGCGGCGCGTCCGCCGAGAAGCATAGTGATCTTTTCCTTAAGCTCTTCCTTGTAAACGCTGTATTTGTCCTCTGCGGGAGGATTGAGCGTATATCCGAGAGCGTTTCCGCTGGGGATTATAGATATCTGTTGTACGGGGTCCATATGGGGAAGAACGTGCGCGATGATAGCATGACCTGCTTCATGATAAGCGGTATTCTTCTTTTCGCGTTCCTTCATGGCGCGGGACTTTTTCTTAGGTCCTGCTATTACTTTGATAAACGCATCGTCGATGTCGTCCATTCCGATGAGAGCTTTTCCTCTGCGTGCCGCGAGAAGAGCCGCTTCGTTAAGAAGGTTTGCAAGGTCGGCTCCCGTAAATCCCGCAGTAGTCTTTGCGACTTTTGCAAGGTCAACAGTCTCCTCAAGAGGCTTTTTCTTTGCGTGTACCTTGAGTATTTCCTCACGCCCCTTGATGTCGGGATAGTTTACGGTTATCTGACGGTCAAAACGACCTGGGCGGAGAAGCGCGGGGTCAAGGATATCGGGGCGGTTTGTTGCCGCGATAACGATGATACCCTCATGAGAGCCAAATCCGTCCATTTCAACGAGAAGCTGGTTGAGCGTTTGCTCACGCTCGTCGTGTCCGCCGCCGAGACCTGCGCCTCTGTGACGTCCGACTGCGTCTATCTCGTCTATAAACACGATAGATGCGGGAGATTTTCTTGCCGTCTCGAAAAGGTCTCTTACACGAGACGCACCGACACCGACGTACATTTCAACGAAATCCGAGCCCGAAATGGAGTAGAAGGGAACTCCAGCCTCTCCTGCGACAGCCTTTGCAAGTAAGGTCTTACCCGTACCGGGAGGGCCCATCAAAAGAACACCGTGAGGAATTTTCGCGCCGAGCTTTGAAAATTTAGAAGGGTCTTTCAAAAATTCGACCACTTCTTCAAGCTCAGCCTTTTCCTCGTCAGCACCCGCAACGTCACTAAAGAACACGCGGTCCTTGTCAGCGCCGGGAGTCTTTACGCGAGCCTTACCGAAGGAATTGAGCTTTCCGCCCGCTCCGCCGCCCGCCGCGGATTTCATTACGATAACGTAAAGAACGATTATTATAACTATAACGATTATATAAGGAAGGAAGCTTACCCACCAAGGATAAACGGTCTCGGGTTGAATATCAAACGACTCAAGGTTTTTGTATTCTTCAGCGGAGACTCCGCCGTTATAGTATTTACTGCAATCCTCGACGAAAAGACCGAGACTCTGCAAACGGTATACGACACCCTCCTTAACGGTGTTGGTGCATTTGCCGTTTTCATCGTAATTGAGCTTTCCTTCCGCGTCAAGCTCATATACGCTCATGATAAGATTATTGTCCTCGTCGATAGTAAAGCTCTTAACTCTGTCGTCCTCAAAATACTCAAGCACTTGGCTATACTTTAAGGGCTCAGCCGCTTGGTTATTGAACATAAACGACAGAGATACTATGATAACGCCGATAAGAACAATGTAGAAGATTATAATTTTGAAATTACCTTTTTTCATCAAATTCCTCCGTTGGATTCGAAGCTTTAGTATAAATAAAATTGCAAAGGAAGCGCGTTTTTGTTGCTTTCATTTGTTTTTACTCCGTCGCGTACGGCAACGAAAGGAACAGCAACGATCCCCTCATCATCGTAAATAACGGGTATCCTTGAGCGAAGCTCAAGCGGTACTTTGCGGTCACACGCAAGCTTTTTTAAGCTTTTATGCATACCGTTTTCAATTATGCGGTCACCCGCACGGCGATCGCGTACCCTCAACACGCCTTTTATTTTATCAAAATCAATATACAATAGTATTGACTTTTTGTAAACATTTATCTTTCTTTGTGAATTTCCTATGATTATTTCACAATTTGTTTGTGAAATATAATTGTCTCCGTGTGAGATCTCGACGTCATACGGCTCTATTTGAACAGTTTCCGCTTTTTTTCTGAAGAGCAATCCGTCCTCTATCGCCGCTTCTATGGAGTTCGGCAGATCCACCGACGAGTGAGCCTCTCCTTTTATAACGAGCTTTCGTATGCTTTCAAGGTGTATTGAATCTAACGATATGCCGTTCGATATTTCGGAATATGCTTTCATTACCGCGCGGTTGAATATAGGGGAAGGAGCTTTTTGCAATGCCTTTAAAGATGTTCTGCCGTCCTTAAAATGCTCTTTCAAAAAAGCGTCAGCTTCCTGCCACAGATATTGTGAATCGGCGCAAAGATTTTCTTTAGCGCGCGAGGCGTTCTTTACAGCCGCTCCGTTTATCGATAACAGAGAGGGAATTATCTCTGCGCGTATTTTGTTCCGCGTATAATCTGTATCTGTGTTCGTACTATCCGTGACAAAGGGAAGAGAATTTTTATCGCAATATTCGAGTATTTCTTTACGGCTCATTTTTAGTATCGGACGAACAATGCACCCGCCGTTTATTTCACGGCTTTCGGGGATCCCACAAAGTCCGTCGAGTCCCGTGCCGCGAGAAAGATTGAAGAGCACCGTTTCAAGATTGTCGTTTGCGTTATGCGCTGTGGCAAGCAGAGGAATAGAGAGCTTTTTCATCAACTCCTCAAAGAAGCCGTAGCGAACCTTTCTTGCCGCCGTCTCTATACTATCTCCGCTTTTTTTCGCGATATGCGGAACGTCTGCCTTTAAAACGAATATCTCAACTCCGTATTTTTTTGCCGTTTCTATGCAAAAGCTTTCGTCTCGGTCGGCTTCCTCTCCTCTGATACCGTGATTGATATGCGCGGCGTAAAGCTTACAGCCGATCTCCTTTGAATATATAGAGAGCATATGCAACAGTGCCGACGAGTCAGCTCCGCCCGAAAAGCCTAAAAGTATGGCATCGGAGGTGTTTGTCTCGGTCAACTTATGCGGCGACACAAATCCGTCGGGAAGCTTTGACAGTGTCATGTTCAACCCTCGCCAACGTCGGTCGCGATAGAGCGGAATTTCGTATAACGACCTATCCAGCCTACCTTTACAGTTCCCGTAGAACCGTGTCTGTTCTTTGCGATTATGACCTCTGCGACACTGCTTTCCTCGTCGTTCTTATCGGTAACGTAATATTCGTCTCGGTAAAGGAAGATAACGGTGTCGGCGTCCTGCTCGATAGCTCCCGAGTCACGAAGATCTGACAGCATAGGACGTTTGTCCGTACGGCTCTCAGGTCCACGAGAGAGCTGGGCGCAGCAAATTATGGGAACGTTTAATTCTTTAGCCATTATTTTAAGAGCTCTCGATATGTCCGCAACCTCTTGTACGCGGTTGCCGTCGTTGCGGCGGTCGCTTTGCATGAGCTGGAGATAGTCGATAACGACGAGTCCGAGATTTTTGATGCGTCTGAGCTTTCCTTTCATTCCCGTGACCGTGATACCCGAGGTATCGTCGATAAGAATATTACAACCCGAAAGTCTCGTCGTAGCGGCAGCTATGTCCTCCCATTGTTTAGGGTCAAGCTTTCCTGTGCGGAGAGCGTAGCTGTCTATCATAGCTTCACTTGAAATTACACGGGTAACGAGCTGTTCTGCCGACATTTCAAGAGAGAACATACATACGGTCTTACCCGTTTGAAGAGCCACGTTCGTACCGATGTTGAGCGCGAACGAGGTCTTACCCATACCGGGACGCGCGCCGACGAGTATAAGGTCGGAGTTGCCCATGCCCGCAAGTACGTTATCTATTCCCGAAAATCCCGTTTTAGTACCTTGCGCGCTCTCGCCCTCGGTAGCCATAGTATGAAGATTCTCATAAACGTTTCTGATAACGTCGCGTATGTGTCTGAAGCTCTTTGTATCGCGTCCTTGCGCGATATCAAAGATAGTGCTTTCGGCAAAATCGACGAGCTGTCCCGCGTCGCCCTCCTCACTGTACGCCTTTTCGGATATATCGGAGCAGGCATCTATGAGCTTGCGCAAAAGACTTTTTTGTTTTACTATGGTTGCGTAATCCTTTACGTTTAAGGAGTTGGGAACAGCTTGATAAAGCGTTCTTATATAATCCTCTCCGCCGGATTTGTCGTATATTCCCTTTGTTACAAGTGTATCGATAAGCGTTACGACATCTATCTCCTTGTTTACAAGGAAAAGCTCGCGCATAGCGGTAAATATCTGCGTATGCTCGGTCAGATAAAAGTCGTCGGCGGTGATTATCTCGACCACGTCGTTTAGTGATTGCGGATCTATCAATACGCTTCCGAGCAAAGATTGCTCGGCTATCATTGAAAAGGGAAGCTTTCTTGCAAATTCGTCCGTCATGTTTTGCGTCCTTGAATTAAAATTTTTCAGGCGTCCTTACCTACTACTTCAATGGATATCTTTCCGTCTATTCCCGTGTAAAGCTTTGCGTCCGCGCGGAACGTACCGAAGGATTTTATCGGTACGGGAAGAGAGATCTTGCGTTTGTCAATGTCTATACTGTGTTCGTTTTTCAGCTTATCCGAAATATCCTTTGCGGTCACAGAGCCGTAAAGACGTTTGTCAGGACCTGCCGCATAAACGAAAGTAAGCTTTATGGATTCAAGCTTTTTCGCGATATCGGAAGCGTTTTGCTTTTCTACTTCTACCTTATATTGTTTAGAAGCTTCTTTGTTTTTAGCTTCGTTAAGAGCCTTTGCGTCAGCGGGAACTGCAAGCTTCTTGGGGAACAAGAAGTTTCTTGCGTAACCGTCGGATACTTCAACCACCTGATCTTTTTTACCTTGACCTTTTACGTCTGCGGTTAACATGACTTTCATTTTTATTATTCCTTTCTTGGTTTATATGAGTTTTTAATTTTTTGCTTTGGAAATATCCTCAAAATGCTCGTCGATAGCCTTTTTGAGCATTTCCTCCGCGATCTCAAGAGTACTTTCTTTTATCGCCGCGCCTGCCATGTCAAAATGACCTCCGCCGCCTATTTTTTCAAGTATAAGCTGAACATTTATAGTGCCGTTTGAACGCGCGGATACGTGTACGGTGTCGCCTATCAGTATAAGCGCGAACGCCGCGTTTACGTTTCGTACCGTTAAAAGCTTATCAGCCGCCTTTGCCGCTGCGACTCGAGAGTTCGCAGAGCCGTTGCTTACGGTCGAGGTTATCGCGATCTGGTCGCGGTAGATGTGTGCTTCAGTTCCGAAGCGCGCTTCGGACGTGTAGTCCTCAAACGCTTCCTCAAAGAAGGTACGCGCGTATTCGGGACTTGCGCCCGCATCGCGCAGGTAAAGCGCAGCCGCAAAGGTACGCGTTCCCACGCTTCTTGTAAAGTTGTTTGTATCGACCATTATACCCGCCATCATAACGTTAGCCTCCTCGGTACGAAGAACACCCGCGGGTAAGCTCTGCTCGAGTATCTCCGCGATCTGCTCGCAGGTCGAGGATGCGGACGGGTCGATATAAACGAGATTGGGCTCTTGCTCGAAATCGCTCTTTTTGATATGGTGGTCGATAATGACCGTCTTGAACGAATTGGCAGCTATTTCGGGAGCTTCAAGTATCTTGTAGTTGTTTGCGTCAACTATTATAAGCAGAGTTCCAAAGGAGCTTTCTCCAAGTCCGACTACTCCGTCAACGAAAATATTTTTATAGTCGGAAAGCTCGCAAAGCCTGTGAGTACAAGCCTTGAAATTTTCCGATTCGGTGTCGGCAACTATCTTAACGTCAACACCAAGGTGAAGCGCAAGGGAAGCGATACCGACGCAAGCGCCTATCGAGTCAAAGTCGGGGTTAGCGTGACCCATAACTATTACGTTAGATGCGCTTGATATCATGGAGCAAAGTCGCGTAGCAATTATACGGGAGTGTCCGCGCGTACGCTTTTGGTGGGTCTTGGTGCGGCCACCGAAGTAATGTATACCCGTTTCGAGCTTTAAAACCACTTGGTCGCCACCGCGCTGAAGCGCGTTGTCAAGGCAAATGAGCGCATCGCGTTCTCTTTGCGCAAGATTTTCTCCAGTCGTAGCAATACCCATAGATACCGTTACGGGCATATTGTCCTCACCGATATGGACCTCTCTTACCGTGTCAAGTATCTCGAATTTGTTTTTTATACAAGTGGCGAGAACCTTTCTTGACATAATGAGAACGTATTTGTTTTTGTCGTATTCCCGTATTATCGCTCCGACCGAGGTTGCCCAATTCTTTAAGATATCGCCAACACGCAAAGCCTCTGCCTGATAGCTGACCTTAACGTACTGCGCTATTTCCTCAAGGTTGTCGAGTACGATATATCCAACGACCGAATGTTCGTCGTGATGCAGAGTCGTAATGGCGTCAAGCTCGGTGATGTCGTTAAGCACTACCATGTGATATACCTTACCCTTTGACTGTATCATGTGACATTCGGGGCGGTATTTTCTTTCGCCTATAAAAGCAAATATCTTTGAGGGGTCTTTCGCGTTAACTCGGGAGACGACGGGTGATTCAATATCTGCTTCGGTCTTTTCGGTATCCTTTTGTACTTCAAGAAATTCAATGTCTTCGAGCTTGAGACCGCAGACGTCAGCGATATTTGTCTGGAAAGCAGAGCCCTTGAATCCGACAGCTCTGCGCATAGCAAGGTTCAAGGTAACTATCTGCCCCTTTGTATCGATTACTGCGTAGGGAATAGACAAACGGTTTCTGAAGGTATGGATAACTCCGCTGTTTTGAGCCTCACTTGCGTCTGTTTCTATTCGGTATAGATTCATTCGTCGGCGCGAAATAAGGTATACGCACAGAGATATTCCGATATATAGTAGAACAACTATAAAACCGCTTATAACGGGTCTTATCTCCGTAAACGTGCAAAGCACGGTATGAATAGCCAACATAAATATAGCAAGTATTACATATAAACGAGAGGGAAGCTCTTCGAGACGGCTGAATAAATCAAATTTTTTATTCTGCATTTATTTTCCGCTCCTTTCATATTTTGGAAAGCATTGGCAACAGTCAATAACTACCCTATTATATTATTATAACATAAAGAACGCACTTTGTAAACAGATAATTTAAAAAATTAAATAAATATTATTTTATATGATGAGTTTTTTCGCGCAACCCTTGTTTTTCTTGACTTTTGACCTTAAATATGGTATAATGAAGTACGAGGAGAAATAAAAACTCGCAAACACATAGAAATGTTCTTGTAGTAAGGAGGTTTTATTATGAAAAAAGGATTAATTGTAGTTTTAGCGTTGTTGTTGATGCTTTCATTGACTGGCTGCGGTGATACTAAATATGTTGAAGTGCCTGAAATAAAGACACCTTTTTCCGATGAATTTATGAATACTTTTTTAGATAATTATTCCGTAAGAGATCCTCATTTGTATTATTATACAGCAGAGGAATATGGAGGAATTATCTCGGAATATGACGTAAGACGTAAAATTGAAAAAGAAATTGATGGATGGCCCTTTGAATTAAGACTTGCCAAAATCGACGATGCAGATATGGGTCAATTTGTATTGGGAACGAGATATAGATATCAAAATTTAGGACCGCTGGGAAGCACCCAAGAAGCGTTTCACTATGTGTACAGTCATAAGGATGCTCCTGATCCTATTAAGGATTGGACAGTAAAGAGTATTGAACTGTATACCGCATCGGAACATCAAGATTATAATAGTCATGTTGAAGTAAACAATGAGTATGAGTATGATCAAGGATTTGGATTATATTTAAAGAAAGAGGGACAACTTTTATATTCATGGGCGAATAATGAAGATAACAAAGATTTTATTTCGGACGTTGTTTCTACTTTGAATTCAGAGTACAAAACTACTGCAAGGAATGAATTTAATAGTGCTAATATGGGGGTGAAGCTTTTTCAACTTTCTCCGATCGTTCCCGCGCATGAATATACGTATATCGTCATAAGCTTTCAAGAATGCAGCGGTATTGTATGGATATCGAATTTTATAAAATATGAAGAAGATTGCTTTAAAATAGCGAAGTATGATTCTCATAATAAACCTAAAATGCGTGATTCAGGCACTTTAATAAATTTAAGTTGGGAAAGCAGCGTTATCTTTGATACGGTATTTAATACGCTTGTTACCGTTGATCCGAAGCCGAGTACGCTTCCAACTTGCAGTGATTTTGAAAAAATAACAGAGGGCATGACCTATGAAGAAGTTGTTTCTGTGGTGGGACTTCCTCATAAAATGAGTGATGGAACGACTATTATTAGTGTGAATTATAATACTGTCGAAGGCAAAGAGGGATTGATTTATTTTACCAGACGACGAACAGGAGAGTTGATTGTAGCTAACCAACCCTCGTATGAGCCTAATGGATTTGCAAATGAAACAGATTAATAAATGTGCCTCCCCATCGGATAGAAATATCCGATGGGGCGTTGGCATAAAAAGTAAAAATGTTGAAAGTTAAATAAATTGCGGTTTATCGGGGAGTTTGATAAATGCAAAATGCAAAGTGCAAAATGCAAAATTGAACGAAATATCGACGAATAAACTCTGTAGGGGCTGACGATCTCACTGCGGTTCGGTCACGCCACGGCTCTAACATCACACTGTGATGTTTTTCACTACCGTGTCGTCGCTTCGCTACCTCGACAGCACGTTTCGTTTGGATTTTGACGTTTGTTTTGCGGGAGGATAATATCCTCCCCTACGGTGATAGAATATATGGTATTTGTAGGGGAGGCTATCATG
>SVUA01000021.1 GCA_015063485.1 Oscillospiraceae bacterium | reverse complement strand
GAAGTCGGGTGAGGGATTGTTTTGTGTTAAAATGTTACTTTTACAATCCCTCCGTCACGCTAACGCGTGCCACCTCCCTTTACACAAGGGAGGCTATTGGTGATAACCGTTTCGTTCGTGCCTTGTCCTTTCGTCAAATCAAACTCCCCGATAAATCAAAATTTGTTTTTTTCAATACTTAATTTTAATTATTTTTGCCAAAAGTATTGCCTTTCATTTTTTTATATGTTATAATTGATTCAAACAAAAAAACAAAGCGAGGTAAAAATCATGTTTAAAAAACTTGGCGTTCAGCTTTATACCGTAAGAGATTATCTCAAAGATCCCGAATTTGCAGATCTTACTTTTGCAACACTCGCAAAAATGGGTTATACAGAGGCTCACACGGTAGTTAATGCGTTTGATGAAAAGCTCTTCGGAGAGCTTCTCGCAAAGCACGGTATTTCTGTTGTAGGTACTCACTACGATTACAACATGATCCTCAATGATCCCGAGAAGATCATTGAAATTCACCGTATGTGGAATACCACCAATATCGGTATTGGAAGTATGCCGCTTGGTGATGCGAGAGAAAGTCTTGACGGTCTTAAGAAGTTCATTTCCGACTACAACAAGGCAGCGGAAATGTACGCAAAAGAAGGCTTTAAGCTTACCTATCATCACCACAATTTTGAGTTTGTAAGGATCGATGGCTACAAGACGATAATGGATATTCTCGTTGAAGAGTTTGACCCCGAAAATATTACTTTCGTTGCGGATACCTGTTGGCTCTCCGCAGGCGGCGCGGACGTTTGCGCATGGCTTGAAAAGCTCAAGGGCAGAATTGACATTCTTCACCTCAAGGATATGTCTCTCAAGCGCGACAAGACAACCAAGCACCTCCTCCCATACATAACCGAGGTAGGAAACGGAAATCTCACATGGGATCCCATTATGGAGACCGCTGAAAAGATCGGCGTAAAGTCTTACGTCGTTGAACAGGACACTAACTTCGTTGGTTCTCCCTTCAACAGTCTTAAGATGAGCGCGGACTTCCTTGCAAAGTACATGAAGTAAAAAGAAAAAAAGGTTGAGTCAATTTTTGACTCAACCTTTCTTGTTTTGATTTCTGTATTTGCTCGGCGAAAAGCCTACGCGTTTTTTGAAGAGCTTTGAAAAATAGCAATAATTTTTAAGTCCTACCGCTGCCGCTATATCCTCTGCGGTTCGGTCGGTTGAAGCTAACATGCTCTTTGCAAGTTCTATTCTTCTGCGAGTGATATACTCGTTTACAGTACAATCAAAATAATTGTGAAACCCTTCGTAAAGTTTGTTTTTAGACACAAAAAGTTCGCTTGATAAAAGCTCTATGGTCATCTGCTCGGATATATTCTCTTCTATATACGCAACAGCCTTATCGACGACCTCTCCGTAATCTATCTGTATGGCGTTCTCAAAAAGGATATGCGACAAGAGATTTACAAAGCTTTGAAGCTGACCTTCGGACAGATACGAAAGCTTTTCGTACCGCGACCTCCAAAGCGTTATATCATCTGAAAACAATTCTTTATTTGGCTCAAATTCTTTTGTCGGACGCAATCTTCCTACCATAACATATCCCGCGATATTTCCGTTCTTCAATATAGGCACTACCGCATCTATAAGTCCCGCGTGGCATATATGTGACACGTATTTTTTTGTTTGCTTACATTTCAGAAGCATATCCTCATCGGAACGCATACAATCTATTCGGGAATCTCCGATACTGTGTATACATTTGCAAAATTCGTCCCCTTCGTCCTTGCGCTCACGCGTATATAAAAAATTGAAATTATGATCAAGAATTGCAAGAGTTACCCCCGTAACTTCTCCAAGGTCGTCTATGATACTCTTTAGCTTTTCTATATTATAACTTATTTTCACGGTATTCCTCGCAATATTTATTTCCGTATCCGCGGCTGACTCTATATTACTATAAACCTTACGTTTTGTCAATCGATTTTTTGTTATTTTTCCAAAACAGGAAGAAAAGACAACAAAAAAGGAAAGCTGTCGTATTGCCTTTTTTTGAATATGGCGGTATAATAAATTAAATTTGTAATAATATAATCAATCAAACAAATTGCGGGTTATCGCGCAGTATTGGTGATAACCGTTTCATTCGTGCGTATCCATTTTGTCAAATTAAACTGTTCGATAAATTAAAATTTGAAAACATAATAAGCACAATAAAAACGGAGGTTTTATGAACTTACTTTCAGCTTCCTATTTAATACTTATAATTATAGGAATTTCGGCTCAAAGCATAACAAAAAAAGCTTTTAACAACAAAACGAGCGGCAAAAACGTATTTGTATTCAATGCGTTTTCCGTACTCATCGCTTGTATGTTTTTCTTTGTCATAAGCGGTTTCAAGCTTCCTTTTTCATTTTCTTCTCTTCCCTTTATTTTGGGTTTTGCCACGTCGTATTTTTGCACGGTGCTATTTACTTTTCTTGCAATACAAGTCGGCTCACTCTCGCTTACGTCGCTCGTCACTTCCTATTCATTGATACTTCCTGCCTTATACGGTCTTATCTTTGACGGTGACAGCTCTACTGTTTGGCTATATATAGGTCTTACCCTCCTTGTAATAAGCATAGTTCTTATAAACGCAAAAAAGGACGACTCAAAAATAACGTTTAAATGGGCTATATTTGCAGCCTTATCGCTTATAGGCAACGGTACTTGCGCGATAATACAAACCGAACAGACAAAGCAATTTAACGGAGCTTACGATAAAACTTTTATGGCGATAGCGTTGGGAATAGTTTTTATTGCGTTTCTCTTATTCGCCCTGTTTTACGAAAGGCCACAAATACTTCCGTCATTGAAAAAAGGCGCTCACTTCATGATAATTTGCGGTGTGGCAAACGGCGCGGCAAATCTTTTCGTTATGATAGCATCGACCATGATAAACAAATCCGTCATGTTCCCTATAATCTCGGCGGGAGGTATTGTTGTTACTTGGCTCGTATCGGTATTTCTCTACAAAGAAAAACTGACTAAAGAACAAAATCTCGCCATGCTTTTGGGAATCATATCGATAATATTCTTGAACATATAAACAAAAAAGCAAAAGACCGCTTTCACAAGCTTTGCGTGAGAGCGGTCTTTTTTTATATTCAGTTAGCTTCGGTTCTTAATTCTATTCCCGTGACCTTATCATTTGAATCTATTGAAAATTCTATTACGTGAAAGCTCTCTGTATACAAAAGGCGGTTTTCCTTTTCAACGAGCTTATCTCCGTAAGCATTCTTTACGCTCGTCTTTGTTGCTCCGATACGGATCGCCTTTGAGGTGTCGGCAATATCGTCGCGAAGCTTGAGTCCGTCGATTATTTCCTCTTCTCCGTATTTAACGGTATATACGAATATTGAGGAATACGCGTACACCCACTGGTCGCCCGCTCCCTCTCCGCAGGACGCTACGAAATTAGATGAAAGGGGCTCGCCGAGCTTATCGAGGACTTTCTTTGCCTTGCTTCCAAGCTCGATGTTAGTCCCCTTATATCTGACCGCAAAGACACCGATATTATTTTGCTCGGTCTCTTCTACTTTTTCTTTTTCATCGTCCTTGTCACATGCAACCGCGCCAAAGATAAGCAGAAGCGCTAAGGTAAATGCCAATAAAATTTTTGCGATATTTTTCATAATGATCAATTCCTTTTATTTATTTTTGTTATTCCATCTCTTTCTTTCGTTCATGATAAGCTTTTGCGAGTCCGTCCCATTCGGCACTTTCAACAGAACCGGTAAAACCATGTGAGTTTTTAAGTATCTCTCCGAAATATCTTGTCATCTTCTCCGCGCCGTAAACGTTGAGATGCGCACCCTCGTCGTAGGTATCGGCAGTCCAATCTATGCCTATGTTATCGCATTCGGAAATAAAATTATAATATGCAAGGTCATTTTTCTGCGCGTAATCCTCTATCTGCTCGTTCCACTCGTCGTACCACCAATATCTCCAAGAATTTGTCGGCGCTTTTACGAGTATAAGCTCACTTCCGTTCTCGTAGCAAAGCTCGCGCATTTTATCGAGATATTCCATCGCCGTCTTTGGCAGAGTATAATCCGAAAGTCCGCGTACAAGCTCACTTTGGTCAAAGGTCATAGGAGCTATACCCGTTTGCATAAGGTATCCGCTGTCCGAAACGGCAGGTGTTTTTTTGAAGATATAACGCAGGTCGTCGCTGTTCAGCTCGGTTATACGCGAATGATATCTCAATATCGGGAAGATATAGTCGAGCATATTTTCTTCTTCGGTCATGGACGCTTTTATAGCGTTCCATTTTGCGCCCGACCACTTCATGCCGTCGAGCGTCATTCGGTTGAATTCCTCGCTCTGCGGCTTTCCGTATTTCAAGGAGTAAACATTGAATACGACCGCTCTTGGCTTTTCGTGTTTGAAAACGTCCTCGAGCATATAATACGACTGCCAAGGAAGCTGCTGCGCGCTTCCGCGAACGTACGACTTTATTCCGTATTCTTCCCAGAGGATCGCGGGAACGAAGGTCTCGTATACCTCGCAGTCTCCGACGAAAACTACGTCGTGGTCAAGGGTCGAGCTATAATACTCACCGACAAGAGCGCCTTCTCTGTTATCGGTATATTTCGGTCTTACGAGCGCTTGTAGCAAGCCGAGAAGTATCACGGTTACAAGTATGGCGCAGACCGTTATGATAATTCTTTTTTTCATTTAATATCCACTTATTTTTTATTATTATCAAAATTGATTATAAATAAACTGCGTTGCGTCGTAATTTATTCCGTACGCGCCGAAAAGTATGATAGCTATGAAAAGCGCGACCGCAAGAGCGGTGTTTACGAGCGGCTTTTCGTAAAGCACTTCCCTTACGTCTCTCTTCTGCGTCACGACGCCTATAAAGCAGACCATCACAACCGAAACGGCTATTATAACGAAATCCGAGACGTTAAGTCCGAGGTCAAGTATTCCTCCGCCGAAAAGCGTACCGTAATTAAAGGTCGTAAGCATACTGCCCCAAAGCTTGAAGGTCAGCCCTACGTCGCGGTAGCAATCGAGTGAGCGTATGATACCCATGAGCAAAAAGGTTCTTGCCACGGAGAAGAAATAATATCCCTTTGTCGCGACGAGCCTTGGAAATTTATTTCGGAATTTTTTATAAAGCGGCTCAAATTCGCGCGAAACGAGTATCACCGCGCAGTTAAGGAGTCCCCAAACGATAAAATTCCAACCCGCGCCGTGCCAAAGTCCCGTTAAGAACCACGTAACTATGGTGGAAATATACACGGGAACTCTCATTCCGAGAGCCTTGCCAAAGCGTTTTCTTGAAAAGGTCGAGAATTTTTTCATAGGACCGCACACAGAAAGCGAATTGAAGACGTAATCGTTGAACCAGCTTCCCATAGTGATATGCCAACGATTCCAATATTCTTTCGTTGACGTTGACGAAAACGGGTGCTTGAAGTTCTCCGCAAGGCGTATTCCGAGCGCTTCGGCAATACCTATGGTAATATCGATACCGCCCGTGAAATCGGCGAATATCTGTATCGAATAAACGACGATAAGCAAAAGCACGTACGCGCCCGTGTACTCGGTCGGCTCGTCGAGCATGGCCGTCATGAGCACGACTATACGGTCGGCGATAACGAGCTTTTTGAAATATCCCCAAAGTATTCTCTGAATTCCGAAGGTAAAGCTCTTTCCGTTGAACTTATGCGGAGCAAACAACTGCGGAGCAAGGTCTGAAAAACGAGAGATAGGACCTTGGACGAGCTGTGGAAAAAACGAGACGAAAAGCGCGAATCTTGCCGCGTTTTTTTCGGGCTCGGCTTTTCCTCTGTAAACGTCGATAAGATATCCCATCGACTGAAATATGTAAAAGGATATTCCCATCGGCAAAAGCAGTGACGGGATAGTAAGCGGTTCTTTTCCGAACGCTCCGATTATTGAATTGAAGTTTGATATTGCAAATCCCGTATATTTTATTACCGCAAGTATTCCGAAATTGAATACGAGTCCCGCCACAAGCACAGGAAAACGGCGTTTTCTCTGCTTTGCTCTGTAAGCCTTTTTCGCTTCCTTATCAAGACTGTCCTTATGCGCTTCTATATACTCGTTCTCGCGGCGGCGCATACGCCCCATTATAAGAGCGACCGCATACGACGACAGAGTGGTTACGAGTATAAAGACAAGTGAATCGAGTCCTGCGAACGCGTAAAATATATAGCTGGCGGCAAGGAGCAGACACCATTGATATTTCCTCGGAAATAAATAATAAACGAGGAAAAGCACAGCCAAAAAGGCAATAAAGCCGTAGGAGGTGAACAGCATCGTGTATCTCCCTTATCTTATTCTTCGTCCAAGCGTTCTATAAGCTCCATGAGAGCCTTGACCGAATTGAAGTTTTCGGGTACTATCTCTTCCGCGGGGATAGAAACGCCCATTTCGGCGTCTATCTCGGTAACGATCGCGACTATGTCGAGCGAGTCGAGTATTCCGTCGTCAACGAGGTCCTCTGTATTTTCAAAATCCACCTCGGGATGAAGCGAGGAGAGTATTTTAAGAAGTTGTTCCATTTTGGTTTCTCCTGATGTTTTATTTTGGGGATGCGGGGACGCGATGTCGCTTTTTGAAAAAAGCTCCGCAAAAACTTTCTTGCAATTTATTTGCATAACCGTTACGTTACGGATATACAAAATCTGTTTTTTAGAAAGTTATTTATAGTGTTGCGGCTTTTTCCTTTAGCGTTCTGCGGTCGGTCTTGCCGTTATCGGTCAGGGGCATAACGTCAAGTTTTACGCAGACCGCGGGCATCATATAGCGCGGCAGATATCCCGCGAGAAAAGCTGAAAGGTCGCTCTCCGCGATATCTCCCACATAAAACAGAACTATACGCTTTGCGTCCGCATCATAAATGCAACACGTCCTTTTTACACTGTCGCTCTTCTGCGCGGCGGAGTCTATCTCGCCAAGCTCTATTCTGTGTCCCATGTGCTTTATCTGCGAGTCTTTACGGCTGACGAACACAAGCTCTCCGTATTCGTTTATGCGTCCGATATCGCCCGTTCTGTATATAAGCTCGGGATAAAATTTATTAAGCGGATTCTGTGTAAAGACCTCCGCGGTCTTTTCGGGGTTGTTATAATAACCAAGCGTGAGACAAGTACCTCTTATACATATCTCGCCCTGCTCACCCTTCTCTGCTCGTTCGTCTTTATCGTTAAGAAGAATTATATCGGTGTTATCAAAGGGTCTGCCGACGGGTATCGGCTCATTCTCGGAAAGCACCCTGTCAGCTTTCCAATAGCACGACATTCCCGTTGCCTCGGTAGGTCCGTAAAGGTTGAAAAACTCGGCGTTTGGCAGAGCCTTTCTCCATATGTCGTATTGCTTACGAGGAAAGACCTCGCTTCCAAAGGCAATTTTATTTAAGGTCTTGGGCGTTCTGTTTTCAAGCGCGCCGAGAGACGATATCTGCACGAACGCGGAAACGACCCAGCATACAGTATTTATGTTATTTTCGTCAAGATAATCGAGAAGTCTTACGGGGAACGAAAAAAGCATTTTCGGGACGAAATAAGTCGTCGCGCCGAACTTTAGCGTGGGCATAAGCTCTTTGAGAGGCGCGTCGAAATAAAGCGGAGTCTGATTTGCAAACACCGTATTCTCCGAAAAACCGAGCGCTTTCGACAATGTTTCGGTATAATCTATTACCGAGCGGTGACAAGCGACGACACCCTTCGGCACTCCCGTTGAACCCGACGTAAACACGACGTATATCGGGTCGGTGTCGCATTGGTGCGCACGGATATCGCCAAGAAGCTCGGTATTCTCTTCCGTTTCTGCTATATCGTCGTAAAGCCAAACATTCTCGACTCCGAGCGTTCTTGCTGTTTTTTCGTTCTTTTTATCGCATATGAGCGCCCTCGGAGATAGGCTTTTGAATATCGCTTCTATTCTTGACACGGGCATTTTCTCGTCGATACATACGTAAAAGCAACCCGCGTATATCGCTCCCCAAAACGCCGTAACGGTACGGGGGTGCTTATCCATAAATATCACTATCGGCTCACTACGGAAACCGTTTTCCGCGAGAAACGTTCCGATAGCTCTCGCGCCTCGGCTGACTTCAAGAAAGGTCATTCCCTCCTTGCCCGTTGAAAAGGCAAGTTTATCAGGGACACGAGATACGGTTTTCTCTAAATATTCAAGTATGTTCTTCTGCATGGCTATCAACCAAGGGGAGTCGTTTCGGCGGTGGGGTAATTTTTGGGAGTGAAGTGATAAAAGCCCTCTTCACCCTTTGAAGTAACGTAAGTCTCAAGCTTCGCAAGAGTAATTAGACACGCGTCGTTTGTATTGTCTAATGCAAATTTTCCCGCAAGTCTCGTTGCGTCGTAATAATACCACTTCGGCTTGTCCTTTGTTCCGATATTTACGACGTTCCAGAAATGCGTTCCGCTTATCGCCGAGCCTACTTCTCTGCGGATACCCACGTTCTCTATTTCAAAATATTCAAAGAACGCTTTTGAAACAGAATAATACGTATAGCAGTCGCCCTGCATATTGGCAGACATAAGAGCCATAGTGGCTTCCTTGACCCAGTCAGTCTCCCAATCATCTCTGTTTATATCGGGGATATTTGATTCGTCCGTGAATCGAATATTGGCTTCACTTGGAGTTGCATCAGGGTCTTTTACGTAATCGTATATCTTTCTGACTATCTGCTCCTTGGTCATGCTCTTGACCGCTTCCTCCGAAAGTCCTATTGAATCGGCTTTTGCCTTTACAAGAGCGAAGAGCGCCTGCTTGTCCTCGTCTATCTCCTCAACAACGATGGTAAGCTTATACGTGGATATCGTTTTTCCGTCCGAGTCCAAGAGCTTATATGTAACTATATAGCTTCCCGGCTTATTCAAGTCGACCTTTGAGGTATCAACGTCGAGCTGATAGTTTGCGTACTTTTCGTCAACGGTAACGAGACTATAATAAGATACCGTAGAGCCTTGCTTTACCGTGACCTTTTTTCCTTGTGTTGCTTGAATGTAAGAAGCCTTGCTTCCCTCCTCGTCCGATGACGAAACGTTATCGTTTACTATATCGACGATAACGAATACCGCCGTTGCGAGAAGTGCTGCCGCAAGCAGAGCGGATATGACCTTTATGACGGTCATTACCGTTTTTTTCCTTTTTGCCATTTCAATGGCGTAAGTTTCCATTTCAGATCTATGTGACACGGCTGTATGCCTCCGTTTTTATATGTTTTTCGTTATTTTTTATACCGCTTGTCCGCGCAAAAAAGAGCTTTTGCGCACAAAAAAGTATACACTATTTATTATACAACGAATACACGATTTTGTCAACGATTATTATCCCCTTTTCTTTGACTTTTTTTATCTTTTTTCGCCTTTTTAAGAACGCGAGGATGCGAAGGACGCGACTTACTTTTTCTTTCGCGAAAGAAAAAGTAAGCAAAAAGAAAGCATTGGCAAGGGGTATTTATAATAATCGTTTGTAAAACTTAAATTTGTTTGTTTTTTAGGACAGTCGAGGACGCCTGTCCCTACAGAGTTAAATGAAAATTAAAGGCGTCGCCTTATGGCGAGGAAAACATGAACGATTTTTTCAAACCTTGTAGGGACAGGCGTCCTCGACTGTCCGTTTTATTCGATTACCACAAAACAAAATGGGATAATATAAAAAGCTTCTTTTAAGAAAGTTCTCGAACGCGTCCCACCGCATCCCCGACAGGTCGGCAGACCTCGGCAAAATATCCTTTTTGGCGTATTGTTTTTGCGGTTTGCTCGGCGGACTCTTTATCCGCAAAAATTCCGAACACGGACGGTCCGCTTCCGCTCATCATCGCGCCGAGTGCCCCGCCCTCTTGCATAGTCTTTTTTATATCCTTTGCTACCCACCGAAGAGAGAGTATCGGCTCTTCGAAAATATTGTACGTAGCTTTAGCTATCAAGGAAATATCGCCCTCTCCCATAGCCCTTGAAAGCGCCTCTGTTCCGCGGCTTTTGTAAGTGCTTTCGTCGTAAAATCCGCCGTATATTCCGTCAAGCGTTTTATACGCAAACGGAGTCGAAACGCCCTCTCCTCCGCAAGCGGCAACGATATAGCAATCGGGCATTTTTTCAAAGTCATGAAGGATATCTCCCTTGCCGTCGGCATACGCCGTTCCGCCTACGATACAAAAAGGAACGTCCGCGCCGAGAGTCGCACCCAAATTGCACAACTCGTCTATTGAAAGGATATTTCCGCACGCTTCGTTAAGGCAAAGAAGGGTCGCGGCGGCATCCGCGCTTCCGCCAGCCATTCCCGCCGCCATGGGTATCCGCTTATTTATTACTATGTCCGCGCCGTATTTTACTCCTGTTTTCTCACGAAAAGCAAGAGCCGCCTTTATCGCGAGATTCTTCTCGTCTGTCGGAACGCCGTCTACGTTACATGAGAGCGTAAAAGCTCCGTCCTCACGCAAGGAAAGCGTTACCTCGTCGCACAGAGATATACTTTGCATTACTGTCTCTACAAGGTGGTATCCGTCGGAAGTTCTGCCCGTGATATCAAGGTGAAGATTTATTTTTGCGTAGCCTTTTTTAGTTACTGTTTTCATGCGTTTCTCCTTACGTGTCCATAATACCCTTTTAGAATACCATAAATTTTAATTTTTTTCAAGGAAAATATGTGATATTTATTTTAAAAGTGTAAATTTTATGTTATTTACTTGACCTATATAAAAAAAGATTATATAATATTTATTATAAGTATTTATTTTTTGTTATCGTGGCAAACTTTAAATAAAATCCGACAAACATCGAAAAGAGACGCTGATATGTTCAACAAGGAAGGCAAAAAAAGCATACTTTCTATCGCATCCGCTTGCGCGGTATTTTTCGTCATTTTTTATCTGCTCATAAATATCTCGGCTATCGGCGGAGTTTTTTCGTCGATCCTATCCGTGTTTACGCCGATAATACTCGGCTTTACCTTTGCGTATATGCTAAATCCCATACTCAAGCTTTTTGAGTTTAAGGTATTTAAAAAAATGCAAAACAAAAAGCTTTTGCGCGCGCTTTCTATCGTTCTTACCTACGTATTTGCGATCGTTCTCATCGTTGCCTTCGGATTTTTGATAATACCCGCTCTTGTCGAAAGCATCACCGACCTTGCGGACAAAATGGACTCCTATCTTATATCGACCGCTCAATACGTAAATTCCATTATCGTTAAATTTACGAAAAACAACGATTTTGCCGAATACATCAGTACCGAACAGATATCGGATACCGTCATGAGATTCTTCTCCTTCTCGGGAGACGTTTTCGACACCGTTATGGCTTATATCGCAAAATACGGTCCCGCTCTTTTCTCGGGTCTTAAAAACGCTTTTCTCGGTTTGTTTATATCCATCTATATCCTTATTTCAAAGGAACGCCTTAAAGCGCAGTCGCGCAAGCTCTCTGCCGCTCTTTTGAAAACGGACAAGCGAAAAAGATTCCGCAAGTATCTTCGTATCGCCCACAGAACGTTCGGAAATTTCTTTGTCGGAAAATCCATCGAGTCGCTTTCAGTCCTTTTTATCTGTCTTATCATATTTTCACTCTTCGGTATTCCCTACGCGCCTCTCGTTTCGGTCATAGTGGGAGCGGCTAATTTTATCCCCGTATTCGGTCCTTTCCTTGGCGCGATACCGTCGTTTGCGATAATTTTTATCGCAGACCCCAAAAAAGCGCTTATTTTCGTTATTCTGGTACTTATAATACAGATACTCGACGGAAACGTTATAGGTCCTAAGATGCTTGGCGAAACTACGGGTATCAGCTCTATCTCGGTCATCGTATCCATAGTTATCGGAGGTTACTTCGGTGTGATAGGTATGATAGTTGCCGTTCCCATATTCGCGACCGTGACAGCTATCGTCAAGGACCTTGCAGACACCCGTCTTAAAAAGGCAGAGCTTCCGACCGACATCGCGAAATATTACGCAAGTGACTCTCTCGTTGACCCGCACGAGCAGCACGAGACTATCTCACAAAGAATATTTAGAAGCGTAAGCTATATCTTAAAAAAAGCAGCAAAACTGTTTACACGCAAAAACAAAAAAACGCAAAAAGCTGAAAACGATAAGTCTGAAGAAACGGAGGAAAATGATAACTAATGAACGACACTGAAAATAAAACGACCAAAAGAGCGGTCACACGAATACTTATTTGCGCTATCATATTCGCTTCGGTATTCGTCGTAGTTAACATCTCCAACTTAAGCGGAGTTTTTTCCGCAATATTCTCTGTTCTTTTACCCATACTGCTCGGCGCGGCTCTTGCATATTTTTTGAATCCGATACTCAAGCTCTATGAATTCAAGATATTCAAGAAAATGAAAAACAAGAAGGTCGTACGCGGTCTTTCTATCCTTATGACCTACGTAACTCTTTTGCTTATACTCGCCGCGTTTGCCGCTATACTCATACCGTCGCTCATTGAAAGCGTTTCCACGCTCGTCTCTAATCTCGACGGCCATCTTGCCACGACGGCAGAACTTTTGAACGGAATAATCGTAAAATTTACCGACAAACCCGAACACGCTACGCTTTTAAGCGGTGAAACGCTTAAAAACGCTTTGATGAAGGCAGTAAACGCGATAATGCCCTCAAACGACGAAACGGTACACATTATCACGGGTATCGGTACGGGACTTAAGAACGCTTTTCTCGCCTTCTTTATCTCGCTCTATATGCTTATATCAAAAGAGCGTCTTTCCGCGCAGTTCCGCAAGCTCAGCACTGCTGTTTTGGGCGCTTCGGGAAGAAAACGCCTTTACAGATATATCCGTATAATCCACAGAAACTTCGGCGGATATTTCTCGGGAGTTCTTGTTGACGCGCTTATCATCATGTTCGTGTCCTTTATATGCTTCCTCATATTCAATATTCCCTACGCTCCGCTTATTGCCGTAATTATCGGTACGACGAATATCATTCCGATATTCGGTCCTTTCCTTGGAGCTATTCCGTCGTTTATAATCATTTTTATTCAGGATCCCACGAAGGCTCTGATATTTGCTATCCTCATTCTCGTAATACAACAGCTGGACGGCAACATTATCGCTCCGAAGGTCCTTGGAAATTCCACGAACATCAGCTCTCTTGGCGTTATAATAGCTATTACCGTAATGGGTGATTACTTTGGTATCATCGGAATGATAATCGGCGTTCCGATATTTGCCGCGGGTATCGCTATCGGAAAGGAATTTATAGACCACCGACTGCGCACGGCGGATATGCCTACCGACACCGCGGAATATTACGCTGACGACTCTCTTGTCGACCCCCATGAGCATCACGAGACCTTCTCGCAAAGACTGTTCAGAAGAACGTCGGAAATTTTCCGCAAGCTTCTCGGGATAATAAAAAAGATAAGACCTAAAAAAACCGAAAATAAAGAAATTGACCAAAACAACGAAACCGAAGAGATCGAAAATATAAAAGAAATAGAAAAAGCAGAAGAAAAGGAAGGAAACAAATAACAATGGCTACCGAAAACAACGATATTAAAAAAGGCGGTATCTCTGTCGATACCGAGCACATATTCCCTATCATTAAAAAATGGCTCTATTCCGAAAAGGACATTTTTTTGCGCGAGATAGTTTCCAACGCTTCCGACGCTATCACAAAGCTCAAGCGCCTTGAGTCTCTCGGAATGAGAGACGGAAAAGGCGAGACTTACAAGATAACCGTTACCTTGGACAAGGACGCGGAAACGCTTACCGTTGAGGACAACGGTATCGGTATGACCGAGGAGGAGCTTACAAAGTACATTTGCAGTATCGCTCTGTCGGGTGCTGTCGATTTTATTCAAAAGTACGAGAACGAGACTGACGGCTCAAAGAACGGTATTATCGGTCACTTCGGCCTCGGATTTTATTCGGCGTTCATGGTGAGTGAGCGCGTTGAGGTCATAACACGCTCCTACACCGATGCTCCCGCGGTCCATTGGATTTGCGACGAGAGCGGTGAGTACGAGACCTCCTCTTGCGAAAAGGAAGGTCACGGCACGGCAGTCATAATGCACATCTCCGACTCCGAGCGCGAGTACCTTTCGGCTTCGAAGATACGCTCCATGCTTGAAAAATACTGCTCGTTTATGCCCGTTGAGATATACTTTGACGACGGAAGTGAGCAGGATACAAAAGAGGGCGAGGAGGCAAAAGAGCCGACTCCCATAAACGATGTTCGTCCTCTTTGGTTAAAGAATCCTTCGGAATGCGAGGACGAAGAATACAAGGACTTTTACTCAAAGGTCTTTTCGGACTTCCGCGACCCGCTCTTCCATATCCACATAAACGCAGATTACCCCTTAAACTTCAAGGGTATTCTCTACTTCCCCAAGCTCGCAAACGAATATGAGAGCATTGAGGGACAGGTAAAGCTTTATTACAATCAGGTCTACGTTGCCGACAATATAAAGGAGGTCATTCCTGAATATCTCCTTATGCTAAAGGGTGTGCTTGACTGCCCCGAGCTTCCTCTGAACGTCTCGAGAAGCTATTTGCAGACTAACACCTACGTTTCAAAGGTGTCCGCGCATATCGTAAAGAAGGTTGCCGACAAGCTCTGCTCTCTTTGCAACACCGACAGAGAAAATTATGAGAAGATATGGGACGATATCGCTCCCTTCGTTGAATACGCGTGTATGAAGGACAAGAAATTTTACGACAGAGTTAAAAACGCCCTTCTTATACCGATGACCGACGGCGCAAAAAAGACCTATTCCGAATATCTCGACGACGCAAAGGAAAAGCATGAGAACACGGTATATTACGCGACCGACCGCGCGCTTCAGGCTCAATATATCTCTATGTTTGAGTCCGAGGGCATAAAGGTCGCTCTGTTCGAGCGTCCCATTGACACGCAGTTCGCGACGATGCTTGAGCAGTACATGGAAAACGTAAAGTTCATGCGAGTTGACTCGGAGATCGGCGATATTCTAAAGGGTGACGGAGAGGTCGGAGAAAACGAGGACCTCAAAAAGATATTCGCGGATATCCTCGGTGAGCGCACGACAGTTAAATTCGACGCGCTCAAGGATACCTCCGTACCCGCAGTTCTCAACGTTTCCGAGCAGTCGCGCCGTATGGAAGAGATGATGCGCCTCTATAATATGGGCGGTGACTTCCCCGTGGAAAGCACTCTCGTTTTGAACACAGCCTCGCCTCTTACGAAAAAAATGTGCGACCTTGCCTCGACCGACACGGAAAAGGCAAAGGAAATGGCGTCTTACGTATATAAGCTTTCCCTTCTCTCTCAAAAGAAATTCTCGGCAGAAGAGATGCAAAGCTTTATGCAGGACAGCTTTAATATCTTGATGAAGCTCTGAAATATCTCAAAAGGAGGTCATTCTGCGCATGAGTGAACAGAAGATAAAAAACACGCTTTGCGAAAATCTTGAGTTTTGCGAAGAGCGTCTTTCGCTTATACAAACACAATACCGCTTATGCGCGGAAAGCCTTTCTGAGTATCTGCTTACTAAACACGGAGCTGATAATATCGCCGTCGCTTACGAGGAATTCAAGTCGCTTTTGCCAAGCAATAAAAGCGTGGCTTGCGCCGTGTTTTTCAAAACCGTTGTAAAAAGTACGCGACCGACAACGCAAAAGAGATGCGAAGCGGTCTTTGAGCTTTTGGGAATGAATGAGAGCGCGCGTCCCGGTTCTCACGGAAGGATATCTTACGTTCGCAACAAATACAACGATATAGCCTTCGAGAACTTTTCGAGTATCATACGCAACGCGAAGCTCTCATACGCATCCTCCTTCGCTTCGGCTTGCGAGGACGTTATTAGCGGTGTTTGCGAATACGCTATACTTCCGATAGAAAACGCTTCGGACGGCAGACTTTTCGGATTTTACTCGCTTATTGACCGATATGAATTACATATTTGCGCCACGGCTTACGTTGAAACAAATGACGACATAGGCTCAAGCATACGCTTTGCGCTCGTTGGAAAAAACGCGCCTAAACGCATAGAAAACGACGATTTATGTGACTTTGAATTTTCGATAGCGCGTGAAAACGGAAGTCGTCTTTCAGACCTTTTACACGCCGCGCACGAGTTTTCCGCAGTGCCGCAAAAGACCGATACAGTCTCCCTTGAATACGACCGCGACCTCTATAAGCATTATCTTACGTTTTCTATCTCCTGTGAGGAAGCTTACGCCTTTGCGCTTTATTTATCTTTCGAATATCCAAACTACACGCCTATCGGATTTTACAAGGCGGAATAATTTATAAAAAGGAATTTTATCTATGGAAAAAATAGTTTACAACACAAGATCCGTATGCTCAAGAAGAATACATATCGAGCTTGACGGTGACCGTATAGCAAACGTAAAATTTGAGGGTGGCTGCGCGGGTAACACGCAGGGTGTCGCCGCGCTCGTTGCGGGTATGAGCGTTGACGAGGCTATCTCTCGCCTTGAAGGTATCAAATGCGGCTTTAAGCCTACCTCCTGCCCCGACCAGCTTGCAAAAGCACTTAAGGAATACAAGGACAAATAATTTTCATAAAATGTCTTGACAAAAGCATATCATTATGGTATAATGCTTTGCAGTATGATCCTTTATGGGTCAATAAAAAAGGAGAACGTTGTGGATAACGGAGACGGGAACTGTCGAAGTACGAGCTTGAACAGTTTTAGTTTTAGATCTTAATATTAAATTTTAGCATAACCTGCGCTTCTATCTCGGGCTCAGGCTATGCTTTTTTGCGTTTATTTTCCTATGACGTTCACCCAAATCTATCCGAATCTGTTGATCAGACGGAAATATTTATTTGAAAAGGAGAAATCACCGTGTTTAAGCTACTAAAAAGCTCAAGCACAAAAAATCATTATGGACATCTTTAAACAATTATTATTGCAACTGATCCTTATCCTACTTAACGCTTTCTTTGCGGCTACCGAGATCGCCCTGATCTCCATCAACGAGAAAAAGGTTCGCGCTCTTGCAGAGGACGGCGACAAAAAGGCTCGTAAAATGATAAAGATCATTGAAGACCCCACGAAATTCCTCTCTACTATTCAGGTCGGAATCACTCTTGCGGGATTTTTGGGCTCGGCTTTCGCAGCAGACAGCTTTTCGGAAAAGCTTACCTCTGCTTTGATAAAATTGTTTAACCTTACTGACGCTCATTACGGAATGATAGATACTGTATCGGTTATTTTGATAACCTTGATACTCTCGTATTTCACGCTCGTTCTCGGTGAGCTCGTTCCCAAGCGCATTGCTATGCGCCACAAGGAAAAGCTTGCAAACGCTGTTTGCGGTATCATTTCCGTACTTACGTCAATATTAAAGCCTATAATCTGGTTCTTGTCGGTATCTACGAACCTCGTACTTCGTATTTTCGGCATTGACCCCCATGCTAAAGAAGAATCTGTTTCCGAGGAAGATATCGTTGTTATGCTCGACGCGGGCGCAGACGAAGGAACTCTCAAGCAGGACGACATTGAATATATAAAAAACGTATTTAAGCTCGAGCGTCTTTCGGCGGCTGACATTATGACGCAGAAAAATTCTGTCGTTGCTATTCCCTGCGATATGCCCGAAAATGAGATAGTCGAAACCATCGGCAGAGAGGGCTATTCACGCATACCCGTATATAACGAAAGCCTTGATAAGATCGTTGGTATTCTTCATACACGCAACTATCTCTTAAAGCATTCCGAGCCTGATTTCAAGCTCGACGACGTGCTTCTACCCCCTGAATTCGTGCCCGAAACTATCCGTCTTGATTCTCTTTTCAAGGATATGCAAAAGAAGCACAAGCACATGGTCATCGTTGTAAATGAGTACGGCAGTACGTCAGGTATCGTTACGATGGAGGATATTATAGAAGAGCTCGTGGGCGAGATCTGGGACGAGCAAGATGAGGCTATCGAAACGATCGTTCCGACAGGTGACGACACCTACAAGGTGCTCTCAAGCGTTTCTATTGATGAGTTCTTTGAGTATTTCTCGCTCGAAAAGAACGAAGATATCGCATCAATAACCGTAAACGGTTGGCTATCCGAGGTCTGCGGAAACATTCCCGACGTTGATTTTGCCTTTGATTATCAGAATCTTTCTATCCGAGTAACCGAAGCCGATGAGCAGATGACACATGAGATATCTGTTAAGGTGATTCCCGTGCCTTCAGAGAACGAGGAAGAAGATGAAAAGAACGCAGAGCCCGAAAAGGTTAGCGAGTAATAAAAAATTGCAAGAACCGTTTGGTTCTTGCAATTTTTTTAGCAGTTTGGATTGCTTCAAATTTTGATTTGTCGGTGGATTGGGTATAACGAAATTGATATGCACGAATGAAACGGTTTAAACCGAGGCTTCTCCAGCGGAGAAGCTGTCGCGATAGCGACTGATGAGGAGAGCAAATAAAGCACACACAAATGGGGATCTCCTCATCCGTCTTTTGCTTCGCAAAATCCACCCAATGTCCGACTTGTCGGACTTGGCTGTTGCTTGCAACAAGATTCTCACGCTGGAGAAGGCTCTTGGTAAGTTCGAACACACTGCTCGACAAACCGCAATTTATCGAACTATCGAAAATTCAAACGAAATACAGAGGACGGTTCTGCTTGTGCTTACACACTCAAAACCGTCCTCTATTTTTATAAAAATATTATTTATCCTCAAAATTGATTCGCTCTTCCTCGATAACGAGCGGTCTGTTCATGATACGCGCGTTCATTGTCAGGATATACTCTCCAATAAAGCCGATAAAGAAAAGTATCAAGCCGCCGACGAAAAAGGTGGTCAATATCACTGCCGCAGTGCCCGTTTCAAAAAACGTATACGGAGATATGAGCTTCAACACAAGGCAAATGAGTGCCGCAAGGAAGCTTCCCGCGCTCATAAGTATTCCGAGGAACGATGCAAGTCTCACGCCTATCTTCGTATAAGACGTGAATGAGAGCATTGCCGCGTCGTAAAGGCTGAAAAAGTTATTATGCGTCTTCCCCGCTCTTCTCTTTGCCTGCTCGTATTCTATCTTCTTTATCTTAGGTCCAAGCTCCGCGACGATCCCTCTGATAAACGGAGTCGGGTCTCCAAGCTCACGCAAGACCTTGATAAACGACTTATCGTAAAGTCCAAAGCCCGTGAAGTGCTCTATCTGCTCGACCTTTGACAATTTGCGTATGACCTTATAATATACGCTGCGCAAGAAATACATTATCTTGCTCTCTTTTGACGAGGTCTTGACTCCGCAAACTATCTTATACCCGTTTTCCCATTCCTCAAGGAATTTCGGTATCATCTCAATTGGGTCTTGGAAGTCGCAGCAAACGCTTATCGTGCAGTCTCCCGTGGTCTGCGTCAAGCCGTAATAAGGAGAATTGAACTGTCCGAAGTTTTTGGAGTTGAATATTGCTCTTATCTTCGGATTCTCGGCGCAGATACCGCGAAGGAGAGTTCTCGTGTTATCCTGCGAGCAGTTGTCGATAAAGAGTATCTCGTAATCGTACTGCGGCAGAGCTTCCATCTGCTCGACAAGCGCCTTGCTTATCGGCACTACGTTTTCTTCCTCGTTATAACAAGGAACCATTATACTTACTTTTTTCATATTTTTGCCTCTGTTTTTTATTTTAATTTTTATTACAAGCCGTCTCGTCGTACCACGCAAGTGTTTCTTTTATTCCGTCCTCAAATGACGTTTGGGGAACGAATCCCGTATCGGCGGTAAGCGCCTCTATATCGGCGCAAAGATACATGACTTGCTTTTCTGCATAAGGCACTTCGCCTATACCAAGCTCTGCTGTGGGGTCGGTCAATCTGCCGATGGTCTTTATATACTCGCAAAGCTTTTGCGGCGCTCCGCTTCCAAGACAGTATATCTCTCCGTCTCTTCCCTTTTCCGCAAGTGCGATAAACGCCTTTGCCGCGTCACCACTATACAGATAATCCCATATCTGCTCACCCGCGGTAAAGCTCGGCTTTTCTCCGCTTTTAAGCTTACGAATGGTCGACATTACCATTGAATTCTGCGTATCATTAGGTCCGTAAACGCTCAATATCCGAGTCCATATATGGCGCATACCAAGGGTCGCGCACATTATTCTGCTCATTTGCGAGGCGCAAAGCTTGGCTATTCCATATCCGTTTTCGGGAAAGGTCGGAGTTTTTGGCGTAAGCTTTCCCTCCACTCTTCCGTATTCAGCCTGTGAGCCTGCTCCGATAAAGGTCTTGCAGCCCAAGCGAGATGCAAGTGCGACCGCGTCAAGCGTGTACGTAACGTTTCTGTTTTGAAGATACATATCGTTACGAGCTTCTCCCGTCGTTCCCTCCCACGCGAAGTGATAGAAAATGTCGTATGCGGCATCTCCGTCAAGCGAAAGCTCTCGCATTTTATCAAGCGGACAATCTATTTTCTTTACAAGCGAATGCTTTGGAATGTTTTTACTTCTCGGCGAGCTTTCGCGACACAGGACCAAGACCTCATGCCCCTCTGCGATAAGCTCTCTGATAAGCGCCATTCCGACAGCGCCCGTCGCGCCGTTTATGACTGCTCTCATAAAACCTCCGTATTAAAATCAATATATGCACAGAATCAGCGGCAGAAAACTGACGCTGATCCTTTTTGTGTTAAATAATCATTTTTTTATCCAAGTACTGTCCTTAATGAAGGCTTCTATCTGGCTATCCATACAAGCCGCCATGTCACCGCCGTCACGCATTACCTTTGACCATTCGACAGTTCTTCCTACCGCCTCGGAAAGATTCCATACGGGTCTCCACTCGAAAACAGTCTTAAGCTTCGAGCAATCGAGCTTCAAGAAGTTTGCCTCGTGAGGTCCTCCGTCAAAGCGGTCTATCCACTTCATATCCTCGCCCCAAGTGCGACAGAAAAGGTCTACGAGCGCTCCCGTGCGGAAGCAATCGCATTCATCAGGCCCTACGTTATAGTATCCCGCGTATCTGCCGTCCTCATACTGCGCCGCGGCGATCATAAGATACGCCATTACAGGCTCTAACACGTACTGATACGGACGGGTCGAGTGAGGATTGCGGACTATTATATCGCGATGCTCGAGAGCCGCGCGGATACAGTCGGGGATTATACGGTCGTTAGCAAAGTCGCCGCCGCCGATAACGTTACCCGCTCTTGCCGTGGATATTGCCACTCTGCCATCGGCAAAGAAGGAATCCTTATAGCTATGCGTTACAAGCTCGGAGCAGGATTTACTGTTGGAATATGGGTCAAAGCCGTCGAGCATCTCGTTCTCGCGGTATCCCCATTCCCATTCGTTATTTTTATAAACCTTATCGGTCGTTACGTTAAGGAATGAGCGCACAGAATCCGAAAGTCTTACACATTCAAGTATATTTACCGTACCCATGACGTTAGTCTCATAGGTATATTTCGGGTCTTTATAACTATCTCTTACGATAGGCTGCGCGGCAAGGTGGATAACTATTTCGGGCTTTACTCTGTCAAAGCAAGCTTTGAGCGCGTCAAAATCGCGGATATCCGCGATGACCGAATCCATGCCCTCGTGTATATTTGCGTATTCAAACAAGGAGGGCTGTGTGGGAGCTTCAAGCGAATATCCCGTGACCTCTGCGCCCGCGTTCTTGAGTATCTTGCACATCCAAGAGCCCTTAAAGCCCGTATGTCCCGTTACAAGAACCTTTTTTCCACGATAAAAATCAAGATCAAGTACCATTAGTCTACCCAATTCTTCCACGGAGCTTCTCCGCTATTCCATATTTTTTCGAGAGTATCTCTATCCTTCTGCATGTCCATGCACTGCCAGAAGCCGTCGTGATGGAAGCCCATGAGCTCGCCGTCTCTCGCAAGGTGCTCAAGCGGCTTCTTTTCGAATACGGTATCATCACCCTCAATATAATCTATGACCTTGGGGTCAAGAACCATAAATCCGCCGTTGATGGGGTTGCCGTCGGTATCCTTTTTCTCTCTGAAGGAGGTTATCTTTCCGCTGTCCCTTGCCATCTTGATAACGCCGAAACGCTGTCCCGCGTTTACAACGGTAAGCGTCGCGAGTTTGCCGTGCTCCTTATGGAATCTTACAAGCTCGTTCATATCAACGTCGGAAAGCCCGTCTCCGTACGTAAGCATAAAGGGCTCGTCGTCGGGAAGATACTTTTTGATTCTCTTTACGCGTCCGCCCGTCATGGTATTGAGTCCCGTGTCAACAACGGTGACCTTCCACTGCTCCGTTTCGTTGTTATGCACGCGCATACGGTTGGTGCAATTTGTAAAGTCGAACGTTACGTCCGAAGTATGCAAAAAGTAATTATTAAAGAAATCCTTAATAATATGCTGCTTATATCCGCAGCAAATGATAAATTCGTTAAATCCGTAAGCTGAATAGTTTTTCATGATATGCCAAAGAATAGGCATACCGCCAATTTCGATCATGGGCTTGGGCTTAAGATAAGATTCTTCGGAAATTCTCGTTCCGTATCCGCCTGCCAAAATCACTACTTTCATAAAAAAACTTCCTTTCTGAATTAAAAAGTCACTTAAAAATAAGCAAAATTTTCAATTATATAGAACTTATGTAATTATATCATATTATTGACAAAATATCAACGGTTTTTTAAAAAAATTTTAAAAAATCTGTTTTTGTTGTCAAAAAAGGGCGAAAATGATATTTTATTACATCAATGTATGGCTCGAGATTCAAATTTTGATTTGTCGAACAGTTTGATTTGACGAAACGGGGACACACGAACGAAACGATTATCACCAAGAGCCTTCTCCAGTGGGAGAATCTTGTTGCAAGCAACAGCCAAGTCCGACAAGTCGGACATTGGGTGGATTTTGCGAAGCAAAAGACGGATGAGGAGATCGCCGTTTAGTCTATGTATAATTTGATCTCCTCATCAGTCACCTTCGGTGACAGCTTCTCCGCTGGAGAAGCCTTTGATACTAACCGTTTACTTTTATTATTGACATTTTAATATTTCAAACTGTCCGATAAACCGCAATTTGTTTGCTTCAAATTTTGATTTGTCGGTGGATTTGATTTGACGAAATGGCAAGGCACGAACGAAACGATTATCACCAAGAGCCTTCTCCAGCGGGAGAAGGTGGCAGCCGAAGGCTGACGGATGAGGTGTCCTGAATACAAAGTAACTCCTCATCCACCGCTAACGCGGTCCCCCTTCTCCCTCAGGAGAAGGCTTGGTTTAGTGCAAACACACTGTCCGATAAACCGCAATTTGTCTGCTTTTAATCCTCTGTTTTTTGAGACAGTATTCTTCCGAAAGCAAGAGGGGTAAGTATAACTTTATCGAAAAACAGGTCTCCGCTATGCAATACGCGCTCCTCTCCCCCTTTATCAAGTATGATATTTTTATATGAAGGATAAACAAGAATAACGTTGATTATTTTTTTATCGTTTAAATTCTTGAAATTATATTCTGTTTTGGGCACGTATTTTGCGCGATAGCTTATCGCTCTTTCCTTGCGCTCTCCTTTGGGCGTTATCGGCGCGCCGAGCATTCGCTCCTCGCACACACGTCCGTCCGAATATATACGCAAAGTAGTATTCTTGTGCGTACAAGACCAAAATTTTACGGCATAAAGGATGCTATCCTTTTCGACCAACAGGTCGTATTTTGCCGAACGGTTTGACGAAGCGAATGCGAAGCGGCGCAAAACTCTCATTCTTCCGCCCACTCTGCGCAATTTTGAGCGCAGATTCGATATCGCCCTATATCTGCATACGGCGACCGATATATATGGATAAAGCACTACCGCCGCTATTACTGCTATGAGCAAAAATATCCACATAAGCGTTCCTCTCAAAATGTCTTATTTTTTACGCCTTCTCGCGTTTGTAACGGATAATAGCGGCAACGGCTACCGCCGCCGCGGGTATAACGGCTACGAATATCATTCCGAGAACGGTAGATGCCGTTTCGCTCATTTGAAGTCCGTTCGTCATATACTGCGATGCGGGTGCTTCCGAAAGTTGCGAACTGTAAACGTTATTCGTCCAAGACTGCGCGAAAAGCACTGCCATCGTATTATTTATCTGTTGCTCATCGAAGGACGCCATGTCTCCGACTCCCAAAAAGGAATCTGCCGCGGTCAACCATACCACGCGGTCACCTCTTGCGCGCTCCGCGGCGGCGGCTACTATATGGGTAGCTTTCTCGTTCTCCGCTCCCGCAAAATACGCGTTTTCAGAGGTCTTAAGTATCGGTGTGAGCAAAAGCGAAGAGTCTTTTCCCTCATTCAGCTTGATAGAATTTGCGTTAGTTATCTTTGCGGAATACTCACCGCCCTGCGACGCGATAGTCGCCATGATATCGTGGTCGTAATTCGGATAAACGGTCAAAGTCTTTGACTCCTCGGTCTTTGGCTCTTCCGCGCTTTCCTCCGACTCGTTTTCTATTGTGACTTGCTCCGCGAGTATCCCTGCGCTTGCCGTCATTCCGTAAGAGTCAAGAAGCGACATGAGATTTTTCATTTCAAGATTGCTTTCGTTGGTAAGCGCCGTTACCTGTCCGCCCTTTTCAAGATACGCCATTATAGCTGAAAGCTCACTCTCGCTAAGGTCGGTCTTGGGCGTTGCTATCATAAGCGACGCGACGTCCATCGTCACGGGCGAGCCGTCCGTGATATTGAGGGTCTTGGGTGTCATTCCGTAATACGAGCCAAGCTGTCCGAGCAAAGTGCCTGAAATATCCGTTTCATGTCCGCCGAGCACGTAAAGAGACGGAATATAATCCGCCGCTACGTACTCTATGGCTCGTGATATGACATTTTGTCCCTCAAAGTACATATCGGTCTCGGTTATCAAAATATTTAAATATTCTGCGTATTGCTCGTTTGAAGCAAACGCGCTGTAATACTGTTGGAATTCCGATGCGGAGATACGCTCAAAGCCAAAATATTCACTATTATTTGTATAAGTAAAAAGAGACGAATAATATATCATCTGTATGCGATCCGCGCTCTCGACTATGATACTGTTCGCGAGTGAGGACGCGTCGTAGCCGTCAAGTCCGTATTTTACGGCAAAGTCAATATCCTTTTCGGTATCTATATCTCTGACGGCAAGGCTATCGCTGTAACTTGCCATACGGTCAAGGAAGAGCTTTATCCTATATTCCGAATCCTCGAAATTCACCGCGTAGACCGTCACGTCCTTATCAAGAGAAGCCAAAAAGTCCTTGGTTTCCTCTGACAAAGTATAAGTTCTTTGTGAGGTGATATCTATTCTTCCGAGTCTTTCGGGGGTAAGCATTACGCATACGTTTGCGAAAATTATCGCAAACGCCATAACGAGCGAGAGTGTGACCGACGCCTTTTTCTGCGCGGTGTTTTTATAGTCCTCTGATGCGTACACGCCATTCTTTGAAGCAAAAGCCCATATGCAAAGCGCGACGAAAAGAATTGCGGTGGCAAGATACGCAAAGACGACTCTGAAGTCGAAAAGTCCGTACAAAAATCCGTTAAACAGAGAGAAAGGCGAAAGCTTTGAAAGAATATCTCCGAAAGCTCTCAAAAACGCGTTTGACGCGGGAATATTCTCTCCTATCACTCCAAGCGCGAACCACAAAACGAGAACACCGTAAGGTATTATGGCGGCAAGGTAACGGCGCTTACAATGCGCGTCTATATAAAGACATACGGAAATGAGCAGACATTCAAGGATCGAGAACACCAACAGCGTTACGTATGCCGTCGCGTAATTTACCTCGCCCCAGATATTAAGTATCAAGGGAGTAAATATCAATATAACGTTCGGTATCATCGCTACGAAAAGACGCGCGAAATATTTACCGAGGACTATATCCTTTGTTGAAAGGGGCAACAGCGCGAGGAATCTGTCCGTTCCCTCTCGTCTCTCCTTTGAAAACGCTCCTATCGTAAGCAAAGGAATAAGCGCGATAGCCGCAAACGGCATATACGCGAATATGACCTCGAACGAGGAAGAAAGCTCGGAGAGATTCCAATACGCCGTCATAGCTCCGGCAAAGCAGAGGAAAAGACCTATAAACGCCATACCCGCATAACTGAACAGCAACGAGCGGACTTCTTTTTTGAATACGGCTTTCATTCTTTATTCCTCCTCTTCCTTATTTTCACCTTGCGTTTTACCAAGGCTTTCGGCTAATGCTCGCGCCGATATCTTGACGGCGCGGACCGTCAAGCCCGACCCTTCAAACGCGGAAAGTATAGCTTCTCTGTTTATAAGCTTTGAATCAAAATCCACCGTAACGGTGTTTCCGTCACATTCCAAAAACTCTACGCCGTCAAATACCTTGATACGCAAAGACGCTTTTTCTATGTTTTCTTCGCTTCCCTTTAAGGTAACGGTAATTCTTCTGCTGCCGTCAAGACGAAAGGCAAGTTCCTCCGACGAGCCGTCAAAAAGAAGCCTTCCTCCAGAAATTACCTTTACGTCCTCGCAAACGTCGACGAGAAGATCGCTGTCAGAGCTTAAGATAACTACACTTTTTATGTTTCCGAGCATTTTTATAAGCTCACGCATTTCCTTTTCGCAAATCTCGCCGATATCTGCCGTGGGAGATTCGAAAATGATAGTATCGGGGTTTCCAAGAAGTGCCTGTGCCGCAGAAACACGTCGGCGATTCTGTATCGAAAGCCTTTTTATCTGCTTTTTAGCGATATTTTCTATTCCCAAAAGAGAGAGTGCCTCTTTTATTTGACGACTGCTCTTTTCGGGATCTATTTTCTTTGCGGTGGCAATAAATCCAAGGGTTTCCATGACCGTTATATCGTCGTAAAACGGCATTTTTGACAGAGCCACACCTATCCTTTCTCGTTGCTCCGAGGGGCGAAGCTTTACTTCTTCCTTACCGATCAGAACTGTTCCTACCAAAGCCTCCTTTGCCCCCGACAAAATATCGGTAAGGAGCGCCGTCTCTCCGTCGTCATCGCAAAAGATGCCGTGTATTCCCTTTCCTCCAACCGAAAAAGTCAATTCGTTTTCACTTTCAAGGGTGTATTTAACGCTTTGTACTTCAATCATTTTATGTACCTCCAAAAATTTGGGTATTATTATGACATATTTAAAATATTATACCGCAAAACTGTGTACTTTTGTTGAACAAACTTTGACTTATCTATGATTTTTGATGTAAAAACAGTAGATGGTTAAAAAATATCGTTTTCCCCGCGAAAGCGAGATTCAAATTTTGATTTGTCGAACAGTTTGATTTGACGAAACGGGGACACATGAACGAAACGATTATCACCAAGAGCCTTCTCCAGCGTGAGAATCTTGTTGCAAGCAACAGCCAAGTCCGACAAGTCGGACATTGGGTGGATTTTGCGAAGCAAAAGACGGATGAGGA
>SVUA01000064.1 GCA_015063485.1 Oscillospiraceae bacterium | reverse complement strand
CACGCGTTAGCGTGACGGAGGGATTGTAAAAGTAACATTTTAACACAAAACAATCCCTCACCCGACTTCGTCGGGAGCTCCCTTTACACAAGGGAGCCTCAAGTTCGTGCAAACATCAACGCCCCGACAAACCGCAATTTGTTAATTCGAGAAAAGAAAGAATTTACAAAACGAAAAAACATAAAAAAATATACCAATATTTTTACGTTTTTGCAAGAATTTTTGGATGTTTGAAATAAGGTCAAAATTTCTAAAAATAATTTTCAAAAAACGCTTGACAAAGAGATACATTTGTGGTATAATCTATAACGTTCCGATGAAAAAGAACCGAGGAACGACACGCTGGTGTGGCTCAATGGCAGAGCAGCTGATTTGTAATCAGCAGGTTGATGGTTCGACTCCGTTCACCAGCTCCATCGGTTTCGCACTGCGGAACCGAATATATGGGGGATTTCCCGAGCGGCCAAAGGGGGCAGACTGTAAATCTGTTGTCACTGACTTCGGTGGTCCGAATCCACCATCCCCCACCAACAAAAAACGCACTTTTGTCTACCGACAAAGGTGCATTTTTTGAACTAAGTGTTCCGCCCCGGCGGAACGTGAAGTATGCTTCGCAAGTGAAGCGCACTTCGTGCGTGAAGTGTGCCTTCGGCACGATAAGCGGAACACTTAACTTCACTTTGCACCATAGGTGTAATACTTCACTTGTGCGATAGCACAAACTTCACTGCGGCGCAGCCGCAACTTCACTATTGAAATATCTGCGAGCGTGTGATATAATATTGCTGAAAGTGAGGTGTATATCATGTCGGATTCCAAACTCCGCTCACAATCCATGGATTTTGCAGTTCAAATAATAAATCTTGTAAAATCGCTTAAAGAAAAAAGAGAATCCATCATATCCAATCAAATAGGCAGAAGCGGCACCTCTATTGGAGCAAACATTCGTGAGGCTCAATACGCTCACGGTAAAGCAGATTTTATTGCCAAGCTTCAAATCGCGCTTAAGGAAGCCAATGAAACAGGATATTGGTTAGAGCTTTTGTATAAGACAAACTACATTGAAGAAAGTGAATATAAAGCGCTAGATTCCGCTTGTACGAGTATTCGAGTAATGCTTATTTCTTCTATCAATACAGCAAAGGAGAGACAATAATGTTTGTTTATTGCTTGTACATTAGCGGTTCTATGGCAGGGGATGAAATACACAATGCAAACGATGACTGTGCAATCTGTAAAGCATGGTCAAAAAAGCAGGCAATAAAGAAATTTAAGAGGATGTATTGTGATTTCCAAGAATCCGACGTTTTTCGTGTAAAATACAACAAATATGGGATCGCGGTGTTAACCGATTATTGATTTACGCACCTTTTTTGCGTTTTTACCTACACTTACGCACCGTTTGCGCATTTCTTCGCAGAAAAACACCAACTTGTTTACAAGTTGGTGTTTTTCAGTTATATTCGCCTTCGGCTAGTTTTATGCACAAGTGCGTGGTATGTCCTTCGGACGTGATATGCGCTTCGCGCGTTGGAAGTTACAAGGCGAATATAATATCACTGTGAGCATAATTTGCAAAGCAAATTTGCGAACGATATCACTTTTGCGAAGCAAAAATATCACGCTGACGAAGTCAGCATATCACTAAACCTCTTTATAACTTATTAATAAAACAAGCCAAGATGAGTTTTGTCATCTTGGCTTATCTTTTTTTCTTACTTCTTCATTCCAAGAGCAATTTCTGCCTTTGCTACAATGTTCTCAACGGTCAGACCGTACATCTCAAGCAGCGGCGGAACTTTGCCCGAGTGTCCGAACTTGTCCTCAACGCCAAGACGGATAACGGGAACAGGGCAGCCCTCGCCTACGACCTCTGCAACCGCAGAACCGAGTCCGCCGATGATATTGTGCTCCTCTGCGGTAACGATAGCGCCCGTTTCAGCCGCAGCCTTCAAAATAATATCCTTATCGATAGGCTTTATGGTGTGGATATTGATAACGCGAGCCTTTATTCCGCGCTCCTCGAGTATCTTTGCCGCTTCCATAGACATGCCGACGAGCATACCCGTGGCAACGATAGTGAGGTCATTACCCTCGGTCATCTGAACGCCCTTGCCAAGCTCGAACTTGTAGTCGTCGCCGTAAAGCACGGGAACTGCGTATCTTCCGAAGCGGAGATACATAGGACCGTCAAAGTTGATAGCCGCCTCAATTGCCGCCTTAGCCTCAACCGCGTCTGCGGGGTTTACAACGGTCATACCGGGGATAGAGCGCATGAGCGCGAAGTCCTCGATACACTGGTGGGTAGCGCCGTCCTCACCGACGGTGATTCCCGCGTGAGTCGCGCCTATCTTTACGTTGAGATGAGGGTAGCAGATCGAGTTGCGTACCTGCTCGAACGCTCTGCCTGCGGCGAACATTGCAAAAGAGGACGCGAAGACCGTCTTACCAGCCGCCGCAAGACCTGCGGCAACGCTCATCATATTGCCCTCAGCGATCCCGCAATCGAAGAAACGCTCGGGGAACTTCTTTTTAAACGTACCCGTCTTGGTAGCAGCCGCGAGGTCTGCGTCCAAAACGACGAAATCATACTTGTCGCCAAGCTCGGCAAGAGCCGAACCGTAGGCTTCTCTTGTTGCGATCTTTTCAGCCATTTTTTGTCTCCTCCTTTGATTACATCGTCGCCTTGATCTCGGCAACAGCTATCTCGTACTGCTCGTCGTTGGGAGCAGAGCCGTGCCAACCGACCTGATTCTCCATAAAGGAGACGCCCTTGCCCTTGACCGTCTTTGCGATTATGGCGGTGGGCTTGCCCTTGACCGTCTTTGCTTCTGCAAACGCAGCAGCGATCTGCTCGAAATCGTGACCGTCAATGGAAATTACGTGGAAGCCGAAGGCTTCAAGCTTTTTATCGTGAGGTGTGGGGTTCATAACTTCCGCAACAGGACCGTCTATCTGGAGTCCGTTCCAGTCAAATATTGCTACGAGGTTGTCAAGCTTATAGTGAGAAGCGAACATACAAGCCTCCCAGATCTGACCTTCCTCGCTCTCGCCGTCACCGATTATAGAGTAGGTGCGGTAATCCTTGCCGTCGAGCTTTGCCGCGAGAGCCATTCCGCAAGCGGAAGAGAATCCGAGACCGAGCGAGCCTGTGGACATATCTACACCGGGAGTACCCTTCATATCGGGGTGACCCTGAAGGAAGGAATCAACGTGACGTAGCGTCTTGAGAGCCGCCTTGTCGAAGAATCCCTTTTCCGCGAGAGCCGCATAAAGTGCGGGAGCGGTGTGACCCTTAGAGAGAACGAAACGGTCGCGACCCTCGTCCTTAGGGTTCTTGGGGTCTACGTTCATTTCCTCGAAATAGAGGTAGGTAATGATATCCGCGATCGAGAGCGATCCGCCTGGGTGACCCGAGCTTGCCGCGTGAACGCCCTCGAGGATTCCGAGGCGAATATTCGCGGCGATGTTTTTCAGTTGGTTGAGTTTTTCCTGTTCCATGAAAATGACCTTGCCTTTCGTTAATTTGTAACACCTATAATTATATAATATTTTTCCTTATAAGTCAAGGCTTTGCGGAAATAATGAAAATATTTTCCTTGAAATCTTCAAACTTGAAACAAAGTGAGACGGAGTGAAATTGTTTGAAACACACAAAAGCGGTAAAATATCAGCAAAAAGACTCTGTAACGAAATTGAAATTTGAATTCAAATTTTGATTTATCGGGGAGTTTGATTTGACGAAACGGCAAATTGCAAACGAAACGATTTTCACCAAAAGCCTTCTCCAGCGGAGAAGGTGTCACGAGTTTACGAGTGACGGATGAGGAGATC
>SVUA01000063.1 GCA_015063485.1 Oscillospiraceae bacterium | reverse complement strand
TTGCTTCAATATTTTATATATATCAAAAATCAGGGGGGCTGTGGGTGCGCTCTCGTCAGCGACCGCGCCGAGATTTGACATTGCAAGTCTTGGCAGGTCGAAGGAGCCGTCGCCTGCATTAAGCACGTAGGCGGCGAGCATTATATCAAAGCTGCAATTCTTAAATCCCGTGTGCGCGAGGCGGTGGTACGCGCTCTTGCAATCGTGGAGTATGAAGGTTCTCTCCCCATCGCACAAAAACTCGCGCGCGGTATCGGGGGTATCCGCATACTCGTAAAGCGCGCTCTCGCTTGCGGCATAGAGTCTATCATTTTCAAACGAAAGCGCGAGAGGCTCGTTCTTAGAAAGTGCGAGCAGTTCGCTAAGGGTTACGGGGATGTGTTCTCTTTCGCTTTTTTCTAATTTTTCTTCTTTTGTTTCGTTGAATAATCCAATTTGTTCTTCGTTTTTTGCGGAATTATCGGTTGTTTTTTCGTTGCTTTTTGAAAGACCGTATTTTTTGATAAAGCCCGCAAATTCAAGCTCGGCAAAAAGCTCGTACGCGCCCTCTCCAAAGCCTGTATATGTGAGTTCCTCGAAATCGCTTTCAAGCGGAACGCTCGTGCAGATCTGCGCTAGAGTCCTTGAAAGGTATGCGTTTTCTTTAGATGCCTCGAGCTTTGCGTTCACGGATTTGCCGATCTTATCGCTTGGGATATTTGCGTAAATATTATCAATGCTGCCAAAATCGGATATGAGCTTGAGGGCGGTCTTTTCGCCGACGCCCGCAACGCCGGGGATATTATCCGAGGAGTCGCCCATAAGCGCCTTGACGTCAACGAACTGCGAAGGATCGACGCCGTATTTTTCGATGAATGCGGCTCTGTCCATTTTCAGAGTATCGTGATTTGTAGCGAGCAAAACGGTGGTGCTATCCGTAATAAGCTGCAAGGAGTCGCGGTCGCCCGTTAAAATATATGCTTTTACTCCGCGCTCCTCCGCTTGTGTTGCGAGCGTGCCGAGGATATCGTCTGCCTCGTAGCCCTCCATCTCAAGAACGGACAAGCCCATTTCGCAAAGCACCCTTTTTGCATAGGGGAACTGCTCGCGAAGCTCGTCGGGCATCGCGTGTCTTCCCGCCTTATACGCGTCGTACATTTTATGACGGAAGGTGGGGGCTTTAAGGTCGAATGCCACCGCGGCATAGTCGGGCTTTACCGCTTCGATCTGCCTCATTATTATATTTATCATACCGAAAATGGCGTTTGTGTGGAGTCCGTTCCTGTTTGAAAGGAGCTTTACGCCGTAAAACGCGCGGTTCAGTATTGAGTTGCCGTCGATCACAAGTAGTTTTTTCATAATATTTCCTCTTGTCGTTGTTATAAAAATGGCTCCCTTGTGTAAAGGGAGCTGTCAGCTCTGCTGACTGAGGGATTGTTTTACAACTCCATCTATATATTCGCAGATATTTCTGAAATTTTTGTGTATTTCGGTATTGGGTATTCTTAAAACCTGTAATCCATACTCCTCTAAAAAAGTTGTTCGTTGCTTATCATATTCAATACCTTCTTTTGTATAATGTCCTGAGCCATCAAGCTCAATAACTAATTTTGCTGAGGCACAATAGAAATCCACAATATAATTGCCGATAATCTTTTGACGAGTAAAACGGTTGGGGTATGTACGCAAAAAATCATACCAAAGACGTTTTTCTTCTTTTGTCATGTTTTTTCTCAGCATTTTAGCGGTCGGGACTATTTTTTTATTGTGTTTATACTCCATAACAATCCCTCCGCCTACGGCACCTCCCTTTACACAAGGGAGGCTTTCGTAGTTTTGCTTTTCAACAATTACAAAATCATTACGATTACAAAATGTATTTTATTTGTTTTTCAAATTCCAGACCTTTAGGATGGCGGTTTGAGTTTTTGCATCCTCGATCTCGCCGCGCATTATCATTTCAACAAGTTCAGGCAAGGGGATTCTGACTATCTCGATAAATTCGCCCTCGTCATATTCGGTATCGGTGAAGATGAGCCCCTCGGCAAGGTACATTGAAATTCTTTCAGTGAGTATTGCGGGGGAAGGAACGATATCTCCTATATGGGTGAGCGTTTCGCAAAGCGCGCCCGTTTCCTCGCGAAGCTCGCGGAGAGCTGCTTCCCTTCTGTCCTCACCCGCATAGTCAAGCTTGCCTGCAGGAATTTCAAGGAAGAGTCGGTGATGCGCGTATCTGTACTGCTTTACGCAGATGACTTCGCCCTTATCGGTGAGCGGTACAACGCAGACGGCACCGAGATGCTTTGCGTATTCCCTTTTTGCCTCCTTACCGTCGGGCTGGATTATGTCGTCACAGTAAACGTGAAGCACCGCGCCGTCAAAGATGAGGTTCTCTTTTTTAGTCTTTTCTTCAAAATTCATATTATTCGATAGTATCTACCTTAAGAAGATTCGTATTGCCGCTGCGTCCGTTGATCTGGCCGCCTGTGATGACTATCTGATCGCCTTTTTTAAGATCAAATACCTTCTTCGCGGTCTTATATGCGGAATAGAACAGAACGTCCGTTGTCGGTACTGCCTCTCCAAGCACGGGTGTTACGCCCCAGGAGAGCGAAAGCTTACGAACGGATTTAGGGTCAACGCAAATACCGATAATATCTACGGGAGGACGGAAACGGCTTACCATTCGCGCCGTTCTTCCCGAAAGAGAGCAAACAACTATTGCTCTTGCGTTAAGGTTTATCGCCATTGAGCAGGTCGCGTGGGATACTGCGTCAACGCTGTTCTGGATCTTAAATTCGGTATTGAAGAATCTCTTTCTGTAGTTTATATTCTTCTCTGTTGTTTCGGCGATCTTTGCCATAGTTTCAACGGCAAGAACGGGATATTTACCCGCTGCCGTCTCACCGGAGAGCATAATTGCGCTCGTTCCGTCGTAAACCGCGTTTGCAACGTCACTTATCTCCGCTCTTGTGGGACGGGGATTGTATATCATGGATTCAAGCATCTCGGTTGCGGTGATAACGCGCTTACCGAGAAGGCGGCACTGAGTTATAAGCTGCTTCTGGATCTTGGGAAGCTCCTCAAAGGGTATCTCAACGCCCATATCGCCGCGTCCTATCATAATACCGTCGCAAGCCTGACAGATCTCGTCGATATTGTCAACGCCGTGCTGATTCTCGATCTTTGCGATAAGGGAGATATTATCATCGGTCGTGTGTGCGTCAAGGAAGGCTCTTACGTCATCAAGATCCTGCTTGCAGGATACGAATGAGCAAGCCACGAAGTCAACGTCCTGCTCGATGCCGAAAAGAAGGTCAGCCTTATCAGCCTCGGAAAGATATACCTGCTTAAGCACCTTTCCGGGGAAGCTCATGCTCTTTCTGTTTGAAAGCTCGCCGCCCGCGGTAACCTTACAGATTATATCGTGTCCCTCGATCCTCTCAACAACGAAGTGAACGAGACCGTTATTTACGTATATCTTGCTGCCGACCTCAAGATCCTTATGAAGGTTCTTATAGCTTACCGCTACTCTCTCCTGATTTCCTACGATCTCGTCGGTCGTAAAGGTAAAGGTATCGCCGTCCTTGAGAGTTATTTTATCATTCTCAAAGGTTCTGATTCTATATTCGGGTCCCTTGGTGTCAAGAAGGATGGCAACGGGGAGTCCAAGCTCCTCCCTTACCTTCTTAATTCTGTCTATTCTGACCTTATGCTCCTCGTGAGTACCGTGTGAAAAGTTAAGGCGCGCAACGTTCATTCCCGCCTTCATCAGGGCGCGAAGCTTCTCCTCACTATCGGATGCGGGTCCAATTGTACAAACGATCTTCGTTTTTCTCATATTACAATCTCCTTTTTATAAGAGTACAAATTATTCCAGATAAAGTATATCACAAAAAAGTCAATAATACAAGAAGTTTTT
>SVUA01000020.1 GCA_015063485.1 Oscillospiraceae bacterium | reverse complement strand
CCGAGATTCTGTATCATCTGCTCCCAATGGTCAACGTGTTCGGGGTATCGATCTATAAACCATTGCGGTGGATCGAGGTGGACGTTTACCGAAACAAAGGCATCATCGGAAATATTATCGAATATCTCACGGCACTGCGCACGCAAATTTTCCCAGTTGTATTGATCCTCTCCCACCCAGACCGGACCAAACTTGGAATAAGGAACAGTCCGCTTTTCCAAAGCTGTCATAATACCGCTTGGAAAAATGTTGAAGAATTTCAAGCCGTAATCCGAAAACTGCTCTAAAATACGTCCCTCGGGACGAAAAGAACGGGTAGCGGCAAACGGAAAAAGCTTTCCGTTTATGTCAATAACCATATTGCCATTTTTGTTATATATTTTAGAATTCATTTAATTGTTTCCTTTAAATTAGTTTTTAATCTGAAATTCTACATTGTCAAAAATAATCCTGTCGCAATAGATGAGTTTTGGGTAACCTCCGTGGCTTTGCTTTATTCCTTGCGCACCGTGGTATTCTCTATTGTTAAATGCCGAATAATCGGTAACCTCAAAAGTACAGTCTGAAAAACGGATATTGTCCAAATGATTTTGTTCTCTTCCGCTCAACTGAATTCCGCGAGGTCCTCTTGCATGGATATGAGAAAAATACAAATTACGAATAGCATTTACAAGCGTCTCCTCTTGGGGAGCAAGCTGAATCTTTACGGGTTCGCCGTATACGTTATCCATAATGATATTGTCAAACGATAGATTTTCGATCAAGGTAGCCTCTCTGCCCATATCAGCCGTCCAAAGTTTTTCGGGATCAAATAAAAAGTGCGGAAGAGTGATGTCAATACCAATTGACGTGTCTGTCATAACGATGTTTGAAAAGGTGCAGTTGCGAATGACACCGTCGTTCTTCCACCCGATGCGGATACCGCCTGAATAGCTTGTCAAATTACAGTTGGTGACACAGACCTTCTCGCACACCTTATTTTCGGGGAGAGACGCATTGTTGGCGCGAATGATTATACTATCGTCTCCGCAGGTGATGTCGCAGTTTGATACTGTTACGTTTCTTGAGCTGTTTATATGTATACCGTCATTGTTTGGATATTCTACCTCGGCAAATATTTTAACTCTGTCAAATGAAACGTAATCACAATCGTGTATCCAATATGACCAACCCGCAGGCTGATTGACCATGGTAATATCGGTTATCTTTACGTTTTTACAGCCTGCAAAAAATACGACTCTGGGCGGTGTCGGAGCTTTGATCCTATGATACGTCCAATAGGTCGGATTTTCCACCGTTCTAACGAAAGCTTTTCCGTTGCAGTCAATTTTTCCCATACCTGTAATAGACACGTTTTCGCTTTCCTCACAATATATATAACAGGCGTTTCTCCATCTCGGAAGCTTTTCGGAATTAACGTGCTTGACGCCTGCGCGTTCAGGATAATCCTCGCATTGAGGCGAACCGAGCAATGTTGCGTTTGCCACAATATGAAGCTCGACGTTTGAACGGAGAACGATCGTTCCAAACATATACGTTCCCCCTTCAACGAGCACCTGACCTCCGCCATTCTCGAAGCACGTATCTATTGCTTTTTGAATTGCGGTTGTATTCATTGTGTTGCCGTCTGCGACGGCTCCGAAATCTTTTATATTAAAAATCATATCTGTCTCCTCCATACTATATAACTAAAAAAGCATATCATAAAGAACATATTATTTCAATTTAAATTGCGCGGTAAAGGATCAGCTCGGAAGAGAGTGCCGAGGGGATCGATATGCGCACGCCGTGCGAAAATAGCTCGTATCCGCTCACGATAACGGTCGATCCGGTATTATCAAAAGTCACCTCATAGGTGCGTTCAATATCAATACCTTTCGGACGAATGAAGAGATCCGCTTCGGCATTCATCAACGTACAAACCGTCAGTGCTCCGCTTGCGCCATCGGGCGAAGCGATCTCCAAGATCGAGAGCGTTCCGTCCCCGTCACTTGCCGTGTTCGGAGTGTGGTGGAAGACCTTAGCCGTGGGCAGAATCGGTCGGATAAAGCTCTTATAAATCTCCATGCTGTGTTGTAAAAATTCCATTTGAATCGGATTCGGGGACAGCATTGTCGGCGCAATTACGTTCAAGGAAACGTGACCGAGCAGAGCGTTTCTGACGTGAAGATCAAAGCTTGCGTACTCATGGCAGTTCATACCCGATACGAGTCGGTCGACTCTCTCGGGCGGAAGAACCATCGTCATACCGTTCGTGATCATCACCGAGCGAGGCGCTCTCTGCCAGTCGGACACCCACGTATGATCAAAGCAACGCATCATACCAAGATCGGTACGCGCACCGCCCGACGCACAGTTTTCGAATATCACGTGCGGGAATTTCTTTTTCAGTTCACCGTAAAGCTTGTAGACCGCCTGAATATGTCGGAATGAAATGCATTCCTTGATACCGCTTCCCATATCCCGCATCGCAAAATAATCCTTTGCTAATACATTATAGTCGACACGGAGAAGATCGAGTTTATATTCGACAACTATACGCTCAAGCTCACTCTTTGCCCAAGCAAATGCCTCGGAGTTGGTCAGATCGATAAAGTTTTCGCTTTGTTTTCCAAATATATCGCGCGAACGCCATTCGGGATGCTCGGCATACGCTGCAGAAAATACGCCAAGTCGTTCGATCTCTACCCAAAGACCGAATTTCATACCTTTAGCATGGCAGTAGTCGGAAATTTCCCCGATACCGTTCGGATAGCGATCGGGGTTAGGAAGGTTAATTCCGTTATATCCTTTCCAATCGATCGGGTGTGCGGGAGGGCATTCCCATCCCGCGTCGATGATAAAGACCTCAGCTCCCATCTCGCACATCTGATCGATAAACGCTTTTGACGTTTCGACCGACATATCGTGCTCTGCGCCCATTCCCGCACCAATAAGACATGCTCCCGAATTGATCTCGTCCGCACAAAGCACCGAACGGCGCGTATGCGTATGCATCTCGTTGATCGCTTCATCCAAGTCGCCCGCAACCACTCCCATATAGACCTCAGGGGTAGTAAACGTCTCGCCTCCGCGAAGAACGACCAACGGCGAATAGCCTGTCAGGGCTGCCTTGAAGCTCACAAACGAATCTTTGCGGTCATTTCCTTTTCGATCCACGATCGGAGCGCGGTCCACGGTAAAGCGGCAGCCACCGCTCCAACCTATCTGAGAAATGTAGGTCTTGCCGAGCAGATTGTTTCGGATAAATATGATCGGATGACGGTAACGGTTTCGCTCAAAGCGACAATCCACCGTCGTCTTTCCAAAAGGCAGCGCGCGCCAAGAAAAGTCGCCCTCTCTGCCCCACTCATCGCTGTCAAAATATCCAATGGAATACTCGTCCTCATAACTCGTTCACGTTTTTTCGGTAAAGCAAACCATTTTTTCCAATCCGCCCGAAAGGATCTCCATACGGCTCACGCGCATGATCTCGTCCGAGCAGTTTTCGATCTCCAAAAATCTCGTGAATACCGCGCTTCCGTCTAAAATCGTATGCGCCTTTACGGTAATAGGCTTTACATTGCTTACCAGCGTCAATACCGCATGAACCGATTGCTCGGACTTGTCCACCGAGAAATCCACAAAAGACAGATCATAGTGCAAACACTGACCGTCGATCTCAAGATGAAAAGCGGAAGGCTCATAGCATAGATTCGGGTCAAGTCTTGTTGGATAATTTGATAGAACGTTCAGAGGATATCCCGCCGTGTTGTAGCCCGAAGCCACCAAAACACCGTCAATCAGACATTCCTCATAGACCATCATACCACTTCGATAACAAAAGCTCCCTTTTGCTTCATCATATGTTGCATCAAAAAAGTTCGTGTCTTTTTTCATAATATTTTCCTTTTTATAATTTATAAATTCATTCAGGTTTGGTTGATGCTGCTATTACGCGATCATCTGTGTCAAGCCGACGATAATCGGCATGGTGATCATAGAGAGGATCGTTGAGAGTGAAACCAGCCGCACCGATAGCTCAGTGTCTCGGTTGAATTTTGCGGAAAAGATCGTTGTCGTTGCTCCAACAGGGGCACTCGCGCCGATGACCAGCACGGTAAGGACATTGCCCCGAACTCCGCACAGATACAGTACAGTGAGCAGGATCATCGGATATACGATCAACCGCATCGCCATACAAAAATACGACCAACCGTCTCGAAATGCCGCCAACAGATCTGCTTTGCCGAGGTAATAACCGACCATCAGCATCGGCAGAGGAAGATTGAGCGCGGAAAGTGCCGCCAGAGCGTCTGTGACGAGTGAGGTCAATCGGATCCCCGCCGTTCCGCCGAAGTTGACGTAGAGAGGAGAGGTAAAGATCAACAGACCGACGGCAACACCGATAATTCCCGGATTAAACAGAATCTTTTTCCAATTCATATTTTTTTGCTCTCCGCTCATATCGACCAACCCCCATGTCCAGAGCGCAATATTGAACACAGCAAGAAAGACAGCCGCATAGAGTGCGCCCTCATGACATTCGGGGGTATCGATCAGAGCCTGTGCCAAGGGAAGCGCAATAAAGCCCGCGTTGGAAAATACCGCCGCAAAGCGCATAACGCGCCGCTTGTTCTCATCTTTAAAGCGAAATAGCAAATACACCGAAAGGATCATGGCTACGTGCAACACCACAGCGGCAAGAGCAACGACGGCAATGTTTTTGAGAATTCCCAACAGCTCTGCCTTGGCATATACCGTGGCGCTGAATGCGTTAATGATGACGCAAGGCGTAACGAAATACATCACGATATCCGCCATGCATTTGTTGGCTTCCTCGGTCAGAATACGGATCTTTTGACAAACAAATCCCAGCGCGATATTCCAGCCGTTGTAGCTGGAGCTCATGTTAAACTGAATGTCGATCACCTTCATCATGGCTTCGTTCCACGGGATCTCAACCATAGGCGCACCCGTCATGCCGATGGCACACAGACGTCCCCATTTACGCAGGACACGAATACTCGTTCGGATCGCGCTTGGCGCGCCTGATGCCTCGACCACAAGATCAGCACCGATCTCGGTTTCCTTCATGATACGAGCCACAGCATCCTCTTTGAGTACGTCGATGAATACGTCATAGCATCCGAGCGCATCGGCGATCTTCAAACGATAATCCATATCACTCGTGCAGCCACAAAGAATGATCTTTCCCGCTCCCGAGATACGCGCCATCTGCGCGGCAAGTAAAGCGATAGGGCCTACGCCCATAATGACCACTTTATCGCCGGGTGTTACGTGCGCACGCTCGAGAAGCTGATGCGCAACGATTGCCGCAGGCTCTGCCATGGCGGCTTCTTTCAGGGAAAGTCCCTCGGGAACCTTGTGCAAAAGCTTTTCAGGCATCACTACGTAGGTCGTAAAGCAACCGTCGATGCCCCATCCGATAGAGCGCTTATCCATACAGTTTTGAATGTGCCCGTTTCGGCAGAGATAGCATTTGCCGCAAGCTTTGTTGTGGGGCTCTCCAACCACCGCATCTCCCTTTTGATAGAGCGTGACCTTGCTTCCAACTGCCTCAACCACACCTGAGAACTCATGACCGACGATCACGGGCGGATAATAAGTAAATTGATCGTGGAGAATGTGGATATCGGTTCCGCAGATGCCGCCGTAGGCAACACGGATCAGAACCTCATCATCTTCGTAGGTGGGAACGGGACGCTCCTCCAATGAGAAAAATCCCTCACCTTTTTGTGTTTTAACCAAAGCCAACATCGACAATTCCTCCGTATTTTTTGATTTGCCGTATTTACATTTCAGTAAAGATATGCTATAATCTAATTATAGCACGACAAAAGTGATAATAATATAAATATATTATCAATAAATATAACTTTTGTGTCACTCATAGGAGAAAGAATGATTTATCAACCAACCCTTCTGCCCCTAATGGAAAATTCGGAGCAGATCTATACCGAAATCATCTATGACAAGCGTTTCACTAAAATGAATGATATTACACGTGATGAAGAGCATATTCACGATTTTTTTGAGATCTATCTGAATCTGGGCGGAGACGTTTCCTTTCTTGTGGAGGATCATGTGTACCCGATCCACCGAGGAGATATTATCGTCACAGCACCCAATGAAATTCACCGCTGTCTGTATCATAGCGATTGCTTGCACGAGCATTTTTGCATATGGATCCGCTCGCTTCCGTTTGCGACAGATCCTTTGCGAGCGCAGTTCGCAAAAAACAAGCTGTTGGTGCTCCCCGACGAAGAAAAAGAGCGAATCATCGAGGCGTGCTTCGCGTTTTATAAAAGTCAAAGCGAAGAGTCGCCCCGTCCGTTTGCGACGGTCAAGAGCTTTTTTGAGATTTTGGATATTCTTTGCGCCGATCGATACGACACCATCGAGGCGCAGAGCCTGCCGTCAGACTTTTCGGAGATCATTGAGTATATTTCAGAGCATTATACCGAACCAACCTGCAACGTGTCGCACATCTGCAATACCTTTTATCTTTCCAAAAGCACGATCTGTCGACGCTTTCGTCAATATTTCCAGACCACACCCTCCGATTATATTGAGGCAAAACGTTTTTCCGAAGCAAAAAATTTGCTGGGCGCGGGGCAGTCGGTGCAAAGTGCCTGCCTGAATAGCGGCTTTTCCGATTGTTCCTACTTCATCATGCGATTCCGAAAAAGATTCGGCATCACGCCCTACCAGTATCAAAAAGATTTTTTATAGATCCACGCTCAACGGCATTAAAAACAAATGCTATGCCCCAAAAAGTTAAACACTTTTTGGGGCATAGCATTTTATTATTTATATCCGTTTGTATTCTTATTCACCGCTTGCGATTATATAGTTCTATCTATAAAAGATAGTCTTTTTTAATTCTCGATCGGTGCTTTATCTTCGTGTGCCTTTACTATATCGTTAAGATTCTTTCTCCAAGTAGGACGGTTTGTACTCATAAAGCTTGCTACATCAGTATCAAGGGATTTACCTGTCGCCATGGTTTCTTTTGTAGCGATTCCGAATACAACGCCTACGTCGTAAGAGAGATTCTCATAGATGTACTGAAGCATTTCAAAGCTATCTACGTCACGTCCGACCTTTCTGAGAAGCATGTTCTCATAGAACTGAGGTCTTACGCGCTGCTGTCCCTGTTCGGCATATGCCTCAAGGAATACGGAGCAAACGTCAACGTTTGTGTTGCTGAGCGGTATTCCCAAAATAGCGGAGTAGTTTCCTGCCGTGCTGGAACAGTAGTCTGCGGTATCGGTAAACTTGGGGTAAGGAAGGATACCGTATTCAACGTCACTGCTTCTGAGAAAGCCTGCAACGTGGGTAGCGGTGAGAGCAAAAAGTACTTTATTTCTATTAAAGATCTCCACGTCGTTGTTTTCCGAGTAAAATGCAGCACGAAAGGTATTTGCCGCATGGCTTTCATCATAAAGAGCTCTGAAGATATCCTGTATATTGGACTGATAATCGGAGTATATCAAGGAAAGCTCGCCTGTACCCGCGTTCTTATCAATAACCTTTACACCGCAGCCTGCCAAAACGCCTACAACAGTCTCAGAGGTATATGTGATACCCAAATAGGAGTCTTTTGTCTTGGAAGGATCGCTGTCAAGGGCAGCTACAGCCTTGGACATCATTATCATCTTTTCAAAAGTCCAATCGCCTCTATTAACAAGCTCATAAGGATTGTCGAGCTTGTTATTCTCGACGAGCGTCTTGTTGAAGGCTGTCATAAACACCGCGTTCAAGTGGTTTGTAGTAACGTCACCCACGATACCGAAGCACTTGTTGTTGATGGTCATAGCATCGATAGCGTTTTTATCCCACCAAGGATTTTCAAAATTGAGATTGAAGTTTTGAGCTTCAGCAAGGTAACCGCCGTTCATAGCCGCTATGTACTCTCTTCCGCGGAATATTACAAAGTCGAAAGCGTCATCGCCTGCCATAGCGTTCTGCTGAAGCTTTGTTGCGACTTCTTGTTCGTTAAAGTCTATCTGCTTTACGGTACAGTTGAAGTTCTCTATCATGTACATGTTTCTGTCGTGAGCCGCGTCGTTAATGAAATCACCTGTCTGTCCTTCTGTTTGAATGTCGATAACAGTAAGAGGTGTATAGGTGTGCCACTTCGCAGTAGCAAACTCAAACTCTTTACCGCCGAGGTCCTGAGGCGGTACGTGAGGCGCGTCGCCTTCAGTAGACACGCTGTTGCTTTCTCCGCCCTGTTGCTGCTCTTCTTCCTTTTTACAAGCCATTGTCAAGGGCAAGAGCATCAAAAGAGCCAAGGTAAGAGCAAGCAATTTAAAAATTGTTTTTTTCATATTTTCTCCTTAATTAAGATAGGATCTGATCGCACGTTAAATTATAACACAAATAAGATCAATCGTTCGACGTCCAGTCAGTAAGAGTGTTGTAGTTTACGTATTCAACGTTACCCTCGCCCTCTATCGCCGTAATAGGACTTGCAGTTATAATATCCGACGGCTTAAAAGCATATATGTCCGCGGAAGGCTCAAGATATAATTTTTTCATTTTACTTTTCCTCCTTGCCGTTTATATATATGACACCTTCTATGTTTTCGTACTCAACCGTCTTGACGTCGGTAATATATTTCTCTCCGTCAAGAGTGATAACGTAGGAGCTGACCTCAAAGGTAAGCTCGCTGACGCTGTCAAGGTTGTTTACACCGATAGCGGTCAGATACTGGCTGCCAAATTCCGTTGCGGGAGTAGACTCGGATACCGAATTGATAGACTTGTAAACGGACGTAGTGCCTTTTTCTACGGTAACGCTCTCCGTACCATCTCCGCCTGCCTTAGGTCTTGTCATCTTGATGATAAATCCGACCTCTTGGAAATCGGTAGCGTCAATAGTTGCAATGAAACGGACCGCGCGGGTTCTTCCCGCCTCGCCTTCCGCCTTGTCGTAGCCTGTCTGAATACCCACTACGGTATTGTTAAAGAGCACGCCGAGAGCAACGGTGGAGTTCGTGAAGGTATCGGTCGCTGCCTCGCCCCAACCGTCTATGATAGCCGCAAGCTCGTCGCGGGTCTTGCAGTCAACATTAGAATTAGTAACAGTAGCCGCACTACCGCTACCGCAACCACCGTAAAGCTTTCCTGTTGCCGCCGCAGCACTATCTTTCTTGAAGCCATAGCAAGCTGTTGCGGTAACGTTGGTGTTGTAGTTGAAACCGAATATGGGACCCTTTTCGGAATTTCCACTCGTGGCAGTTCCAACGTATGCGCAATTCTTCAAGGTCGTAGCACCCGCGCTGTTTACACAACCAACTATGCCGCCTGCTTTTTGACTGGTTGCGGTAACATTTCCGGTAGCAAACGCATTGGTTATACTTGTTTTACCGTTTGAAACACCTGCGCCTAAAAATGATCCTACGAATCCTTTCGCACTTACGTCTGCTTCAACCACAGCGTTTTTCAAAATTAAGTTTGCATTACCACCGCTATTTAGACCGCAAACACCGCCGACGTACACTTTAGAATCTGAGGGGTCGTACGTGCTTTCAACGTGACCTTCAACGTATACGTTCGTTACGTTCAATGCCGTATAATTGGCTCCGACGATTCCGCCTACATACTTTTCCGGAGATTTTGCTTTTATATCGGTTACGTTGACATTGGATATATTGTTAACCGCAGGGCTACCATGTGAATTTCCGATTATAGCGCCTACAAAACCCCCACTAGCATAAAACGCAGAGCGATCAATAGTTACGTTATTAACGGTAGTTCCTTTACCATAGGCGATCAATGCCGCGCCTTGCCCGTTTGTTCTTACGCAAAGACCCGATATCGTATGTCCATTACCGTTAAAGGTTCCGCCAAAAGCGTTAGAACTGGTGCTTCCCAAAGGTGTAAACACCGCGGGAGCCTCAGTTTTGGTTGCGGGTACTGTTCCCGTAGTTGCGTAAGTATACAGCTCTTCGCTCGTCCAGTCCTCGTTATAAACGATGTCTGCCGTAAGGTTGATAACTACGCTTGAGCTATTTGACATAGCGTTTATTTCGGCAATTGCGACATCAAGCTGTGCTGCCGTTGCTACATTGTAAACGTTACTCTCCGCAAATACGGGGAGCACAGTAAAAGCAGATAACGCAATAACGAGCGCGATGATAAGCGATAAAAATTTTTTCATCTTAACTTATCTCCTTTTAATATATTTTATCTTACGTTGCCGACAAAGAGTCTTCGTCGGCAACGTAAGACGTTTTTTAATTATTCGTAATCGTCGAAGGGTCCGAAGTCAAAGCCTTCTTCGTCTTCCTGAAGTCCGCTGGGCTCGGTAGTCTCTGCAGGTTTTTGCTCCTCTTCTCCTTCGGAGGGTTCGGGGGTGCTCTCCGCAGCAGTAGTATCTGCCGCCGTAGTATCAGCGGGCTCATCGTTTTTACCGCACGCTATAACAGTAACGAGCATAAGCATTGCAAGAATGATGGCAATAAGCTTTTTCATATTATTTTACCTCCTTAATCAAGCGCCGTCGCCTTTACGAACGCGCCGTTTGTATAAGTTACGGTATATCCGACTCCGTAAACCGCGTCTGCGTTCGCAGCCTTTGTGTAAGGCTTAACGGTAAATACTACCGTTCCCTCTGCGGGAAGATCGGATATAGTGGTCGTGTAGAGATAATTCGAGGAGTACGCGCTTGCCTTTCTGGTAAGTAAGTTGAACTGAGCGTCAACACCGTAGACCTCACTGTATACTACCTTTACAGCCTGCTTTACATTGGTAGGCTCGGTCTGATTCGGAAGAGTATAGGAGATATCGAATCCGAACTCCTCGTAATCAAGCTTATCAATAGTTGCGATGAAACGAATGTTGTACTTGCCGTCCTCAGCAGCAGATGCCTGAGAGGATACCGCGCGGACAAGGATAGCATTGGACTCTATCTTGCCGATAGCGACAGCCGCGCCCTTCGGAAGAGGAAGCTGACCTTCCTCAAAATACCAGCCCGCAAATGCTTTGGTAAGGCTCGTGGTATTTCCCTTGAGCTCATCGAGTGTGTTGACAACGATCGCCGCGTTTGCGATGTCCGAAGACGTGCTTGCCAAGGTTTCTACCGTTCCGTCGTCTTTAGTCCTCTGGAACTTCCAACCTATATTGCCGTCCGCGTTTGCTCCGTTACCGTTTTTGAACGGCTGATCGCCCAGCGCCGTGGGATCGCCGCTGGTATGTGTTCTGTAGCAAAGTCCTGTTACGTACACACAATCCTTATAAACAGCGTTTCCCGTAACGTTTGCACCAGCCGCCGCCCAAGTGTAAGACGAGATCGTACCGTACTCAGTATCATTACCGGACAATATCTTACCCGCGTTCAAGCAAGTATCCAATACGAGATCGTTGATAGCCTGAACGACACCTGTGATGCCGCCGACCTTCTGTTTAGCGGTGATATTAGCGTAGTTTGCGCAGTTTTTGATCGTAATAGAGGTCTTTGTTTTATCAAAGCCCATGATTCCCTGTACTCTCTGTCCTGCAGAAGAAGTGAGACTTCCGGTGAATACGCAATCCTTAACAGAAGTGTTCTTTGCGTAAAGATATCCAACGACTCCGCTGCTGTAGCCGCCTTCGGATACTAATGTAGCATCAACATAAGCTCCGTTTACCGTTACACCGCTGCCTTGGGAACAGCCAACAAGTCCCGAAACGTTCTTGTTACCGTGGAAGTACGCGTCCTTTATCTCAACGTACTGTATAGCCGCGCCGTCTGCCAGTCCGAACAAGCCCATATTGTGCATAGTTCCGTCGTTGTAATACATACCCTTTACGTAGTGCGCCTGTCCGTCGAACGTTCCTCTGAATGTGCCGTTATACTGTCCGCCTGACTCGCTATCATTGAATCCGATAGGTATCCATGTCTTAGGAGCGGTCTTGCCCGCGGGGATAGCAGTTGCGTCTGCCGCGTAAGCCGCAAGCTCTTCCTTAGTCCAGTCGTTAATAACGACGTCGGTAGCAAGCTTGAGCTTCCAGTCATAAAAGCTCTGCTTCTCGTAAGTGGGCGTGCCGTCAACCGTGGTCGATTCGCCAAGGTTTACAAGCAACGCAACGCCTGCGAGCTGATCTGCTGTGGTGATGGTGAATTCCTTTGCTGCCTTAACGTCCGCTGTGTACCAGGACGTATCGGGTGTTCCGCTATACACGGAGGGAGTGCCTGCCGCCTCTGCCGAAACGGCAACCATTGGAACGGATATAAGTACCATTACAACGGTCAAGATTAAAGCAATTGTTTTTTTCATTTTTCTTTCCTCCTTAAAATAAATTTTGTAACGATTGCTTTTTTATTATAATCGATACTTACCGCACCGCACGCTCTTATGCGCGATAAACAGTATGCATCGTTACAATTAAATTGAATTTAGTTGAATTTTATTAATACGGATAATTGATCTGCTCGTTGTAAACAGTTTCGTTTCTCACCTCTCGGGTGACAAGATCGATAGTTTTATTGCATCCGTCTGCAAGCAGATATCTGTTAAGATCTCTATCCACGATATCGAAAGTGCGGTGAGTTGCTTTATAAAAATCACCGTATCGGTTGATAGCCCACTGTATCCACAAGACCTCCTCACCCTTACTATTCGTTCTCGTGGTCATGTTTATCATTCTGTCAAACCATTTTTTAGAGAATGGGAAGGTGAATATCTCGGGCATTATATTATCATAGACCTCCACCGTACAACCGCCCCAGCCGTGATGAGCTACCGTACAGATATCCGATTTCAGATCGTTTCCGTACATATCGCAAAGCACGCAAGACGCTATCTTATACGCGTCACCGAGATTCATAAACGTACCGCCGTCCACGCTCATACGCGTTACCGTTGAGGTATCGTTGAACTCGCAATATTCCGACGTGTGCTCGGGGAAAATATCCTCGAGCGTGTAAAGCACCTCTATTTGCACGTTGCGGATGTTGAATTTCTGTCCCGTGTGCATTCTGACGATCTCGAACCGCGCGGTATTCGCGTATATCTCCGCGAGTCTGTCGGTCTGCACAACTCCGTCAAGTCCGTGAAAGCTACCATCCTTGAGGAATGAAAGAGGCATCGAGGTCACGTAAAGCTGCTTTATTCTTATCTCATCACCGTGGTTGAGAAGCGTTTTATACATACACCAGTAGTGATCCTGATGCTCGTGCGTTATAATCCAAGCGGAAATTACTATCTTTTCATCTCCGTCTCTTACGCCCTTTTCGCAAAGAAGACCGAAAAGTCTTTCCTCGTCCTCTTTGTTGTAGCATCCGCCTCCGTCATATACGAGAAGGCTTCCGTCGTCGAGCGTTACTATATAGCAAGCGCCGAAGTTGCCGTCCTGTCCTTTTTGACGAATTATGGAATTGTCGGGCGAATAGTAATTTATTATCATCTGAGTTATCTCGCACCGTCTTGGATCATTAATTACCGTTTTGGGAGCATTCGGGATAAGGACCGTTTTTTCCATCGGCGCGCTTATTATGCGCACCTTTGAATCGAAGTTTCGGTATATCAAGTGAAGCATCTGCTCACTTGATACGTAAGTCTTGAAAATGTTTCCGCTAAGAGAGTTCTCCGAGTGGAGCGAATAGCCCTTTTCCTCGAGCAACTCACAGTATTCAAGGAATTCTCTATCATTCGTCCGCTCGATAAGAAAGAGCAGATTGTCCTCGCCCACATCGCACTGAGCGGTATATTCACCGCCCGCGTACTTTGGCACGAGACGATCGGGATATCCTATTTTGATCGTTATATCGTAATAACCGTCCATATTTTTTCTCTTGTCAATACGGATAACCATACTGTTCGTTAAATCGTTCTTCGTTGCGAACAGCAAGCGTTTTGAGCGTTATCGTTTTGTTATAGTGATCGGCAAGCAGATATCTTTCAAAATCTCTGTCTACCATATCGAAGGTGTGTATAGTGGACTCGTAGAAAAGTCCGTAGAGCTGTTGATTTTTATTTTCGGGATCAGGCTTCATCTTTAAGAATCTGTCAAACCACCGTCTTGAGTGCGGAAAAACAAAGAATTTCGGTGAGATATAATTATAAGCCTCCTTCGAGCATCCCCACCAGCCGTGATGCGACACGGTCGAAACGTCCGACTTCAAGTCCTTGCCGTAAATCGAACACATCACGTCCGATGCTATCTGATATGCGTCACCGAGTATCATAAAGGTATGCCCATCGGCGGTTATCCTTGTTACCGTTGAGGTGTCATTGAAGGTGAGAAAATCCTTCTCGCGCTCGGGAAAAATATCCTCGAGAGTATAAAGCACCTCTATCTGCGCGTTACGGATATTGAATTTCTGTCCCGTATGCATTCTGATAATGTCAAATCTTTCTGTCTTTTCAAATACCTCGTCAAGTCTACCCGTCGTGACAAATCCATCGAGCCCCTTTAAAGCTCCGCCTATGAGCGAGAGCGGCATTACCGTGACAAAGAGCTTTTTGACTCTTATCTCGTCGCCGTGGTCGAGAAGAGTGCGATACATTCCCCAATAATGATCATGATGCTCGTGCGTGATTATCCACGCCGAGATCACTATCTTTCCGTCCTCGTCTCTTATTCCCTTTTCGCAAAGCAGTCCCCAGAATCTTTCAAGATCCAATTTGCTGAAGCAAGCGAATCCGTCGTAGACTATAAGACTTCCGTCGTCAAGCGTCACTATGTAACACATTCCGAAATTGCCGTCTTTTCTTGGCTCGGGCTGATAATAATCCATTATCATCTGCGTTACCTCACACGGTCTCGCACCCGCAACATTTGTAATTTGCTCGGTCGGAATAAGCGCGCGATCATCGAGAAGTCCGCTTATTATACGCGTCTTGCCTTCATTTTTTATGTATATAATGTGCAACAGACGCTCGTCCGCCGCGTAAGTCTTAAAAAGATTTCCGCTAAGCGAATTTTCCGAGTGAAGAGTATAGCCGTTTTCCAAAAGAAGCTCGCAATATGCGAAGAATTCTTTTTCATTGGTGTTCTCGATCAGAAAGAGTATATTATCGTCTCCGACGTGGTGCTGTGCCGTGTATGCGCCTCCCGCATACACGGGCACAAGTCTATCCCTCTTTCTGACTTCAACCGTTATTTCATAGTAAGTCATTTTTTGCATCCCTGTAATTTTCTCTGTTTCCGTATCTTCTGTTATATTCCGTTTGAGCTTGATCCGTACGCAGATCGATATAATTCTTAAAGAACGCTACATCGTTCGGATCGTTCAAGTCAGGCTCCATCAATACTACCGTGTAATTGTCGTTGTCCTTACCCTTATCATTAAAGAAGACTTCCTTGTTATAGTGGTCCGCTATGATTATATTTCTCTTTCCGACCTGATTTGTAACGTGGTTGAGAACGTCGGAAGAAGTATAGGGATAAGCGGTATACTGCTCTATTGCCCATTGAGTATATGTAAGGTCATTCGCCAATATAGTGTCGTATCTCCACTGAGCAAACGGGAAGAAATATTTATCCGGATTGATATAGGTGTAAAGCGGGATAGATCCGCCGCCCCAACCGTGATGCGCTATAGTGGAAAGGTCAGACTTCAATTCGCTTCCATAGGTAGCGGAGAGGAAGTTAGATCCAACCGCGTAAACGTCACCGAGATTCATCATGGTAGTTCCGTCTATCGTCATGCGTGTAACCATAGACGTGTCGTTAAAGTCCGCGTACGTCTCATAGTTTCTTATTCCGTCAGGATACATATCCTCTGCTGTATAGAGGACCTCAAACATAGCGTTCCTTATCCAGAAGCGCTGTCCCGTATGGACACGAACCACCTTGAAGCCCGTTTTTTGCTGAGCCGAGCTCATTCTGCTTGAATCAATGTAATCGGTGCGTCCGCCGCCAAGTGCAGCCACGGTTGCGGTGACCTTGTTGCAGTAAACGCTCTCCACCTTTATCTGCGAGCCGTATTTTTCAAGGACCTTATCCATACCGTTGACGTGGTCACTGTGCTCGTGCGTGATTATCCAACCCGCTACAACGACCTTACCGTTTACCTTGATCGCCTGCTTTTGCATTACTCCCCAGAGTCTCTCTACGTCGGAATCGCTGTACGTTCCGCCGCCGTCATAAACAACAAGGCTTCCGTCGTCAAGTCTTATAACGTAACTGTTACCGAAGTTTCCGTCATTTCTCTGAGATTTATCGTAATAGTCGAGCATCAACTGTGTTATCGAGGAATCTACCTTCTTTTCGACTGTCGGCTGACTTACAACGGGCGGAAGTGTGGTTTTCGACATAGGAGCGGTAACTATCTTGACCGCGCTTTCATTCTTTATGTAATAAGTATGTACCATCGTCTTGTCGGACTTGAAGGTTGCCGACTTGACACTGTCAAGATCGTTGTACTGCGTGTAAAGTGTATATCCGCTATTCGAAAGCAGCTTCTTGTACGCCTCAAACTCCTCCATGTTCGTATTTTCTACGTATATAAGGAAGTTATTCTGTCCAACGTCCGCACCGCAGGTCTTCTTTCCTCCCACATATTCGGGGATATCGGTGTTATATACGCTCTTTCCGGATATTATCTCCTTGTAGCCATCGGGAATAAATACGCATTTTTTATCTTTGCTATTGAAGATATCAAAAAGATTCATAAATCTTTCAACAGCCTTTTCGGTGGTCTCGTCATACCAACCTCTTACTACTATCTTCTTATTGATAACGGCGATCACAGCGTCACCGTATCCGATAAGCGAAAGTGCCTCTTCAGATTCAGGTCTGCCCGTATCTCCTATAAGCACCTCAAACTCTACTGCCGCGGGATTAAGTTGCGCCGTATTAAAGAGTTTTGCGCCGGAATTTAAGAAAAGCTTATTCTGAGTAAGAGCGATCTTTTCCTCAAACGCCTTACTAAAAACTATACCGTAATTCGCCTTGCCGCTTTCCGCGATAACATGCGCATCTTTCTCTACCTTAACGAGTTCCTTGGGAAGCGCCAGTGAGGTAGCTCCGTCCTTGACATATTCCTCGATAAACGCATTGATACCCTCCAACAGATAATAGGAGTGCTTTGCGTTTATAACTATACTGTTCTCATAATGACCAAGCACATATCCATAGCTCTCCAGCTGCTTGAGGGCCTCCGCGGAATCCTTATTCGCCGTGTTTCCGATGAGAAGAGGGATCTCGCCATCTCCCAACTTACTCTTATCGACAAGTATCTTAGTCGTAACTCCAAACACTTCATTTAACTTGTTTTTTAGAAGATTGATTGCAGAAAACTCCTCCGTTGTTGTCTTCTCAGGACGAACGATAACAAGCTTTTTAAGGTCTTCTTTGCTCAACGCTCCCTCAGGAAACGCCTCCTGTTGTTCACTCTGCGCGCCTGCGTCTGGCACGTCGTCCGCTTTACAGGAAGCAAAAGCGAGACACAGTGTTATGGTTGCCAGAATCAAGCATAAGATCTTTTTCGTTTTCTTCATGATCAAAATTTTCCTTTCTTATTTCGTTTTTATTACGAGTCCATTCTTTATTTTAACAGTGCCGTCGAACACACAGGAGTTATCTGTAATCTTTGCCGATACCGCTCCTCCGTCACAGATGACCGATGCGACCTCCCCTTGCGTTTTAAGCTTATTAAAATCGAATTTTTTAAGCTCAAGCTCACCCTCAATAATATCAAGGGTTATTCCCGACTTATCAAAGCATACCGTTCCCCAAGCGTCTCCGCAAGACCAGAATGACGTATAGGAATCTGCATCGGTACGCGGAGCAAATCCGAGCTTCTTATTTACCGCGTCGCATTCAAAGCCGCTGAGTATCGGAATAAAGCTCCAGCTTGCCATTCCTCTGGCATAGTTACTTCCACACTCTATCTCGTTGTAAGGATTGCGCTTCTTTCCGTCGTAGCGATCCAAAACGCTTCTGACTATGTCTTTGCCCTCTTTTTCCATACCCTCCGAGAGCATAAGTCCCGCAAGCGCGTACTCAAAGCCCGACATACATTCCTCGGTATAAGGCAGAGGAACGCTCGGCTTATTTGCTCCTTCAGGATAGTCACACATTATCGTACCGCCCTCGTCGTTGACGACAAACACTCTCCACGGGTTTGCGAAATCGCGCATAGAACGCTTATAGTTGTTCTTGTAAATATTTTTAAGAGCTACCTTTCTGTTGTTCTTATCAAAGATATCTCCAAGACCGCATATCGAGGAATGCCACTGCGCCAAAAGCTGATCTATAGCGCAACCGTCGCCTATCTGGTACTTTATCTCGCCCGTCTCGTCATTCCAATATTTTTCAGACACGCCGAATCTTTCGGGCATACTCTTGTCTGTAAGGTCAACCTTCTGTATGTAATACTGTCCGTTAAAAAGATTCTTTTCGGTCCACTCAAAGCCCTTTCTCGCAAGTTCGGAATATACCTTTGCATCATCGCCGTATCCGAGAGCCTCTGCCATTTCAGCCGCCGCGCGAAGAGCCGCTATGTAAAAGCCCTCAAGCCAAGCCGAAGGTCCGAAAAGCTCCATGTCGAGCGTGTGGTGTTGTCTGCCCTCAAGGATACCGTCACGGTCCGCATCCCACGAAAACTTACCGTCGTCCACCCACGCGTATTCAAGAGCTTTCTTAACGCTCTGCCATATGCCCTTTAACCATTCGGTATCGCCCGAAAGCTTCCATTCGCGGTAGGTCTTTATAATAGCACCCATCTGTCCATCAAGACAGGGTCTGGGATCGCCGTCTCTATATCCGAGCGGAAGTTCAAGTCTGAACGCCATCAAGCCGTTTTCAAATTGATTATATTTAAAGTCAAGCTCACGCATAGATCTCTCTAATTTGGGGAAGAGATAAGGTATCGCGTATGCGTAATTCCACACGTGAGTACAGCTTCCTGGACAGCTTCCCGCACGTTCGTGTACTCCCTCCCAGCCCCAAAGAGAGCCGTCCTCAAGGCGAAGCACTGTGGGAGATTTAAGCGTTGAAAGATTCGCAATAGCTGTCTCAAGCAATACCTCGTCCATATCGGTCGAATGAAGCGCATCCGAAAATGCTGCCGAGCGGCTTTCCAATGAGCTCCAATTTTCCGCGGCGTATGCACCCGACGCGCGAGAATCCTTCCAAAGCGTAGAATAATAATTCTTCCACTTTACGTCCTCGTCGTTTTCGTCCTTTGCGGGATTCCAATAATTTATGCAGTTCGGAGCGTTCCACGAGATCAAATATCTGATACTCTTCTTCTCGCCCGCCGCTATTTTAACATCAGCGAGAACCGTTCCGCAGTCACCAGTCTTTACCTCATCATACTCGCGAGCCAAAAGCTTTTTCTCCTGTGAGAACTCGCGCCAATACGTAACGATCCTGTCTTGCCAAGCACCGCGGTACCAATAGGGCTGTACCTGAACGTCCTCGCCAAGACAAAGCAAAGTCATATCTCTGTAATCTACCGAATCCCCATCAGCATCACTCTGCATAAATATGCCCTTCGCGCCCGCCGTCTCTACCACCGTGTTAGTTCCCGAAAAACTGCGGTTGATAGAAAGCGCGCCCGAAAACAAAAGCTCCTCGTCCGAAATATTTTCAAATTCTATTTCAAAAAATGCCGCGGGAATAGACGAATTATCCTCATCGAGCGGAATGAAGGGATTAAACGCCTTAAGCGTTATCTTCGCGGGAAAATCTTTGGAAGCGAAATTTACGAACGCGAACGGAAATTTGCTTTCAAAGCTCCACGTTTCAAAGTGAGGAAATCCCGCCATACTCGACTGCGGAACACCAAATCCGTATCCCGTAAAATTCTTTTTGGAATACTGACCGATATAATCCTTGAGCATATCTCCGCAAAGAGCCTTTGCCTTTATCTTGCCGTTCTTATCTGTAACACGGACCGCAAAATGCGAGTATCCGTTCACGCTTCCCTTTGCGGGACGGTTGAATATCTCCCAGTCCATAAAACGTCCGTTACCGCCAAGACCTATACTTCCCGTACCGATCCCGCCGATAGGAAACGATATTTCTTTTGTATATTCATTTTCAAAATGTCTCATTAACTTACCTCTTTATGTAATTGTAGCATTATACATGTTAATTATATCATTTTGAAAAAATCGTGTCAACACGCACAAAAACGCTTTTCTTCCAAAAGTAATTTGTAAATTTTGTCATTGTTTACAAAAAAATCGTGTAATATAACACGATTTTATTTTTTTGTTGACATATTTACTTATTTGAATTAAAATAGAAAATGGAATATCATTATTTTTTAAAGGAGAGTTCAAAAAATGTCGCGAAACAAATATTCTCTGATAACATGTGCCCAATTAGCAAAAATATGCAATGTTTCTATGGGCACGGTAGACCGTGCTATAAATAACCGTGCTGGAATAAACGCTGAAACCAAAAAAAGAATACTTGAAGCCGCGAGAACGTACGGATATTCCCCGAACGTTTTTATCAATGTTCCCGTAGATAGCAAATCTCAATTGCTCGGCATAGTGCTCTTCGACCTCAATAACGACTATTTTTCGCGCTTCACGATGGACTTTGAGGTGCTTTGCCAGAGAATAGGCTATAACTCTGTCGTAATGTTCTCGCACAACGACAAAAAAACCGAGATCGGCTGTATAAATCAGCTCGTTCACCTCGGTGTTGACGGTATAGTTCTCTGCCCCGTTGGCAAGGGCAAAGAATACAGTCTTTATCTCAATTCACTCGATATCCCCGTTGTCACCATCGGAAACCGAGTAGAAGGAGTAGCCTTCGCGGGAATCAATGATATGGCGGCAATGAGAGGAATAACAAAGCACGCGATATCACTCGGCTTTAAAAAATTTATCTACTACGCCCCCGTTTTGAAAAAGGCGGATCATGAAAACATTTATGCTCAAACGGAACGCTACCGTGGATTTGTCTCGCTCGTTGAAGCGTGCGATTATCCTTACGAGACCGTTCTTGATGAAGAAACGCTCAAAGCAAGAATTTCCTCGGACGAGCAATGTGCCGTAATATGCCCTTCAGATATATACGCAATAAGTATATATAATCTTGTCCGAGATAAGAATCTAAAAAATATAAAGGTCTTCGGATTTGATAATTGCGATATTCTCGATAAAGCACGCATAAAGATCGATTCCATCTCTTATGACAGAAACGCGCTTATTGAGCAGATACACAGATTTCTCAATAAAACGCAGACCGAAGAGGTCGCGTATATACCATATACCATTGCAGTAAGAAAATAATGACTGCGGAGGATGCGCTGATAAAAACGCCCTACCAAAGAAAAGGGCGACCGCAGAAATGAAAATATGCGGTCGCCTTGACACTTTTTTGATGCTATGAGAAAATCCCGCCTTTCATTATTGCCCCAGCGTGATTTTGATTCTCCTAAACACTCAAAATTTGCATCGCAGAAGACAAAGAAAAAGGGCGAGTTTGTATTTTTTCGTTAGTATATAAATTATTTTATTATATCTCCGAACATTTGTTAGATATCCCCATTATGAATAAACGAATATCCTTGTCTATGTTCCTATCTTTTGTTTATACGTTAAAGGTGTCATACCAACATATTTTTTAAACACCTTAATAAAATAAGAGCAATCGTTAAATCCGCAATCATAGCAAGTTTGCGTAACGTCTGCGCCCTTGGCAAGCAAGTCCTTGGCAAGGGCTATCTTTTTGGCTTGTATATACATTTTTAGCGTTGTTCCGATGTGCTTACTGAAATAGCTTGATAAATATTGAGGTGTCAAGCCAAGGGCAGACGAGATCTCGGTTGTTGTCTGTATTTCTGAAGTGTGTTCCGCAACGTAGGTCAAGATCTTTCCCAAGAGTTCCGGTGTATGCGTTGCATTTCCACCAAACGAAGAAGCGCGACGAAGTTGCTGATTAATCTCATCCAAAACTCGCAGAAAAAAGCTGAATGCTCGTAATTGATCGTCTCGTCCGTTCTGAAAGCAATTGCTGATCTCATATAACATATTCAAAACATCTTTTCGAGTTTTATCATCAAGAGAAATCAGATTATCAATGTCAGTTGACTTATTCAAAATTTGAGATAGCGGGTTTTGATACATGGAATCAAACGTATGCTCATCCACAAGAAAATAAAAGCGCTCATACATCGTTTCCGTCAAAGGCAGTGCCTTATGTACCTCACGAGGATTTATGATAATTATATCTCCGCGGTTTAACTCGTAAAGAGAGTTTTCCACGACATAGTTGTGGTTTCCCGAAACGTAAACGTAAATTTCCACATAATTATTGATATGCAGCACATGATTTTCCGGTTTATCTATATTTTTATGATGCGCAAAACGGATAGGAACCGATTCACGCATAGCGATAATATTGGCATCTAACCAAAAAGTCTCTTCCATATATTTTCTCCAAAATCTTAAATTAGTACTATTTTTCGTTAAACCTGTTCTATTAATGGAATTGTTTTTATGTTATTATAATATCACTTACACGAATATTTGTCAAGTAACTGTAAAAATTTATGTAACATTTTAAGAAAGAGGTGAGTGTAATTTACGAGATTTCAACAACGATCCGCGATAAATATGATGTTATTGTGGTAGGCGGAGGAATTGCGGGGATAGCCGCATCGGTGTCTGCCGCACGGGACGGCGCAAAGGTGCTTCTGCTTGAGAAACAGGTCAACCTTGGAGGACTTGCCACGAGCGGTTTGATCAGTTGGTACGAGCCGCTTTGCGATTCGAAAGGAAATCAAGTAGTGCTCGGCATTGCCGAGGAGCTTATCAAGCTATCGGTACGAGACTGCTTCGACAGTCTGCCGAAAAGATGGGGTGGTACGGATAAAAGTGCGCCGCGCAGAGAGCGGTACAGTACGCGCTATTCTCCCACGGTCTTCGCTCTCGCGCTTGACGAATACGTAACGTCGAGCGGAGTAAAGATACTTTTCGACACCTACGCGACTTATCCCGTAATGGAACAAAATATTTGTAAGGGTGTGATAACCGAAAACGCGGACGGCAGATCGTTCTATTCCGCAAGTGTCGTGATAGATGCCACAGGTGACGCTTCCGTTATGCACCGTGCGGGCGTGCCTTGTCGTGAGGGTGAAAATTTTCTTTCCTACATAGTTCACGACATTAAGTTCGACGATGCAAGAAAATCGCTTGACGAAAACAAAACATGGGCAGTCAGAAATTGGGTCAACAGCGGAAGCGATCTGAACGGAAAAGGTCACCCCGAAGGAATGAAAAAATTCAAGGGTGTAAGTGCCGAGGAGATAACCGAATTTATGCTTGCAGGCAAACGGCGTATGTTGGCGCGTATCCGAGAGCGCGACAGATATTCTTACGATATTATGAGTATTCCATCTATGCCTCAGCTAAGAACCATACGAAATATTGTTGGAGACAGCGATTTTAAGGCTGTCAATGGAAACAATGTATTTGATTCCATCGGACATACGGGAGATTTTCGTATGTCTGAAAAATATGTAGAAAACATCTACGACGTCCCACTTTCAGCGCTGTACAATTCAAGCTTTCCCAATCTTCTTGCGTCAGGTAGGATCATATCCGCTCCCGATTTTGACGATTGGGAGGTCGCACGTGTTATTCCTACCTGTGCTTTGACTGGCGAAGCCGCGGGAAAGGCGGCGGTGCGTTATATAAAAAAAGGCAGTTTTTTGCTTGATTGATTCAAAATAATAAAAAAATTTTATAAGGAGAATTACTATGTACATTTCAATTTTTTCGGACGAATTTTATAAGGACATTTACGAAGTCCTTCCCGTCATCAAGGAGTGGGGCATGACACACGTTGATTTCCGTGGAAGGATCAACGGAAAACCGATTGAGAAACAGACCGACGAGGAGCTTTACGAGTTGAAAGCCGCGCTTGACAGTTACGGACTCAAGGCGGGCGTTATACAATCCTCGCTTTGTAAAGTACATCTTCCCGACAAGGAGAGACAGGAGATGGAAATGGAAAAGCTTGAGGGTATTATAAGAGCGTCAAAAATTCTTGATACCAAGCTCGTTCGAAGCTTCTTCTATTGGCAACACGACCAGACAGACCCCGCTTGCGGTGAACTTGCTATGCGTCCCGACGCTCTCGCACAGGTCCTCGAGATGTTTGCGCCTATCGCAAAGAGAGCAAAGGAAGCGGGACTTATCCTCGGCTTTGAAAACTGCGGAGTTACTCCCGACGAAGTCATCTGTGTCCTTGAAGCTCTGAACGTTCCCGAATGGGGTCTTGCTTGGGATGTCTCAAATATGTTCGAATATCTCCCCGAGGCAAAGGGCGACTGTGTTGACTACTTCACTAAGGCACTGAAATACGCGAACATGGTACACGTAAAATCCCGCGGTGTTCCCACGATCCCCGAGTTAAAATACAAAAAAGTTCCGTGGGACAGAGTTCTCGCGGGTGTTGCGGTAACAGGCAAGGATATGCCTGTCTCTATCGAAACGCACGTTCCGAAGGAATCCGATCTTGACAAGATAGAGACCTGTAAGAGAGTTTACGACTACATAAAGAAAACGATCCCAGCCTCCGCCCCGGGAGATATGATATCCGCGCTTACTCCGAAACTCCGTTTTGACAGACCTTATGCGGACGATCCTGTTCGAATGGTCGTTGTCGGACTTGGAATGGGCAAAAACCGTTGTAAACAGATCGAGGACACCTGCGGTGTCAAGCTTTACGGCGTTTGCGATATAAATGAAGAAAAAGCAAAGACAGTCGGAGAGATGTACAAAGTTCCGTACAGCACCGACATCAATGTTTTTCTGAAAGATCCCGAGGTCGAGGTAATGTACATCGTTACCCCTACGGGAACACACTGCGATATCGCTATACAGTGCTTTGAGGCGGGAAAACACGTTCTTACCACTAAGCCCATGGACGTAAACTACGAAAAGTGCGACCAAGCCATAGCTATGGCAAAGAAAAAAGGACTTATGTTCGGCGTAGACTTTGACCTTCACTTCCGCGGACCGCTGACCGAATTGCAAAACGCCGTTAAGGAAGGCTTCTTCGGTGACAAGATCACCTCGGCGAACATCACTCTCAATATAAGAAGAACTCAGAAATATTATGATGAAAACGGTAAGTGGAGAGGCACTTGGGCAATGGACGGAGGCGGTGCGTTCAGTAATCAGGGAATACATGAGATCGACCGTCTTATCACGATACTCGGCATTCCCGATGAGGTAAGAGCGACTTCCGCAATTCAGACCTTTGACATCGAGACCGAGGACTTCGGCGTTACCGAGTGGAGATACAAGAACGGTTGTATCGCTCGCTTTGCGGTAACGACGTCCTACCTTGCATCGTCTTGGTATTGCAGAGTTGAGGTCTACGGTCCTGAAGGCGCATATCTCAACGTCAGCGGAGGGGCTGAAGGCAACCATATTTATTGGTATAAGAATGATAAATGGAGCGAAGAAACACCCTTCCCATATGAGCGCGAGTGGCAGCAAGGAAGCGACAACTTCGCATACTGTCTGCGTACGGGAGAACCGCTTGTTGTAACTGCGGAGGACGGCAGAAATGCCCGCTACGTGCTTGACAAAATGTATGAAAGCGTGAAAAACGGCGGTGCATGGACATCCGTTGATTTTCACTGATAAAGGATAAAATATTTTTATGAAACATTTGATAACAGATATTCAACGTTTTTCTCTGAACGACGGTCCCGGGATTCGAACAACGGTTTTCTTTAAGGGCTGTAATATGCGTTGCGCGTGGTGTCACAACCCCGAAACGCTCTCGATGAGCCAAGATCTTATGTTCTATCCATCGAAGTGTATCGGTTGCGGTAAGTGCTTTGATACTTGCCTAGTCCACGCTCACAAGTTCGAAAACGGAGTGCATATCATTGACCGTGAGATCTGTGCAAAATGCGGAAAATGTGCAGATATTTGCTATGCCGAGGCTCTGATGATGAGCGGAAAGGAAATGACGGTCGAGCAGATCATGTCCGAGATTCGTCAGGACAAGGCGTACTATGATGGATCAAACGGTGGAGTTACACTTTCGGGCGGTGAGGTGCTTTGCCATACGGAGTTTGCGACCGAGATAGCAAGAGCTTGTCGCAAGGAGGGCTTTTCCGTAGCTATTGAAACAAATCTATCTATGCCGTATGATCACATTTCTTCACTTTTGAATGAGGTCGATATAATAATGGCAGATCTGAAGCTTTTCGATGACGGAATGCACAAGAAATACACAGGTTTATCCAACAAGAACACGATAGAAAACATCATAAAGATCTCGGATATTCCTATGATAATAAGAACCCCTCTTATCGACGGAGTTACAGCAACAAAAGAAAATCTTCGTTCTATCGCAAAACTTCTTGAGGGCAAGGAAAACTTGATATACTATCAGCTTCTCAATTTCAATCCTCTCGGAGCATCAAAATATCAGAGTCTTGACAAAGCCAATGATTTCTCTTTACTGCGCCCCTACACGAACGAGCAGATGAAAGAGTTCGGAGAAATGCTCTCGGATATCAATATCAAAGTAAAGGTGGGTGAATGATATGTCGAAAATCCAGTTTATAAATACCTATCCCGCCGACAAGCGTTACACGTACGACGAAAGGATCGCCCTGCTTCGTGCTCGTAAGGTCGCGCAAACCGAGGAAAAAGCTAAAAAAGGCGGTGCGGACGAGGACGATTACGGTCTTATCGAGCAAGATGTATATAAATTCGAGCTTGAAGCAAACCACGAAAACGGATCGATATACGGATACCGCGCATGGCGTGAAAACTATACGAGACTTATCGGAAGCCATCCGCTTTATTGTGATCCGATCGATGCGTTCGTCGGCAAGGGCTTTGTGTTTATGGAACGTCTGCGCCCCAAGCAACACAAATGGAATCCCGCTTATCCCTTTGACGACTTAAAAAAGATATTCGACAAATACAATATTATTTCGGGAATCGATAACTGCCACCACTTTACCCCCGATCTTCAGATCGGATTTGATCTCGGTTGGGGCGGTATTCTTGAACAACTAAAGCTTGAACGTGAGAAGCATAGCCAAGACCATCACGAATTTTACGATTCGGAGATAGCAGTGGTCGAAGCTATAATCGCATTCCTTTACAGAGCCTCAGATGAACTTTTGGAACTTTCAAAGATAGAGAAAAACCCTCAGCTTTCACAAAATCTTCTTGAAATGTCGCGTGTACACCATCTCAAATATCAATCAAAAAGCCAACCCGAGCTTATACTCAACCTCTTCCAGCACGGACTGATCGCAAAGGGCGTAAACATAACGGACGGCGGCGCGAATTATTACAATATGTGTGTGGACGGAAGCGGTCTTGCGGTAGTTGCCGATAGCTTTGCGGCTCTCGAACAACGAATTGAGAGAGAAAAAAAGCTTACCTATGATGAGCTCGATGCACATATTAAGGCAAACTATGAGGATAAGGACGGCGAATATATCCGCCAGCTTATGCTCCACAGTGAGCGTTACGGCGGTGGCAACAGTCTTGGAGACAGTTGGGCGGAAAGAATAAAGGACTTATATACCGAGCTTGTTCGTGACCTTTGCGAACAACACAAAGGAATCAACTTTATCCCCGGGTTCTTCTCATGGTCAAATACCATTCTTCTCGGTAAGAGCGTAGGCGCAACACCAAACGGCAGAAAGAGCGGAGAGCCAATAAATCACGGCGCAAATCCTTGCGGTAACTTTCGTCCGGACGGAGCTGTCACCTCCATGTGTAACAGTATCGCAAGAGTTCAGCCCGCTTTTGGAAACACCGCGCCTGTTCAGCTTGAGGTCGACCCCGGTATCGCAAATGATGAAGAGGGTATTCGAAAAATGGCGGCTATGATCAAAACAATCATGAACACGGGCAATACGCTTCTCAACATCAATATTATAGACACAGAAAAGATCCTTGAGGCTCACAAAGATCCTTTCAAATATCCCGATCTTGTGGTACGCGTTACGGGATTTACAGCATATTTCGCTATGCTCTCTCCCGAATTCAGACAGCTTGTGGTGGATCGTATCACATCGGTAAACCCAAGACAATTAAAAGAAAACGATTTTAATAAACAAAAGGAGAAATAATTATGATAACCCAAGGCGGACAGTTTTTGGCAATGGAAAAAATAGACACATCTGTAAATGAGATGAGATGTTTACCGATGTGTGTCGGTGAGATCCCGGGAACACAGTGCTATCATGTAACAGTTCCCGCAGATGAGATCTTTACTCTTCCCGCAGATGAGGCACACTATAACATCTTCATTCTTGTTGAGGGTGAGTGCGTTATGTCGACCGACGGCAAGGATATAGACTTCAACGAAAGAGTTACGTTTGTTCCCGCTCCCGAAAAGGATATGGCTATTAAGGCAAAGACCAACGTTCAGCTCGTGCAGATCGCTTGGGATATCACAGAGGAGGACGTAAAACTCCGAGCGGATTACGGCACGGAGTTTCCGCTTATAAAGCCTTACGCAACGGCAATTCAGTACGTTGACCCCAATAAGAGCCCCAAGACCATCAGCCGTATGATGATCCCCCACAAGATCATTCCCCGTTTTGCTATCGGATCGGTAGAGTCCTACGGCTATGACTACGTAAAGCCCCACTCCCATCCTATGCTCGACCAATTCTTCTTCTCGTTCCCCGAGAACAATATGGATCTGATCATCAATGGAGAGAAGATCCCTATGGACGGAAACGTGATGGTACATATTCCTCTTGGCGCGGATCACGGCGTTGAGGTCACGGGCACAGACCATTTGCACTATATGTGGATAGATTTTCTTCCCGACAACGATGCGGGACTCAAGCGTCTTGACGAGCGCCATAAGCCAACGGGAACTATGAGAGATCTTGAAAAAGAAGATAAATTCCGCAACAATGACAAATAAAATGAACACATTAGACCTTACAAAGCCGATCAAACTTACGACTTCTCGGGCTTGGCGCACCTATCTCGGAGGAAAAATGATCTCAAAGCTCCACGGTGAGACGGGAGAGGACAGCCACTTCCCTGAGGAATGGCTTATGTCTACCGTCTCGGCACGCAACAGCGGACGTGAGCATATCGTTGAGGGACTAAGCCTTGTAGCTGACTCCGATATTTCGTTGGCAGAACTGGTAAAAAAATATCCTGCCGAGCTTTTAGGAGAGAGACACGCAGATAAATATGGTGCAAATCTCGGCGTTCTTGTCAAGCTTCTTGACGCGGCAGAAAGGCTTACACTCCAAGTTCACCCTACGAGAGAATGCGCAAAAAGGCTTTTTGACTCCGAATTCGGCAAAACAGAGTGTTGGTACATCGTCGAAGAACGAGAGATAAACGGAGAGAAGCCTTGTATCTACATAGGCTTCAAGGAAAACGTTACCCGTGAGCATTGGAAGCGTTGCTTTGATGAGCAGAATATTCCGGCGATGCTCGACTGCTTGCACAGAGTAGAGGTCAGAACGGGCGATGCCTTTATTATCCGCGGCGGTGTACCGCACGGAATAGGCGCGGGGTGTTTCCTTGTTGAGATACAAGAGCCGACCGACTATACGGTAAGAACAGAGCGTGTAACTCCGTCAGGACTTGCCGTTGCCGACTTTATGTGCCATCAAGGTCTTGGCTTTAATAAAATGTTTGATTGCTTTGAATACGATGGAGCGAGCCTTGAGGATACCCTCTCGCATTACCGTGTCGAGCCAATATGCGAGAAAATGGACGGATATACCGTAGAACATATTATCTACCCACATATAACAGATATGTTCGCTCTCGATATGGTAACGATAGATACCTACGCATCGTTTGACAAAGACGACAGGTTTTATGGCATTTACGTAATGTCCGGAAGCGGAACGCTCAACGGTATGCATATAAAGACCTGTGACCACTATTTTATTCCCGCAAATTGCGAAAAAATAAAGGTAACAAATAACCAAAAAGAGCCGCTCAAATTTATTCGTTGCTTTGGACCTGAACAATAATATAAAATTAAGATTTAATTAGGTATTAATCAATTCAACAATTAGAAAAAACGACTTCAAAAAGTTTGCACAGATTTGTGATTTTTATTCTCAAATTTACAGTTTCACTTTCTAAGTAAACAAACATATGGCGCAAAAAACTATGAAAAATCAAGGCTTTTGCACCGTCACTGTATACAAAATAATTTCGGGTAAATGGTAGGAATATTAATAGGGCGAAAGTGTTAACATTCAGAGCCGAAAAAGTCAAGCAAAATAAAGGGCTTTCAGCTCGGTGTCGATAGGGGGTAGGCATATAAGGTCTACCCCTTATTCCAT
>SVUA01000019.1 GCA_015063485.1 Oscillospiraceae bacterium | reverse complement strand
AATTATGTATAGGCTAAACGGCGATCTCCTCATCCGTCTTTTGCTTCGCAAAATCCACCCAATGTCCGACTTGTCGGACTTGGCTGTTGCTTGCAACAAGATTCTCACGCTGGAGAAGGCTATTGGTGATAACCGTTTCGTTTGTACGTTGCCGTTTCTTCAAATCAAACCCACCGATAAATCGAAATTTGAACTTTTCAATCGTGTTATGTGATATAGCTTTTCCTTTATGATTTTTTGAATTAATTTTTGCTTTTTGTTTTTGCCTTTATCCAAAGTCCGAAAACAAGGATAAATATCGGGAAAACGGTACAAATGAGGAACGAAAGCTTTAGGTCGTTGCCGAACATATCGGCTATCCAACCCGCAAGCGTAGGACCTGCAAGGCAACCGAGGTCGCCCGCTACCGCAAGAAGCGCGAACATTGAAACGTTAACGTTTGTCAAACGCTCTGCGGCAAGGCTGTAAGTTCCGGGCCACATGATACCCACGGAAAGTCCGCAGACAGCGCAGCTTATAAGCGATAAAAGCGGAATGGGCGAGAGTGCCGTAACGACATAAGCAACTACGCAAAGAGCTGCCGATATCGCGATAAAACGCGAGAGATTGATGCGGTTGCTCGTCTTTGCGTAAAGAACTCTGGCGAATCCCATGAGGACGGCGAAAGCAAGAGGACCTAAAAGGTCGCCTACCGATTTAGAGACTTTAAGTCCCGATTCAGCAAAGGTCGACGCCCATTGAGACATAGCCTGCTCGGCAGCACCTGCGCAGAACATCATGCCGAAAAAGAGTAAAAACAGTCCCGAGCGAAGTCCCGATTTATCTTTTGTCTTTGCCAAGTTATCCGTCTTGTCGGCTTCAAGCTCGTACAGAGGAACAACGCAGAAAGCTATCGCGCCGACAAGGGGTACGATGCCCCAAAGAGCCGCGAGTATCTGCCAGTGCTCGATTCCTATAAAGGTGAAAAAGAGAGTTGAGAGAAGCACTACGCCCGCAAGTCCCCAACAGTAAAACGAGTGCAAAAGGCTCATTGCGGCACTGTGATTTTCAAGCGGACAAGCCTCAACTATCGGACTGATGAGGACTTCGATGATTCCTCCGCCGATAGCGGCGAGTATAACGCATATGATAAGTCCCGCGTAAGCCGAGGGCAGAACGTCAGGAAGCCATAAAAATCCCGTCATTCCGAGCACCGCGCTGACGTGTCCGAGAACTACCGTCACGCGTTGGTTTATATATTTTGATATTCTGGCTAACAGTACGTCAAAGAAAAGCTGGGTCACAAAGCTTATCGCGATAAGAAGGCTTATTTTTGTAAACGATATTCCGTATTGCTTTTCAAAGGTAAGAAAGAGCAGGGGGGCAAAGTTTATTGTTATAGCTTGAGTTACATACCCGATGTAGCCTGCGATAAGGGTATGCTTCGGTTTTAATTTCATTTCTTTTAGTCCTTTTCGTTGTTATCTGAAAGAAGGTCGCATATAGCGATAGCGCAAGCCGCTTCAACTACGGGGAGTGCACGAAGGACGACACAAGGGTCGTGTCTGCCCTTGATAGAGAGCTTTGTGGGAGTCATGCTGACCATGTCAACACTATCCTGTTCGCAGTATATCGAGGGAGTAGGCTTCATAGCCACGCGAAAAACGAGAGGCATACCGCTCGTCATACCGCCAAGTATTCCGCCGGCGTTGTTCGTTTTCGTATAGATGCGTTTGCCGTCGGTCATATATGCGTCGTTATTCTCCGAGCCGCGAAGAGAGGTACATTCAAAGCCGTTTCCGAATTCAATCCCCTTTATAGCGGGGATACCGAACATTATAGCCGAAACGCGTCCTTCAACACCGTCAAACATATGCTCACCAAGACCTGCGGGGAGACCAACCGCGGCACATTCTATGATACCTCCGACAGAATCTCCGTCGGCTCGAGCCGCCTCGATAACTGCCCTCATGCGTTCTTCTGCGGACGCATCGATAACGGGAAATTCGCTTCTTTTCGTAAGTATATCAAAAACGCTTTTATCTTCAAGTGTCAGATCAAAAGGCGTATCCTTTTCATTCCCAATGGAATACAGATGAGCTTTTATTTTGATGCCGATACTCTCAAGATATTGCAGACATATTCCTCCAACTATGCACATGGGCGCTGTAAGTCTGCCTGAAAAATGTCCTCCGCCGCGAAGATCTACCTTGTCTCCGTACTTCATACGCGCTGCAAAGTCGGCGTGAGAGGGGCGGGGAACAAAGGTGAGGTCATTGTAATCCGAGGAGCGTTGAGCGGTATTTCGTATTATGGCGTGAAAATGCTCTCCGTTTAGCGTATCTGCGCAAACACCCGTAAGAAATTCGGGAAGGTCGGATTCCTTTCTCTGCGTTGAAAGGGTGTTTCTGCCTGGGGCGCGGCGCTTCATAAACTCAAGCAGAGCTTGTCTGTCAAAGGTAAATCCTTTAGGCAGACCGTCCGCGTGAATACCAATCATTTCGTCGTGTGAGCCGCCGTATATTGAAATTTTCAGATTTTTTCCGTATTCGGTAGACATATTTTACCTCGTATGGTTTTGCATTATTTTTTCTTGAATCCGAGTTTTTCCATATCCTCAAAAAAAGCGGGATAGGATTTTTGACACGCTTCAGCTCCTAAAATAGTAACAGGAGAATCACAAGCCACCGACGCGACCGCGGCGCTCATGGTAATTCTGTGGTCGTTTGCCGAGTCAACAGTGCCGCCGATAAGCGAGGCTTTTCCGTTTATTATCAATCCGTCCTCGGTCTGTGTAACGTCAGCGCCAAGAGAATTCAACATATTGCAAACGGTCAAAAGACGGTCGCTTTCCTTTATCCTCAAGCGCGCCGCACCGTATATCCTTGTAGTACCCTCTGCAACTGATGCGACTGCCGCTAAAACGGGAACAAGGTCGGGGATATGCGAAGCATCGATGTCAATGGCTTTGAGAGGTGCGTGGCGTACGCGTACACGCCCTCTTCCTGTCTCAACGTCCGCGCCAAACTGCAAAAGAAGCTCAACTATTTTTTTGTCGCCCTGGCGCGAGGTGAGATTTATATTAGTAACGGTAACGTCTCCGTCGATAGCGGCGGCGCAAAGCGGAAAAGCCGCGTTCGACCAGTCGCCCTCGACGTTAAAGGTTTTCTTTTTGTCTAAAAGCTTTGTCGGAATTACTGTGAAAACAGAGCCTTTTTTAGTTATATTTGCTCCGAATTTTTTTAATGCGTCGCAGGTAAGCGACACGTAAGGCGCGGATTCGAGCTTGTCTGTAACTGTCAGTGAGCCGCCGTTTTTGCAAAGAGCGAGAGCAAACAGAAGTCCGCTGATAAATTGCGAGGAAACGCTTCCCGATATCGAAAATTCGTTGCCATTGAGCTTTCCCTCGCAGATGAGAGGATTAGAGCCTTGCACCGAAAGCTTTATACCGTTTTCTTCAAGCAGCTCACGCAAAGGAGAAAGCGGTCTTTCAGGAAGTCTGCCCTTGAGCACGAACTCTGTTTTTACTCCGAGAGCGGCAACTATCGGAACGAGAAAGCGAAGCGTAGAGCCGCTTTCTCCGCAATGAAGCTTCGCTTCTTTCGGGATATCCTTTATAGGCTTGACGGTGAAGAAGCCGTACTTGTAATCTATCGTTGCGCCCAAAGCCGAAAGACAATCGGCAGTAGCTTCAATGTCACGGTTCAACTGCTCACAGCGTATTTTTGTCGGAGCGTTTGCAAACGCCGCGCATATGAGCAGACGGTGAGCTGCCGATTTTGATGCTATGGCGCGAACCTCTCCTTTGGGAGAAGAGGGGATAAGCGTAACGTTCATATATCAAAGTCCTTTCGCTATAAGAGCTTCAAGTTCGGAGACGGAGATCTTGTAAAGTCTCGAATCTCCGATGCCGTAGGGAAGGACCGCGGATATAGAAGCTCCCGCGCGCTTTTTGTCGGTAGAAGCGACTGCGGCAAGCTCCCTTGCGCTATATTCGCAAGAGGTCGGCAGACCGTTCGCTTTCAATATATCTATAACCTCATAAAGGTCATTTTCGGGGCAAATACCCATATTTACCGCCGCGCGAGTGACTATGACCATGCCTATCGCTACCGCGCTTCCGTGAGATATTTCAAGGCCTGAGCATATCTCGATAGCGTGACCTACCGTGTGTCCGAGATTCAGAAGCTGACGAGAGCCCTTGTCGAACTCATCGTCCTCAACTACGCGCGCCTTGTTGCGCACACACTCGGCAATTATCTCTTCAAGATTTTCGCGAATACCTTTTTTGAGGAAGTCAAAGAAGGGTCTGTCGTTGATAACTCCGTATTTTATTATCTCTGCGCATCCGTCCGCAAATATCTCTTTTGTCAGGGTGTCGGTAGTCTTGCAGTCACAGATAACGAGGCATGGCTGATGAAACGCTCCGCAGAGATTTTTTCCCGCCTTTAAGTCAACGCCTGTCTTTCCGCCGACCGAGGAATCGACCGCCGCAAGAACCGTCGTAGGTATCTGAACGAAACGGATACCTCGCAGATAGATAGCCGCGGCAAAGCCCGTCATGTCGCCCACAACACCGCCGCCGAGCGCGATAAGGCAGTCCGAGCGGGTGAGTCGATTCTCCGCGCAAAATTCAAGTATTTCGGTGATAGTGCCGATATTCTTTGACTCTTCTCCGTGAGGGAACACGAAGCGCAGAGCTGAGTATCCCGCCTTCTTCAAGGACTCATTCAAACGGTCGAAATAAAGCTCGTTTACCGTGTCGTCGGTGATAACGCAGACACGGCACTCACCGATAGCGGCGCGGCAAAATTCACCCGCTCTGTCAAGCAGACCGTCGCCTATTAAAATATCGTATTTGTTTGAGGCGTTAACTGTAACCTTTATCATTATTGTATACTTCCTGAATTTTATTTTAACTTTATAGTTTTGCAAATAACCCTATTTAGTGCTTTCTTTTTGCTTACTTTTTCTTTCGCGAAAGAAAAAGTAAGTCCTACCCGTCGACCTTTTCTTTTGCGATACGTCCGTCGCGCAAAAGTCCGATAAGAGTATCCGCATCGTCGTTTTCGATAGCTTTTTTATATTCGGTAAGCGAACTGATTATCGAGTCAAGCTCAAAGAGGAGAGGCTCTTTGTTTTCGAGGAAAAGCTCCGACCACATATACTCGTTGAGCCAAGCAACACGCGTGAGGTCCTTGTAGCTTCCCGCGGAGAAGCCTTTGTGCTCCTGCGCGGTAGGGCTTTTAACGTATGCGTTAGATACAACGTGCGCAAGCTGTGAGGTAAACGCTATCATTCTGTCGTGATTTTCGGCGCTCGTTACCGATATCTTGCCAAAACCCGCAGGGGAGAGCATTTGCTTTATATTATCAAGAAAAGAAATGTCGTCGTAAACAGGGGGGACTAAAACCATCGGAGCTTTTTTAAAGAGGTTTGCACTCGCGTATTTTATTCCCGAATACTGCTTGCCAGCCATAGGGTGACCGCCAACGAAGGTAAAGCCGTATTTTTTTGCCAGTGAGAATCCGCATTCGCATATTTTCTGCTTTGTTCCGCACAGATCAATAACGACCGTTTGCTTGTCTATCATGTGGGCGATCTCGGTGAGATATTTTATAGCCCCTTGAGGATAGAGCGCGATGAATAACAGATCGCATTCCTTGAGATTATCGTTGTCAAGACGACCGTCGATGATACCTGCAAGACAGGAGTAGCCTAAAGTGGATTCATTTATGTCGTATCCCAAGACAGTGTGACCTGCCTCGCGGTAAGCCTTTGCCATAGAACCGCCGATAAGACCGAGACCGCATACACCGACTATCATTAGTTAGTCTCCTTCACTGCGTCAATAACGCGGGATACCGCTCTCGTTACGTCCGCGAACGCTTCGGGAGTGAGCGACTGCGCGCCGTCGCAAAGCGCGTGCGCGGGGTCGTTGTGGACCTCTATCATAAGACCGTGAGCGCCCGCAGCAGCCGCCGCAACAGCCATGGGCTTCACGAGACGAGCCATTCCCGTTGCGTGTGAGGGGTCTGCGATTATCGGAAGGTGGGTAAGCTCTTTGAGCATAGGGATAGCCGAGAGGTCAAGCGTGTTTCTCGTGTAGGTCTCGAAGGTACGGATGCCTCGTTCGCAGAGGATAACGTTCTCGTTTCCGCCCGCCATAATGTATTCTGCGGACATAAGAAGCTCTTTGAGTGTGTTCGCAAGACCGCGCTTCAAAAGAATAGGCTTTTGCGTTTTGCCTAGCTCCTTGAGAAGCTCAAAGTTCTGCATATTGCGCGCGCCCACCTGAATAACGTCGACTTCTTCAAAGAGTGGGAGATGGTTTGCGTTCATTATTTCGGTAACGATAGGAAGTCCCGTTTCTTTTTTAGCCTTCAAAAGAAGCTCGATACCGTCGGCTTTAAGACCTTGGAAGTCGTAGGGAGAGGTACGGGGCTTGAAAGCTCCGCCGCGAAGCATGGTAGCGCCTGCGGCTTTGACCGCTTTTGCGATCTCCATGACTTGCTCTTCGGACTCGACCGAGCAAGGACCTGCCATAATAGCAAAATCAAGTCCGCCAACAGAGGTGTTCCCAACCTTTATAACGCTGTCATCGGGGTGAAATTTGCGGTTCGCGCTTTTGAACGGCTCACTTATGCGCTTTACCGAGTCAACGATATCAAGGCTTTCGAGAAGCTCCGCGTCAATTTTTGCGGTGTCTCCTACAAGACCGATAACTGTGTGGGTCTTACCTTTTGAGAGGTGAACGTCAAGACCTTGGCTCTTTAGCCAAGCTGAAAGATTTTCGATTTGTGTGTCTGTTGTTCCTTGTTTGAGTACTGCGATCATGATTTTTTCTCCTTGAAATAAATTATTTTTGTACTTTGATGTGTGGAGTGCGTGACCGCAGAACCTGACATACAAAGAAAAAATGAAGTCCTGCGGTGTTTTGCACCGGAAAGACTTCATAAATTGTTATATCTATGAAAACAGATGAATCTGAAGATCCGCGACAAAAAGCACCCTTATTTTTCAATTACGTTAAAGTAATAAAAATAAAGGTAAAAATATTTGTTAGCGAAACCCTTATTCATTTCCGTATCTCCATTTCTTACAGGATGCTATTAGTTTAGCACGCTAAAGCGCATTTGTCAAGTGATTTTATGAATTTTTTTCGTTTTTTATGAATTTTTATTTTTTATATGTAATTAATAGCAAATTCTTTTCTTTTTCTTTGAATTCTTTGCGTTTTTTATATCATCGAGTCATTTGTTGACAAATTGCGGTTTGTCGGGGAGTTTGATAAATGCAAAGTGCAAAATGCAAAATTGAACGAAATATCGACGAATAAATTATAACTGTGTAGTGGCTGACGATCACACTGTGATGTTATTCACTACCGTGTCGTCGCTTCGCTACCTCGACAGCCCGTTTCGTTTGGATTTTGACGTTTGTTTTGCGGGAGGATAATATCCTCCCCTACGGTGATAGAATATATGGTGTTTGTAGGGGAGGCTATCAGCCTCCCGTTTTGTCCGTTTTTTTGCCATTTGTCTCGGGGCGTCGAGGACGTCGCCCCCTACTGAGTTTGTGCGTGTTTTTCACCTTGTTTTTATATCGTTTCGTCAAATCAAACTCCACGATAAAGGATATTATTTTATAAACATATTAAAACAATACTTGATTGTTTGTTTTTAAACGCATGGAAGAATATAAGTCGGTTGTGCATATCGCTGAAAATTCGTAGTGTGCTTTATAAATTTGTTGAAAAGCATTGACTTTTTATAAGAAAAATGATATTATTTACACATATTATACAGAACACTTATATATTTAGGAGGCTTTCATGAAAACATTACTCAAAATCGTTTCTCTTTTGCTTGTTGTTTTAATGCTTGGCGCGGCATTTATGGCGTGCGGCAAGAAAGACGATCAAGATCAAGGCAACAATGCCGGAGCAGACACCGTCGCTTCTGATGAAGAAGCGGGATTTAAAGTTGCTCCTGCTAACTGGGGTGCGGATTTCAACGTTATTGCTCCTCATTGGGCGTGTTACGCGCGTTTCTTCTTTGACAAGGGAGAAGAGAGAGATACGAGCAGTCCTATCGATATGGCGCTTTACGCCCGTACCGAGCGCATCAAATCTCATCTTGGCGTAAACCTTAAGCAGAACATAGTAGGAACACCTAACAACGGTCAAAACCTTACCGATGCGTTCAACATTCTTAAGCAGACGGTATCCTCGGGTGACGATACGTATCAGCTTGCGCAGACCCATACGTTTATAAATACTTCCGCAATGGCGACCCAAGGATATGCTTACGATTTCAGAATGCTTAACGACATAAATCTCGATGCAAAGTATTGGAACAAGGAAGCAATGGAAGAGCTTGAAATGAACTCTGCTCTTTATTACGGACTCAGCGATTATATGATCGCTGACCCGAACGCGGTTTTCTTTAACAAGACTATGCAGGAGAACTACAAGATAAGAAATCCTTACGATATGGTTCGCGAAGGCACGTGGACTCTCGAGAACATGACCGTTGAATCCATGAAGGTCGCAGAGCAGGGTGACAAGGCAACGAAGCCTCTTGGCTTCTGTACCATCGGCGAATGGCACTTTATGTCCTTTATAGACTCTTGCGATACTAATATCGTAGAAAATAACGGTGGGTATAGAACTCTTAATATGGGTGCTGATAACGAGCGTTACGCGACCGTTTACGAGCAGCTTGAGGATCTTTGTACGGCTGATTCTACCTTGCTTTACATGCCTGCAGAGCACGACGTACACGACCCCGATAAATCTATCGCCAGCGGACGCGTACTTTTCTCTCTCGTTGCGCTTCATCAAGCAAACGAGTACCGTAAGACCGACGTTAAGTTCGGTATACTTCCTTATCCTAAGTACGATACAGACCAGAAAGAGTACCGCTCTTTCGACTGGTCGGGACTTATGTGTGTACCGCTTACCATTCAGAATCCCGCAATGGTAGGACAGGTTCTTGAATGTCTCTCTTACTTCAGCGCTAACGGTGAAAACGATCTTCATACAGCTTATTATGAAAATCTTCTCGGATCTAAACTTGCGGAAGCTCCCGATGATTACGAGATGCTTAAGATAATTTACAACGGTGTTGTTACTAATGCAGCTATCAATATGTGCGAGGGTGCGCCTAACGCTTCTTCTTCAGAAGGACTCAGATACCTTATCAACTCGTACACTAGAATGGCAGGTCAAAACAGAGTTAACTCTCCCACGGCGCCGCAGGATAGCATTGCTGCTCAGTGGGCTTCTCACGGTTCACTTGCACAGAAGGCTCTTGACAATACTGTTAATAGCTAAATTACTTAAAATTTTGGAGCGGTCATATTGACCGCTCCTTTTCCTTGCGAAAAACACCCCTGCTTCAAAAAGAAGCAAGGGTAAAAATTATTTCAATTCATCAAGCTTTGCTTTTATCGCCTTCATATCTTCCATCATGTCCTCTTTTTTACGCGGGTCGCGTAAAAGGAGGGCAGGGTGATAGACGGCGGTAATAAGGAAATTTCCGCGCTCAAACCAAACGCCGTGCTCCTTCGTGATCTTGAAATCGGGCTTTATTAAGCGCATAGCAGATATTCTTCCAAGACAAACTATTATCTTCGGCTTTATAAGTCGGACTTGACGGCGCAGAAGATCCATACAGGCGTCCTCCTCTGCGGGCAGAGGATCGCGGTTCTTTGGCGGACGGCATTTGAGAATATTCGCTATATAAACACTGTCCCGAGGAATATCTACCGCATACAGATACTTGTCTAAAAGCTGTCCCGCACGACCGACGAAGGGAGTACCCGTTTTGTCCTCGTTGTCTCCCGGGGCTTCGCCGACGAAAAGAAGATCGGCGTTTATGTTACCTGTTCCGAAAACGCAATTCGTACGCGTTTTGCAAAGCTCACACTTTTCACAAGCGCACGCTTCTGCGAGTAAAGACTCCCACGTATCGTTCATGTAAAAAACCTCTCTTTGAATTAATTCTTTATCTTTCTTGCTTCAAGATAATATCTCTTGTCCTCTGCGTGACCCATGGAGAAGGTCTTTTTAGGAAGTGATCCTTCACGTATTACGGTGGGGAAGAATTGTTCCTTATGGATGCCTTCAAAGAGAAAACCGATAGTGTTTTCCTTTGCGCTGAGTGTGCGAACAGAGTTTTCACCGTGAATGTAGTCGCAGGATGCGTCCGCATGAGTTTTTAAATAACCCTTAATGAAGCTTTCAAGTGTTCCTACGGTAAGCTGATGACGAGGCTTTGCAAAGCCAACGATCTCCTCAAAATCCTTAGAGATAACAAGTGTTCCTTGTGCTTCTTCAGTTCCGTCGAGTGTGTTTGCGTATTCCTTCAAAGAGTTCAACACGTCGTAAGGATCTACTCCGAACATAACGCGGTAGATCGGCTCAAATTTGATAGCCTCGTCGTGTATGTTTACGATCTCGCAGAGCGCGTATCTTGCGGGATGATCCTTTGCTTCATCGCCAATATTCATTTTCAACTCCTCATAAAAAGCTTTTGCGGAAGCAAGCGAGTGATTACCGTCGCCGACGGCAAAGAGCATAGGAGCGAGAGAAGCGTCACCGTAACGCTTGAGCATAGCTTCGGGAGTAACAAGCTCGTCTAAAGCCTTTGATACCTGAGCTTTTTCCTCTTCTGTCAACAAACGCCCTCTTATATGACCGCCGCCTTTCATAAGATCTGTGTCATACAAATATTCGGTCTTGGCATTTTCAAGTGGCTCAATGACCTTTTTGTCGGGGTCATCAATGAATATCATTGTGTGGGGAAGCTCTATATCTGCTTGACGTCTGATAGCAACTCTCGGTGGGAGACGTTCAAGTACGGTTTTTTCCGATGCGCGCGTAAGCGCTGTCGAGCCTTTTGCGTAATCGTAGCATTCGAGGTCGAGCGCGAGAATAAGTCCGTTACGCACAGAGCCGTCGGAGAGCGTTCTCTCTACTGACATCATGGCGTTCTCATAAGGTATCAAAATATTCTCAAGATGATTTTTCATCTGCTTATGTATTTTAGGCAAACGCTCCGATGCTTCCGAAAGATATACCTCGGGCAAGAAAAGGTCAAGCGTTGAGGGCGCATCTCCGATAATACGTGAAACGTCCTCCCAATATTCAGGCTCGCTGGTAAATTGGTCGCAAGCGATGACTGCCCATTTTTGTGCGTCTGTTTTCTTAAAATCGGGTAAAAGAATGTTTGCGGTGGAGTAGCATTTTTTCATTTTGGGTTCCTCTTTTATGTGATTTTATTTACTTCTTTTATCAATAAGATGCGCTACGCGCATAACTGCTGCTTGGGTCTTTCCGTCGGGAACTTCGCCGCGCATTATCATGTCTACAAGCGTGTCGAGCGGTATTTTTACAGTCTCGATAAACTCGTCGTCATCGGGGTCTGTCTGACCAAATTCGAGCCCTTCTGCAAGGAACATGTGTATTTTTTCATCAAGTATTGCGGGAGAGGATAGATATATTCCGAGATAGGTCATATTTTTGCATATAGCTCCCGTTTCCTCACGAAGCTCTCGTATAGCGGCTTCTCTTGGGTCTTCTTCCTTGTAATCAAGCTTACCTGCGGGTATCTCAAACATTACGGAGGCGTTCGGATATCTGAACTGACGAACGCAAATGACATCATTGTCATCTGTCAGAGCTACCACACAGACAGCCCCAATGTGCTTTATATATTCACGGAACGCAGGTGCGCCGTTTGGAAGCGTGATATTATCCTTGTAAACGTGCAAGACCTTGCCGTCAAAAATAAGTTCGGACGAGTTTTGCTTTTCTTCAAAAAAAGAAAGCGGCTTACTTTGATTTGACATGATATCCTCCGATAACACAAGTATATTTTATATTATACCTCAAACCGTACTAAAAAGCAAGTTGTTTGCGAAAATTTTTCTTGATTATGAGCCTATTGTGTGATATAATATTATAATATAAGGTAATAGTAAAAAATATAAGGAAGATAACATGAAACACGTTGATATATATACAGACGGCGCGTGCCGAGGAAATCCCGGAAAAGGCGGCTTTGGAGCGATACTCGTTTATGGCGGTCGCGAAAAGGAGATATCGGGCGGAGAGCCTATGACGACAAATAACAGAATGGAGCTTATGGCAGCTATATGCGCTATGGAAGCCTTGAAAGAGCCTTGCGAGATAACGCTTACCTCGGACTCAAAGTATCTTACAGATGCGATAAATAAGGGGTGGCTTTCGTCGTGGAAGAAAAACGGTTGGAAAAAGGCGGATAAGTCAAAAGTTCTTAACGTAGAGCTTTGGGAGCGTATCGATAAGCTTCTTTCGATACATACCGTTACGTTCGTTTGGGTAAAAGGACACGACGGACACCCATATAACGAACGATGCGACGCGCTTGCTACCGCGTTTGCCGATAGCTTTGAAAATACATGAGAGTTTTATTTAAAAACTTGACAAAAAGGAAAGTTTTTGCTACAATATTACGTGATGAATAAATTTTCGGAGGAATATAATGAAAAAATTTTTAGCTTTGGCTCTTGCTTTGATGATGCTCGCGCTTCCGCTCGTCTCCTGCGGTAAGAAAGAGGATATCCCTGAAGGACCTTATAATTTTTCGGAGACCGAGACCGATTACGTGCGTTTGAGAGTAGTACAGCAGATAAACGTAAATAAGACCGAATATGTTGGCGAGATAGTCGTAAAGCTTGAGCCCGAAATAGCACCCGTAACGGTAGCTAACTTTAAGAAGCTCGTTGGAGAAGGCTTTTACAACGGACTTATCTTCCACCGCGTTATCAATAACTTTATGATACAAGGCGGAGACCCTAAGGGTACGGGAATGGGCGGCTCTGATGAAAATATCAAGGGAGAATTTGCTTCAAACGGCGTTGAGAATAACCTCAGCCATAAGCGCGGAGTTATCTCAATGGCAAGAAACGGATATGATATGGACTCCGCGTCCTCGCAGTTCTTTATCGTTCATCAAGACAGCACTTATCTTGACGGAGATTACGCGGCATTCGGTGCGGTCGTTTACGGTATAGAGACGGTCGATAAGGTCGCAAAGGTTTCCACCAACGCTAACGATAAGCCTTATAAGAATGTTATCATAGAGTCGGCAAAGTTCGTAACGCCTGCACAATAATATAAAAATCCAATAACGTCTCGCGAAAGGTATTCTTTCGCGAGACGTTTCTTTGTTAAAAGATATTGACAAAATTATATTAATGTGATAAAATATTAAGATGAATAAAAATATACATTAATATATAAAAATAAAGGAGTTTTATCATGCATTGGTCTGAAGAGATCGCCGAGAGAATAATCAAAAACAATCCCGATAAGGAGGAATACGTTTGCGCCGCAGGCGTGAGTCCTTCGGGTTCGGTACACATAGGAAACTTCCGCGACCTTGCAACGCCTCTGTTCGTTGTCAAGGCACTTGAAAAGAAGGGAAAGAAGGCTCGTCTTCTCATTTCTTGGGACGAGTTTGACCGTTGCCGCAAGATCCCCGCAAACGTTCAGGCACTCGTTGGCGACAGCTACGACAAATATATCGGCTGTCCTTACGTAGATATCCCTGACCCTTGGGGTTGTCACGAGAGCTACGCCGCGCACTTTGAGGAGGAATTCTTAAAGGGCATAGAGCCTTTCGGTATCAAGCTTGATTGCAGATATCAGGCACAGATGTACCGCTCGGGCAAATATACGAAGGATATCATAGAGTCTCTTCAGAAGAGAGGCGAGATATTCGAGATACTCGATTCCTTTAAGACAAAGGATACTAGCATGAGCGAGGAAGAGCTCAAAGTCCAGCACGACGAGGAGAAGGCGAATTACTATCCCGTAAGCATCTTCTGTCCCGAGTGCGGCACTGACTTTACAAAGATCACGTCTCTCTCCGAGGATTGCACCGAGGCGGAGTACGAGTGTAAGTGCGGTCATAAGGGTCACTTCAACTTCCTTGAGAACTTCAACTGTAAGCTTGGTTGGAAGGTCGACTGGGCTATGCGTTGGAGATACGAGCAGGTAGACTTTGAGCCGGGCGGAAAGGACCACGCCGCTCCTACGGGCTCTTACAATAACTCAAAGATCATTTCAAAGAAGATATTCAATCACGAAGCTCCCCTTTTCCAAGGCTATGAGTTTATCGGTATCAAGGGCGTTGCGGGTAAGATGTCGTCCTCGTCGGGTCTTAATATGACTCCCGATACGCTTCTCAAGCTCTATCAGCCCGAGATAATCCTTTGGCTCTATTCGAGGACCGAGCCGACAAAGGCGTTCGACTTCTGCTTTGACGACGGAATACTTCGCCAGTACTTCGAGTTTGATAAGATGTATAACGAGTATATAAACGGTACGGCAAACGAGCATACCGCATCTATCATGTATAACTGCGTGATAGAGGACAGAAAGCTTGAGACCGTTCCCATGGCGCTCCTCGTTCAGCTCGGATCTGTCGTAAACTTCAACGTTCCCATGCTTGAGACTGTGTTTGAAAAGATAGGTACGCCATACAAGGAAGCAGACTTCTGCGACAGACTTGACAGAGCTAAATTCTGGCTTGAGCAGTGCTCTCCCGAGAGCGTAAACAGATTGCGCCGCGGAAGGAACTGGGAGGTCTACAACGCGCTTGACGAGAACGCAAAGAAGGAGATAACTCTTCTTCACGAGTTCCTTTCAACCGACGGATATACGCTTGACGAGCTCAATTCCGAGCTTTACGCAATACCCAAGAAGGTATTTGGAGAGGCACTTTCCGACAAGGAGCTTAAGGGCGTTCAGGGCGAGTTCTTTAAGAACGTATACAAGCTTCTTATAGACAGAGAGAGAGGACCGAGACTTTATTTGTTCCTTTACGCGATAAATAAAGAGGATTATCTTGGTTTGCTTGATTTCTCTTATCCCGCAACAGAGGCGGAGCTTGCGCCCGAGATAGCGGAGACTGAAGAGCCCGTAAAGAAAGAAAGAGTTTACGGCGCCCCCGATCCCGTTGAGCCTGTTAAGGAACAGATCGATATAGACCTCTTTTCACAGATAGACCTTCGCGTTTGCAAGATAGTAAAGGCTGCGGAGATACGCAAGTCGCATAGCTGTCTCAAGCTCACGCTTGATGACGGTATCGGCGAGAGAGTTATCGTATCGAGCATTAAGGGCGAATATACTACCGACGAGCTTGTCGGCAAAAAGATAATCGTCGTAGCGAACCTCAAGCCTGCGCGCTTTGCGGGCGTGACGAGCAACGGAATGCTTCTTGCGGGTACGAATAATGCCTGCGGCTGTAAAGTCGTTTTCGTTGACGATTCCGTTCCTACGGGTACGCAGATAAAGTAATACTATATAAAAGCCCTGCCGATCGGCAGGGCTTTTATACGTTATGAACCTGTATTACTTTCGGGCGGAGTTTCTTCATTTGGTGGCATTTCTTCTGCTTGAACTCTTGCGCCTTCTATGTGAAGTATCCTCATTCCCGAAAAACGATAGGTGGAGAGGCGTCTGTCGAGAGCATCGTCCGAATGGGCGCAGACGAGAATATCATCATCGGTAAATCCGCAGATGATCAGCGTATGATAAAACTCTCCGCTTTCATTTGATAACTGTATCACGTCTCCAAGCTCTATCATTCTGCTGACAGAGGCGTCGCTGGCAAACGGACCGATACCGCCGTTTGCGGCAATAAAATCGGGCGCGCCGATAAGAAAATCATAAAGCTCGTCAACGCCCGACCATGCGGGCGCTCTGTCGTCTGGCGATAAATAATACCAACCGAATGTTTTTGTAAAATTCATAACTCCGCAGCCTGCGAAGATACATTGAGAAACAAAATTCGTGCAGTTTCCGCCAATACCCGTAAAATCAAAAAAGGTGGGGTTTCTGTCAAGAGCCCATCTGCGAGCATAAGCTACGGCGCGTTCTCGGTCATAGGGAATAGTTATAAGCAATATAAAAGCCTCCTTTTATGTATTTATGCGCAGTAACAGTATATGCAATTTTGATAAAAGAGTTATTTATCGGGAAAATCACTAAAAACAAATTAAAAAATTTTGTCTAATCTACCTCTTGAAATTTTTTATAAAATATGTTAAAATATATTATAGTTGAGGATTCAACAAAATTGACGGCGAGGTGGAGCTAATGAATAACGCAAATGCAGATACAAAAAGGCGCTATGAGATAGGTAGCTACGTTATATATCGCGCAGAGGGAATTTGCGATATCGTCGATATTCGCTGCGAATCCTTTGCGGGCGGAGAAAAGGCAGATTATTATATCCTTTCTCCGAGAAATGACCCCAATTCCATTGTTTACGTCCCCGTGGATAACGAAAGACTTACGTCAATGATGCGTCCGTTGCTTTCCGAAAAGGAGATACGTGAGCTTATAGCGGAGCTTCGCGATAAACGTCTTGAATGGATAGATGATAGCAGAGCGCGTAATACAAAATTCAAGGATATCCTTTCCGAAGGCGATAGACGCGAGGTCTTGGTGCTTCTTAATACCGTACGTGAGCGTATAGCTATGAATGAGGCGAACGGAAAACGTTCGGGCACGACAGACACGGGCGCGTTCTCTCGCGCTTGTAAGCTTTTGCGCGATGAATTTTCACCTGCAATTCCTTTAAGGACTGACGAGCAGCTTTTAGCCTTGCTTGATGAATAAATTTAATAATGCAAAGGAAATCTTCTTTAAGTTCAAGAAGATTTCCTTTTTTGTAATTCGCTTCCATTGACAAAAATGATAAATTGTGATAAAATGAATCGAATGATCAAAAAAAGAGGTATAACATGGTTAAGCTTTTGGTAATAGATTTTGACGGAACGCTTATGCCGTACGGTACTTGCGCAGTTTCGGAAAAAGCAATAGAATATATCGAGTCGGCTATGAAAAAGGGAATAACCGTTGCGGTGTCGTCGGGTAGGACGTATTCCGAGTTGATAGGCTTTTTGCCGCAACTAAAAGACAAGATATATTTTATTTGTTCAGACGGAGCATATTATATAAAGAACGGAAAAACTCTTTACGAGCGCGCGATAGCGCTCTCCGATCTTTCTTCCTTCGTGCCCGCAGATAACGGCGGTGTTGTTTTTCACGGCGCGTATAAGAATTACGTGCTTGGTGAGATGCCAATGGGAGCAGAGATACCGAATATTACCCGTATATCTCGAATTGGAGAGATAAAAGAAAAAATATTTAAGATAACGTCGTACCGCGGCTCTGTGCGTTTACCTGTATATTGCGGTTTACGTACGCATTGGGATGGCGGAGAGACTGAAAGTGTGCAGTACGTAAACCGCTTTTGCGATAAGGGCGCGGCGCTTTCCGATCTGCAAATGCGTTTGATGCTGACGAAATTTGATACGGTCTGTATTGGCGATAGCGTAAACGATATTGCTATGATGCATAACGCAAAGCGTTCGTTTTGTATCGGGGAGCGTTCTAAAGAGCTTGCGAGTGTCTGCACCGACAAGGCGGCTCGTATAGAGGACGCTTTTGAAATTATATTTAATTGAAAAGGAAAAATTATGGGAAAAATTTATAATTCTGTTGACGAGCTTATAGGCAATACGCCGCTTCTTGATATTTCACGACTTGCAAAGGCTTATGGCGCAAAGGCTCACGTGCTTGCGAAGCTTGAATATCTCAATCCTGCGGGAAGCGTAAAGGATAGAGTGGCGCGCGCCATGTTTGACGATTACGAGGCTCGCGGACTTATAAAAAAAGGCTCGGTCGTAATAGAAGCGACGAGCGGAAATACGGGAATAGGTCTTTGCGCGGTTGCTGCTGCAAGAGGATACAGAGTTATCATAGTTATGCCCGATACCATGTCAATGGAGCGCAGAAAGCTTATGACGGCGTATGGCGCGGAGCTTGTCCTGACCGACGGAGCTCTCGGTATGTCGGGAGCTATCGCAAAAGCCGAGGAGCTGAAAGCAGAGATAGACGGCGCGATAATAGCGGGGCAGTTTGAAAATCCCGCGAACCCTGCGGCGCATATGGCTACGACAGGACCTGAAATATGGAGAGATACCGACGGAAAGGTCGATATTTTCGTTGCGGGTGTCGGTACAGGCGGAACTATTACGGGAACGGGAGCATATTTAAAAACGCAAAACCCCGATATTCACGTGGTTGCCGTTGAGCCTGATACGTCGGCAGTTCTCTCGGGTAAAAAAGCGGGCGCGCACGGCTTACAGGGAATAGGCGCGGGCTTTATTCCTTCTGTGCTTGACGTATCTGTATATGATGAAATAATTGCCGTCTCAAAGTGCGAGGCTTACGATGCCGCGCGTAAAATGGGTACTCTTGAGGGGGTACTCGTAGGAATTTCCTCGGGAGCGGCTCTTCATGCGGCTTTGACTCTTGCTTCGAAAGAGGAAAACGAAAACAAAACCATCGTCGTTCTTCTCCCCGATACAGGCGACCGCTACCTCTCTACTGATTTGTTTTAAGGACGCGGGGGACGCGGAAGGACGCGTTCGACCCTTTCCCCGCAAGAAAGGGTCGAGCCCCAAAGAACTTTATTAAAAAGGTTTTGTATGTAGCCAATTGGTTTTTACGTTAATTGAACAAAACGGACAGTCGAGGACGCCTGTCCCTACAGAGTTAAATTAAATCGAATCGCATTTACGTTGCCGTGTGGCGAGAGATGTTCAAACGATTTTCTCCATACATTGTAGGGACAGGCGTCCTCGATTGTCCTAAAACCAAACAAATCTAAATTTTGCAAACGGTTATTAGAAATAACCATATGTATTGCTTTTTCTTTATGTTACTTTTCTTTTTCGCAAAAAAGAAAAGTAACATAAACAGCGTCTCCTATCCTCTGCCGTACATACGGTTCCATTCACGGAATTTAGCGCGGTCAACGGTTTTGAGCTGTTCGCGAGTCAATCGATACGCCCAGTTACCCGTACTTTGTCCCGGGACGTTAAATCGGGTATCGCTTCCGTATAGCAAGAGGTCTTGAACAGGAAGAATTAAAAGACCCGCATGACTTGCGAACATGGTTCGCAGTATTGCGTCATATGAGCGATCCCAATCGCTCGCGGCGTATCCGCAGTATGAAAGAACACGACGGCGGGTAAATTCGTCAAGCTCCCACACGTAGCCGAGGAGAGTGTTGTTATCATGCGTACCCGTGTAAGCTACGCAACCGTTGTCGTAGTTGTGAGGAAGATGCGGAGAATTTTCATCACCGAGAAATCCGAACTGAAGTACGCGCATACCGGGGAAACCGCTATCCTTAACGAGTTTTCGAACTTCATTTGTGATATCTCCGAGATCCTCTGCAATAAGAAGTTTATCGCCGCAAACTGATTTCAGCGCGCGGATAAGCGCCATACCCGGACCTTTTTTCCACTTGCCGTTTTTCGCGGTTTTGTCGGTTGCGGGAATTGCGTAATAGGATTCGATCCCTCGAAAATGATCTATTCTTACACCGTCGAAAAGCTCACACATAAAGGACATTCGTTCTTTCCACCACGAGTACCCGTCTGACTTCATAGCTTTCCAATCGTAGAGAGGATTGCCCCAAAGCTGACCGTCCTCGCAGAAATAATCGGGCGGAACACCTGCGACAAGCGTAGGCTTTTTATCCTTATCAAGCTGAAATTGAGAAGGATTCGAAAAAACGTCTGCGCTGTCATAAGCCACGTATATCGGTACGTCTCCGATTATAGAGATACCTCTGCGGTTAGCGTATTCCTTGATGTGTGACCATTGTAAAAAGAATATGTATTGAGTAAATCTCCAAGTGCGCAAAGCTTTTTCGTTGGGAGTATACACAGTCCATTCAGTCCAAGGCGTATTTCCGTTAGACTCGCGCAGAGCCATAAATCGACAGAATTCTGCCGTTTGCTTGTGAGCTTCAAAAAACTCATTAAGCTCCGAACTTTCTCCAAAACGCTCGGCAGCTTTTGACAGAAGGGTCATTCTTTCCTTTGAAAGTCTGTCGAATTCACAAGAGAAAGGTGTTTTTTGCTCGGCTTCACGCAGTTCAGCCGCGGTTATAAGTCCTGCGTTTTGCAGGGATACGAGGTCTATAAGATTTGGATTTAAGCTGAACGCCGAAAAAGATTTGTACGGCGAGTTGAATTCATCGGGCAGACAAAAGGGAAGCACCTGCCATACGCCGAAGCCGCAATCGGCAAGGAAGTCTATCCATTCAAGAGCTTCTGTTCCGAGAGAGCCCTCGGAGTAATTTCCCCAAAGCGACGATACGTGCATAAGTACTCCGCTTTTTCTTTTAATATATGACATAGATTACCTCTTTTCATACTTTCCGACCGATTTGAGATAATTTATAAGCATCAAAGGCCAGTCTGTTTGTATAATATCAAATCCACGGTCAGCAAGCCAGCCCCACCCCTTGTCCTTTGACTCGGTGAGAGCCGTGTCGTCCGAATGTCCCGCGGAGAGCTGCTTTTTAACGTTATAAATAATCGAGTTTACCCAAACGAGCTTGCCGTCGCGGTGCATACGCTCAATGAATTCGGGAGAAGCGACCTCCATGCTTTCGTCGTTGAATAATACTTCTACACCCGTATAATTTATATTCATATGCATAAGCTGTTCGTGGAACGGATGTGTTCCGCTGACAATGGGCATAAAGGGAAGCTCGGGCGCAAGAGCTGAAAGAACGGTCAGAACTTCATCGGAGATAGTGGATTTTACAAGTATCTGATCTATCATACCGTGAGCGCGTATAGCCTCGTATATCTCCTGCGGATGCCCCCAGAACTTATCTATGTTGATAAAGCAACGACCTTTAAAATGCTCAAGAAAATCGTCAAAGCGGCAGATGCCGAACTGAGTATCTACTCTGTCCATGTTTATAAGGCGAAGCTTTGAAACCTCGGCCCAAGTCATTTCATGGAGGTTACAGGGCGTGTTGATGCTTGCTTTTTCATGACCTGGGTGAAAAAGAATAAGCTCACCGTCACGTGTCATATCAACGTCAACCTCTATCATGTCAGCACCTTGGTCGAGTGCGATCTCGTAGGAAGCTATCGTGTTGCACGGAATATTTCCGCCGGGTGTTCCTCTGTGCGCTACTATAAACATTTTTTCGCGTGCGGCAGCACGAATATCAAAATTCATATTGCTTCTCCTTGTAAAAAATCTATATATAAATTATACACAAAAAGTAAGCGGTTGTCAATGTTTTAAATAAAAAACGGTACTGAATGTTCAGTACCGTTTTTTGTAATATTACTTATTGTAAACGCTGTTCCAGTCAGCAACAAAACGCTCGATTCCGTTGTCGGTAAGAGGGTGATTTATCATCTGGAGAATTACCTTGTAGGGAATGGTAGCGATGTGTGCGCCTGCCTTTGCGGAGTCGATAACGTCCTGAGGACCGCGGATACTTGCGGAGATTATCTCAGTGGGGATACCGTGGATATCGAATATAGCGGCTATATCGGAAACGAGCTCCATACCGCTCGAAGCGATATCGTTAAGTCTGCCGACGAAGGGGCTTACGTATGTAGCACCTGCCTTTGCTGCGAGAAGCGCTTGCGCGGGGCTGAAGATAAGAGTAACGTTGGTCTTTATTCCCTCTGCGGAGAGAGCTTTGACTGCCTTGAGTCCATCAGCGGTCATAGGGATCTTGATAACGATATTTTTATGGATCTTTACAAGCTCGCGTGCTTCCTTTATCATGTTGGGCGCGTCAAGAGAAACGACCTCTGCGCTTATAGGACCGTCAACGATAGAGGTTATTTCCTTGATAACTTCTTCGAAAACTTTGCCTTCCTTTGCGATAAGAGAAGGGTTGGTGGTAACTCCGCATATAACGCCAAGCTCATTGGCAGCGCGGATATCATCAACGTTTGCGGTGTCAATAAAAATTTTCATTGTTTTTCCTTCTTTCTTGAAATAAAATTTTAATCATCTTATTATATACCTTTAAAATAAAAAAGTCAATGGCTTTTGAAAAAACTGAAAATGTTTTCATTAAAATTCCTTTAAAATCTTTTTTAATGAAATAATTTACTTAGCGCATATACAACGACGGCTTTTTACAAACTTCGCACAAGCTTTGGTGTATAATATAATTATCAAAGAGACGGAGGCGCAAAATGGGTCAGATCGTATACGCGGATCTGTATTTTATGATAAATTTCAGCATGGATTTTTTATGCTTTTTCCTTACCGCGAAAATACTTTCGGTAAAATTTAACGCGCTTCGGCTGACGATAGCGGCAGTGCTTGGCGGAATATACGCGGTCTGCGCCCTGTTTTTGTCGGTTGGACGCGTTTGGGCGTTAGTCGTTGATATGGCTGTTTGTGCGCTTTTGTGCGTAGCGGCATTTTTAAGAAAAAAAGAATTAAAGTCAATATTTACATATATCCCCGTATACATAGCGGTATCAATGGTCCTTGGCGGTTTTATGACGGCTCTTTTCAATCTTTTTAACCGTCTGGATCTACCAACTCCCGAAAACGACAGCGACGGAATGTCCATATGGCTTTTTGCGATACTTGCCGTATTGGGTGGCTTTTCGGTGCTTATCGGAGGAAGGTTTTTCGCAAGAAAAAGCTCAAGAAAAAATGCCGAAGTCACTGTTACTTATAAGGAGAAAAGCGTTCGCGTACGCGCTCTTTGCGATAGCGGAAATCTTTTACGCGATCCTGTGAGCCAAGCTCCTTGTATAGTGGTCGACCGTGTATTTTTGCGCGGAGTTATACCGAACGAGGCTCTTGTTGCTTCAAGCAATGGTGATATTTCATCGCTTGGTTCAATGGAGCGTGAAAATAGCGCGAGAATAAGATTGATTCCCGTCAATACGGCTACGGGCGAGGGACTTTTGGTCGCTTTTCGTGTTGATTTGGTAGAGGTGGATAGCGGAAAAGGGAAAAGAAGGGTAGAGGCTCTTATCGTGGCGTCAAATATCGGAAATACGGCAGACGGAAGCCACGCGCTTATACCGCCCGAGCTTTTGGGGTGACGCGAGGATGCGGGAACGCGTTCGAGAACTTTCTTATAAGAAAGTTCTCGAACTCTCAAAGAATTTCAATAATATGGTTTTGGAGATATAGATATGAAAGAAATTTTACTTGATTACATTTCACGAATTGGAGACGGCTTTTATGTTTTCCTCGTTTTTGTGAGAGACGGCTGTATTCGTCTTGTCGGCGGTATAAAGGAGCGTTTTCACTTGTGGCGAGCGAAGCGAATGCGCAAAAAGGGCGGTATTTATTATATCGGCGGTACGGACGTTCTTCCGCCGCCCCTTACCCGCGACGAAGAAAACGCTATCATAGCCCGTCTTGAAGACGACGAGAGCGCACGCCAAACGCTTATCGAGCATAATCTTAGACTCGTCGTTTACATAGCAAAGAGATTTGAAAACACGGGCGCGGGGCTTGAGGACCTTGTTTCTATCGGTACGATAGGTCTTATCAAGGCAATAAATACGTTTCGCGCGGATAAAAATATCAAACTTGCCACATACGCTTCAAGATGTATCGAAAATGAGATACTTATGTATATAAGAAAGCATTCGGGCGCGAAGGTCGAGGTCTCTATCGATGAGCCACTCAATACCGATTGGGACGGTAACGAGCTTTTGTTGTCCGATATTCTCGGAACGGACGAGGACGGTATCATTTTCGAAATAGAGCAGATGGAGGAGCGTGAGGCGATACGCAGAGCCGTTGCCGCGCTTGAGCCGCGTGAGCGCGAGATAATCGAAATGCGCTACGGAATGGGAGGTCACCGCGAGATGACACAAAAAGAGGTCGCAGACTGCCTCGGGATTTCGCAATCTTACATTTCACGCCTTGAAAAGAAAATAATCGCCCGCCTTAAATCCGATATCGAAGCAGGGTTTTAGGGGATGCTGGGGACGCAAGGGACGCGCTTACTTTTCTTTCGCGAAAGAAAAGTAAGCAAAAGAAAGCAAAACAAGGGATTGAGTTATATACTGTTAGTTCGTGAAAAATAAAAAGACAGGCAAAAAGAAAGCAAAACAAGGGATTGAGTTATATACTGTTACTTAGTGCGAACTTTACTGATACAGAGGACGGTTTTGTGTGTTAAGATACACAGAATCGTCCTTTGCGTTATTGATTTTTTGGGAAAATAATGTAACTTTTATCATATAAATTCCGTCTATTATAGTGAAAGATAATATTCGTAAATATTTTACCAAACCCGACAAAATCTTGACATCAAGGATAAAAAATGGTAAAATATAATTGATAGCAAGGACACACAGTTTTGGCATACGTTTTTCCACACTCCCTATTGATTCGAAAGGAGGTAGCTTATGAAAAAAACAATCGTATCCGTTATACTGACAATTTCGTTATTATTTTCTTTAACGGCTTTTGTGTCGGCTGAAAACGTGCTTAAACCGAATGCTTCAAACAATATTTCAAGCGAAGTATCCGAAAAATTAAAGGAGCATATAGATTACGATTGCGCGATAAGAATATACACGGTTGGAATGTATTTTCACGATTTTGCAGATGGCAAAACGCTCGACGATATCGTCAATACGTTTCCCGATTCAGCCGAAATATATTTTGCGTTAAAGATATCATTAAATGAATTTGAATACGGGACTTATTCATATAAGGACGGTGAAATGAAGAAGCTTCAAGAATCCGATGCTGCGGCTTTATATGAATGGATAGATGATACGTTGAATGCAAAAACCATCTCTATAGAGGGCATTGGAGATATGCCTATAACGAACGTATATTGCTTACGCACCTATTCGCCCCCTCGTGTGTCTGTTATAATATATCAAACACCTGACCAAACGTATTATGCTCTTTATGATAAAGGCATAGACCATGCCCCTGCGTATATGTCAGAGGAAACGTTCATGAAGTGTGTAAGTGCCTATGTTGAAAAGTATAACAGTTATCCGAATTATAACGAGGACGGAGAAGCACTTAATTATGATGTTTCGTTGTCTTTGGATTCATTAGGCTTGGAAACTCTTAATATAAGCCTGAGTTCCAAAGAATGTGTTTACAGTACGGTTGGAACAACTACTGCCAATAATTATGTTACCGATACCGATGATGAAAAGAATGAAGGTATTATTAAAATAATGATTGCGGCAGGCTCTGTTGCCTGCGTTCTGACTATTGCGGTAATAACTGTATCGCTTGTGAAAAGAAAACGAAAAACTTATTAAAAAAAGCTTTTTATGACCGTTGCGCATTTTTGCGCAACGGATTTTTACTACAATAATAAAATTTTTCAAGATAAAATAAAAAAATTTCAAAAACCTATTGCAATTTCTTTTTATTTGTGGTATAATACTTTCGTTTGTGAACGATGTCAAAGAACATCGGAATAAAAGAAACGAGGTAAAATAAAATGAAATCAGGAATTCATCCCAATTATGAAGAGTGCGTAATCCGTTGCGCATGCGGTGAGACCGTAACCACCAAGTCCACAAAGGGCGGCGAGATCAGAGTTGAAATTTGCTCCAAGTGCCACCCCTTCTTTACCGGTAAGCAGAAGTTCGTTGATGCCGGCGGACGCGTTGACAAGTTCAAGAAGAGACTTGAAAGCGCTGGAAAGTAATTTTGTCGGGTTGAGCCTTACAAAAAAGGACAGGTTACGCGATAGACGTACCTGTCCTATTTTTATTCACTTGTCGAAAAAGGAGAATATATGTCTGATAGCAGAGAAAAACAAAACGAAATAAAGGACCGCGCCGTACTTGTCGGAGTAGTTTGGGGAAGTGAAACGCAGGAGAGCGTTGACCGCAGCCTTGACGAGCTTGAAGGACTTCTTAATACCGCGGGCGGAGAGTGTGTCGCACGTCTTACGCAGAACAAGGAAACGCCCGATGTCCGTACCGTCGTAGGAAGCGGAAAAGCGGCGGAGCTTGCCTATCTGTGCGCTTGTAACGATATAACGCTCGTTGTTTTTGACTGCGAGATGTCACCGTCACAGATAAGAAACGTTGAGGATATCGTCGGTGATAAGGTCCGCGTTATTGACCGCTCAATGCTCATTCTCGACATTTTCGCGCTCCATGCAGTAACGGGTGAGGGAAAGCTTCAGGTCGAACTTGCGCAGCTTAAATATACAGCTCCAAGACTCGTCGGACACGGAACGGAGCTTTCACGTCTTGGAGGCGGAATAGGAACGCGGGGACCTGGTGAATCAAAGCTTGAGACCGACCGCCGACACATGAGCCGACGAATCCACGCGCTTGAGAGTCAGATAGCCGAGATGGAGAAGAACCGCAAGACCATGCGCGCGTCGCGTGAGCGAAGCGGAATAGTTGAGGTAGCCATAGCGGGATATACGAACGCGGGAAAATCAACGCTGTTAAATCGCCTTACCGACGCTGGAATCTTAGCAGAGGACAAGCTATTCGCAACGCTTGACCCTACAACAAGAAAATATACGCTTCCTTGCGGAGAATCTATACTTCTGACCGACACGGTAGGATTTATCAGCAAACTGCCGCACCATCTTGTAAGCGCGTTTCGCTCAACTCTTGAGGAGGTCTGTCACGCGGATATACTTCTCATATTGACCGACGCCTCCGACCCGAATTTCCGCGATCAGCTTGCCGTTACCGAGAAGCTTATAGCCGACCTCGGAGCTGCCGAAAAACCGATACTGTACGTGTTTAACAAATGCGACCGCGGTTTTGCCGAGATAGGTCGTATAGGCACACAAGCACCTGATGATAACGTAGCGTTTATTTCTGCCCTTACAGGTCAGGGAATCGAGCAGATGATAGAGAAGCTTGAAGCTATGGTGACCGACGGCAAGAAGCGAGTGACCTACGTTATTCCAAACAGATACGCAGGCGAATTGAATACCCTTTACCGCCTTGCAACAGTCGAGAGCGTCGATTACGGCGCGGAATCGATAACCGCCGTAGCTCTTGCCGACGCACGCGCAAGAGGTACGATGCGCCGCTTCGCCATTGATGACCCCGAACCTAAAGAGGAAGATTAAAAATAAAAAGCGTAGTTTAAACTACGCTTTTTATTTTTTCTTAACCACAACACAAGAATCAATACCGTAATACTCGAACAACTCGATCGCGTTTTTGTCTATGATCTCACCCGAAACGACTATCGGCACTGCGGGCGGACAGGGAACAGATGCAGATGCGAGAACCCGTCCTTCACATTCGTAAATCGGCAACCGTTCCTGCGGTGAAAACACCGCTTCGCGAACCGACATAGCACGAACTGGTGCAAAAAATTCTTTCGGAGCATTTACTAATGCTTCTTTCTTTTCTATCGAAGTAAGAGCTTTTTTTACTTTGTCAATATCCGAGCTGCTGTTTTCGGGTGTGAACATCATTACAAGGTGATCTCGGTCGGCAAATTCACAAACGATACCGTTTTTATATAAAATATCGGCAAGCTCGTCACCGTAATATCCGTACGCCTTTGCATCTATCGTTATCTTTAATTCTTCATTTTCTATAAGCGCATATCCATTTGCGCAAAGCTCCTCTCGAAGCGAATCGAGCAAGGGCAAAAATGCGTTAAGCCTTTCTGCATGTCCTTCTAAATACGCGTTTGTTTTGTCTAAAGATTCAAGCAAAAGATACGACGGACTTGTCGAGGCGAAAAGGCAGAGCGCGTTTTTGGCTTCTCTTGAAAACGATTCGGGCGCGTTTTTTGAAACGTGCAGATACGCGCTACCCGTAAGAGCGGGAAGCGTTTTGTGCGCCGAATCGCAACAGATATCAGCTCCGAGATCTATCGGATGCTTTGAAGGAGACAAAAATTTCAGATACGCTCCATGTGCGTTGTCAACACAGAGAAGTACGCCGTACTTGTGGCAGACTTCTGCCACTCCCGCGATATCCGAAAAGTTCCCAAGATAATCGGGACTTGTCAGATATACGGCGATGGGCAACTCGGAGCTGCTTTTAAAAATATCCTCAAGCTCACTTGCCGTTACCGAGCAAGAAAGATAGGATTCGTATTTCTTCGGATATATCCAAAAAACGTCGGTGTCGGTGAGCGCGAGAGCCGAAAGAAAGGTCTTATGCGCGTTTCTGCCGGCAAGGATAAGAGGCTTTCGACCTATCTCCTTTGCGTAAAGCGAGAGCATATAGACCATCGCGCGAATACACAGAGACGAGCCCTCGGTCGAATAAAAGGTTTCCGAGCCAAAGAGAGCAGATGCGTTTTTCTCACTCTCGCGAATGATACCGTTCGCCTCAAAAAGACTGTCAGCGCCCGCAATTTCGGTTATGTCGAGAGATTCACAAAGTGAGCCGACGCCCTTATGACCGGGCATATGCAGACGAACGCTTTTAGAATCGGCGTATTTTTTTACAAAATCACAAATAGGCGTTCTCATGGCTTATTTGTTGTCGCCAAAGGCGCGTGCGATAGCAACCATGATAGCGCACTCCATTCGCTTGCGGAAGAGCTTACAGCCCGATTCGTAGATACCCGTTACCGAGCCTGTCGCGTGGTAAGCGTTTGCCGCACATCCGCCCGAGCAGTAAAGACGCGCCCAGCAATCGCGGCACTCTTTTCTTGCGTAGACGTTGCAATCAAAGAAGCACTGCTGACATTCCTTGTTTTCCACTCCGCGCCAAACGTCGCCAAGACGGAATTTTTCGTCACCGACGAACTGATGGCAAGGGTAGAGGTCGCCCCAAGGAGTGACCGCCATATATTCAGTTCCCGAACCGCAGCCCGAGATACGCTTGTAGATACAAGGACCGCCGGTGAGGTCTATCATGTAGTGATAGAACGTAAAGGGTCTGCCCTCGCGGTCGCGCTTAAGCATGAGCTCCGCGAGCTTTTCATACTGCTCCATGACGATTGCCTGATCTTCTTCGGTAAGCTCCGAGGGGTCGCCTGCGGCGCAAACCACGGGCTCCATGCTAAGCTCGGTAAAGCCGAGGTCGAGCATGACCTTTATGTCCTCAAGAAAATCGGGATTCGCATGGGTAAAAGTGCCGCGCATATAATAATTCTTTCCGCCGCGGGCTTTGACGAGCTTTTGGAATTTGGGAACTATCTTGTCAAAGCTTCCGTTACCCACATAGTCAACGCGGAAGCGGTCGTGTATCTCTTTTCGTCCGTCAAGACTGAGGACTACGTTGCTCATTTCGCGGTTGGCAAAATCTATTACGTCGTCGTCGATAAGTACGCCGTTGGTGGTAAGCGTAAAGCGGAAATTCTTGTCCTTTTCCTTTTCAATGCTTCGCGCGTAAGCCACGAGCTGTTTGACTACGTCAAAGTTCATAAGAGGCTCTCCGCCGAAGAAGTCTACCTCAAGATTGTGGCGTGTTCCCGAATTTGCAACGAGAAAATCAAGAGCTTGTTTACCGACCTCAAAGCTCATTACAGCGCGCTCACCGTGATACTTGCCCTGACTTGCAAAGCAATATGAGCAGTTTAAGTTGCAGGTGTGCGCGATATGTAGGCAAAGAGCCTTTACAACGCCCGAGGTCTTTTGCTTTAGAGTGTTTGCCATAGGCTCAAAGGTGTCGGGAGCAAAAAGTTTGCCCGCGTTCTTGAGAGAGACTATCTGCTCGTAGCACTCCTCAATGTCAGAGAGGGAAATATCCTCGCGAGAACCGTATTTTTCACTTATTGCGGAAATTACCGTTTCTTTGTCATTGTCCTCAAACATAGAGATTATGTCGTACGCCACGTCATCCACTGCGTGAACAGAGCCCGAGCATACGTCAAGAACGATATTGTAGCCGCCGAGTTTGTATTGATGTATCATAAAAATTCTCCAAAAGAATGTATTTTACATTGAAAAAGCCGCCGATGTCGGCGGCATTTCAAATTTTTGATTACTCGCTTTCCTTTGCGCTTTCGCACTGCTGGTTAGCGATGCCGCAGCTGGTCTTGCAAGCGGACTGGCAAGAGGTCTGGCATTCGCCGCAACCGCCGTTCTTTGCACTGTCGCAAAGATTACGAGTTTCAATAGTTCTGATATGTTCCATAGTGAGTAACCTCCAAATAAAAAGATTATATCGATAAAAAGATTATACCACATTTTTTCCTTCAAGTCAAGAGCATGATGAAAAATAATTGATATTCATATAAATTGTATGCAATTTGATAAATATTGTTTAAAAGCCAAGTCTTTGCAGTACTTCGTATCTTATCTTTTCCGTAAAGGAATGACGTCCCGAGACGAGCAATATAGAGTCTTTTGTCAATCCCGAAAGAGCCGTTTTAACGGTAGCCTTTACAGTCTTACAAATAGTTACGGTGTATGGCGTGTCGGACGCGTACTCCTCTCCGTCTGTATCAAGCGCGATAATATCCAAAACATCGTATCCGCGATCTGTAAGTGCCTTGACGTATAATTCGATAAGCTCGCCTTTAGGCAGACACAAACGTATCTTGTTTCCCGTAATTTCGCGAAAATCTGCCATCGAATCGCAGACCGTCTCAATAGCCACGGGGGTGTGCGTACTGTCTGCGATTATTAACGGCATTACCGAAAGCACCTCAAATTTAGAGGGAATAACGAGGTTCGACAGTCCGTCGCATATTGCTTTTTTCGATATATCAAATCCGCGTCGAGAAAGCATGTCAAGCGTTTCTATCACTACCGTAGCGTTGACTATCTGGAATTTTCCGCATAGATTGAGCGAATATTCGTTGTTCTTGTATGAAAAAACAGTTTCTCGCAGAGAGAGCTTTTTAATGCCGATAGCTGATTTGAGTGCGAGTGTCAAACGGCAGTTGACAGATGCGCAGGTATCGGATAATATGCGGTACGCATCTTGATCCTGAGGCGCGCTTATTACCTCTTGAACACCGCGCGTAACGTACGAGCGTATTCGCGCGATATCCTTTTTGTCACCTATGGGGATCGCCCCGCAGATAACGGCGGCAAACGGAGAGGGCATAAAGAGGGATGGGTCGTCACCCTCATGGTCGCTCTCAATAAGGCAAAGTTTGCAAGCTTTATCTCTGAATGCAACGAGTGCCATCGATAAAAGGATCTCTGCGGAGGTTGGTACGAATGGCTCGGGGTCGGGCAAAAGAACTCCGTCCTCCGAAACGGCAGCGGCTTTTCTTTCGTCGTTTATTCTGTTTATAGCGGTGATGACTTCGGACAAGTAGCGCACCGTTTCGTCCATTGAGATGGGCTTCGTGTCGATAACTATATTTGTGCGGATATCGTCGCGCGCTGGCATGGCGAGATATCCCGTAAGGATATCTGCTTTTTTCAATACAGAGGTGAGCATACCGCCGCATAGAGTTTTTCCGTTGTTTCCCGCAAGGCGTATATATTTGATACGGTTTTGAGGGTCGCCGAGGTGTTTGGAAAGTAGACGGATACGTTCGAATCTGACGGCCTCCTTTGCGCTCTTCGGCGAATTTTTTATGTATTTTATCGCATTGTGATAAGTCATGAAATTAAGATGCCCTTTGTTTTGCTTATTTTCTTTGTTGTGAAATAAGGTTATTTGCAAAATCATTTGTTTTGCTTTTTCTTTTGCTTACTTTCTTTGTTGTGAAATAAGGTTATTTGCAAAATCATTTGTTTTGCTTTTTCTTTTGCTTACTTTCTTTGTTGTGAAATAAGGTTATTTGCAAAATCATTTGTTTTGCTTTTTCTTTTGCTTACTTTCTTTGTTGTGAAATAAGGTTATTTGCAAAATCATTTGTTTTGCTTTTTCTTTTGCTTACTTT
>SVUA01000062.1 GCA_015063485.1 Oscillospiraceae bacterium | reverse complement strand
CATCCTTAACAACAACGCCTTGATCGGTATAGGCATCAAAGCGTTCACCCCAGAACATCAAGCGAAAATCCCATTTTGTTCTATCAAGCTCGGTACCGTCAAATTCGTCCGACCAAACGAGCTTCCAGTTTCCGTCGGGAAGAAGGCTGGGGGCGTGATCTTTGATTTCAAATTTTTTCATAATTTTATTCTCCTTACTGTTTTATAAAATTTCCAAATTCAAGAAGCAAAGGCGTATCCTTTGCAGGAAGATTTGAGAAGTGGAAGCAGCCGTATGCGTCGCGCTTTACGATGCTTTCGGGGATCTCGTATATCGAGCCGTCCATAATATTGATAAGCCTTACGGACTCATATTCCGAATACATCTGGAAGGAGATCGTTCCCTCATAAGAACTGTGCATAATATCGGTCTTTGCCCAATAAGCCATAAGCTCACCGCTCTCGTTCTTAAATCCGCCGACAGTTATCTCGCTGCGCTCAAGATCTCTGCCGAAGTATCTTCGCGACTCGCGGGGAATGAAGATTGCGGGAAGCTCGTAAAGGTCGGGATCCTCAGAGAATATCGATGCGATATTCTGAAGAACGTAGTAGGAGAGCTTCGGGACGTATGTTCCTATAGACTTTCCGCTTTCGTCAAATTCTGCACCGAGAACGCCGAAATATCCGTAGTCAAGATAGGAGTTTACGTCGCCAACAGTTCCGTTGAGTGCTTCTATCATATCCACACAAGAGAAGTAGGAAGAGAAGTGCACATCGGTAAGAAGGTCTGCTATAGTGTGCCTTGCAAGCTGCTTTGCTTGTTTTTCTTGTGTCCACGCGCCTACGTGGAGAGCTCCGTGTCCGCCGCTTCTCGACTGCGAGCCGCTCTCTCCCTGAATGACCTCAATACTCGGGTTATATCTCTTGCCGAGTGCGCGAAGAGTGTTTACGCGCTCAAATACACGAGTTTCGTCGTGGGTGTATTCGTGAAAGGAGATGAAATCTATGTATTCTCCCATTCCTGCCGCGAGTGCCTGATTGAGATATGCTATGGGGCGCTCGCAGATAACTCCTCCTATAACCTTGATGGAGGGGTCTATCTCCTTTATAAGCTTACCCGTATCGCGAGTAAACTCGCCAAGCTCGGTCGCGTTAACACCTGTCTTCCAGCACCAGATTCCGTCGGGCTCGTTCCATATCTCATAGTAGGATACTCGTCCACGGTAATGCTCGACAGTAGCCTTCACGTAAGCTGCCCAAGCAGCCTTTTGCTCCTCGGTGAATATTGGAGGACAGCCTACCGCTCCAAATACGGTTTTTGCGAGATCATCGTAGAGGTCGTTACCGTAGCAAAGGCATATCCAGGGCTTCAGCCCGCGAGCAATGAGGTTGTCAACGACCTTGTCGAGCCACGCGAAGTCGTAAACGCCCTTCTCACGCTCGGTGCGCTGCCAGCCTGACTGAATTCGGATCCATTTTATGCCAAGCTCTGCAACTCTGTCGTATGCTTTTTCGGGATCGAATACGTCGCGGTCAAGCTTCTCAAATCCTAAGCCTATCTTGGAATTTATAACTTCTTTTGAATTTTTTGCTTTTATCTTGCCTATTTTATTTAATCTTTCCATAAATTAACCTCTGATTAAAAATAAAATTCTGTTTTTGCAGGTCTTATGTCGGTCAGCGCGCCCGTGTAATGACGGAGATTATGCTCAACGTAAGGATGTGCAAGGCAGGCTTCCTCGTTGAGTTCAATGCCAAGTCCGGGCTTGTCGCCTATCTTTATGCGACCGTTTTCATAGACAAGATTTTCGTTTGTTACGTCCTTACGCCAATCCACGTCGCTGTACATAATTTCAAGAATACAGAAATTAGGGCAGCAAGCGGCAAGCTGAAGGGTCGCCGCGTTTGCCACAGGTCCCGAGGGATTATGGGGAGCAAAGGGGATGTAATTTGCTTCGGCAATCGCCGCGATCTTTTTTAGCTCCATGATACCGCCCGCATGGGAAATATCGGGCTGAATGTAGTCGCAAGCACGGCGGCGGAATAGCTCGTTGTAATCAAAACGGGTGTAGAGACGCTCTCCTGCCGATATTGCCACGGGAGATTTTGCTCTCACCGCCTCCAGTGCTTCAAGGTTGTTGGGCGGAACGGGCTCCTCCAAGAACATGGGCTTGAACTGCGCCACCTCTTGTGCAATCTTGATACCGGTAGGCACATCAAAGCGTCCATGAGCCTCGATCAACAGGTCAACCTCATCGCCGACCGCCTCGCGAACGGCGGCAATACAGCGCAGAGCCTTGTCAAGCTCCTTGTTGGATATCTGCAAATAATTCTTGCCAAACGGATCCCATTTCATAGCGGTAACGCCGCGCTTTACAGCCTCCTTCGCTTTCTCGCCAAACTCCTCGGGCTCTTTAGCACCCGCAAACCAACCGTTGACGTAGATACGGCAATCCTCACTGACCTTACCTCCGAGAAGCTGATAAACGGGAGCGCCGAGCGATTTGCCGAGAATATCCCAAAGTGCCATCTCCACAGCGGAGAGCGCACTCATCAGCACCGCCCCGCCTCTCCAATAAGCGTCACGGTAGATGTCGTGATAGTGTTTTTCAATCTGTCGTGGGTCTTTTCCCACAAGATAGCCCTTGATATGCTCGATCGCTCCTACAAGCGCCTTTTCCTTGTATTCGAGTGTCCCCTCGCCAACACCGTCAATGCCCTCATCGGTGTAAACTTTTACGAATACCCAGTTGGTTCTGAAGCAATCGACTACAAAGGTCTTGATATCTGTTACTTTCATCGCTTACAACTCACTTTCTTCATATACTTCCAAAATTATTTTATTCTCATCATCAAAAATATCGGGAGTTTTTTCGTCAAACATTCCCACGTGATAAGGCACAGCAGTCTTTGCGCCGCAAGCGTGGAAAAATCTTACGGCATCTGTTTCGTTCATATTATTTCCCACTCCGTTTATGGGAAGAAATACAACGTCTACGTTTTCGGGGAGATCGGCAAAAATTGCTTCGTTATAAAGAGTGTCGCCCGTAATGTAGAATGTTTTTGAGGTGTCAAGCTCCTCGATAAGCACGCCGATAGCATGAACGTCGCTGTGCTCTGCCTTGACCGCGGTAAAACGAAAGCTATATTCCGTCCACGACGTTCCTCTGTTGAACTGCACGTTGTTGTGTGTCTTAAACGCTCTCGCCTTTTGCCATACTGACGAGGGGGAGAGAACAGTCATTCTTTTTTCTTTTCTTCCTAAAAAAATCGGTGCCGTCTCGGGATCGTAATGATCAAGATGATCGTGCGTAAATATCATAACGTCGGGAGTAACGGATAAAAATTCTTCTTTTACGGGAACTCTGCGGTAATTGAGGGGATCGACCTTTTCCACACTGTTTGAAAGATATGGGTCTACCATAATTTTTATTTTTCCGTTGTCAAAAAGCAAACCAGCCTGGCCTAACCATGTGATTTTCATAAAATTCTCTCCTTTTTATTGACATCATCATGGTTTTATTATATAATATATCTTGTCCCATTAATACACATTTTTTTCTTTATTTATTAGATATCTTGTCATTTTGGAGGCATTATGAAAGAAATTGTTTTACCCCGGATTGTTGCAATCGGAATATACAACGCCCAAATTGCAATCAAAAACCGAACGATATCAAAAAACAGAAAAACAACGATGTTTGAGCTTGAGCTTCCCATTGGCAGTGGAGGAATGTCATATATCAATGATGAATCCCACCCGATTCATGAGAATATGGTCATCTGTGCCAAGCCCGGACAGATCCGACATACCCGTTTGCCGTTTAAGTGTTATTATATTCATATGATCGTAAACGATGGATATCTTGGGGACATGCTTACCACCCTTCCGAACTATATTGATTTTTCAGATACAGATCAGGTAAAAGAGATATTTATATCGCTATGTGAACACTATAATACGGGAATTACAAACGATGATATCTTGCTTCAAAGTTTCATTCTTAAACTCATATATATAGTAAGTAAAAACTCCGACTCTGTCATAAGATCCATTCCGAAAAGTAACAATCACAAAACGATAGAGAGCACGCTTGAATATATCAACAACAATCTGTCTGCCGATCTTACTCTTGAAAGATTAGCAAACGCGGCAAATT
>SVUA01000018.1 GCA_015063485.1 Oscillospiraceae bacterium | reverse complement strand
GCAACACTAATAATGGTAAGGATTGCTAACCATTTTGTTGCACAAGATGTGTATCTTTTCATTTCATATACTCCCATTCGAAAAATTCTTATTTATCCTTCCATTTTATCGCCAGTTTCGCCTTTGTGTTACAAAGGCATAGGGCAAAGCCATACCCATACAATACCGAATATATTATATCATAGATTAGGAGAGAAAGCAAGAGTTATATTCCGACTCCGTCGGAGTGATATTATACGGCTCCGCCGTGTAGTGATATTGTTCGGCTTCGCCTCACAGTGATATTTTATTCGCCCCTTTAACTTGCGAAGCAAATATCACTCGGCGCAAGCCGAATACCACTGCGAAGCAATAGAACTCGCCCAAGGCGAATAAAACTGCCCAACTTCCTTATGAGAAGTTGGGCAAAGCAAGTGCTTTTTTCAATGAAGCGCACATTGCGGTGCATGAAAAATAAGTTTAGTTATCTTTCCTCTCGGAAGTACGATAGTCCGAGCGATGCGGGCGGTTGATTTTCCCGTTTTTTTCGTACACTCGTTACTATAAGAACTATGATCGTAACAGCATAAGGAAGCATCTGGAGGAGAGGGGTAGCACTTATATCGAGCTTGATGCCGAGAAGTGTGGGGATATACGCTCCCGCGAGATAAAGCGCGCCGAATATGATCGAGCCGATGATACTGAGGTGCGGTCTCCAAAGAGTGAATATAACGAGCGCGATAGCGAGCCAACCGAAAGCTTCTATCGATTTATAGGATTCGTTAGAGCCCGAATAGTCCATGATATAGAACAGACCTCCAAGCGCGGCTATACCGCTTCCGATACCCGTAGCGATATATTTGTAAGCTGTGATATTAATACCGACGGCGTCTGCGGTAGCGGGGTTTTCACCTACCGCGCGAAGATGCAAGCCGACTCGCGTGCGTGTTAATACGAAGGACGCGACAAGCGCGATGATTATTGCGAGATAAAGCATTACGCCCCAATATTTAAGCGACGAGGTGGTGTTTGAAAAAGGGAAGCGGAAATACTTGAGCGCAAAGAGATACTGCGTAGCGTTTGTAGCCATGCCGTTCATAATAAGCTTTGTAGCACCAACACCGAACGTAGTCATAGCAAGACCTGTTACGTTCTGGTTCGCTTTAAGCGTTACAGTGAGGAAACTATATATAAGTCCCATCAGTATTCCGCCCGCGAAAGAAGCGATTATTGCTATTATAACGATAAGCGCGGGAGGAACGGATGAGCCGTACATCATTTTGAGCGCAACGCAACCGCTTGCGCCTCCGATACACATGATACCGGGGATACCAAGGTTAAGGTGTCCCGATTTCTCGGTGAGTATTTCTCCTGTACAACCAAAGAGGAAGGTCATTCCAAGCGGAATTGCAGATAACAGATAGTTCAAAAAAGGATTCATGCTTTTTTACCTCCTTGCGTACTTGATTTGCGGAATTTGAGCTGATAGCCTATGAAAAATTCACAACCGATGATAAAGAAGAGCGCGATACCGACTATCATATCCGGGAAGGACGAGTCAATGTTGAGGTTCGTTGATATCTGCGCAGAACCTTGCTGGAGAAAGGCAACGAAAGCGGAAGTTCCTATCATGATAAGGGGATTGAATTTTGCAAGCCAAGAAACCATTATAGCGGTAAAGCCTAAACCGCCTACCGTGGTAAGAGTTATAGAGTGGTCGAGCGCTCCGACTATAAGGAAGCCCGCAAGACCGCATATAGCGCCTGAAACTATCATGGTGCGGATAATTACCTTTCCGACTTTGATGCCGATATAACGAGCGGTATTTTCGCTCTCACCGACTACCGAGATCTCATATCCTTGCTTGGTATAATGCAGATAGATATACATAAGCGCGGTAAGAATGAGAACTATAATGATGAGAAGCAGGTATTCATGGAGAACTACCGGAAGATGTCCTACCGACAATGCGCCGAGAACGCTTGAGCCGCTCGGTGTCCAGATGACGAGAAAGTATGAAACGAGACCTGACGCAACATAGTTCATCATAAGGGTGAACAGTGTTTCGTTGGTATTCCATTTAGCCTTGAATATAGCGGGCAGAACACCGAATACGCCGCCTGCGACGACAGCTGCCAAAAGCATCAAGATAAGTAACAGCCAGTTTGGAAGGCTTTTTCCGAGGTAAAACGCTACTGCGACTGCGGCAAGCGCGCCTACGAGTGTCTGACCCTCAGCTCCGATATTCCAAAATCGCATACGGAACGCTGGAGTGACTGCAAGAGATATACAGAGAAGCACAGAGAGATCCTTTGAGAACTTCCAAAGGCGTCTTGCAGACCCAAAAGTTCCTTCAAAAAGCGTTTTAAGGAAATCAAACGGGTTCGCTCCGACAAGAAATACAGAGAGAAGGGAACAGAGCAAAAGTGCGGCGGCGACCGCTATTACGCGGATAGCCATGGATTTGTAGATCGGGAGGGGCTCACGCTTTACAATGTGAAAAAGCGGTTCATGAATTTGTTTTTCATTCGTTTTCACTTAATTTTCCTCCTTTTCTGTCTGCTGTTCGGTTTTTGTCATTAAAAGACCTATTTCTTCTTTGGTAGTGCTTCGAGCATCAAGGATACCCGTCACACGTCCTGCGCATACGACCAATATCCTGTCGCAAAGCTCAACGAGAACATCAAGATCCTCTCCAACGAAAATAACCGCAACGCCGTTCTCTTTTTGCTCTGTGAGCAGGTCGTAAATAGTATAAGATGAATTTATATCAAGACCTCTTACGGGGTACGCTGCCATAAGGACCGTAGGTGCTGCCGCGATCTCACGTCCTACAAGAACTTTTTGTACGTTACCGCCCGAAAGACGTCTTACAGGGGTGTGCGTGTTGGGAGTTGCAACCTCAAGATCCTTGACTATCTTGTCGGCAAGATCGCTCGGCTTTTTTCTGTCAACGAACACAGAATGTCCTTTGCGGTAGCTTCGGAGCATCATATTGTCAACAAGGTCCATGTTTCCCACAAGTCCCATTCCGAGACGGTCCTCAGGTACGAAGGAGAGTCTTACTCCAAGCTCACGGATCTGAAGAGGTGTTTTGTCACGAAGGTTCATTATGTCGTCTTCATTAAAGAGCACCTTGCCCGAGTTTACAAGTTCGCGGATACGAGAATGAGACATACCGCTGAAATCAACGGGTGAGCCGTCCTCGTAATGAAATTTGCCTTCCGCGGCAAGTGCTGTGACTTCGGCAAGGGTCTTATGGTAGAAAGAGACGGGCAGATCCTTTTTCGGACGGTTGAAAATTATCTCGCCCGATTCGAGTTTTTTAAGACCTGCGATAGCTTCAAGAAGCTCTCTCTGTCCGCTTCCCGCGATACCCGCGATACCGAGTATCTCTCCTGCGCGAGCGGAGAAGGTGATGTTGTCGAGCACCTTTACGCCGTCCGCGTCGGTCATATTGAGACCTTTGATCTCAAGTCGGTCACAGACGTTCTTCGGCTCTGGACGATCGATATTGAGGGATACCTTCTTGCCGACCATCATTTCGGTAAGCTCCGCGGGTGAAGTCTCTGCGGTATTTACCGTGGCGATATGTTCTCCCTTACGCAAAACGGTTACTCTGTCGGAGATAGCCATTACCTCGTTTAGCTTATGTGTGATTATAAGTATAGATTTTCCGTCCTCTCTCATACGGCGAAGCACGTCGAACAGCTTGTCCGTTTCCTGAGGAGTCAGAACGGCGGAGGGCTCGTCAAGAATAAGTATATCCGCGCCTCTGTAAAGCACCTTCAGTATCTCGACAGTCTGCTTTTCCGAGACCGACATTTCGTATATTTTTTTCTTTGGGTCAATATGGAAGCCGTATTTGTCGGCAATCTCCGCGACCTTGCGGTTGATATCCTTTATGTTATAATGCTCCCCGTTTTGAACACCGAGAGTGATATTCTCCGCGGCGGTAAACAGGTCTACGAGCTTAAAGTGCTGGTGTATCATACCGATACCGTGTCGGAATGCGTCTTTCGGCGAACGAATGACCACCTCTTGATCGTCAACGGAGATAGTACCGCTATCGGGATAGTAGATTCCCGCTATCATATTCATAAGAGTTGTTTTTCCGCAACCGTTTTCACCAAGGATAGCAAGGATCTCACCGCGGTACACGGTCAGATCGACATTCTTGTTTGCCGCAAGACTGCCGAAGTATTTGGATACCTTTTTCATCTCCAACGCAATCTGTTTATTCATGAAGCTCCTCCAAAAAATCCAAAATAAAAAGATGTTGCTACAAGCTAAAAGTAAGCCGTTTAAAGCAACTTTAAGCGGTCGGCTTCGAGCTTGTAATAAATCACAGACAAGCGGAGCAAAAGCTCCGCTTGTCGTTTTTGCGGTTAGTTACTAACCGGAGTTAGTGTTAAACAAGATAACACTATTAATATTTTTCGTTGATCAGAGTAATACCGTCGATTCTGACATCGAAGTAAGGAGCTGCTCTGTACTCGGACTCGTGGAAGTAACCGTCCTTGATCACTTCGGTGTCGGGAGTGTAGTCGGCATCGGTGTCAACGTCTGCCTTGTAAGAGGTCAGCTTTTCGCCTTTAACGGTGAACGTATCGGTATCGAATACGTGGAGCTCACCCGAAACGAGCTTAGCCTTGATCTCGTTGATCTTATCCTGAGTTCCCGCAGCAGCAGCCTGAGTATTTACCTCGGTAAGAGCAACGGAACCTGTGGAGATGGTTCCTGTCCAGTCAAGGTCGATGGTCTTTTCTTCTATAACACTGTTGCAGATGTACTCGAAGTAAGGAGTCCAGTCGATCTTGGAAGAGATGATGAAGGTGTTGGGGCAAGCAGAAACGGTACTTCCATTGTAAGAAACGTTAGGAACTTTTCTTTCCTCACAAGCTGTAGGAGCACCCATGGAGTCAGCGTGCTGGCTTATGAGTACGCAGCCGTTATCCATAAGAGCGTTTGCAGCGGTCTTTTCAGCGGTTTCATCGTACCAGCTACCCGTGAACTGAACGTCCATGGTAACGCTGGGGCAGATATATTTTGCGCCGAGGAAGAAGGAGGTGTATCCGGAGATAACCTCTGCGAAGGTGAACGCGCCTACGTAACCGATCTTAGCCTTATCAGCGGTAATGTCGCCGTTGGAGATCATTTCATTGAGCTTCATTCCTGCAGCAACTCCCGCAAGGAATCTTCCCTCGTAAATGGAAGCGAAAGCATTGTGGAAGTTGTCAAGCTTTTCGGTGTGAGCCATAGTACCTGTTGCATGGCAGAACTGAACGTCCTTGAATTCCTTTGCAGCCTTGAGCAAGTAGGTCTCATGACCAAAGCTGTCTGCGAAGATGATGTCGCAGCCTTCGTCAACGAGGTCAGCCGCAGCTTCGTAGCATTCGTTGGATTCGGGGATGTTCTTCTTGAAGATGACCTGTTCATCGGTAAGTCCGAGCTTTTCTTTTGCTCTGTTTACAGCTTCGATGAAGTTAAGGTCGTAGGTGGATGCTTCGTCGTGAAGCAGGATAACACCGAGCTTGAAGTCATCTTTGCCGTTACCGCAAGAAACAGCAGACACGCATATAGCGGCAAGCATGAGAACAGCGAGTGTCAAAGAAAGAATTTTTTTGAACATTTCAATGTTCCTCCTCATAATGTTTTCCGCCCTTTTTCGAGGGGTTATGAGCCAAAGACTCCGGATAACTTATTATAACATATAATTATATCTTTGTCAACAAATTATTCACATTAAATTTATCTAATTTATTTATCTAAACAGTGTTTTTGAAATGCTGTGATACAAATTAAAAAAATAACGGTATGTAAAAAAAGCATTGAAATTTTGCAATTAATATGATATAATTAAAGAAAAAGCCAAAGGAGTTTTTTATGAAGATAGCGCTTATAGCACACGATAAAAAGAAAAACGAGATAATTGAAATAGCGAAAAAATACAAGGACGTTCTCGGCGCACACGAGCTTTACGCAACGGGAACGACGGGAACGCTCATTATGGGCGAGACGGGACTTTCCATACACCGTATGAAGAGCGGACCTCTCGGCGGCGACCAGCAGATAGGAGCTATGCTTGCGAACGGTGAGCTTGATCTTATAATTTTCTTGCGCGACCCGCTGACCGCACAGCCTCACGAGCCCGATGTTTCGGCACTTTTGAGACTTTGCGACGTACAGAGGATACCGCTTGCTACAAACGCAAGCTCGGCTATCGTTATGCTTGAGGCGATGAAAACAGGAATATATTTTAAAAATTAAGATAAAACAAGAAAAGCAAACAAAAAATAAATTTGTTTGTTTTTTAGGACAGTCGAGGACGCCTGTCCCTACAAGGTATGGAGAAAATCGTTTGTATATCACTCGCCGTAAGGCGACGGAAAAACGTTCAATTTTCATTTAACTCTGTAGGGACAGGCGTCCTCGACTGTCCGTTTTATTCAATTAAAGTAAAACAAAATGGGATAACATAAAACTTCTTTTAAGAAAGTTTTCAAACGCTTCCTGTGTTCTTTTTCATATCCTCAACGATAGCCGCGTTCTGCTTTTCAAACTGTCTTGTGGTAAATGCCGCGAATATCTTGAAAAACAGGCGTTTGGGGAGAAAACGGTACATTAGCTTTTCTATGGTAAATATCATGCCGCGTCCCGCGGGCTTCTTTTCATAATCGCTCCAAAGAGAGCGTTTCATATAATCGTCGAATATAGGTGTATCGGGGTGAACGTTGCCCTTGTGCCACGGAAAATCGCCGATAAAACGGTAGGTGTGGAGAATGACGGGATTCTTTCTTGCGTTTTCAAGCTCCTCGTGCGAATAATACGAGGTATGGCGGTACGCCGAAAAATACGTCTTATCCGAAAACGCTCTGTGAGAGGGCTGAAAATTATATTCGGGAGGCAGAATGTATTTATCGTTGCGAAGAGCGATGTTCAAAAGATCTTGATCGGGATTACAGTAGCGCGAACGGACGTTCTGAATGTGATCGAGCAAACGCTCAGTTATCTTTTTCTCGGTCCAGATCTTTACATCGATAAAGGTTATTCCCGCGTTAAAGTAAGCGTCGTTTTCGTCAAGCCCTATAAGCGTTTTGTATGAGGTCGTAAGCGAATCTCTTACGACAGCCACGGCTTTGCCTTGCATGTCGAGCGTGAGAAGTGGAGCGAGAGAAGAAGCTACTATCGTATCGCAGTCTATATACAAAAGCTTGTCGACGTCAGGATCTACAAAGGTGTGGAAGAACATGCGGAAATTTGTCGTATATGAACCGCGATAGGACGGAATATTCAGCTTTTTGATAATATCAACGATGGATGCAGCATCAATTATAATAAGCTCTCTTTCAAAGCTTTCTGCTTGAGCGCGCAAAAGAGAAAGTGATTTATCCGTTACATTGTCCGAAACCAGATATACTCGTATTCTTTCGATATCACGGTTGTTTTCAAAAAGAGAAAACATGGAAATGCCCGCAAAAGGAGCATAGTTTTCATCGCAGGCGTACAAAACATTTAACGTACTCATTTATTTCTCCTGTTAAAAAAGATTTTAACCGCGAAAGTTTTGCGATCACTTTCAAGTATATCATGTGAACGGCATTTTGTCAAGTCCAATAAAGCTCTGCCTTAATGAAAATGTTGTAAAATCAAATTGTGTTGACAACTGTCGTTTAATATGATATAATATACAATGTATATCTTTGCGAGTTTTGTCATTCGAACGCGATTATTTGTAAAAAACAAGTCGCTTATTTATAATATAAAAACAGAAAAAGGATATTGTTATATGTCGATTTCTTATTCAAAACTTAAAAAAACTGCATATTTTTGTCTGTTGTTGCCGTCGCTCGTTTTTGTATTGGGCTTTTTAAGGTGGTACATTGCCGTTCCTGTTACGGTACTTTTGATAGCGGCGTATATTTTTACGCTTCGGGATACAAAAAAAGAATCCGAGCTTTATTGCGAAAAAGAAATAAGCTTGACAAAAAAGCAGCTCGGAGCGCTTATTGGCGTGGTAATGATCTGGTGCTTTTTGTCAGGACTTGGAAATTGGTACTATCAGAGCGGTGACTGGTCTGCACGAAACGCGATATTCCGCGATCTCATTCGCTTTGAGTGGCCTGTAATTTATTCGGCGAAAAATGCGGCTCTCGTATATTATATCGGATATTGGCTTCCGCCTGCATTGATAGGCAAAATGTTTTACGGCATAACGGCTGATCTCGACGTGGCATGGGTAGTTGGAAATTTTGCGCTTTGGGTCTGGTCTGTTATCTGTGTTGTCGTGGTTATTCTTATGGTATTGGTATTCCTAAATGCCAACACCTATAAAAGATTTAAAACTGCGCTTATCATTTTTATTGCATTTTCGGGACTTGATATCATAGGTACGCTTGTGATGAGGACCTTTTACGGCGTTCCTATGCCAAATCATATCGAGTGGTGGACATATTTCCAATTCAGCTCAATGATCACGTGTCTTTTTTGGGTATTTAATCAGGCGATACTCAGCTGGATGGCAACAATATGCTTCATTTCCGAAAAGAAGGTGCGAAACTACGCATTTATTATCGTATTAATGCTTTCGAGTGCGCCGCTTCCCGCGGTCGGACTTGCGTTATATATGCTCGGAGTGGCGGTGTTAAAGCTTTACAAGGCTATTCGCGAAAAAGAACACAAGGCATTCTTTGGAGATGTTTTGACACCTCAGAACGTGATACTTGTATTGACACTGCTCCCGATATATTTCTTCTATTATAAAACGAACGTTGCTGTAAACGTAGGTCAGCTTGATCAACCCGAATTTTTGGTCAGAGACAGGCTTGCAATGTGGATAATGATATCGCTTATCGCGACTTCGGCAATATTATGTATCGTGTTAAAGCTGGCGAAAAAGAGAATAGCTGAGGCAGTGTTCTTTACTTGCTTTGTTACGGCTATCTTTATATGCTCTATCTTTAATCTTAAGATAGCAAGGGGATATCTTTCCTTCCTTCTCCTTGAGGGTGTGATATATCTGTTTTTCATATGGAGAGATAACCGCCGCGAGCCGCTATTCTATCTGACGTGGGTCATCATGGCTATATGCCCGTTGATCACTGTCGGAACGTCCGTTGACTTTTGCATGAGAGCTTCTATTCCCGCAGTGTTTATACTGATGCTGCTCTGTATAAAATATCTTTTCGATCACGAAAATGCGCTTTCTGTTAAAAAATTCAATTTGGAAACAGTTACTGTTTGCCTTCTTATTGTCGCCTTGTCTATCGGGGCGATCACAGGAGCGCGAGAGATACTGAGAGGTATTGATACTATAAGAGCTGAAGAGCATCTTGCTGTAGTAAACGACTGGACCTATTCTATGAACCGATTCTTTACGGGATCGCTTGAGGGAACTGACCGCAACTTTATAGCAAACGATTATACCAAAACATTTTTCTTCAGATATCTTGCAAAATAATTTTTAAATATTCTTAAGCAGGAGGCACAACATGGATCGCTTAGAAAATGTAAAAATATACGTCGCGGCGCACAAACCGTTTGAAAACTCTGGAAAACTGCCAAAGGAGTATATTCCGATACAGGTCGGCGGTAAAGGGAAGGACGAGATCGGATTTTTGCGTGACGACACCGGTGATAATATATCCGAGAAAAACGGAAGCTATTGCGAACTTACGGGACTTTATTGGTTCTGGAAAAATTCAGATGCCGACGTTGTAGGACTTTGCCATTACAGAAGATATCTGTCAAGCAGACCTCTCGACAGAAAGCTTCGCTCAATGCTTAGCGCCGAGAAGATACTTGATATACTGAAAACGAAGGATATCATTCTTCCGAAAAAGGTCAATCTTGGGCGTAAGAACGTATACGAGCATTATTGCGCGGCTCATTACGAAAAGGATCTTTTAACTACCCGTAAGGCAATAGAGACACTGTATCCCGAATTTCTTGACGATTTTGATGCAGTCATGAAGGAGAAAAAGACTTATCAGTGTAATATGTTTATTGCTAAAAAGACCTTGGCGGACGAATATTGCAAGTGGTTGTTCGACGTTCTTGCCTTTGTTGAAGAAAACACGGATATTTCGGGATATGACCGAGTTCAAGGACGTATATACGGATACCTCGGCGAGAGACTTATCAACGTATGGGTACGTCATAAGAAGCTTTCGGTATGCGAAAAATGGTTCGCAAGCACTGAGCTTACCTTTAAGGCTGTCAAGACAGCGATGAAGGATAAACTGCACAAGTAATACCTCGATGATCAGATAGTAAAAGGGAGAAAAAAGCATGAAAAAAGCATACGACTATCTTATAGTAGGCGCGGGACTTTACGGAGCTGTTTTCGCGCAGATAATGACCGAGAGAGGCAAAAAATGTCTCGTTATCGACCGCCGCGATCACATAGGCGGAAACATCTATACAGAAAAAGTAGAGGGTATCGACGTGCACGTTTACGGTGCGCATATCTTTCATACCTCTGACGAAGAGGTGTGGGCTTACGTAAACCGATTCGCTAAATTTAACCGTTATACCAACTCTCCCGTTGCAAATTACAAGGGAGAGATATACAATCTGCCCTTTAATATGAACACCTTTAATCGTATGTGGGGCGTTATCACTCCAGACGAGGCAAAGGCTAAGATCGAGGAACAGAGGGCGGCTTGTAAGGTAGACGATCCGAAAAACCTTGAGGAGCAGGCGATCAATCTTATCGGTACGGATATATACGAAAAGCTTATAAAGGGATATACCGAGAAGCAGTGGGGAAGAGACTGTACAGAGCTTCCGCCCTTTATTATCCGCCGTTTGCCTGTCCGTTTTACCTATGACAACAACTATTTCAACGATCTTTATCAAGGCATTCCCGTGGACGGATACACCGCTATGGTAGAAAAGATGCTCGATGGAGTTGAGGTTCGTCTTGGCGTTGATTTCCTTGAGAACAAAGAAGAGCTTTCCGCTCTCGCGGAAAAGGTAGTTTATACGGGAACAGTCGATTCTTATTTCGGACACTGCTACGGCAATCTTGAATACAGAAACGTCAGCTTTGAGACAGAAACGCTTGATATGGAGAACTATCAGGGTAACGCGGTCGTCAATTATACCGACAGAGAAACGCCGTTTACCCGTATCATAGAGCATAAGCACTTTGCTTTCGGAACTCAGCCGAAAACCATTATCAGCCGTGAGTATTCTGTCGAATGGAAGCCCGGTGACGAGCCGTATTATCCCGTTAACAACGAGAAGAACGGTGAGCTTTATGAAAAATACCGCGCTCTTGCCGAGAAGGAAGAGAACGTTATATTCGGCGGACGTCTTGGAGAATACCGCTATTACGATATGGATAAGGTCATTCGCGCGGCATTTGAACAGATAGCCAAGGAATAATCGGCTTTTATAGCTTTTCTGGAAGGAGGCGGCGATATTGGCTGAAAACGCAAAGAAGAGATCTTTTGCGGGAAATTATATTTTCAATCTTATATATCAGGTGATAGCGCTTGCTCTGCCTTTAGTAACTACACCGTATCTTTCACGAGTTCTTGGAGCTGACGGAATAGGCAAGTATTCCTATGCGCAGTCTATCGTTTCTTATTTCGCGCTTGCGGCAGCTCTCGGAACTACACTTTACGGTCAAAGACAGATAGCGCGTGTAAGCTCGGACGCGGAGGAGCGTTCGAAACTGTTCTGGGAGATATTTCTGTTTAGGATCTTGGGCGCGATAATAGCTACAGGTATATATTGTTGTACCATTTTGCCGATATATTCGGCATCGGCTCTTTTGTATGCGGTGGCGGCTATTGAGATAATCACGGTAGCGTTTGATATTACGTGGTTTTATCAGGGCATGGAGAATTTCCAGCCTATCGCCGTGGCGACCGCAGTCGGACGACTGCTTGCGATGGCGGCGATATTTATATTCGTCAAGGATAAAAACGACCTTATTATCTACGTTATCTGCTATTGTGCGTCGTTGCTTGCGGGTAATATCTTTTCTTGGAAGAATGTGCGAGGATATCTCGTTCCCGTAAAGCCTTCCTCGTTTAAGATACTAAAGCATTTTTTGCCGTCGGTGGCGCTTTTTGCTTCGCAGTTCGCTATACAGATATACACTGTGCTCGATAAAACTATGATAGGTATCATCACTCGCTCGGACTTTGAAAACGGATATTATGAGCAGAGCCAAAAGCTTATAAAGGTGCTTATCGCGCTCGTTACCTCGCTTGGCGTTGTCGTCGCTTCGCGCGTGGCGGTGCTTTGGAAGGAAGAGAAAAAGAAGGACGTATACGATATGATATACGGCTCTTTCAGGTTCGTATTCGCTCTCGGTCTGCCTATGGCGATAGGAGCAATGCTCGTGCTTTCGCGCTTTGTTCCGATATTCTACGGAGAGGGCTTTGAGCCCGTTATTCCGATAATAAGTATACTCGTGTTCATGTTTCCCGTTATCGGTTGCAGTAACGTTATAGGAATACAGCTGCTCGTTCCTACGGGAAGAGAAAATAAATTGACCGTGTCCGTAATGGCGGGTGCTGTTGTAAACGTTTTGCTTAATGTTTTTTTGATATGGTTCTTTGCCGCAAAGGGAGCGGCTCTTGCCTCTGTTATCGCGGAGCTCGCCGTTACGGCAGTTCAGCTTTGGTTCGTGCGTAAGGAGATAAAGGTGTCTCGCGTTCTCAAAATTTTTGCGAGATACGCTATATTTACAGCTATAATGGGAGCGGTCGGACTCGTTGTGTCGCATTTCGCTATGGGCGGATTTCTCGGAATCGCCGTTATAGCTATCCCTTGCGTTGCGGTCTACGGAGCTTTGCTCCTTCTTACCAAAGACCCAGTTTTCGCATTCTTTAAAAATACAAAGGCTTAGGACGCGATGGGGACGCGGGGGATGCGTTCGAGAACAATCTTTTCAAGAAAGTTCTCGAGCTCTCAAAGAACTTCCCTAAAGAAGTTTTAAATGAACCCATTTAGGTATATTAAAAGGGAATGTTTTTTCTCTGAGGTAAAAACAGGTCGGACAGCTGATACGCTACCGACCACTGTTTTATGGGTATAATATTGTTTTATCTTCCTAAATAAAAAAGAATACGCCCGATATCGTTTAGAGTAATAAGTTACTTTAATTGACAATATTGGGCGTAATTTTGTTAAATAGAAAAAATAATTTCATTTACCCAAAGAAAGTGTGGTCGGTAGCGTAGCAGCTGTCCGACCACTTTCTTCATTAGAGAAAAAGCTATAAAATTTAAGTTTTACAAACGGTTATTATAAATAACTCCTTGTTTTGCTTTTTCTTTGATTACTTTCTTTTTCGCGAAAAAGAAAGTAACATAAATCGCGTCCCAGAGTCCTTATTTCGTACCGGTAGAGCCGAATCCGCCTTCGCCGCGCGTGGTGGAATCGAGGTCATCGACTATGTTAAAGTTCGCGGTAACGACTGGCGCTAAAACGAGCTGTGCTATACGTTCGCCGTGCTCGACCGTTTGAGGAGTCGTTCCGTGATTATGGAGCGCTACCATGACCTCTCCGCGATAGTCGCTGTCAATAACTCCGACCTTATTGGCGGGAGCAAGACCGCGCTTTGAGGCAAGACCGCTTCGCGCGTATATAAGTCCCGCAAGACCCTCGGGAATAGCCATGGCAAGTCCTGTTTTTATAAGCTTGGTTTCATTTGGCTCGATAGTAACGGGTGCGTCAAGACAGGCGTAAAGGTCTGCTCCTGCAGCGTATTCCGAGGCATAGACGGGAAGAGTTGCCTTGTCACAAAGCTTTTTTACGTTCATTGAAATATTCATATTTTTACGTCCTTTCGGTTTATATCAATAATATGATACCATACGTTTTTACGTATGTCAAGAAAAACCATATTTTAGGCTTGTTTTTTATAAAAAAGTAAAGAATTTCAAAAATATTTACTTAACTGAATAAAACTTCTCACGTTGGCAAAAATATAGATAGAAACAACAACGAAAAAGGAGTATTTCAAAATGTCAGAACAAAATAAGCCGACCTTAAAGGACAAATTCAAGAACTTCAAAGGAAACCGCGCGGCTGTCGTTATCGTCCTTATTCTTATCGTTGCCGTGACGGTTATAATTTCGGTCACGGTAGCATCGAACAGGGCAAAGAAAGATAGAATTGAGATCGATGATACGGGAAAGCCGACAGAGACACAGCAAAATAATTTTCCAAGCACTCAAAGACCCGCAGACACTCAAAAGCCCGCAGACACTCAAAAGCCCCCTGCGGATACTTCCGCCACGGTAGACGTGACCGATAAGATGCCTACCTTCATTCTTCCCGTAAGCGGAGTACTTTCACAGAAGCACGACCCCGATATGCAGGTCCATTCCACTACGATGAACGATCTTCGCGTTCACCTTGGAATAGATATCGTTACAGAATCGGGCGCGGCGGTATATGCGGCAGCCGACGGAACGGTATCGAAAATATGGGAGGATACTCTCATGGGCAACTGCATCATGATAAAGCATAGCGGCGATTGCTATACTATTTATAAAAATCTTTCCGAAACGCTTCCCGAGGGTATCAGCGAGGGCGCGTCTGTCCGTTCGGGACAGCTTATCGCATCTGTTGGAGACAGCGCGATGGTAGAGATAGGAGAAGAGCCTCATCTCCATTTTGAGATGACGGTAGCCGACCTTATGGTCGATCCTCTCGAGTACTTTGACGATAACGCGCTTGAGTCTTTGAAGATAGACGCATCTTTTGAATAAAAACAGAGATGGGAAAGCTTAAAAAACTTTCCCATTTTCTTTGTTTTGATTGTAAATATGACAAAAGCGTGGTATAATATTATCGGACGGAAAACCGTCCGCTCAAAAAGTGAATCGCAGAAAGGGTAATTATGGACAAGCTTGATTGCGGTATCACCGATCTTTTACGCTCTATCCCGAAATACGAGGTCGGGTGCAAATGCGATGCGTCGCTGGCGTTATATGCGGATAAGGATTCAGAGACACCTGAATGCTCGCATTCGTTTTCGTCGAAGTCAAGGCTTAATCTTTTAAAGCTTATCGCTCTTATGGGAGTGACCGTGGCGGGTGTTTCTATGCTTTGCGCCTTGTGCTCATTTCTTTGCGGAAGCTGTAAAAACAAGTAAAGGATCGGAATGAAAGGGGAAGGAAACGCTCCTTCCCTCGTGATTTGGCGTACATATAAGGGCAGTGAATTGAAGATATATTACAAGGACGAGTACGTAATAGTTTGCGAAAAGGAAGCGGGACTTTTGTCTGAGGGAGAGGGCAAGGACTGTATGCCTTATCTTCTGGCACAAGAACTTATCGGAAATGGAGAAAGATCGGAAATTTTTACGGTTCATAGGCTTGATAGGGAGACGTCTGGCATAATGGTCTACGCGAGAACAAAAGAGTCTGCCGCGGCACTCTCGAGCGCCATAATTGACGGCAGATTTGAAAAGGAATATATCGCCGAGATACACGGCGTTCCCGAAACGAGCAGCGGAAGACTTGAAGATCTGCTTTTTTACGACCGTACGAAGAACCGTTCTTATACCGTTAAAAGAATGAGAAAGGGAGTAAAGGACGCGGCGCTCGAATATGAGGTCATTTCGTCAGAAGACGGGATATCACGCGTTCGCGTAAAGCTTTTGACGGGAAGGACACATCAGATAAGAGTACAGTTTGCTTCGCGCAAAATGCCACTTGTCGGAGACAGAAAATACGGCGCGCCCGATACGAAACGTCCGCTCGCGCTCCGCGCGTGTATGCTCTCGTTTCCGCACCCGAAGACTGCCGAGATAATGAGATTTGAAGATTGATCAAAAAACGAAGCTCCTGCCTCTTGAAAGAAGCGGGAGCTTTTAGTTTGACTATTTATGTATTATCGGATAAGCCTTGTCGTTTGCGACGACGTAATGCTCGATAAGGTGGATACCGTTTGACTCAAGAGCCATGGAAAGAGTACGGGTTATCTCCTCGTCTCGCTCGGACGGCAGAGGCAAGCCGTTTATGTGATTGTGAGCGATTATAATAGACTTTGCATTGTTTTCCTTTGCTAATGAGAGTATCTTTCGCAGATTAACGGGAGAGCCTATCGCGTCGCCCTTGCCGATACATTCGTTTAATATAAAGCGATTCTTTTTGTCAAAGAGTATGACATGCGTTTCTTCAAAGGGCGTTGCGAAGAATAGTGCGCAAAGAAAAGCCTCAAGCTCTTCGTCCGACGAGAGAAGCTTTTTCTTATTGCAAGCGTTGAACAGTATGCGTGATATTATAGCTCCGATAACGCGCAAGAACAGAGCGGTGTTTTCTCCGATGCCCTCAATGGCGCAAAGTTCTGCTTCGCTTGCCGAGAACACTCCGCGCAGAGAGCCGAAGCGCTTGATAAGCATATGCGCTATCGCGTTTGTGTCGCTTCGCGGAATTGCGTAATAAAGCGCGAGCTCCAAAAGCTCGTGATCTTCCAAATGCGTACCTTTTCTGAATTTTGTTTTAAATCTTTGTCTGTGACCTGAGTGCATAATAAGAGTTCCTTTCAGTTTTCCTTTACATATACAAGAATATCTTCCACGCGGCAATCGAGAAATGTGCAAAGATCGTTTAACGTTACAGTGCTTATGGGTTTGTTGTGTTTTAGTCTGTCGAGTAAACTACGGCTTACGCCATACGTATTGATCAATTTATACGTAGAAATATTCTTTCCCTTTAACGTTTTATAAAACGGTTCGTAAGATATCATCTTTTTCCGACCTTGATCTCGCCGTGCTTTTGCTCATACTCTTCTATACAATCTCGGATAAGGATTAAGATCTGACTGTTCGCACTTCTTGCTTCATAGTCAGCAACAACGTGCAATTTGTCGAGCATTTCTTCTTCGATTCTTATAGATAAACTTTTTGTAGCCATAAAAACACCTCTTTTTGAATATATTATATATTTAATTTACACCCAATGTGGTGTTTTGTGTTAAGAATGAAAGCTAAATATATCTAAAATATATTCAAAAAAAACGAGTGATGTTTTTTATCTGCTAAATAAAAAGTATATAAATTGCGGTTTATCGGGGACGCGGGGACGCGATGAGGGAAACTTTTTGAAAAAAGTTTCCCTCAAACTCCCTTCAAAAACTTTCAAAAATAAGGTTTTGCATAGCCATAACGGCTACTCAATAACTCATTTTCAGGAAAGTTTTTGCGGAGCTTTTTTCAAAAAGCGACACCGCGTCTCCCCGATAAATCAAAATTTGAAGCGACAAATCAAAATAAAAAAGGGGAAAGCCTAAAAGGCTTTCCCATTGAAGCTATTCAATTAATACTTCTTATACAAAGGACCGTAAGCAGCGCAAGCTCTGTAATCCTGTCCTTCCTTATCCATACCGAATGCGTTCCAAGCGGCAGGACGGAAGATCTTATCTTCGGGAACGTTGTGCATACAAACGGGGATACGAAGCATGGAGCAGAGAGTGATAAGGTCTGCACCGATATGTCCGTAGCTGATAGCTCCGTGGTTAGCGCCCCAGTTGCGCATTACTTCGTAAGCGGTCTTGAATGCGCTTCCTTCCTTGCCGTCGCAGCGAGGAGCGAACCAAGTGCAAGGCCAAGTGGGATTGGTTCTTTCCATGAGCGTATCGGAAACGTCATCGGGAAGATTTACTGTCCAACCTTCAGCTATCTGAAGGACCGGTCCGAGTCCCTTAACGAGATTGAGTCTGATCATCGTACAGGGCATTTCAGCCTTGGTAGTGTAGTGGCTGGAGAATCCGCCTCCGCGGAAGTTATCAAAGCCTGCCTCGCACCAAACGGTAGCGTCGGTCATCTTCTTGATATCCTCGTCGGTAACCTCCCACCATTTCTTCATGGTAGGCTCGCCGTTCTCGTCTCTGCACTCGCCGCAAGCGTCAAGGCAAGCAGCACCCGAGTTGAGAAGGTGAATAATACCGTCAGATTCCTTTGCCTTACCGTTGAGCTTGTAACCTGTTACGCGCTCGGTAGCCTCGCCCGACCAATATGTACGAACGTCAGCGAATATCTGCGCACGGTGGGTAAGAAGTCTCATCATAAGCATACCCATGCCGTTGAGAACGTCGTTCTCGGTAGCAAGCGTATAGGGTTCTCTTGCGCCCTGATAGTCGAACGAAGAGGAGAGAAGAGCCTCGGGGTAGTCGCAGTTGGGCCAGTGGTCAGTCCACTGTCTCTGTCCCTGGAAGCCGCCCGCGATAGCATTGTGTCCGACCTTTTCCTCAACGAACGCGTCGGGAAGGTTCTCGTTACCTGCCATGAGGTCTTTGATGATGCAGTACATCTTAACGGTGAATTCCCACTGCTTAAGCTTTTCCTCGTCGGTGAACTTAATGCGGCGGTCCTCGCCCAAGAACTTAACGGATTCGGGGTTGTCGTCTCTGCCCATCTTGCAATGCTCGAGAGTCCAAGCGAGAGCCTTCTGGTATTCTTCCTCGTTGTAGATGCCCTCTTCCATACGGCGAAGGATCTCTACCTCGTCAACAGACTCAACGCGCATACCGAAGTACGCCTCAAGCATATCCTGATCGATGATAGAGCCTGCGATACCCATGCACTGAGAACCGATCTGGAGATAGGACTTGCCCTGCATGGTAGCGGCAGCTACAGCTGCACGACCGAAGCGGAGAAGCTCCTCTCTTACGTCGTCGGGGATCTTGTCGATCATATCGAGGTCCTGAACCTCATGTCCGTAAATACCGAATGCGGGGAGACCCTTCTGCGCGTGTCCTGCGAGAACTGCCGCAAGATAGACCGCGCCGGGACGCTCTGTGCCGTTAAAGCCCCATACAGCCTTTATGGTGTTGGGATCCATGTCCATCGTTTCTGAACCGTAGCACCAGCAAGGAGTAACGGAGAGAGTAATACTTACTCCCGCCTTCTTGAACTGGTCAGCGCAAGCCGCAGCCTCGGTAACGCGGCCGATCGTCTTGTCGGCGATGATTACCTTTACGGGTTCGCCGTTTGAATAATAAAGGTTTTCCTCAAAGAGCTTCTTTGCTGCCTGTGCCATAGCCATAGCCTGAGGCTCAAGGCTTTCGCGGAGCTGCATAGGTCCTCTTCTTCCGTCAACGCAAGGACGGATACCGATCACGGGATAACTTCCAACGTATCTGTTTTCTGCCATTGTTTTTTGTTCCTTTCGTATTTTTTATATTCGAGTCTTTCTCTTTTTCGCAAAAAATATGCGAAAAGGTCTTGATTTTATTATAAATTCGAATTATAATATTTACAATAGGATAAACACACAAAAACATTAACAAAACATAGGTGAGGCATGAGAGAGCATATTTTAGAACTCAATACGTATTCAATAGCTTTCGCGGAAAGGCGCGATATCGGAGACGAATGGAATCATGTGATCTGGGACAAGGATCATCATCATATAGGCTATCACCGTCTGTATTTTTTGACGAGTGGAAGAGCAACATTGCACCTTGTTGACAGAACGCTCGATCTTGTTCCGGGGAATATTTACTTTATTCCCGCGTTTTCTGTCTTGCAGAGCGAGATAGACGGCGAAATGAACAAATATTACGTTCACTTTCAGGCAAATTCACCCGTTTTCAGCCTTTACCGATTTTTGTCGGAGAAATATTGCGTCAAGGGTGACTCGATGACCGAAAATCTGTTTAATATAATAGTTGACAATTACACGAAAAAGACTCAGGACGCATACCTCAAGGTTCAGGGAGCGATGGACTTGTTGCTTTCGGACTTCTTTGCGGGACCCGACGCCGACCGTCACGCCTTGATAAAGTTTGACAGTGTTCTTCGCTATATTGAGGAAAATTTCAGAAAGAATATATCTCTCTCCGAGCTTGCCGCGCTTATGAATATAAGCACGATGTACTTTTCTAACTCCTTTAAGCAGGTGTTTCACATAAGCCCGAAGCAGTATATCCTGCATAAACGTCTTACCGAAAGTCAGAGACTTTTGCTCGAGACAGATATGTCGATAAAGGAGATAGCTTACGCCGTCGGCTTTGAGAACGAGTCCTATTTCTCGGAGTTCTTCTCGGCAAAAATAGGAATCTCCGCGCGTAAATTCAGAAACAGAGAGCTGCCGACAACGAGAGACTCGGTTTTATAGTGGACGCGGTTACTTTCTTTTTCGCGAAAAAGAAAGTAACCAAAGAAAAAGCATTGCAAAAAAGAAAACAAAAAAGAGGAATAGTAAAAAATCGAAAAAAATTCAAAAAAGTACTTGATTTTTCTTTTTTTATGTGTTATAATGTTTAGGTCGTGGAGAGATGGCTGAGCTGGTCTAAGGCGCACGACTGGAAATCGTGTGTAGGCTAATACCCTACCGAGAGTTCGAATCTCTCTCTCTCCGCCACGTAAAAAGCCCTGAAATTGTATGATTTCAGGGCTTTTTCTTTGCTTTTTTAATTATATAGACCCATAATTTTACCCTTACAGAAACCAGATGTTTAGAACAATTCGCTACCGAAAATTGTTCGCGGTGTATTTTATATAAAAACAAGTCCACAACAGCAATGTTGAGGAGTTGAATGCGATAAACAGAGCAAATTGTGTATGTACACAACACTTTCTTCTTTGTTTACGTTTGAAAATATCCGATGTAACTTTAACAATGCAAAGTGCATACAATATTTATCAATCCTATAAATAAACATATCTAAAAAGCACCCTATTGCTAATTAGCAATAGGGTGCTACAATTCTTCATGATAGTTTAAAAACCAAACAAATCAAGCCAAGGATACATACGAGAAAACGGACTGTTAGATCTTGCCACAAAAGTATCTTCATGCTCATTTGGAATATCATGAGCAAAAAGATAAAAAGAGTCATTTGCTATAATAATAGTATCATACTGAGTTCCAGCCGCCTCATAACCATCGTCAGAAAAATACGGGATATACGTTAATTCCAATCTGAATTCTTCTGTTTCGATCTCTTCAATATGCTCCTTGTCATATAACCCCTGCAAATAAGCATATTTACCATAATAAACAGAGTTATTATAAAGATTTATCAATCCAATAAGCCTTGGATCATTTGCATCAATAAAAGTTACTTCTCCGTTCTTATATAATGTTGCAGTTCTCGGTACGTTATGCAGATTTGGGTAGAGCTCATATTTGTCAGATGGAATTTTTGGAAAAATTTCATTCCAGTCTTCCTCTACATATTGAAACAAAACTTCACTTTCTGCAAATGGTTCGGAAGAAAAATTCGGATTTGTAATAGCTTCTAATTCTTCGGGAGTGAGTTCAATAATAGGAGGCTCTATCTTCTGTTTACAGCCCGAAAATGAACCCATAAAAAGAGTTATTGAAAACAAAAACAACAGTATTTTTTTCATATGAACCTCCTAAGATCATTTGTTACCAATATTATACACCAAAAGATCAAAAAATGCAATAGATGTTGGGAAAATCAAACGTATCGGTATATTGTAAAAAACGAATAATTTCTCGCATTGGATTTGAATTTTTCATTTCCAATAATGGAATAAATAAAATTTCGCAAGGGTACGTTTGTGTTTTGAGAATATTTTTGGGACGGATTGAAATATAAAAACATTAGTATCACAAATTCGAATCTCTCTCTCTCCGCCACGAATAAAACCCCGTAAAACCTTGTTTTCAAGGCTTTGCGGGGTTTTCATTATGTCCTCAAATGATGTCAAATATCGCCACAAATGATGTCAAAATGATGTCAAATTTTTTATAGTTTTTGTTGATTTGAGATACTCGAGCCGAAATCCTTGAGAATAGTCAGAAAATGTTTTAGCATAGGCGTCATATTCATATTTGGCTTCTCAAATAGTATCCCTTTCGCCAAAAGACGTGAGGAGAGGTATTTTTCTTTGGAATTCGGAACGAGAAAACCAACCGTCAGATTCGTCTTCTTTCTTAAAAAACTCCGCTTTGGGAGGTTCATACATTTTCTTTGCTTTCCCATACATTTGGGAATCTTGTTTGTTTTCACTCATTGCTTCTCTCCTCTTACAAGCTCATCGATCGTACAGCCGAACAGATCGCTCATTATTATTAGTTTGTCAATTGAGGGGGTCCTTACTCCATTTTCCCAATGGGAAACGGTTTGCTGAGAAACACATAATTCTTTTGCAAGTGCTGACTGCGAATAGTTGTTGCGTTTGCGTATTTCTGCTATCATTATTGCTCCTTTTTACTGCTTTTTGTTGTTATGCATACATTATACTACTGCTTTTTGGAGTTGTCAATAGTTTCCTGAAAAAAATGTATTGAAAAAAACAACTTTTTGTAGTATTATGGGTATGAGGTGATGTAATTGCTTACGGAAAATTTAAAAAAATACAGAAAAAAAGCAGGTATTTCTCAAAAGAAAATTTCAGAAATGCTTATAATGTCTCAACAAGGATACGCAAAGTATGAGACAGGAAAAGCGTCTCCAAATCCGGAAATGTTAGCAAAAATAGCACAAATACTAAACTGCACAATGGAAGAATTAATAGGAACAACTTCCAAAGAAAAAACAGGAGGAATCAAAATCCCCGTTTTCAGAAACGTAGCAGCAGACATACCGATCTCGTCTATAGAAGAGATCGTTGACTTTGAAGAGATCTCCGAAGAACTCGCAAATAAAGGCGAATACTTCGGACTTGTTATCAAAGGTGATTCAATGGAACCGCGCATGGCAACAGGTGACGTTGTTATAGTACGTTCACAGACAACCGCCGAAACAGGTGATATCGCGATCGTGCTCGTAGACGGTGAGAACGCAACCTGCAAGAAAATAAAAAAGACTCCCGAAGGAGTTATGTTAATATCTTTAAATCCCGCATACGAACCTATGTTTTACAGCAACAGAGAAATCGAACAGCTTCCCGTTCATATTCTCGGTAAAGTCGTGGAGTTAAGAGCAAAATTTTAATGAGAAATAAAAAAAAGCCCCTCAAGCTCAAAATCAAAGCGTGAGGGGTTTTGCTTTTACCAATTAGTATTCCAACGTCCTAAGTAATCGCCGTCGGGCGTTTCTTTATTCTGTGTTGCGTGAGATTTTTTTTGCGATGATGCTATCTTTTCTTTAAGTAAGCTTTCGTATTCCGTATCGGAGAAGGGAAGCGTGACTTTTCTGTCCGTCCAAGCCGAGAGATATGCCGCGTTGCAGAGCATAAGCTCGTTTATCGCGTCCTCGCCTTTGGCGACAAGCTCGTCGCCGTAGAGGATCGCGCGCGCGAAATTCTTTAAAATATTGTGGTGTCCGTTGTATTCCTCGTCCTCGGTTACAGATACGGTAACCTCGTTTTTTACGTCCGAGTCAGTAAGACAATATTCGCGCTCGTCCATAGCAAAGCTCCAATGTGTGAGCTTTTTGTTTTCAAGTACGAGCTTGCCCTTTGTTCCCGTGATCTCAAGGCGATTAGTACCCGGAAAATCTCCTGTTGAGGTGATAAAGGTAGCTGTTGCTCCGTTTTCGTACTCGGCAAATATGGTAGCGTCGTCCTCGACCTCAATGTTGTGGAAATGCGCGGTCTTGCACTCTGCACGTACAGAGATCGGCATTCCGCATATCCATTGCCAGAGGTCGAGGTTGTGCGGTGCTTGATTCATCAGCACTCCGCCGCCCTCTCCGCTCCACGTGGCACGCCAATTGCCCGAGTCGTAGTAGCACTGCTTTCTGTACCAATTCGTGATTATCCATACTGTGCGCTTTAATTCGCCAAGCTCTCCCGACTTAACGATTCGTTTTGCCTCTGAAAAGAGCTTATTTGTGCGTTGGTTGAACATGACACCAAAGACCTTGCCGCTTTTTTTAGCCGCCTCGCTCATTTTTCTTACAGCCGAGCAATAAACGCCCGCGGGCTTTTCGGTGAGAACGTGTAAGCCCTTCTCGAAGCTTCTTATCGAGAGAGGGGGGTGATCATAATGCGGAGTTGCTATTATAACGGCATCGATCTCTGCGTTGTCTAAAAATTCATCGTCGGTCGCGTATATCGGAACGTCGGGGTAAAGCTCACAAAGAGCTTTTCTTCGGTCAGCGGACGTATCGCACAGAGCGCAAAGGCGCATTCCGTCAATCGCTCCGCTGTAAATAGACGCGGCGTGAGCCGAGCCGATCGTACCGACACCGATAATTCCTACTTTTACAAATTTGTCGTTATTCATAGTGCTTCTCCTTTCTGGAGAAAATTTTTGTCAGAACGTATCGCTCATATCTGCCGCTACTGCATTTGTGGTAACGGTCTTGCGGCGAGAGGTAGCAACGCGCTTCATAAGTTCTTCCTTATAGAGAGCGTGGTCAAATGTTGCGATATCTATTGCCTTGCCTGTCCAAGCGGAGAGGTGCATTGCGTTCGATATCGTAAGACCGTTGATGCCCTCGCGTCCGTCTGCAACGAGGGGAGTTCCGTGAAGAATGTGAGCGGCAAACGCATTGAATACGCCTACGTGCTGGAGATTTTCTCCGTCTGTTTCAACGTCCATTTCGGTAAACTTCATGTGACCGAAAGGACTGGTGTTAGTAGCGGAGAACTCTGCCTCGGTCATATTCTCCTCGCTCTTCCATATCTTAAGAGTCTTTTTGTCGGCAACTATCTTACCCTTTTCAAGAGTTATCTCAAAGCGGTTAGTACCGGGGGTATCACCCGTCGTGGTAACGAATACGCCCGTTGCGCCGTTTTCATACTCAACGTAAGCGGTAACGTCGTCCTCGACCTCGATGTCATGCCATTTACCGAAATGAAGCTTTGCTTCAACGGTCTTGGGCATACCGCAGATCCACTGCCAGAGGTCAAGGTTGTGGGGGCACTGATTGAGGAGAACACCGCCGCCCTCTCCGCTCCAAGTAGCGCGCCAGTCGCCAGAAGCATAGTAAGCGTTAGGTCTGTACCAGTCGGTGATTATCCAGTTTGTACGCTTGATAGCACCCATTTCGCCGCTCTTTACTATCTCGCGCATTTTTCTGTAAATGCAGTTTGTGCGCTGATTCATCATTATAGCGAATACAACACCGCACTCGTCGGCAACACGGTTCATTTCAAGTACCTGCTCGGTGTAAACACCCGCGGGCTTTTCGATAAGCGTGTTAAGTCCTTTCTTCATAGCCATTATAGCAAAGGTGGGGTGGTCATAGTGTGGAACTGCGACGATTATCGAGTCTATAAGACCGCTATCCATCATTTCCTCCGCGTCAGAGAATGCGGGAACGCTCTCTCCGAGGTTTTCCTTTGCCCATTCAAGTCTGTCGGGTTTTATGTCGCAAACTGCCGCGAGCTCTACTTCGGGACATTCGCCTGCAAGTATCTTCTTTGCGTGAGACGAACCCATGTTTCCGAGTCCGAGAATACCTAATTTGATCTTTTCCATTTTAAAAGTTTCCTTTCTTTATTTATGTTTTATTATGACAAGCCGAGAGAACGGAGGTAATCGTAGCTCTTCTTCAAGCAATCAAAGGGATCTTCGTCGTAGCACTTATCCTGTTCAACGAGGAGATACTCAACGTCGCAATCTTCGGCAACATCAAGAACGCGGGGGAAGTTGATGTTTCCTTGTCCGACGGGAGCCATGCGCTGTTCCTTTTGAACGATAGTGAGATCCTTCAAGTGAATGCACTCGATCCTGCCTTTAAGCTTCTTCAAATATTCCGCGGGATCTGCTCCGCCGAACTGCGCCCAATATGTATCAAATGTGATTCCGAGAAGATCGGGAGAGAAGTCATCGAGAAATCTGTCCATATAGATCTTTCCGTTTGCGCTACGTTCGAATTCAAGCGCGTGGTTGTGATAAAAGAACTTCTGACCGTTAGCCTTGAAGGCTTTTGCTACCGGAGTGAAGTCTTCAACGAACCTTGCGTAGTTTTCTTCGTTAATGAAATGCTCCGGGATTATTCCGAGACCTATATTTTTGCAGCCGAAGATCTTGTGTTCGTCGCTGACCTTCTGTGTCTCATTCAAAAGGCGGTCGGGCTTTATGTGGGTGAGGACGCACTTGAGTCCCGTGCGCTTGAGCTCAGAAGCGAGCCAGTCAGCCTCATAGTCGCAAGTACCCGACACCTGAACGGTGGTGTAGCCCATATCGGCTATTTTAGAGAGTGTTTCGGAAAAGTCATTGAGGTTTTCACACTGCTTGCGAACAGTGAACATCTGTACGCCTATTTTCATTTTTATTCTCCTTTAAAATATTTAAATATTTGCAAGTATACCTTTGAGTGCCGATACTGCCGCGTCAAAGGATTCTTCGTTTGTCTTGTAAACGCTAAAGCCCTGTTTTACTGATTCGCCGTCCTCAAGCTTGTCAAGTCCCGTGAATGCGTTGAGGTGAGGCTCAAGCGTCATAACGCTGCCGCCTCTCGCAAGATAATCCTTGACGATAGCGGGGACGTTTCCAATACCCAGACCCGCGGGAACGACTGTGCCGTCGGCTATTGCGTCCTTTATGTGCATATAGTCAACGTAGTCTTTGAGCATATCCCAAGCGTGAAGCGTGTCAACGCCGCACTGAACGAAGTTTGCGGGGTCGAATATCGCGCGCATCTTCGGGAAAGCCTTGAGGATCTTTAAGCAGGTCTCGGGTGTTTCCGCGTAGATCTTCTTTTCGTTCTCGTGGCAGAGAATGATATCGTCGGGCGCGTAATCGCAGAAGCGGCGAAGCCCCTCGAATACCTTTTCCTCGGTCGCCTCCGCGCTGTCGCCGGGGGCTGCGTAGAAGCTGAACATACGGATACGCTTCGCTCCGAGAACGTACGCGTACTCTACGATACGCTTGTAATCGTCCATGTGAGGCTCGAAGTCACGCTCAAGGTGATGCTTTCCGATAGGCGAGCCCATCGACCAAACGCTAATACCCGCGTCGTCGAGCATCTTGCGGACCTCTTTTGCCTTTTCGAGAGATATGTCCTTGATGTTTTGTCCGTCAACTCCGCGTATCTCAAGAAGAGAGATGCCGTTTCTCTTGAGCGCGTCTATCTGACCGACTATTGCGGGCGAGGATTCGTCCGCGAATGCGCAAAGCTTATACATAATTTTTCTCCTTAAAATGTAGATTGTTTTACAAGTTATATTATAGCAGATAATTATTTGCAAGAAAAGTGCAAAAATGGTCTTTTTATATTGCATTTCAGAGCATTATATGGTATAATTAATACGATAACTTGAAATGTTTGGAGGTATTGTATGGCTACCTTAGAAAGAGATAAAGTTTTTGGGGTGTATATTTCCCATTCGATAGACGAAGAGCCAAAGGCTGCGGATTTTTTTATGCACGTTCACGATACGTACGAGATATACTGCTTCGTGTCGGGAAAGGCGAGCTATATGGTAGAGGGACGTATATACGATCTGCGACCGGGCAGTCTTTTGCTTATGAGGAGCGCGGAGACGCACAAGCTGATAGTAAACGGAAGCGGACGGTATGAGAGATACGTTATGCAGTTCCGTCCTGACTTTCTTGAAGAGCGCGGATTTTCAAAGGAGCTTTTAGCTCCGTATCTGAAAAGAGGACTCGGAGAGAGAAATCTTTATTTGCCAAGTGAATTTTCCGCCATGAAGCCGATAGAGTTTTTTCAAAAATGCTTTCGTGAGCTTGAATTTTTACCCAAGGAAGAGGTCTTTGCCGCAAACTTGTCCGCGTTTTTAAGCGGTGTATGTACCGCCTTTCACAATGAAAAAGAGCCGCCTTATGCGGTCGACCGTGATATTGGGCGCGAGATAATCGATTACATCAACGAAAATCTTTCGGAGGAGCTTTCGCTTGAGCGTATCTCGAACGAGGTGCATATGAGTCCGTCACAGATAGGACGAGTCTTTCGAAGATTGACGGGTACGTCGGTATACGACTATATACTTTCCAAAAGGCTTATCATCGCGCAGGAGCTGATATCCAAAGGCGAGAACGCTACGTATGCGGCGCAAAAGGCTGGATTCCGCGACTATTCGGCGTTTTACAGGCTTTGCAAAAAACGTCTCGGAGCCGCGCCTACCGAGGTCAGAGAGGATATAGAACGAAAGATAACGTAAATATTATAACCGCTTAAATTCGTTATTTATCTCTTTGAGTTATTGACATAACCTTTTTTGTATGATATAATAATAAGGATTTTGATTTCGAAAAATAAACGGATCGTCAGATCCCGATTGACATATTCGGAGGGATTCCCTTGAAAGAAGAAACGGAAGAAATGCAGTTGCGCTCTGGGGCGTCGATAAAGAAGATCGACAGCGCCGAGGCAAGCAAGAAAAATTATCTTACGCGCCCGACCCTTGCGCGTATGCATCTGATGCCTACGGGAGAGCCCGTGGCGTTTGAGGTAGCACCCGACGGCAGCGTGGTATACTATTTTGATCCCACAAAGGTTACCGAAGCTCCGCCTGAAATTTGGTATTTTCCGCGAAGCCGCAAGGATTCGATGACTCTGCCGAGCGGCAACGTGATAGAGAGAATGAGCGTCAAGAACGCCGCCCTTTGCGGATACTATCCCGAGGACAAGCTCAAGCGTATGCACTATGAGGTCGAGGAAGAGCCTGTTGCATACACTGTAAAATCCGATAAGAGCATACTTTATTTTTACGATAAAAAGACGGCTCGCAAGCTTCCGCAGATGTGCGTAAAATGCGGAAAGGATATAAGATACCGCCGCAAGCTCTGTGAAAAGTGCTACGAAAAGGACATGGAGGTACGTCGCCGTGAGGGTGACGCGTACCGTAACGCGTCTTATAACATGGACAGAGCGAGAACTTTGTTTTTCGACCTTGAATTGACGGGTGTTTATGACCACGACGAGATACTTTCAATAACTATCGTCGACGGCTACGGCGAGCTTGTAATGGATACGCTCGTAAAGCCCGCGCGTAACAAATCGTGGAAGAGGACCGAGAAGATACACGGCATAACGCCCGATATGGTTACCGACGCGCCCTCCATGGACGAGCTTGCGCCGAAGGTAAGAGAGATATTTGACAACGCCGACCATATTATCGCGTATGGTGTTTCCACCGATTACAGCCATATAAAATACATCTACGAAACAGAGGAAGAGAGAAACAAGCTTCACGACAAGGTATGGTGTTGCGCTAATGAGTTTGTACGCTACGCGCACGAGAACCGTCCCGATCTTCGCCACGCATCTTTGACCGATGCTATGGCTTGCTTCAATATCGAATGGGAGGGAATAGCTCACTCCTCGATAGCCGATACACTCGGCTGCCGAAAGGTATGGGAGGCTCTTTTCCCGAATTACTACAAGAATTGAACTCTTAAAAAGGAGCAAAATAAAATGGATGATCTTTTCGGACTTGATAAGGTCTCGGCACACGACGAGGAGCTTGAGCTTCTCACAACTGCGTACGACCCGACCTATCTTGCGATAGTTAAAAGCATACTTGATGACGCAAAGATACCCTTTTTGACCAAGGACCGCGGAAGCGGAGCGGCGGTGCGCGTTATAATGGGATATTCAATGTTCGGTACAGATGTTTTCGTTCCGAAGGAGCTTTATGAAACAGCTTCCGCGCTTATCGCGCCCCCTGAAAACGAAGAAACAGAGGAAAACGAAAAAGATGAAGTGTAAGGAAATTTTGCTTTGCAAATACGGTGAGATAGTCCTCAAAGGCGCGAACCGTAAATATTTTGAGGATATGCTTTGCCGCGAGATGAAAAAGCGTGCCGCAAACTACGGTGCTTTCGATATCTACCGCGCGCAGAGTACCATATATATTGAGCCAAAGGACGAGTACGCCGATATGGACGGAATGTTCTCTGCGGCGCAGAAGGTCTTTGGCATCGTTGCAATTTCGCGCGCCGCTGTGTGCGAGAAGAATATGGAGTCGATATCCAAGACCGCGGCGGAGTACGTTCCGCAGTTCCTTGACGGCAAAAAGACCTTTAAGGTCGAGTCCAAGCGCTCGGACAAGGCGTTCGCGCTTGATTCTATGGAGATATCCCGCGAGATAGGCGGAGTTATTCTCGATAATTGCCACCATATCCGCGTTGACGTTCATAACCCCGATATCATAGTAAAGGTCGAGGTAAGAGAGTTCGGCGCGTACGTGTCGGCAGGACAGTTCAAGGGTGCGGGCGGTATGCCTGTGGGAACGAACGGCAGAGGATTGCTTCTTCTGTCGGGCGGAATAGATTCTCCCGTTGCGGGATATATGCTTGCAAAGAGAGGTGTGCGTATCGACGCGCTTCACTTCGAGTCGTTCCCTTATACGAGCGAGAGAGCGAGAGAAAAGGTGCTTGAACTTGCAAAGATAGTTTCCGAATACGCAGGCGAGATGAACGTTCACGTCGTGTCGCTCACGCATATCCAAGAGGAGCTTGTAAAGAATTGCGAGGAGGATTATTTTACTCTCTTGCTTCGCAGATATATGATGACGATAGCCGAGAGGGTAGCGAAAGAGAAGGGCTGTATGGCTCTTATCACGGGCGAGAGTCTCGGACAGGTAGCGTCACAGACCATGCAGGCGATAGGCGTTACCGATGCGGCGGTGAATATCCCCGTGTTCCGTCCGTGTATCGGAATGGATAAAGAGGAGATAGTCACCATAGCTCGAAAGATAGGAACGTTTGAAACGTCGATACAGCCGTACGAGGACTGCTGTACCGTATTTACACCAAAGCACCCGAGAACAAAGCCTGAGCTTGAAAAGGTCTTGGTTCAGGAGAACAAGGTAGACTTCAACGCGCTCGTCGAGGAAGCGATGGGAACGCTTTATACGGTCAAAATAACACCGGAATATTGATATAAATAAAAAATTTAAAAAAATCGAACTTTTTTTCAAAAAGGTATTGCATTTTAGAAAAAAATGTGATATAATATCAAAGCTGTGAGCAAATGGCCCGTTGGTCAAGCGGTCAAGACGCTAGCCTCTCACGCTGGAAACATGGGTTCGATTCCCGTACGGGTCACCAAACGTAACAAATCCGAACTATTTCGTCAATCGAAATTGGTTCGGATTTGTTTTTTACTATTGATTTATTATATTGACGCTGTTTCGGAGTGAGGTCAAGCGACCTCGCTCTTTTCCTTTTTGTTGGCTTCCTGCCCCGCTTTCCATTCGGCAAACTCTCTTTGCCCCTGCTCCGATTCAAAGTAAGCCACAATATCCGGCAGAAGGCATCGGTCGCCCTGATTGCGACAAACTTGCACGTCTTTGCGACCTGCTCGGTGTGTCTGCGGATGAGCTGATCGGATGCAAATCCATGGCACAGCGCCCCACTGCTACCGAGTGGACGACATTACAAAAATACCGCGCCCTTGACGAGCACGGTAAAGAGGTTGTTGATTATTTGATCGACAGTGAATACAAGCGTGTGACGGCACTAACGAGAAAGCCCAAGCCTCGTATGCTGAAGATCGATTGGTTTGCTATGCCAGCATCCGCAGGTACGGGCAATATCCTTGACAGTGAGTTGGCAGAAGAGCTTCTCGTTCCCGAGAGCGCAGAGGCAGAACAAGCGGATTTTGTCATCTCGGTTGGCGGTGACAGTATGGAGCCCACATACCACGACGGTGACAAGGTATTCGTTGAGAAGTGCGATTCCGTCAATATCGGCGAGGTTGGAATCTTCGTTGTTAACGGTGACGTTTACATTAAGGAACTTGGTAACAAATGCTTGATCTCTCATAATGAAACATACAAGTCTATTCGAATTGGTGAGAACGATAGCGTTTACTGTTGCGGAAGGGTTATTGGGGTTGTTGAGGGATAATAAAAGGAGATTTCGCTCAAAGTTGGGCGAGATCTCCTTGCTTTTGTTTTCAATTTGCAAAAAGTGTTGAATTTAGAAAAGGCAACGCCGATTTTGTCAGCGTTGCCCGAAATATTATACCAAGCTTGTCTTTTTGAGAACGACCTTGCTGATTGCGCCAAGACCAAATGCAAACAGCGCACCGCCTACCGCACAGAGTACCACATTGATGATGGTAGAACTGAGGGGAGTGATCATAGAAACCATCATAAAGAGAAGCATACCTCCGCCGAGGCTTCCGCAGATCGCAAGCCATGCCTTCTGCTTTGCCGCCACACTGATAAGCGTGAAGATAGAAACGAACACAAGCATCAAGAATATCTTGGCGAGCATACACATCACGATATTGCCTGCGCTAAGTCCGTGAAGGTCAAAGGAAAGACCCGAGATCGCACCGCCGAGGATAGAACCGACGAGATATGCGATCAGCATAAGCGCTCCGCAAATAAAGCCCGAGAGCGTCTTTG
>SVUA01000061.1 GCA_015063485.1 Oscillospiraceae bacterium | reverse complement strand
CACCCGACTTCGTCGTCAGCTCCTCGACGTTTGCTCCGCAAACTCGACTCCGCTTGCGGAAGCTTTACACAAGGGAGCCTCAAGTTCGTGCAAACATCAACGCCCCGACAAACCGCAATTTGTAATATGATCGATAAATTCAATAAAATCCAAAGCAAAAAGTCATAAAAGTCTTTCACGCTCAATATAAATGTAGCGTAGAAATAAAGCTTAAAAACAATGGAGGAAATTATTATGGGAACAGGTCAATTTAAAGAGAAGGTAAAGAACTTTTTCTCTCGCGTAGGAAAACGCAATTTTATCATCATCGGCTCGGTGTGCTTGGTCGTAGCCGCTATCGTTATCAATATCGCGATATTCTCGCGCGAGGACGACGGCTTTAATTACGATCAAAGCGCGGGTATGGACGGCTCAAACGTTCAAACGGGTGAGACTACTCCCCCCGTTGACACGTCAGCATCGGCGGATACTTACTTTTCTGACGTTCAGGTAAACAGACAGAGAAGCCGAGACGAAGCTATCGAGGTGCTTCAGTCGGTCGTTGACAACGCGTCCTCTACCGCTACCGCAAAGGAAGAGGCTCTTGCCGAGATACAGAATCTTGCCAAGGTAATGGAGACCGAGGCAAATATCGAGTCTCTCATCGTGGCAAAGGGCTTTGAGGAATGCGTAGCTGTTATAAGCGGAGAGAACGCGAGTATCGTCGTAAAGAGCGACGGACTTATCGCGTCGGAAATTTCGCAGATAAACGAGATAGTCTTCCAGCAAGCAGGCATCAAGCCCGTAAATATAAAGATAATTCAGCGTTGATTCACGAAAAAAATAATTTACGCATACTCTGTATTGCAAGAAAATTTGTATATAAGGAGGAATGCGTATGAGATCGGGCGAACCTGAATTTTTGGCAGACCCGTTATTTGCGGCGGCTAATAGCGGCAAAGGCTTTAAGTCCTTTTATGCGGAGATATTCGCAGATGCGCGTATCGAACGGAGATATATAATAAAGGGCGGTCCCGGGACGGGAAAGAGCAGCTTTATGAAAAGGATATCGAGCGAGGCGGCGGCGCGGGGAAGGAGGGTCGAGCATTACAGATGCTCCTCCGACCCCGACTCGCTCGACGGTATCGTTATTGACGGCAAGATAGCCATGATCGACGGCACAGCGCCGCACAGCGAGGACACCGAGCTTGCGGGCGCGAGAGACGAGATCATAGATCTCGGCGCGTTTTGGGATTCGGGAGCTTTGAGGCAAAGGCGAGCGGAGATAGAGCGTTTGCGCGATGAGAAAAGCGAGAGCTATAAAATGGCGTATAGGTATCTCAACGGCTGCGACGGCATTTTTGAGATAAACCGCGCGCTTGTTTTAAAAGCTGTAGAGCACAAGAAGCTTGAGCGCGCCGTTTCACGCTACCTTTCCGCGATACCGCGCGGAGATGGCGCGAATATCAAACCCGCGATAGCCGATTCGTTCGGAATGAAGGGAAGAGTCCGCTTTGATTCTTACGAGAGTTCGGCAAAAAAGCTTTACGTTATCGAAGACCATTTCAAGACCGCTAACCTGTTTCTTCGTGCGCTAATAACGGGTGCGTTGCAAAGGGACTGCGATCTGCGAGTATCGTATGACCCCATTCACGTAAGTGAGCCCGATGCCGTCTATTTTTGCCATACGGGAGATTGCTTCGTTATCTTGGACGATACGCGCAAGGGCGACGTTCGGATAAACATGAAGCGCTTCGTGAACGCAGAAAGAATACGTGCCGTTCGTTCGCAGGTAAGGGCAAACGACCGTATATACGACGCGCTTCTTTCGTCTGCGAAAGACTCTTTGGCAGATGCGGGTAAGAGGCATTTCGAACTTGAAAAAATATACTCCGACTCAATGGATTTCGAGGCGCAGAAAGAGTTTTCTTCCAAGTTCATAAAGGATTTGTTTGATAATTGAAATGACATTGGATTTTGTGCCGTTAAAATTCAAATTTTGATTTGTCGGTGGGTTGATTTGACGAAATGGTAAAGTACGAAGAAAACGATTTTCACCAATAGCCTTCTCCAGCGTGAGAATCTTGTTGCAAGCAACAGCCAAGTCCGACAAGTCGGACATTGGGTGGATTTTGCGAAGCAAAAGACGGATGAGGAGATCATTTTATGGTTGTACTTAATTTGCTCTCCTCATCAGTCACCTTCGGTGACAGCTTCTCCGCTGGAGAAGCCTTTGGTTCTAAACGTTTACGTTTATTCTTGACATTTTAATATTTCAACCTGCTCGATAAACCTTTAAATAATTCATAAAAAAACAGACACATCATTTCGGATCACCGACGTGATGTGTCTGTTTTTATGAGTGCTTTCGCACGTATTCAATATCTTTTTTTATCTGCGTTTCAAGAGCTTCAAGGGATTCAAATTTTTGCTCGGGACGGATAAATTCAAGAAATTCAACGGTGATATATTTACCGTAGAGGTCGCCGTCGAAGTCGAAGATATGCGTTTCCGCACAGAGAAGAGAAGTATTCACCGTTGGGCGTATACCAACGTTAGAAATGCCGTTAAAGGTCTTTTTGCCTACCTTTACGCGCACTCGATAGACTCCGTAACGGAGCAAGGCTTTTTTATGGGGGAATATCTGATTTGCCGTTGAGAATCCGAATTTTCTCGCGAGATGCTGACCGTTTACCACCTTTTCGCGTAATGAATAGGGTCTGCCGAGGAGCTTTTCGGCAAGAGCCGTATCACCCTCGGAAATAGCTTTTCTTATAGCGGAAGAGCTGACTGAGATACCGTCGAGCGTTACCGCGTCAAGCACCGAAAGACCTATCCCGTTTTCGCGGCAAAGCCTTTCAAGCAGAGCTGTGTTTCCCGCGCCGCGTGCTCCGAAATTGAAATTGAAGCCGCAAACGATATGAGCAGCGTTTATCTTTTTTAAAAGGATATCAAAGAAAAACTTTTCGGGGGGCATAGAAGCTATTTTTTCATTAAAGCTAACGCAAAAGAATCTGTCCACAGAGAGCGCTTTCATAAGTGTGCGTTTTTCATTGGTATCCGTAAGAAGCGGCACGGAATCGGGCGCGAAATAATTCTTCGGCGGTTCTGCAAAAGACCATACTGTAAGCGGAAGAGCGCGCTCGTCCGCAATTTTTTTCGCAAGGCTTATAACGCGCGCGTGTCCTATGTGAATGCCGTCAAAGCAACCGAGAGCCACAACAGAGGGCGAAAGAGCCGCGCGCGGATACGTTGAAGTGTAAGTTTTCATAAAACACCTCGCTATCAAGGAATATCGACCGAGAACATAGAGGCAAATTTCTCTCGGTCTTCGGCATATTCCTCGGGCGAGAGCCAATCGTCGACGGACTCGCCAAGCGTTCCGAGCTCTGCGTCAAACACGCTTTGCGAAAAGCAGTAGACATCGGTTTCGGAGTGATAGGTCACACTGACCGAATATATAGCCACAAGTCTGTTTTTTTCAATGGAATATCCCGTGTAGGTCGCGTACTTCGTATAAGGAGACTCAGGAGAGTTAACTGAGTATTCAACACCCGCGCACTCCGAAGAGACCGCCATGTTCTCCATATCGACCTTTGGGTTTGCAACGTCTGTCTTTTCGTCAAATTCAGCAGAGCCGTCGGCTTTGACCGAAAGCGGACGGTAATGTATATCGCTGTCGGTATCCGCGCAAAAGGGAACGAGCATAAGCGTTCCGCTTTCGTCGCTTGTGAGAATGATAGCCTTTTTGTTTTCTTCGTTGGCGAATAGAGAAGCATCGGCAGAAACGTCGAATTTGCCTATCTTTTTGCCGTCCTTTTCGACGAGGAGCTTTCTTATCTCGTCCTTTGAGCCGCGATAGGAAAAGGCAAAGCCGTCCTGCTCCCACTGTGCGTGCTTATATGTGTTAAATCCGACGGTGTCGGTGAGATAAAACACGAAAAAGAGCGCAAGAGCCAAAAAAATAACGCCGAACGATATATATAAAAGCTTTTGTTTTTGCATAGAAAGACCTCTTTTTTAGAAAAAATTCTGTCTTTTAACATTATAACATATATTATTGAAGTTTTCAAGGGTAAATTGATAGAGGAATAAATTTTGATTTGTCGGTGAGTTTGATTTGACGAAACGGCAACGTACGAACGAAAAGGTTATCACCAATAGCCTCCCTTGTGTAAAGGGAGGTGGCACGCGTTAGCGTGACGGAGGGATTGTAAAAGTAACATTTTAACACAAAACAATCCCTCA
>SVUA01000060.1 GCA_015063485.1 Oscillospiraceae bacterium | reverse complement strand
AATTTGCTCTCCTCATCAGTCACCTTCGGTGACAGCTTCTCCGCTGGAGAAGCCTTTGATACTAACCGTTTACTTTTATTCTCGATATTTTAATAATTCAAACTCCACGATAAACCGCAATTTGTTTGAATTTATATCAAAAAAAACAATACGGAAAATATTACTTCTCCGTATTGCTTTATATTAATTATTTTGTTATACTCAGATAACTCTTACGCGGCGAACACCGTCGATAGCGGAAAGCTTAGCCTGTGCGTCAGCGGATACTGCTCCCTTAACGTCTGCGATCGTATACGCGTTATCGCCCTTCGCCTTGCTCGTTACGTTCTCAACGCAAAGACCTGCCTCGGCAAGTGCCGCGGTTATCTTTGCGAGAGCGTCTGCCGCGTTTGCGTGAAGAACGCAGACACGAGCGTCTCCGCTCATAGCCATAGCTACGTTCGGGTAGTTTACGCTATTCTTGATATTTCCGTAACGGAGGTAATCGTCAAGCTCTACTGCCGCCATAACAGCGCAGTTATCCTCGCTCTCCTCGGTAGATGCTCCAAGGTGAGGAATCGCAACGATACCCTTTACGTTTATAGTCTCTTCGGTCGGGAAGTCGGTAACGTAAGAAGCAACCTTTCCGCTCTCAAGTCCTGCCTTGAGGTCCTGTGCGTTTACGAGGTCAGCGCGCGCGAGGTTGATGATGCGAACGCCGTCCTTCATGATAGAAAGACTTGCTGCGTTTATCATGCCCTTTGTGTCCTTCGTTGCGGGAACGTGAAGCGTTACGTAATCTGCCGCCTTGAAAACGTCCTCAAAGGTTGCCGCCTTAACGACAGCGGGGTCCATGTTCCAAGCCGCGTCAACGCTCATGAACGGGTCGCAACCAACAACCTTCATGCCGAGAGCAACTGCCGCGTTTGCAACGAGTCCGCCGATAGCGCCAAGTCCGATAACGCCAAGCGTTTTGCCCTGTATCTCACAGCCGCCGAACTGGGATTTGCCCTTCTCGACTGCCTTTGCAACGTCCTCGGTAAGTGTGCCTGCCCAGTTGATTCCGCCTACAACGTCGCGAGACGCGAGCATAAGGGCGCAAACTGCAAGCTCCTTAACACCGTTTGCGTTAGCACCGGGGGTATTGAATACTACGATACCCTCCTCCGCGCAACGCTCAACGGGAATATTGTTGACACCCGCTCCTGCGCGGGCGATAGCGAGCATATTCTTGCCAAACTCCATGTCGTGCATAGCCGCGGAGCGAACCATGATGGCATCGGGGTTCTCAACTTCAGTTCCTACGTTATATACCGCCTTGTCGAGCTTATCTGTGCCGACTGCGGCTATCTTATTAAGACAAAGAATATTATTCATTTCAAAACTCTCCTAAATCTTACGCTTTGGGATTCTCTGCCGCGAACTTCTTCATGAAGTTAACGAGAGTCTCAACGCCCTCGTAAGGCATTGCGTTATAGATAGAAGCTCTGATACCGCCAACAGACTTATGTCCCTTGAGGTTCTTAAGACCGAGCTTTGCAGCCTCGCTTACGAACTTCTTGTCAAGCTCTGCGTCGCCTGTAACGAAGGTAACGTTCATCATAGAACGGCTCTCCTTCTGAACGGGAGCGATGTAGTAGCTCTGGCTGTCGAGGTAATCGTAAAGAAGATTTGCCTTCTTTTCGTTTCTTACCTTCATAGCGTCAAGTCCGCCAATGGAAAGGATCCACTCATAAACGAGCTTTGCCATGTAAATGGGGTAGCAAGGAGGAGTGTTATACATAGAGTCATTCTCCGCCATTGTCTTCCACTCCAGCATGGTGGGCATCTTCTCTTCCGCGTAGTCAAGAAGATCCTCACGAACGATAACGAGAGTAAGACCTGCGGGAGCCATATTCTTCTGCGCGCCTGCGTAGATAACGCCGAACTTGGTCACGTCAACAGGCTCGGAAATGATGCAGGAGGACATGTCCGCAACTATCGGAACGTCGGTCTCGGGAATGTAAGGATACTTCGTTCCGTAAATGGTGTTGTTGAAGCAGATGTGAAGATATGCCGCGTCGGGACGGATCATATCCTTGGTTACCTTGGGAACGTAGGTAAAGTTATCTTCCTTGGAAGTAGCAACGCACTTTACGTCATAGCCGAGCTTCTGTGCTTCCTTGAAAGCCTTACCCGAGAACTGACCTGAAACTATATAGTCAGCCTTACCTGTTCTCTTGATAAGGTTCATGGGAACTGCAGCGAACTGCGTGGAAGCTCCGCCCTGAAGGAAGAGTACCTTGTAGTTGTCGGGAATGTTCATAAGTTCGCGGAGCTTTGCCTCTGCGTCCTTGATGATTGCGTCGTAGTCGGGGGAGCGGTGGGACATCTCCATCACTGACATACCTGACTCACCGTAGCAAACGAGCTCCGATGCAGCTTTTTCAAGTACCTCTAAAGGAAGCATCGACGGGCCCGCCGAGAAATTGTAGATTCTGTTCATAATATATGAACCTCCTAAAAAAATTTTTTCTTTCCGTTATTTATTTAACGGGCAGAATAATATTATTATATATTGTTTTTTTCTATATGTCAAGAGATTTCCATAATAATTTGATCTTTCGGCAATTTTTTGGGAACTTTTTCAATAAAAAAGAGCCAAAAGATATATCTTTTAGCTTTTTTTACAATAATTTTTTGTATAAGGAAACAATTTCAAATTTTGATTTATCAGTGCGTTGTGTTCGCATAAATTTAACCGAATGGTAACGGACCGTCGAGGTAGCGAAGCGACGACACGGTGGTGAATAACATCACAGTGTGATGTTAGAGCCGTGGCGTGACCGAACCGCAGTAGACCGCCGGTCCCTACAAAATAATTTATGATCGTTAGGTTTTACCGTCGCCTCACGGCGAGGAATATGTGTACAAATTTTTCTACACTGTAGGGACCGGCGTCCTCGACGGTCCTAATACAAACAATTTAAACCAATCAAACGATATAACAATCTCCCCGCTAAACCGCAATTTGTTCAATTCACATTAAAGTCCCCACAACGAGCGAAAATACGGTAAGTATTATTAAAAACGCAAAGTTAAACGCCGTAAAGCGAAGCAGATAATATCCCGCTTTACCCGGGTTATACGAAACGTATTTACGGAACGTGATAAGACTCGCCAAGGACGCGATAAGTGTTCCCGTTCCGCCTATATTCACGCCGACGAGCAGGTCCGCGTAATTGTTCGTGAACTGCGAGAGCATTATTGCCGACGGCACGTTACTTATTATCTGACATGAAAGTACGCTGAAAATAAGCGTATTCTTCCCAAGAAGCATCGAAAAGAGGTCGCGCACAGCCTCTATCCTTCCCATATTTCCCGCGAAAATAAAGAAGAAAACGAAGGTCAGAAGAAGCGGATAGTCGACCTCAAGAAGTGCCTTGCGGTCAAATATCAAAAGCACTATCGGAATTATTATAAGTCCGATAATATACGGAACTCCTCTGAAAACGATAAGTATCGCAAGAGCAAACAAAACAAGGTAAATAGCCGCTTTTTTTGGATCGCTCTTGGTCGTTCCCTCGCCTATCTCAAATGGCTCGGGGCGCACGAAAATGAAGCAGCAGACCGTCATGAGCGCGACCGAGAGGCAAAAGGCTGGCGCCATTATACCCATGAACTCAAGCGTGGGTATCTCAAAATGCGAATAGAGGTAAAGGTTCTGCGGATTGCCGAAAGGAGTCAGCATTCCGCCGAGGTTTGCCGCGATATTCTGCATTATGAACGTAAACGCCATGTATTTCTCTTTTTTCGTCGTCACGAGAACTCTGTGTCCGAGCGGCAAAAAGGTGAGCAGCGCCATGTCGTTGGCGATAAGCATTGAGCCTATAAAGGTTATATAAATAAGCACGAGTATGCTCATTCGCGTGTTTTTAAAGAATCGCACTATCTTTCGCGCTATCATGTAAAAGAATTTGATATTTTTTAACGCGCAGACAACGGCAAGTACACAAAACAGGCAGGTAAGTGTCCGCAGGTCGAAATAGCCGAGATATTCCTTGTCGGGCGGTACTATGAAGCTCGTAATGAGAGCCGCTACGAGAGCTATAAACATTACAGCGTTTTTCTTAACGTAATGAAGTATATTTTTTATTACTGAGGGCTTTTGTTCGGTCTCTGTCATGTCTGTTCCCTTTTTCGTCTTTATTTTACAAGGGATTATTTTACTACTTTTTACAGTATATGTCAATAAGTTTTTTAAATTTTTTAATCATCTGCTTTTTATTTTGCGACGTTGCTTAAATTCAAACAAATTGCGGTTTATCGGGGAGATTGAATTTGCAAATTGGCAGCGCAACGGAAACGGGAGGCTGATAGCCTCCCCTACAAGCAATATATATCCTATCACCGTAGGGGAGGATATTATGTCA
>SVUA01000059.1 GCA_015063485.1 Oscillospiraceae bacterium | reverse complement strand
TTACGCCGAGCTTGGAGTAAAGTGTTCTCGTATAGAGCTTCACGGAGCTTTCCGATACGTACATAATTTCAGCGATCTCTCTGCGCTTTTTATATTGAAGTATCAGCTCAAGTACCTCTCGCTCACGGGGAGCAAGTGTTTCGCCGTTTTTCAAGCACAAAAGCACCTTGCCGATTTTTACGTCCATCGGCATCGTGGCAATATCGATTCCAAGCTGCTCCGACTCTGCCGGAGTGAGGACGGGAATATCGTCCTTGTGAACGTAGTCCTGCATCATCCAATAGACGATCAAGAGCAACAACTCGGAGATTATGTAGGTAACCGAAAGGAATTCATATTCCCAATGGACGAGCTTTTCAAACAGCCACATCAAAAGATTGCTGAACACAACGGCGGCAATAAAGCCTGCGAGCTTGGGCTTGGCGATCTTCTTTTTTCTGACCGAGTGTACGATCGTGCCTATCATTGCGGCAAAGTAGCCGAGCAGATACACCATATAGAAGGGATGCAGCACGCCGTATTCCTTGACGAGCTTCGCCGCGCCGTCAATCATTTTGATGTCAACGCTCTTGTAGTATAGCGGAAGCATCGGTGAGTTTGCGACGATGGCAAACATCAATGCGCCAAGTGACACACAGGTGATCACGTGGGCTTTCTTGATCTCGAATCCGCAGAGCCGAACTATCGTCAAGAACATAAACGCCGAGAGGAACACGCTGCCGAGATATGCCACGTCATTGGCGAACAGCGCAAAGCCTACGGTGTTTGCAAGGGATATCAAAAGGTATCCGAGATTGACCACCGCAATGCTGATATACAGCATCGTCAGCCAAAATTCCTTATCCTTGACCATCAATAAGTAGGCTATCAGTAAGCCTACGGCGGCTATTAAACATATCGCATATCCTATCTCCATAGTCTCACCTCCTTCAAATTGCTCGTTTCGATTATTTAATTGTATCACAAAAGTATGAATAAATCAAGACGTTTTAACTCATTTGCAAGGATTCGTGTCAAAAAAATCGGCATCGGATATTTCACCGATGCCTGATTCGTTATTCGTTTGTGTCCGAGTCCCCCCTACTCAGATGGCATTACCTTCCATTTACTATGTACCGTTTGAAGATAAACAACGCTGTCCTTTGCAAAACAGATCAATCCGTTTTCCGCACAGAATGTGATCAACTTCTCTGTTTCATTTTTATATTATAAACCGCAATTTGTTTAAAATATTCCTTTATTATATTTTATCATAGCGTAAAAGGTCAAGGCAAGACCGCCTGCCATAAAGGCTATCAATTCGACAACTCCGATAATGGCGTATATTCTAACCTGTGTTTTTTCGGTAGCAAACAAAAGCACGCCGAAAATAATTATCGCGATGCCTATAATAAGCGTTCCGAGTCCGACGAGCTTACCGAAAGGCTTTCGGTCCTCCTCGGTAACTCTTTGCCTATGATACCAGTGAAGTGAGGATATGTTCCCCGTCATATTGATCATTCCAAGCACGGATATAAAAACTCCTATGCCCAAGTTTATTATCAAGGTTATCATATTATCCTCCATTTACTCTTTTTTCTTTACGAAAGCAGCGACTGCAGTCGTTACCAACAACGCAACCGAAATAAGCGAGCCGACAAGTGAAAAATAACTGATACCATAAAGCAGAGGTGCAAGCGAGAGTACCGTTGCTATTGCCGAAACGCAAAGCAACGGCTTTCTCATTTGTTTTTTGGCGAAAATGGAAATAACCAACAAAATGAGCAATACGCAAGTCAATAGCGCGACGATAAACGGCGCGAAATTCGCGTATCCAAAGGGAGTCATATCGAAATAAGAATACGTGCGCCGCCACGGTTTTCCCTCGGGATTCGCAAAATTACAGACCGCGCCGTACGGCAATATCTCCAACACGAGCGCAACAAATGCCGTACATAACATGACGATCTTCTTTTTCATTTCGTCCTCCTCCATTTAGCCCTAAATTACCGTTCCCACTTCTCCATTAAGGACCGAATCTGCGCCGCGAATTTTGCGTTTTCCTTATTCGGACGGCTCTCGCAACGCTTCGCAAGAGCGAGCAGCGCTTCTGCCTGCGACACGAGCTCTCTGTGTATGCTTGTTTTTCTCGAACGCGCTTTTGCTACATCGGCTGCCGTTACGCGCTTCTTCTCGGTGTATGCGGTCATGATGCCTTTTACAAGGTCATACTCTGTTCCGCTATACGGCGTTTCCACCGCGTATCCGCGTTCCCGAAGCTCATTCGCGAGAACTGCTATCGACTCCTCGTTGCCGTGATTGAGGTAAACGGTGCGAGGCTTTCTGTCAAATTTTCCAAGCCAAGAAATAAGCCCCTCTTGATCGGCGTGTCCGCTCGTTCCCTTGAGCGATCTTATCTCGGCTCTGACGGCGATATCCTCACCGAAAAGGCGAACGCTCTGCGCGTCCTCGATAAGTGTTCTGCCAAGCGTTCCCTCGGCTTGATAACCGACAAACAAGATAAGGTTCTGCGGTCTCCAAAGATTATGCTTTAAGTGATGTCTTATCCTACCCGCCTCGCACATACCGCTGGCGGACAGAATGACCTTTGGCTCGGCATCTTCATTTATACGCTTGGAGTCCTCCGCCGTGACCGAAAGACGTAAGCTCGGGAACCTGATAGGGTCTATTCCCTGCTCGATAAGTCTGTTTGTTTCCTCATCAAAGCAGCTTCTGTCGCATTTGGAAAATATCTCGGTCGCTTCAATAGCGAGAGGGCTATCGACGTATACGGGGAAATCTCCGTACTTTACAAGCTCTCTTTGCTTTATTTCGCGTATCGCGTACAAAAGCTCTTGAGTTCGTCCGACGGCGAACGACGGAATTATCACGTTACCGCCTCTTGACAGAGTTTTATCTATAAGCTCGGCAAGGACCTCCACCGTATCGGTATAACGCTCGTGATTACGGCTTCCGTAAGTGGATTCCAAAACAAGATAGTCAGTCTCCAAAACAGGAGACGGGTCCTTGATTATAGGCTGATCTGTATTTCCAACGTCACCGCTGAACACGATCTTCTTTTCGTAAGCGCCCTCCTTTAGCCAAAGCTCGATAGCGGACGAGCCTAAAAGATGACCGATATCGGTAAAGCGGATATCTACGCCCGCGGATACCGTTACCCGTTCATCGTAAGGAACACCTCGGAAAAGCTTGATAGCTCCCAAAGCGTCCTCAAGCGTATAGGTGGGAACTTGGCTCTCGTCTCCCGAACGCTCAGCCTTTCTGTTTTTCCACTCTATCTCGCTCATCTGAATATGCGCGCTGTCCTTGAGCATGATGTCGGAGAGCTTCGCCGTTACCTCTGTTGCGTAAATGATTCCTCGAAATCCGTCCTTGTAAAGTCTTGGCAACATTCCCGAGTGGTCGATATGCGCGTGAGTCAAAAACACCGCGTCGACCTTACTTGCGGGAATAGGTAAGGCAACATTTTGAAAAACGTCAATTCCCTGCTCCATACCGCAATCGACGAGATAGTATCTGTCGTTTACCTCAAGAAGCGTACAGCTTCCCGTTACCTCTTGCGCCGCGCCGATAAATTTGATCTTCATAAAAGTACCTTTCCTTTCTTGCATTATTTAAAACATTCTATATAAACTAAAATTTTATCACTCTATGATAGTTACAAAATCGTCTATCGCTTTACGTCTCTTTGGACGAGGCTCGTATTCATGTACGGGATAACCTAATGTGATAGCAAGGCGCGTTCTGGTGTCAGCTCCGTATATCTCACTTATCTTATCACACTCAAACCAACCGAGGATACACGTCTCAAGTCCCTGAACAGCCGCCTCCGCTGTGATATACGCCGATAATATGCCTATGTCTATCGAACGGTAATCGTTATCAAAAAGCGCTACTCCTTGCGCGGAAAGCGGAACGTATTCTCCCTCGGAGATCATTATCACGACAGGCGCGTTCACGACAAATTCGTTCATTCCCATGCCAGCGATAGCTTTTTCTATCTTTTTCGCAATCTCGCCCTTGCATACCGTAATGTGATACGGCTGTCCGTTACATGCCGAAGGAGCGAGACGAGCGGCTTTTATGATAGAGTCTATCTTCTCCTGCTCTATCTCTCGGGTGGGGTCGTATTTTCTGCAAGAATAACGTCTTTCTGCGATCTCAATAAAATTCATGGTTTCCCTCCTAACGTCTTTTCTAATTATATTATATCGTATCGTAAAGCATTTATCAAGAGCTTTGGGAAAATTTTAAAACATAGAATCGATTTAAACTTCAAATTTTGATTTATCGGGGAGTTTGATTTGACGAAACGGCAAATTGCAAACGAAACGATTTTCACCAAAAGCCTTCTCCAGCGTGAGAATCTTGTTGCAAGCAACAGCCAAGTCCGACAAGTCG
>SVUA01000017.1 GCA_015063485.1 Oscillospiraceae bacterium | reverse complement strand
CCTTTGCGGTGGTGATGGAAGCGATGAGCAGTTTGCGTATCTTACTGCATTTTGCGAACATATCCTTATATTCTTCCTCGGTTATCATGTGCGTATCTTTGAACAGACCGAGCCAATAGTCTGTTTCATAGCATTCTTTCAATGCTATTTGGAATTTGTTTATAAAATCCGCCTTACTTGCAGCGTAGTTGGCTTCGTGAATATTTGCGCCAATACTTGTGCCACTTCGTAATATTTGGTTTAGCAAAACATTGCTTTTGCGGTTTTCTTTGATATTGGTGCAAAGATTGACGATATCCACAGCGAATTGCTTTGATAAATCAACTAAAAAGTTTTCTTTCATCGTAAATCCTCGTTTTTGAATGATTTGACACTTTGTGTCATGAATTGAAGCCTACTGCTTCATGATTTCTCGCTACGCTCCATGAATTGAATTGCAACCCCAATGCGCCGCAGCGCAATTCATGCCGTAGGCAATTCATGAGCACTTGTACTCAATTCACGCAACCGCAAGGTTGCAATTCATTGTTGAAACTATTGTTTGCGAAGACAAACAATAGTTTCAACGTGCCCTGTTCTCGCAAACATATCAACGGGTTGAACTTCGCCTATTTCATAACCCATTTCTTTAAACCACACACAGTCGCGGGCGAGCGTATCGGGGTCGCACGAAACGTAGACCACTCTCGGCACTTGGAGCGATGCAAGGCACTCGACAAGCTCCCTTGTCGTTCCCTTTCTCGGCGGGTCGATGACAACTACGTCGGGACGCACTCCGCCCGCACATTTGAGGATAGTTTCTCTGTCCGACGCGTCGGCACAGTAAAACTCGGCGTTCTGCACACCGTTTCGCTCGGCATTCTCCTTTGCGCACTCGACCGCCGACTCGACTATCTCTATTCCAACAAGCTTTTTTGTATTTTTTGCCATCGAAAGCCCTATCGTTCCCGTTCCGCAATAAAGGTCCATCAAGACTTCATTGCCGCGAAGCTCGGCTTTCTTTGCCGCCTCGGTATAAAGCATCTCCGCGCCGTCACGATTCACCTGATAAAAGGACTGCGGACTTATTCTGAAACGCAGACCGCAAAGCTCGTCCTCTATGTAATCATTTCCCCACAGGGTTATAAATCTATCCCCAAGAACAACATTTGTATTTTTCTTATTTACGTTCAGGAGTATGCCGCTAACGAGCGGAAAAATCTCTCTTATTCTTTGGCAAAGCTCGTCCGCGTGCGGTAAATTATCCGAATTTATAACGATACAGAGCATAATTTCGCCTGTCTTTTGCGCAATACGAAGATACACGTGGCGCAAGATTCCCTTGCCAGTCTCCTCGTTATAGGTCGATATTCCCCTTTCCGTCGCAAAACGGCAGACCTCTGCCACTACCTTGGCAAATGCGGGGTCTTGGATAGCGCATTCATCGGACGGAACGATATTATGCGACTTTGAAGCGTAAAAGCCCGCGGTCACTCTGCCCTTTACCGTCGTCAGCGGAAACTGACCTTTATTGCGGTATCCCGTAATTTTGCCCGTATTCATAACGGGCAAGACGTTCACGTCGGCAAGTCCCACTTTAACAAAAGCGTTTTTAACATAGCCCCGCTTTATCTCAAGCTCATGCTCGTATTTTATATGTCTGTAAACACAGCCACCGCATGAGAGGGGAGCTGTGCAGCTATCCCTTTCAACACGACATGGAGAAGCCGTTATCAACTTCTCCATTCGCGCTACCGCAAAGCTTTTATTGACTTTTATGATCTTTGCTTCTATCGTGTCACCCGTGACCGCTCCCTTAACAAAGACTACTCTTCCGTCCTCGGCACGTCCGACACCGCAACCCAAGTTGTTTATGTCGCCTATCTCAAGGACGATACGGTCGTCCTTTTTCATGCGATGTAAAACTCCTTGCCGTCCTCAAGGCGCAGGCAGGCAAGCGGCTCGTCAAACGCCGCGCCGCAGTCTATTATTATACTGCCCTCACCGTAATATATCTGTCCCTTATCAGCCTCGTCTATCTCATAGGTGGGGATATGTCCCGCAATAATCGTCACATCGTCAAAATATTCTCTGTTCACGTCAAGAGCTTCGCTTACAAGATCCTCGGGCATGTAGTCCTCAAGAGGCGTATCGGGGTCGAAATCGGCAATTCCCGCGTGTAAAAGCAGATACTTTCTGCCCTTTACCTCGACCTCCTCGTAAAGCGACATATCGGAGAGATATTCGAGAACGCCTTCCTTCATATCGTCATCAAGAGCCTTGAAGCCCTCCATCGTTTTCTGTCCTCCGTCTTGAATCCAAGCCGTCATCTCGGTAAGAATAGAAGGATCGCTCGGCGCGCCGTTTTTGAGCATTTTATCAAGCTCTGTAAGGAGTTTGAGCGCGCGAAGATCGTGGTCGCCGACGATGGGTATGACGTTAAAGCGCATACTGAGGTCGCAAAGAAGCTCTATGGATTCCTCGCCGTAATCCACGATATCGCCGAGGACGTACATAACGTCATCGTCGGTGAATCTTATCTCCTTTAAAAGCTTTTTGAATTTTCCAAACGATCCGTGAAGATCGGAAACTACGTATGTCATTATCTTTCTCCTTTTATTTAAGATTTTTATACTGCCAAAATATTTCCGCTAAAAAATATATCGCACTCGATATTTGCCTCTGCTCCGATTATAACCTCTTTGAGCACGTGACAAACGGGATTCTCTGTATAAAAATGACCTGCCGCTAAAAGATTTATTCCCGTCTCCGAGGCTTCTGTCATGCGCGAATATTTAAGTTCTCCGCTAACGTAGGTGTCAGCACCTGCCGCTTTAGCCGCATCTATATCGTCCGAGCCCGAGCCGCCAAGCACCGCAACGCGAAAAACGGGGATATCCGTCTCCGAGTAAAATACAACGGGAGCGTGAAGCGCGTCCTTTACCTTTTTTGCAAAATCCGATATTTTCATCGGCGAGTCAAGCTCTCCTATTCTTCCGAGAGTCTCGTCTCCCTCGCCAAAGGCTTCTACGTTTTTTAGGTCAAGCAAAGCCGCAAGCATATCGTTGACACCGCCCGAAACGGCATCAAGGCGAGTATGAAACGACATTACCGCGATTCCGTTTGCGATAAGCTTTATTACCTTTGCGCTTACAATGTCTTGACCGTTTACTGCCGTCAACCCCTTAAAGATAAAGGGGTGATGAGAAACTATAACGTCATATCCGCCCTCTATCGCGGCATCGCACACCTTATCTGTAACGTCAAGCGCGACGAGTACCCGACGAACCTCTCGTTCGCCATCAGGACAGCATAAAAGTCCGTCGTTATCCCATTCACAAGAAAGTGAGCGTGGGATTCGCGCATCAAGATAGTCGTAAAGCTCTTTTACTTTCATTTTAACTCCTCCAATTCAGCGAGAATTTTTTCTTCCTCCGTGGTATCTGCCCCCGACATTTTCTTTCCGCGTAAACGTTCAGAAAATACCGAGATAAATCGCTCGACCGACATAAGAAGAAGCTCTCCTCCGCGTTCTATATTCTTTTTGCCCAAAAGCAACTCGACGTCGCTATATTCTTGCGTTTCGCCCGTGTATTCGGCGCAAATTACCTGATATACCTTCTTTTCCTCTAAAACCAAATTCTCATCAATAATTGCGTAACCGTTGTCCAAAAGAAAACGGCGTAATATCTCGGGGTGAGTCATGGGCTGTAATATAAGGCGTATCGCCCCGTCCTTCACAAAAGAAGCTCTCGAAATAATATTTGCGATAAGCTCCCCGCCCATTCCGAGAATAAGGATATCCGTAGGCTTATAAACGCCTATTTCATCAAGTCCGTCGGCAAGGACAGTATCAATGCGCGTATCAAGTCCGTACGCGCTTATATGTTCTCGCGCCCGCAATATAGGGCCTTCGTTGATATCCGAAGCGACCGCGCCTTTTACCCGCCCTTCAAGACAAAGAGCTATGGGCAGATACGCGTGATCCGTGCCAACGTCTGCAATATATGCGTCCTGCCTTACAAGATCGGCAGCAGCGCGTAATCTTTTACTTAATTTCAAAGCTTTGTTCATCTCACTCTTTCATAGGGGAGCGCAGATATATACTCAACGCTCCCCGCAGAAATTCCTTCTTTCCTTTTATTTCACTGACCGATATGAGCGTTTATCTTAGCGATAAGAGCATCTGCATCGGTTCCGTGAACGTAGCACGCAGCCTCGATAGACTCGCCTCTTGCAGAAGGACAGCCAAGGCAGTGCATTCCGATCTCAAAGAAGAATTGAGCGGTATCCGGATATGCGTCCAAAACGTCACCGATAATGGATTCCTTTGTAATCTTCATCTAATTATACCTCCTTTATTTTTATACACTTATATTATAAAGGTTTGTGCCTAAAATGTCAATAACATTGTGTCCTGCAAACACAAATTTATTATTTATTTTTCAACGCAAAACAAGCTTGCTGCCGATATCCGTTAAATGCGTTTTGAAAAACGATTCAAACAAATTGCGGTTTATCGGAGAGATCGTTATATCGATTGATTGGTTAAAATCGTTTGTATTAGGACCGTCGAGGACGCCGGTCCCTACAAAATAAATTATGATCGTTAGAGTTTCCCATCGCCTCACGGCGAGGTATATGTGTGCAATTTTTACACACTGTATGGACCGGCGTCCTCGACGATCCATTGCCGTTCGGTTAAATTTATGCGAACACGACACACCGATAAATCAAAATTTAAATATGCTTTTATCGCAATATTTTTCAAAAACAGCAATATAATGGTATAAATTAGCAATATACATTATTGAAATCTTGAAATTATTATGGTATACTTATAAAAAAGCAAAAACCATAAAGGAGATATAAAAATGCTTACCATTGAACAAATGACACCCGAACAAAAAATCGGCAGAGTTATGTGTGCAAGACGCTTCAGAAATCAAGAGGACATTGATTTCACTCTTGAACTTGTCAAAAAACAAGCTTGCGGCGCGATAATGCTTCCGTTTAATGAAAAAACGAGAGAACTTGCAAAGCTTTATCGTGAGGCAGCTGAGTATCCTGTAATAATCGTAAACGATATGGAAACGAAATTCCCCTTGTCAAAATCTCCGTTCGTTCCGCTTATGTCTCTTTCCGCCTGCAACAATCTCGAATACGTAAGAGCCTTTGCGGCAAATCTCGCAAAAGAGGCTAAAGAGTGTGGATTCTCGGGAACTTGGGGACCTGTAATAGATATCCAAAGAAATAACGGCATATATTCTTGCTCGGTTGGAAGATCCTTTACCGACAACCCCGAGGATACTACCCGTTTTGCAGAGGAGATACTCAAGGTATTTGATTCCTATAACTTCCACGGAACAGGAAAGCATTATCCCGGTAAAAGCGCAGGCGGATACCGTGACACTCACATGGTAGAGGGGGTTGAGTTTGATACCGAAGAAGACCTTTTAAATTACGCACTCAAGCCATATCTTGATCTTATGAAGAAGGATCTTTTACCCGCTATCATGAGCAGACACGCAGTATATAAGAACATAGACCCCGATTATCCCGCGTCTCTGTCCAAAAAAGTAATAGACATTATCAGAAAACAGGGTTATGACGGTGTAATTTACACCGACAGCCTTGCGATGATGGGTATTCTACAGAAGTACGGTGAGAAGAACGCTATGGCACTTGCTGTAATGGCTGGCAACGACATCATTCTTCCCAACTACCGTACACCTACCAAAGAAGTATATCAAATGATGGTAGATTCCTATTACGAGGGAAAGATAACCGACGAGGTTCTTAACGAGGCTGTCCGTCGCGTTATGGTTCTTGAGGAATACTGCGACCGTACGCCCGAAAATCCCTATCCCGTTCCCGAAAACATCAACGAGATACTCGAAAACATCGCGCGCGACTGTATAACCGCTGACTGCGCAGACGGATACACCCCCGCAATCGATACAGAAAAGAGCAGACTCTTTGCGGTAGTTATACCCGAGGAATACGCTCAAGGACAAGAGCAAAAGGAGGTCGGCGGAGAGATCTCTATGAGAGGCTGGTACTCTCCCGACCGTATCTACGACGCTATCAAGGAGCGTTTCCCGAACGCGCAGATAGAATTTATCCGCGAATACCCGGGAAGCCGCGACAACGACAGAGTGCTCAACGCTGCTACGAAATACGACGAGGTCGTTTTCGTTACCTACTGCACCTGTGCGCCCTATCTTGGCTCTGACTGTATGACAAGAAGAATGGAATCGGTCATCACCGCTCTCGCGCTTCCAAAGAAAATATGCGCTCTCGTTCATTTCGGCAACCCCTTGGCTATCGAGCATATAGAGGCTATCGAGAATATTCCGAGAATACTATACGGCTACAAGTCGCCTAATTCCCAGATCTATGCCTTTGACGTACTTGCGGGTAAGATCGAGGCAAAGGGTACTATGCCTTATCAAACGATTTCCAAATTGAAGAGATAAACAACAAAAAGCGGTGTCCCAACGGGACACCGCTTTTTGTCTTTAGTCTTAGCCGCAGCAACAGAAGATCAGGATCAAAGCGATGATGATGATCCAGAGCGCGTTATCGTCAAAAAGATTGCAAAGACAGTTATTCATAAATAAGTCCTCCATATTAAGTCTGTCGGGGCTATCCCCTACGATAACATAATATGAAGGACTCATAATTTTTGTTACTTAGCAAATTACGTCGTCTATCTCGACAGGTCTACCAAGCTCGTCGGAGCGGAATGCCGCCTCCATTATCTTCATAACTCTCATGAGCTGAGCGTGAGTTACTATCTGCTTTGCCTTTCCATCGATCGCAAGGCAAACGTTGCGATAAAATTCGTGAACGTCGGATTCGGGACGCTTGATAACGCTTTCGGTCGTAGTCTTGTCATCTCTGGGCGCCATGGTTCTCGTAAGACCTGCCGCAGTAACGACGGGAGTTACGTTCTCCTCGTCCCACTTGTCGCAGCAAACGACATGACAATCGTCCTTCCAGTCTTTGATTATAGCCGTTCCGAGTCTTCCAGCCATATAGAAGCGAGGAAGCGCGATAAAGTTATACGTCGACACCTCTATACGCGCGGTAAGTCCGCCCTCGAAATAAAGGTCGAGCTTAAAGCCGTCGTCGACCTCGGTATTGAGAAGGTGATCGCAACGGCAATATACCTTTTCCACCTTTCTGTCGTACGCAATACCTACCATCTGGTCGATAAGATGTACGCCCCAGTCGAGTATCATTCCGCCGCCGTGTTCCTTTTCAGTCCTCCAGTCACCCGGTATTCCGCGCGAGCCGTGATATCTCGATTCAATGCAGAATACTTTTCCAAGCTTACCCGATGCGTAAAGCTCCTTCATCATCAAATAATCGCAGTCCCATCTGCGATTCTGGTGAGTGGTGAAAAGCTTACCCGTTTCGTTTGACGCGTCTATCATTTTTTGAAGCTCTTCGCTGCTCATAGCTACGGGCTTTTCGGAAATAACGTTTTTACCCGCGCGGAGAGCCTCTATGGCGAGGGGCATATGAAGCTCGTTCGGAACTGCAAGTGTGAGGATATCCACCGTAGGATCGGCAAGTACCTCGTCAAACGAACCATATACATGTATTCCTCTCTCAACAGCAAGCGCACGGCGTTCTTCCTTTATATCCCAGATACCCGCAAGCTCACATACGTCGCTTACAAGCAAATGCTTTGCGTGCCAGCCTCCCATTCCGCCGTAGCCAATAATAGCAACTCTCTTTTTACTCATGATCAACAAATTTTCCTTTCAGGCGATGCGCAAAGAGCTTTTTTCTCTGCACATTTATTATATTGAGACGAATGTTGCCATTCCCTCATAGTGTATTATAAGACAAAAAGCTTATGATTTCAAGACACTCTCTGCTAAATGCCAGACAAATATTGCTCATTTGCATTTTTTTCGGGATTTTCAGTTTCATTTTTTTATAATATACGCTATTTTTAAGTAAAAAAATCAAAAAATCTATTGAGAATTTTTAAAAAATATTATATAATATAAGTAATACTATCCTCTCAATTAAAATTAAAGGAAGAAGCTAAATGTCAAATACCGAAAAACAAAATCATATAAGAAACTTTTCGATAATCGCTCATATCGACCACGGAAAATCCACACTTGCCGACAGAATTCTTGAATTCACGCAGACCGTCTCAACTCGCGAGATGGAAGAGCAGCTGCTCGACAACATGGACCTTGAGCGCGAAAGAGGTATCACCATAAAGGCGCGTGCCGTTCGTCTTGAATACAACGCTCCCGACGGTGAGACCTATCAATTCAATCTTATCGACACCCCCGGTCACGTTGACTTCAACTATGAGGTGTCCCGTTCTCTCAACGCGTGTGACGGTGCGCTCCTCGTCGTTGACTCGACGCAGGGTATCGAAGCGCAGACACTCGCGAACGCCTATCTCGCAGTTGATGCCGACCTTGAAATAGTTCCCGTAATAAATAAGATAGACCTCCCCTCCGCCGACCCCGACAGAGTCCGCGCCGAAATAGAGGACGTTATCGGTATTCCCGCAGAGGACTGCCCTGCCGTCTCGGCTAAAACAGGACTTAACATAGAGCAAGTGCTTGAGGCGGTCGTGCGCGACATTCCCGCTCCGACAGGTGACGTAAACAAGCCTCTTAAGGCTCTCATCTTCGACTCTTACTACGACAGCTATCTGGGTGTAGTCGTAAACGTTCGTATTTTCGACGGAAAGGTAAAGAGCGGAGATACTATACGACTTATGAGCAACGGTGCGACCTTTGAAGTAGTTGATGTCGGATACATGACTCCGTTCGGTCTGCAAAAGACGGAAAGTCTTTCGGCAGGTGAGGTCGGATATATAACCGCATCGATAAAGAGCGTTGGTGAGACGCGCGTCGGCGATACTGTTACGTTAAACGATGACCCGACAAGCGAAGCTCTTCCCGGATTCAAAGCCGTTCAGCCTATGGTATATGCGGGTATCTATCCCGCGGACGGTGCGCGTTACGGTGATCTTCGCGACGCTCTTGAAAAGCTCCAGCTCAACGATGCCGCGCTCGTTTTCGAACCCGAAACTTCTATCGCGCTCGGATTTGGATTCCGTTGCGGATTCCTCGGACTTCTTCACATGGAAATAATCGAAGAACGTCTTGAGCGAGAATTTAATCTCGACCTTATCACGACCGCTCCTTCGGTTATATACGAGGTAACACGCAGAGACGGTGAGAAGGTGCGTATAGACAACCCCTCGAACTTCCCGCCCGCAGACGAGATAGAAACTGCGTACGAGCCTATCGTAAGAGCGAATATTATTACCCCCACCGAATACGTCGGCGGTCTTATGGATCTTTGTCAGGACAGACGCGGAACATTCCTCGATATGAAATATATCGATACCTCGCGTGTCGAATTGCATTACGACCTACCGCTAAACGAGATAATCTACGACTTTTTCGACGCGCTCAAGAGCCGCTCCCGCGGTTACGCTTCTCTTGACTATGAGCTTGGAGATTACGTTCCGAGTAAGCTCGTTAAGCTTGATTTTCTGCTTAACGCAGAGCCCGTCGATGCGCTTTCGTTCATCGTTCACGAAGAAAAGGCATACGGCAGAGCGAGAAGAATTGCCGAAAAGCTCAAAGACAATATCCCGCGTCAGCTCTTCGAGATCCCGATACAAGCCGCTATCGGCTCGCGAATCATCGCGCGAGAAACTGTTAAGGCTATGCGTAAGGACGTCCTTGCAAAGTGCTACGGCGGTGATATCACGCGTAAGAAGAAGCTTCTTGAAAAGCAAAAAGAGGGTAAGAAAAAGATGCGCCAGTTAGGCTCTGTTCAGGTCTCCCCCGAAGCCTTCATGGCTGTCCTCAAGCTTGATGATGAATAAGAGGATGCGCTTACTTTTTCTTTTAAAAAAGAAAAAGTAAGCAAAAAGAAAACCAAATAAAAGCATGTAAAAAAGCACAGGCATAGGTCTTTTATTGACCTATGCCTTTGTTTATTTAAATTGTTGGTTTAGTCGTCTTTTCTCTTCTTGCAAACAACGATAGCCGAAGTGCCTACGGTCGCAACGATAGCAATGCTTGTCAAAGCAATAGAAGATCCGCATCCGCCCTTCTCCTCTGCGGGAGCGGCGGTAGTCTCTGCTGCCTTTGTAGTTTCGGGAGCTTTGGTTGTTGTAGCGGGTGCTTTTGTTGTCTCGGGTGCTTTTGTAGTCTCGGGAGCTGTCGTCTCGGGAGCGTTGGGATCAACGAACTTTGTAAGAGTAACGGGGATACCTGCTGTTACCTTTGAGTTGTCTTTAAAGCCAGCATCAGAATAGCCCCAAGATACAGGAGTTGTTCCATTCGTTGAAATAAGATATCCGCTATTGCTTGTGCCTTCATTTATAACGGTACTTCCATCCTTTTCGGCTTCCACAACAGAACCGTTATACTGACGGCTTCTTTCATATGCGGAGAAATAGAACGTAGGCTCTTCAGAACCCAAACGGTTCTTATACATGGAAGGAAGAGGCATTTTGATCTCGTAAGCCTTTTTAATGGGTACGTTATTTTCCTTTTCTACGTGCAAAGCAATGGTCGTTTTTTTCGCAAAAGCAGAAGAGTAATCTCCATAGCTATCATACCAACCCTTGAAACCGAACTGGTTCACAGGAGTTTTAATACCTAATCCCCATGCGGTATGATCTTCATCGGTAAATGTAAAATCGTAAATAGAACCTACTTTATCTTCATTCAAAAACGCAAGACTATTGGCAACGTTCAGCCACAGATGCATATAAGTACCATCCGTATATACAGAATTCTGCATATCTACATTATTTTGAGGTACTATACGTAAAATCAATCCACCGTTTGCTGCCGCTTGGGTGAGCGTATCGGAATTAGACGTTTCATAATAGATATACAGATATTCGTTATCATTACGAAATCTGATAGAAGACGAGCCTGTAACAGTCTGAACTCTGTTTTCTCTTTTTACAAAGGTTTCGCCTGTTGCATTCAATACGTGCATATTGAAATCAAATACGGTTGCATCGCTCCAGCCCTCATTAGCTCCCATGATACCGTCCATGGTCATTGTGGGAGGGGTGGATGTAGTGGTAGTGCTCTGTGCCGCTGATATAGCTACTGCCAAAGAAGCTACTACGGTCACAAGTGTCAAAATAAGAGCAATAAACTTAAGCTTTTTCATTTTTGTCTCCTTTCAATAGTTAAAATTATTTTTTTGTGAGCATCTCTTTGACACGACCTGAATTTAGGTAATATCGGCTCACTTGATGAAGTAATTGTATCAAATTGCACATTGTTTGTCAATACTTTTGCAAAATATTTATTAATTTTGTCAGTTTTGCCAAAAATTTAACATTTTTTTGGAGATTATCAACTACGTACTTATATAGTATAAAATCAAAAAGCAGAAGATTTTTTATAAGCTTATTTTATCTTCGCTATTATATAAACTTATTGATTACAAACAAACCTTTTGTATAGCTTTCTTTTTGCCTAATTTTAATAATATAACGCGCGCCGTCGGTATCTCTACCTTGAATTACAGAAAAGCACTCTGTGAGATGTCAAAGGATTCTATTACGCAAAAAAGGCATAACATATGACAAACTAAAACACTTGAAAAACAACTGCTTATATGATATAATATGTAATGTACATTTAACGGAAAGGAACGGCATTATTATGGATAACATAAGGCAACACGTCTCTTTTGATGAAAACAAATTCAAAAATCCTCAAAAGGAATACAGAGGACTTCCCTTTTGGGCGTGGAACACCTCCGTTACAAAGGATAAAGTAGAAAAACAGATAGGTGATTTTAAAGATATGGGGCTTGGCGGATTCGTTATACACGTCCGTCACGGTCTTATGGACGAATATATGGGCAAGGACTTTTTCGACCGCGTCGCGAGATCTGTTGATGAAGCAAAAAAACGCGACCTTCTCGTTTGGCTTTACGATGAGGACAGATGGCCCTCGGGTTGCGCGGGCGGTATGGTTACAAAAAACAGAAAATACGCTCAAAAATACTTGACTATAACGAAAAACAAAATAACATCATTTCCGCGTGACGAGGCTATACGAGACGGTAAGCCTTATCTTCTTGCGGCTTATAACGTAACTCTCACGCCCGACGGATTTCTTGAAAATTGCCGTGTAACAGATGAGGAAAATGCAAATCTCTTTGCTTACGTTGAAACGGCAGAGGGAAAACCGAGATATAACGGACAAGCTTATGTTGACACCATGAACGACGAGGCTATCGCAGAGTTTATCCGCTCGACCTACGACGTTTATTTTGAAAAATGCGGCAAGGATTTTGGAAACACCATTGAAGCAATTTTCACCGATGAGCCACAGGTCGCTCGCTTTGAGCCTCTTGCTTTTACCGACATTGAAAGATTTACCGTCGCGCATTTTTCTTGGAGCGACGATTTCCCCTCGACCTATGAAAAGGCATTTGGCGAGAACATTATAGATCGTCTGCCCGAGTTGGTCTTCGAACGCGCTGACGGAGAACTTTCTTCCACGCGCTATCGCTATAATGAACACGTAGCGGTGCGTTTCCGCAAGGCATATACAAAGCAGATAGGCGATTGGTGTCGCTCGCACGGCATTGCCTTTACGGGTCATTGCCTGTGGGAAGAGGGACTCCAAACCCAGAGCAAAAGTACGCGTGATGTAATGCGTACTTATCCCGACTTCGACATTCCCGGAATGGACGTTTTACGCGGAAATTTTGAATACACCACGGCAAAGCAATGTCAATCGGTTGCAAGACAGAGCGGAAAAACTCGCGTAATGAGTGAGCTTTACGGCGTTACTAACTGGGATAGTGATTTCCGCGACTACATACATCAGGGAAACTGGCAAGCAGCTATGGGGATCACCGCGCGAGTTCATCATCTGACCTGGATGTCAATGCAGGGCGTTGGCAAGCGAGACTACCCCGCAACCTTTGGATATCAAGCTCCCTGGTATCTCGAATTTCCGAAAGTTGAGGATCATTTTGCCCGTCTTAACACTATGCTCACAGTTGGAAAGCCCGTTGTAAAGATCGGCGTTATCCACCCAGTTGAGAGCTTCTGGTTCTTCTGCGGGTCGGAGGATAAGACCTCGGCTATCCGAAAAGCGCGCGATGTTTCCTTCCACGACCTTTGCGAGTGGCTGATATTTGATAGCTATGATTTCGACTATATAAACGAGTCTCTCATACCCGAGCAATATTCAAACGGATACGTCGGAGAAATGAAGTACGACGCTATTTTAGTTCCCGATTGCATAACGCTTCGTTCGTCTACCATCGATATGCTGAAAGATATGAAAAAACGAGGCGTTCAAATAATTTTTGCGGGCGGACTTCCGTCTCATGTTAACGGTGTCAAAAATGATACGGCAGAGGAATTCGCGCTCGACTGCGACTGTATTCCATATACGCGCGAAGCGATCAGCGCCGAGCTTGCGCCTTACGCTACCTTTGAGCTTTTCCGTGGCAACGGACAAAGAGCAGACAACTATATCCATCAAGAACGCATAATAGACGGCAACCGTTGGCTCTTTATCACCCCCGCAAAGGAGATCTATTGCAAGGAGGACACGACCGCTGACGATCTGACACTTCACGTTGTGGGCAATTACGTTCCCTCTGTCTATAACACTATGAGCGGAAATGTCTATACACCCGAGTACCGCCAAACAAACGGAGATACCTTTGTTACTCTGACCGCTCATATCTACGACAGCTTCCTTATCCAATTAAGCAACGGAGAAAAGAAATTTGAAATAAAGGAAGAGCCGAAGATCAAAAAAGTTCCTATCCGTATTCCTCACAAGGCAAAATATACGCGCGAAGAGCCTAATGTTCTTCTGCTCGACATGGCGGAATATTCGCACGACGGCGTGAATTTTGAAGCCGAGGAAGAAATATTGAGAATAGATACGGTATGCAGAAAGCTCTATTCACTCCCCTCTATAATGGGCAAGGCTGCTGCTCAACCGTGGAGCGTTACCGATGACCCCGAGCATGAGCTTTGGCTTCGCTTCTGCTTTGATTCCGATATCGAGGCAGACGTATCTTTAGCCTTTGAGCGTCTATGTGAAATACGTTTTAACGGTCAAAACATTGATACAACTCCCACGGGCAGTTACGTAGACATGGACATTTATACCGTCAAGCTTCCAAAGACGAAAATAGGCAAGAATGAGTTGCTCGTAAAGATACTCGTCGGCAAAAAGTACGGAGCAGAGCCTATGTATATCCTCGGAGACTTCGATGTGACTCTCTGCGGTACGGATAAAACGCTGACCTCTCCTAAAAAGATGATCGGATACGGTGACTCGGCAACCCAAGGACTTCCTTTTTACAGTGGAAATCTCGTTTACGAGCATGAGATAGACACTCCCGACTGCGACCTTGAAATAGCTGTTACAAGCTATCGCGGCGACCTGCTTACAGTAAGCCTTGACGGTGAGGAAAAGGGTTCTGTCATTCTGCCGCCCTACCGTGTGAAGATAAAGGACGTAACCTCGGGCAAACACACCTTGCGTATCCGCTATTTTGGAAACCGACACAACACATTCGGTTCTCTGCACTGCTGTATAACAGACACCTATTACGGTCCTAATCATTGGTACAAAGAGGGCGACCACTTTACCTATGAATATACACTTCGAAAGACGGGTGTACTCCGAGCACCAAAAATAACTGTAATAGAAAAATAACAGATCAGGAGGGTAAACAAAATGAAAATCACTTTTTTGGGAACAGGTGCTGCCGATTGGGATATAGAAAAAAGAGTTGAGGGTGAATTTTTTCGCAGACTCTCAAGCGCGCTTATCGACGACGACCTTCTTATCGATCCCGGCCCTCATATCTTTGATTTTTGTAAAAAGAATAACTGCGAAGAGTTACTTGACGAAGTGGGCGATATTATCGTTACACATTCTCACGTTGACCACTTCAACATTGAAACAGTGCGAAAGCTATGTGAAAGAAAATCCCGCCGAATTCTATGTAATCAGCGAACGGCTGACATGCTTGTCGGTATATCCGATAACGTCACCGTCGTTGATTTCGGTCAGGAATATAAGGCGGGAGAATACACTATAATTCCTCTCAATGCAAACCATTCCGTAAATGCTTGCGGCGAAAAGGGACTTATGTATATCGTTGAGGGCAAAAATAAGCGTATCTTTTATGGGTGCGACTCGGCATGGATACCATACGAGAGTTGGGCTGTCATGAAAACAAAAAAGTTCGACTGTGTGGTGTTTGAGGTAACGCTCGGTGACGTTATCGGTGACTCTCGTATATTCGAGCATAACAACATCCGAATGACAGAGCTTATGTTGGAAACGGTACGCAACCGCAATTTGCTAAATGAAAGCTCCATTGTTTGCGCTACGCACTTCTCACGTTTTGCTCACGAGGAACACGATAAGCTTTCGGCAAGACTCGCTTCTTTTGGAATGATTGCCGCATACGACGGATTATCTATGGAATTTTAAAGCTACAAAAAAGGAGCAGACTCAACCACAGTCTGCTCCTTGAATTATTTGATTCGTCTCACAGGTACGCTTGGCGGCGTACCTTTTTTATATGCGTTTATTATGGCTCTGACCTCGTTTGGCGTCTCGACGGTAAAGATATAATGATGCATTATTATTCCCTTGCTCTCGACATCTCGCATCTTGTCCGCCATATATATGGGAACACTGTTGAATATAAGACTTCTGTGCGCGCCGTCATTGAACACGGGAAACCTTGCTCCCTTTCTATCAACAAGCTCGGCTCTTCCGCGTTTACATGTATTACAATCGGATATTTCCTTGCCAATACACTTTTCGGTCACCATAAGCGGAAGTCTGCCGTAAACGACCGCAAAGCTTCTGCCCTTTATATCGCGCATCTGCGCTAATGTAAGTTCAGGGGAGAGTATCATGTCCTCAAAGCCGTTCTCCATACAAACCGCAGCACTTGTCTCGTTAGTTACGTTAAGCCTTAGATCCCCGTGAATATGAAAACCGCTATTCCTTGCTAAAAGCAAATGACCATAATTACCGACGAGAATATGCTCCGCACCCATCGCCTTCGCCCTTTGAAGCATTTTTTCTATTCTTTCCATCTCGCCGTCGTATATAACAGCGGGAAGCATTACTCCGTTTGTTTGACCGTTGTATTCATGAATCGGAAGATAGATAATATCAAAATACTCTCTTGCTTCGCTCAGAATATTCTCGGCTCTGTAAAAGACCGCGCTTCTGCTTTGCGTGGGCTTCTCCTTTTTATAGCTAGGCAAAGTCTCCTTTTTAATATCGGATATGCTTCTCATATCCGAAAGGTCCTTTAAAAGCTCGTCGCAAAGTGCTCTGCGAAGCGCGTTAAGCGACGATATCGGAGTCATAACTCCGCTATCTATCTCGACCTCTACACTCTTTGGCACATAAGGAGTATTCCCCCATTTCGAAAGGCTTCGCTTTACCGTTTCCGCATCGATAGGCGCGTTTATCGCGTCCATCGGAGCTTCTCCAAGCACAGTTATATTGCTCGTTTTCTCGGTGAGCGACATTGGTTCGCCCTTTTTAACAGTTGCCAAGATCTCTATGGGCATCTTTTTCGTAATACCCGTAAATGCTTCAAGCGATCTCGTGCGCTCCTTATCCGTGTCGGAGCGTATTCCGAGCATTTTTCCGTCTATCCTTTCCGTAAAATAGCCATCGGTAAAGCCACCCCTTGAGAATATTTGTGAAAGCTCCTGCATATCTCTGTCGTCAGCGCCTCTGCCCTCGTCAAGAAGTCTGCGCCAGATACGTGTTACGTCACGCACGTACTCGGGGGATTTCATTCTTCCCTCTATCTTAAGCGATGCTACTCCCATATCTATAAGCTTTGGAATATGTCTTGCCAAAGACAGATCCTTCAAGGAAAGCGGATAATCGGTCTTCCCTTTTGATGTACGGTACGGCAAACGGCAGGGCTGTGCGCATTCACCGCGGTTTCCGCTTCGTCCGCCGACTATCGACGAGAAAAGGCACTGTCCCGAATGGCAAACACAAAGCGCACCGTGAACGAACACCTCGGCTTCAATTGGAGACTCCGCAACGAATCTTCTAAGCTCAGTTTCGCTCATCTCACGGGCGCAGACCATTCTTGAAAATCCGTTCTCCGCAAGAAAGCGCGCCGCGTCGGCGTTATGTCCCGAAAATTGTGTACTTGCGTGAAGCTCTATCGGAATACGCTCGGAAACGAGCCTTGCCGCGCCTACATCTGCAATTATAAGAGCGTCCGCTCCGCAAAGATAAGCTTCCTCTGCCGCCTTTAAAAACGCCGTTCTTTCAATATCGTGTATAAGTGTATTTGTAGTAACGTAAAGCTTTGCGCCGTATGCGTGAGCAAGCTTCGCTCCCTCGCGAAGCTCCTCGGCAGTAAAGTTTTTCGCGTTTATTCTCGCGTTGAACGACGAGCCGCCTACGTATATCGCGTCAGCTCCGCCGTCTATTGCGGCTTTCAGAGCGTCAAGCGAGCCCGCGGGAGCTAAAAGCTCGGGAAGTTTTTTCCTTTCTGTCATACCGTTCTATAACTCTCCTGAAAAAAGAATATTCTCTCCCCTTTATTATACCCTTTTCTCCTCTCCGTGTCAAGAGCTTCAGATCACGTAAAACATTACACTGAGCGAATGAAGTATGCTTCCCGCCAAAACGAAAAGGTGGAATATGGAATGAAAATAGCGAACCTTCTTTCCGCAAGAATAAAATATTACTCCCACAGTATAAAGTATTCCGCCGCCAAGCAATAAGCCAAAGCCGCAAGGACCTAGTACATCAAACATCAATGTTACAGACGGCAATATCGCCCAGCCTACCACAACGTACGATATCATACTGAATACGTTATATTTTTTCAAGTCTATCGAGTTAAGCACGATAGCAACTATTGCAGTGCCCCACACGACCGCAAATGTCAGGCACGCCTGGATCGGATATTTTTTTACAAGCGCGCAAAGAAGAAACGGAGTATACGTTCCCGCTATAAGAAAATATATCGTACAATGGTCTATTATCTGAAAAACAAGCTTTGATATATGAGTTCTGAGCCCGTGATAAACGCTCGACATAGTGTAAAGAAGAGTCATTGATACTCCGAATATCGCTCCGCATATTATCCCAACAACGCTTCCCTTTAGCGCCGCAATAATAACACAAAGCACAAGCGTTACTACTCCCAAGCCTCCGCCGACTATATGCGACACCATGTTGAATATCTCCTCGCCTCTGGTATAATCAGGCAGAAGTCTTTGTTTTAACGGTATTCTTTTTCTTGCTTCTCCACGTGTCATCATCATTCCTCCTATGTTATGTGGTATTAAAAACTATATCATGTTGTAATTATATCATATTATTTTAAAAAATGCAATAGCTTATGCAAAAATTTTTATTATATTTATTCAAACAAATTGCGGTTTGTCGGTGGCGAGTTAAAAACTCGCCACCTCCGTCAACAAAGTGATTCGCGGTTGCGTCCCGCGAATTTGCTACGCAAAACACACTTTGTTGCATCTTCTATTCATTGCTCCATCTCACCGATAAATCAAAATTTGAATTATATCAAACATTTAAAAGCAGAAAAACGGACCAAACAAATCAAAAAGCTTTTGTTTAGTCCGTTCATTTATATTATATTTCAATTAGATCTTAACTATTCCGAAAACGTCAAGCACCGAGGATATAAGGATTATCAATATACATAAGGGAGCAACGTATTTTATCATTATATTAAATGTCTTTTTATGCTTTAAGCGGTTACCCTCAAGCTCGACCTCATCCGTGATAGCCTTCGGCTTTAAGATATATCCGACAAAGATACAGGTCAAAAACGCAACTATCGGCATGAGTATATTGTTACTTGCGAAATCAAAGAAATCAAGTATCTGAAGTCCGAGTATCTTTACTCCTCCCCACGCGCTATATCCGAGAGAGGACGGAACGCCGAAAGCGATCGATATTCCCAAGACTATGAAGCAAGATGCTTTTCTTCCAATACCGAATTTGTCCTGAATGGTCGATACAACGGTTTCCATAAGAGATATCGAAGACGTCAGTGCCGCCAAGAATACCATTACGAAGAATACAACGCCGATAACAGTACCCGCGGGCATATTGGCAAATATCTTAGGAAGCGCGCCAAACATAAGGCTCGGTCCTTTCCCGAGAGCCTCGGGGTCACCGCCCGAAAAGGCGTAGACAGCGGGAATTATCATTAGACCCGCAAGAAAAGCTATACCCGTGTCGAATATCTCTATCTGCTTTGTCGATTTTTCGATACTGATATCCTTTTTCATATACGAGCCGAAGGTTATCATTATGCCCATAGCAAGAGACATCGAATAAAAGAGCTGTCCCATTGCCGCGACAACGGTCATTATCGAAAACTTTGAGAAATCGGGCTTGATATAGTATATAAGACCGTCAAGCGCTCCATCAACGGTACAAAGCGTAAATATAGCTATAAATAAGATAAGAACGACGAGCACAGGCATCATTACCTTACTTACCTTCTCAATGCCCTTTTCAACTCCGAAAAGAACTATGATAGCGGTTATACCTATAAACAAGGCAAACCAAACAAGAGGCTCCCACGTCTGTCCTATAAATCCGCCAAAATAGGAATCCTGCGCCATATTGAAAGCGTCGCCCGTAATAAAACCATACGCATATTTCATCACCCAGCCGCCTATGACCGAATAGTACGGCAAGATTATAGATGGAACTATCGCGCCGAGAACGCCAACAAAAGCGAATCTCTTGTCAAGCGCGCGGAACGCTCCCATAGGAGAGAGCTGCGTTTTTCGTCCGATGGCTATTTCCGCGACCATAAGCGAAAAGCCAAAGGTCAGAGAAAGCGCGATATAAACGAGCAAAAATATACCTCCGCCGTACTTTGCCGCGAGGTATGGGAAACGCCATATGTTTCCTAGTCCTACGGCAGAACCCGCCGCCGCAAGTACAAATCCTATCTTTCCTGTAAAGGAACTTCTGTTTGAACTCATATTTTTCCGTCCGATCTTTTAAAACTATCATTAGTATTATATCATACCCCGACATTTTTTGCAACATAATTTTTAATTTGAGGAAATAAATAGCATTTAGCAGACTTCAAAAACAAAGGTTACATTATTTTTCCAAAAAATTAATGCAATATTAAACAAAAAATCCGTTGCGCCTAAAAGACGCAACGGAAAATTTTACTGTTTTTTCTTGTTTGTCCTACGTCAAGGGTAATAATAACATTATCTGTGGAGCAGTTATCATTCTTTCGGTACTGCTCTCTATAATGAAAGGAGTGGCAAAAGAGTGCAAACAAAGCTTATTTTCAACGATAGTCAACGTATGATAAAACTCTACGTTTTGAAGCACATACCCATTTGAAACCGTATACATACGGTTTACCGCAACTTTTTCTTGAAAATAAACTTCCGTAAGATCAATTACCATGTCTTGATATGGTGAGAAATCTCCTGCAGCTCCCATCATAAAGCTATCGAGCGAGCCGTCCTTGTTCAAGGTTATCGTTATAATATCCGCCGCTTCTATTCCGTTTATATATCGCTGAAATTTAAATTCATAGAACACTTCCACTCCTTCACTGTCAGCGACAGAAACGAAACTATAAAAGTTTTCCGTGTTAACGCCATATTGATTGGTGGTTATCTTACGCGTTCTGCACGACGGCGTGTAAACATTGAAATCGGCTTTATCCTTCATAAATTCATTGCATATTGCAAGATAATCGCTTTCTGTATTCGGTTGCTCGTTTTTAGCAAATATATTTAAACTTCCCGCATAAAAGGTATAAATCGTATCTGTGTTTTCAAGATATCCCACACTTACACCGTACTCGGTATTTTTATAATCGTCTATCCAATAAGATACGTTTTGTGGTCTGTAGGATTCATCATAAGAAAGCGTTATCTGAATATTATTTACGGTCAATGTTTTATTTGGCATATTTTGTTTGGTTTCGCTTTTAAGTTCAGGAAGCGTATACGTTTGAACCGATTGATTAACAGTCATTATATTTTGGATATCGTGATCGTTATAAATAGTTCCACAGGAATATACGACCCCTTTTGTAAGCGTATCTTTAGGTGTTTCGGGAACTTCGGGAGTCCATGTATACGGTGGGTTATATTCAGATGTTGTTGGGTGCGTATGATTGTTAAAACTACCGCAAGATGTCAACGTTAAAACTAAAATCAATGATAATACTATTAATATTTTTTTCATAAGCGCCTCCTTTCGAAGCGATGGGGTGGGTGAAAAAACGCATACCGAAGCTGACTGTCCTTGCCGTCATTTATATTTTACCATTTTTTGCCTCGTTTGTCAAGATTCTTTTAAGTTTGGACAATGATCAATTTTTAATTTGAGGAAATAAATAGCATAATACCCCAAAAAATCGTACAGGATATTCGTAAATAATAATGCGCGATATTTTTTAGAACGGGAACGGATATGAAAAGATTTTTTAATTGGATCAAAAATAAAATAGTCGATTTCCTTCGTTGGATATGGCAGGAGTGTAAGGACTGGCGTACCCTTGTTCTTTTGCTGTTTGTCATTATCGTCGTTTACTCTCCGGTGTGGGTCGGATATCTTCTGTTTTTTATATTCAAATGGAAATGGGCACTCGTATTTGCTACCGCAGGTCTTGCCTTTTGGGTAGGTCCATTCTCACCTTTTTTCGTTTTGTGCGTATCTATCACACTCGGAATAAAAAAATTATTCTCAAAGATAAAAAAGAAAAAGCAAGAATAAACAAACGGGCGAATCGAATTTCGCCCGTTTGTTTATTATATTCAATCCTCTGAATACTCCGCTATGTAAGGAAGATTTCTGAACAGCTCTCCGCAGTCAAGACCGTATCCGATAACGAAAAGATCGGGAATAGTAAATAACGAAATGTCCGCATTGAAATCGACTATTCTTCTCGACGGCTTGTCCAAAAGCGTTACTACGTGCATAGAAAGAGGTTCTCTTGAATTAAGAAGCTTTACGATATCGTTAAGCGTTCTGCCCGTATCGATAATATCCTCTACTATAACGACATGATAGTTGCTTATATCTCTGTCAAGATCCATCGTTATATTAACTACGCCGGAAGACACAGTACCCTCGTAATAGCTCTTCGCGCACATAAATCCGATCTCACAAGGCACACTTACCGCACGGCAAAGGTCAGCCATGAAAACAAAAGCTCCCTTTAGAATGCTTACGAGCAATATCGGACGTCCGTCGTAGATCTTGTCTATCTCCTTACCCGCTTTTTTGATAGCTTCGTCTATCTCTTCCTTTGTGATAAGTATCTTTTTTATTCTGCTTTTAAATTCGGCTGTTGAATTTATTTCTTTCATATAATACTGTCCCCCGTATATTAGATATTGTAAATATATTTCATTATACCACAATTTTTTTCATATTTCAATCTTTTTGAAAAAATAATACGATTCTCTTTTTTGCGCGACAAATTTTCTATAATTGATAACATATTTTCTTGTTTTCATAAAAAGATCGGTGTATAATTAAACTACAAAATAAGCCTAAAAGGAGAATTTTTATGAATACCGTAGATTTTTTCGGTCATAAAGTAACGAAGCTTATAATCGGTGACAACCCAATGACAGGTCACTCGTATATTGAGGACAAGACCACGGGTGAGGATATGAAGCGGTTCTATACCGCGGAAAACATCAAGGCTACCTTCAAGCATATCGAGGAAATCGGATTTAACGCTATGCTTCCCCTTGCAGATCCTTACATGGTAAGACTTATTCAGGAATATCAGGCGGCGGGCGGAAACCTCAAGTACATCTGGCAGCCCTATATGCCTATGAACCAGAAAGTAAGTATGCGTGAGATCGCAAAGGTCAATACCATAGGAATCTACCATCAAGGTACAACGACCGACTACCTCTATGAAAACGGCAATATAGAAAAGATCAAGGAAAACATCAAGATGTGGAGGGAACTTGGCACTCCCGTTGGCATCGCGTCGCATCTTCCCGAGGTCATTCAGAGATGCGAGGAAGAAGATTGGGGCGTTGACTTCTATCTGACGAGTCTTCATAACTCGCGCCGCGGCAGAAGAGGAGAACCCAGCGGATTCCTTAGCGGAAAGACTAAGGCTCACGTTAAGTTCTATCCTCAGGACCGTCCTCTCATGCTCGATACCATAAGACAACTCACAAAGCCCGTCATCGCATACAAGCTATTTGCGGGAGGACAGATCTTCCTTGGAAAGACACAGGAAGAAAAAAGAGAGATAATCAAGGGCGTTTACGACGAGGTATTCAGCGTACTCAAGCCAAACGATATCGCGGCTATCGGTGTATTCCAGAGAGATATGGACGAGGTCAAGGAAGACTTCGAGCTTTATGAGGAATGGTACGCAGAAAAGATGGCCAAGTCCGAGGTAAAGTAAAGTGAAATATAATTTTACCGCCGCAGTTATAGGAACAGGCTACATGGGCAAAAAGCATCTTGCAGCTTTCAGCGAGACCGTTGATAAACTTATCGTATGCGGTAACGACGAGGAAACGGGCAAGGCTCTTGCCGAGCAATACGGCTGCAAATTTTACGCGGACTATTGCGAGATGTTTGAAAACGAAAAAATAGATATCGTATCTATCTGTCTGCCCACACATTTGCATTGCACGGCAACTCTTTGCGCTCTTGAGCACGGAGTAAACGTTCTGTGCGAAAAGCCTTTCGCCTCAAACGCCGATGAAGCTGCAGAGATGCTCAAGCTTGCCAAAGAAAAGGATCTCCTTTTCATGATAGGACACGTTGCGCGCTTTAACAAAAAATACGAATATATCAAGAGATGCGTAGAGGACAAACGCTTTGGAAAGCTTATTTCCTTTAACGCTACTCGCGAGGACGGTACACCCGCGTGGAGCGTCGGCAACTGGCTTAACAACGCCGCTCTCTCGGGCGGAGTAGTCAGAGATCTTCATATCCATGATACCGATATGATAGTCGGTTTGCTTGGTATGCCTAAGAGCGTATTTACGACAGGAAACGATACCATCTGCCGCACTCTTTACAAGTACGATGATGCTGTGGCATATGCGGGAGCGGCATTCAGACCCATTGGAAAAGTGCCCTCTAACAGAGGAATGGACGTTATTTTTGAAAAGGCTTGGATAAAGGTTCGCGGAAACAAACTTACAGTTTACATTGACAACGACAGCTTTGAACCGCTTGAATACGAAGAATTTTCTGAATTTTTCGGTGACAACGGAGTTTTGAACGAAATAAGCTACTTTTGCCACTGTCTTGCGAACGAAGAAAAGCCTTTGCTTTGTATGCCCGACGATAGTTTAAAGACTATGAAGGTCAACACTGCCGAATATGAAAGCTTAAAAAAGGCTTGCGAAGTGTTTATTTAAAAACGTAAAATACTTTGCGATAAAAAGACCGAAAATTCAAAAAATTCTCGGTCTTTTATACTTTTTCCTTTTTTATGATTCTTTCTTTTTTTACGTACTCCGACGGAGTCATATTCATAACGCTTTTATAAACGTTATTAAATGTCCTGACACTCGCAAATCCGCTTTCAAGCGCGGCTTCGGTAGCTGTTGAACCGTGCATGAGCATATAATTTGCGTTATTTATACGAAGCGAGTTTATATACTCGGTGATCGAAACACCCGAATATTTTTTAAACACATCGGCAAGCCGCCCGCGCGACAGATACAGCTCGTTTGATATAGAACTGACGGATATCTCCTCTTTAAAATGCTCGTTGATATATTCGACTATCTTATAAAACATCTGCCTATCCTTATTCTTTGCAAAAACACTTTGCGAAACCGAAAAATGACGTTCTAAAAGGAGATATACCGATGCCGCAATGCTTTGCAAAAAGGGATTTTCAAAAGCCTTTATCGCTTTCCCCTCTTTCTCCATCATATCAAACAGTATATCGAGCTTTTCCTCAAGCTCGGGTATAGCGAATATTTCCTCGTGTGTTATATGTACCTTTAGGGGCTCTATGACCGAATTGAAATTCATTAAAATTTTCAAAGGAAATTGAAATATTCTGATATCCGTTTCGTCATTCAAAACTAAAAACTGATGTATAGTATGCTCGTTTATCGCGATAATATCACCAACGTTTGCTTCTATAAGCTGACCGTCAACACGAAAATTACAGGGCTTGTTCAACACCTGACATATCTCGTAGTTCTCATGCCAATGAAAATTACTTTGCGCTGTTTTATATTTTCGCGTATGACAAATTATTTCATTTCTTCTTATCTCTTGTACGATCTCCATCGCAAGTCCTCGTTATATAAATAATACGCAAAACAAAAAATATCTTCTTTTCTAAAGTTATTATAGCATAAATTTTATATTTTTTCAACACAAAAAATTTCAAAAAACTTGTTAAATACTTGACAAGCAAAAAAGATTGTGATATAATTGTCATTATTCCCTAAAAAAGACACAAATTCTTAAAAAATTATACTAAAATTTGGAGGTTTTCATGGATAAGTTATCCGTAATAATTACTTTTGCGGCTGCTGTTATTGCGTTACTTTTCGCAGTATTCACAGCAAAAAAAGTGATGAGATTTTCCGAGGGAAATGATCTTATGAAAAAGATCTCTTCCTCAATAAGAAAAGGCGCAAACGCCTTTTTGAAAAGACAGTATAAGATAGTAGTTATTTTCTTTGCGGTTATGTTCGTCGTGCTTGGAGTTATGGCTATTTTCAAGTTTCTTTCTCCGTTCGTGCCGTTCGCTTTCCTCACGGGTGGCTTCTTCTCTGCTATGTCGGGATTCATTGGAATGAAGATAGCGACCGCATCAAACGCAAGAACGGCAAATGCTTGTCAAGAGGGACTCAACCGCGGACTCCGAGTTGCCTTTTCGGCTGGAAGCGTTATGGGCTTTACCGTTGTAGGTCTTGGACTTCTCGATATCTCCGTATGGTTCTTCCTTTTGAAGTTCGTATTCAAGCTTGCGACTGCCGATATATCAGGTGCTATGCTTACCTTTGGTATGGGTGCTTCGTCGATGGCTCTCTTTGCGCGTGTCGGAGGCGGTATATTCACAAAAGCTGCTGACGTAGGCGCAGACCTCGTTGGTAAGGTCGAGGCGGGAATCCCCGAGGACGACCCCAGAAACCCCGCGGTTATCGCGGATAACGTCGGAGACAACGTTGGAGACGTTGCGGGAATGGGCGCTGACCTTTACGAGTCCTACGTAGGCTCTATAATCTCCGCTTGCGCTCTGGGTGTTGCGGCATTCGGAAGCATAACGGCTATGACTCTTCCTATGCTCCTCGCCGCAGTGGGTATAATCTGCTCGGTATTCGGAACTTTCTTTGTAAGAACAAAAGAAGGCGCAACGCAGAAGCAGTTGCTTCGAGCTCTGTCTCGCGGAACCAATTTCTCCGCTATCGTTATAGCGCTCGTCGCATTCCCTCTCGTTTACTTCGTTCTCGGAAAAGATAATTGGACGATATACTTCGCGATACTCGCAGGTCTTGTCGCGGGCGTACTTATCGGTCTTACGACTGAATATTATACCTCCGATAGCTACAAACCGACAAAAAAACTTGCGTCCACTTCGGAGACAGGTACAGCTACAATTATAATCGGCGGTCTTTCGGTTGGTATGCTTTCTACTCTTCTTCCCATAGTTATCGTTTCTATATGCGTCCTCGTCGCTTTCTTCGTATCGGGCGGAGCGGCAAACGCATCCGCAGGTCTTTACGGTATTGCATTGGCTGCCGTTGGTATGCTTTCAACTCTCGGTATCACTCTCGCTACCGACGCGTACGGTCCCGTTGCGGATAACGCGGGCGGCATCGCGCAGATGGCGGGACTTGACGAAAAGGTAAGAGAGCGCACAGACGCACTTGACTCTTTAGGCAACACCACCGCGGCAACGGGTAAGGGCTTCGCAATAGGCTCTGCCGCACTTACAGCTCTTGCTCTTATGGCGTCTTATATCGACAAGGTCAACACTATCGAAGGCGGTGCAGAAAAGGTAGCTAACCTCAATATTACCAACCCCACCGTTCTTATCGGTCTCTTTATCGGAGCATGTCTCCCGTTCGTATTTGCGGCTCTCACCATGAACTCGGTCGGACGCGCGGCGCAGAGCGTCGTCAAAGAGGTTCGCCGTCAGTTCAAGGAGATAACGGGTCTTATGGACGGCAAGGCTGACGCGGATTACGCAACCTGCGTTGACCTTTGCACAAAGGCAAGTCTGCGTGAGATGGTTCTTCCTACCGTCGTTGCGGTAGCAGTTCCCGTTATCGTAGGTATAGTTCTCGGTTGCTCGGGAGTTGTCGGAATGCTTGCGGGTGCTACCGCATCGGGATTCCTCCTCGCGATATTCATGTCGAATTCGGGCGGAGCTTGGGATAACGCGAAGAAGTACATAGAGAGCGGCGTTCATGGCGGAAAAGGTTCGGATTGCCACAAGGCAGCAGTCGTAGGTGACACCGTAGGAGATCCCTTCAAGGATACCTCAGGTCCCGCAATAAACATTCTCATCAAGCTTCTTTCTATGGTCTCCATAGTTTTCGCGGCTGTCGTAGTTAATTTCTCGATACTTTGATCTTAATATCAACTATAATATAGAAAAATGACAGGAGCTGTGTATCCTGTCATTTTATTTATTTCGGCGCTCGAATACTCCGTTCGCGGCGAGAATTGGTATGCTCTGCGCCCCTACGGACATATGTGTAAGAATGCGAACCTCTTTCCGCCATCATCGCTTTACTTGCGAAATGACTCCGCAAGCTATCTTGTTGCCCGCGTTTCCCGACGGCTGTGTTGTAAAATCATCGGGGCGGTCGTGAATAACAACAGTTTTGCAGAGTATCTCATTCACAGTAAAACGATTGGTTAGAAAGGCGAGAAATGCCCGACCGTCCGCAGAAAAAAGGGGCGGCATATCTCCCGCGTGATAAGGATGTGGGCAAGAGAGAGGATCGTAATGAGTTCCCGCGTTTGCAAACGGATCGTCGTCGTTACCCGTGCACGACATTCCTCCATGAATATGAAACGCAAATATATTGCTATCGCAAATACCCTCCGATACAGGCAATCCGCGAATATCCGCCGCCACCAAAACGCCGCTCCGCGCTTGATAGAATTTGACCGTCCCGTTGATTTGGCTATACTCTGCACTTCCCTTAACTATCGCTACCGCGTGTGGCAATCTTCGAAGTAAGGAATCAAATTCCTTTTCGTTGCCACCGTTGCTTTTGTAGTACATATCTTCCCTCCGCATTGTAATTCTTAATGTAGTTATAGATTATGCCATAAGATATTCAAACGTGACGGGAGAATGCAAAAAGGACGCCTACCCGCGTCCTTTGCGCCCAGTTTGGTGACCGTTTTAGATGACATCAGTGTACAATGCTTTTTGACGGCTTTGGAAAGAAACAATTTGCCGGAATACCGAAAATCACAAAATATGATTCGGAATCTTCGAAAGAGGGATAATAACAAAAATCAATATTTTCATCCGTGTCATATTCTATTGTAAAATATTGTTCAAATAAATATTTATAGACTTCACTCCATTTGCCATAATTCCATACAGGAACGGGGCCGAATTCTATTAACATTTCTTTGCGACCTTCTATTTTCCAATATGGCTCATTTTGAATTTCTGTATATTGAAAATTGTTAGTTTCGCAAAGTGTTGACAAACGGCGAAGAAAATCCTTTGCTTTAGTTTCATTGCAAATGATTCTCATAACTACATTATCTTCCATATATCCACCGCCTTTCGTTATAATTTTCGTCTGCTATCAAGCCGCCTAAATTAATCCTCTAACAGCTTTTTATTATTATCAAAATCAAGCATTTCTATCTTTTTCTCGTTGATCTCATACGCCTTTTGGATAATATCATAAGCATATTACTCGTCCTCGGTTTTTTTGGGGGGTTCGAGAAAAGACAGTTTGCATCGCAGAAGGGTTAGCTTTACTTGATAGTATGGTTTTAGATTTGGCATTTTCGTTCTCCTTTCGGGTGGTAAACACATTATACCGAAAGAAAGCGAGACTGCAAGAAAAGTTTTTGAAAATTATTTGTTGAGATTATTATAACATAAAGATTGCAAGTTGTCAAGAGTTTAGTGATATGCTGACTTCGTCAGCGTGATATTTTTGCTTCGCAAAAGTGATATTGCTCCACTTCGTTCCGCAGTGATATTATATTCGCCTCCAAAACTTGCGAAGCGAATATCACTCGGCGTAAGCCGAATATCACTGCGAAGCAATAGAACTCGCCGTAGGCGAATATAACTGAAAAAAGCACATCTGTAAACAGATGTGCTTTTTTCTGTGTGTTCTGACCTTAATAGATGCCGATGGCATGCTAATGTCACGTCTCCACAATAGTAAATTAATAATTCCATAATCTTTTCAAATTTTCAAACATCCTCTTGCTGCCAATTATCAAAACAATACCGTAACATTACATTCTTTATTTGTAGAGGAAATGCTATTGCTATCGCTTTTGATACCGTCAACATAAATTCCTTTTTCAGTACTTTTTCTGAAAGTAATACGATATGTAGTTCCGCGGAATGTCTTTTTCACAAAATATTCCTGCCAATCGTCGATCTCATGAGGCGTTATCTTAAGTCCCTTGTAATCTGCCTTTACACCGAGCAATCCTTCAAATCCGTCGTGTATCAGCCAAGAAGGAGTTGCGGAAAACCAAGAATACAAATTTTCTCCGTGGCAGGAATGCTCTGAACCGTAATAAACGTTACCCACGCTGTAAGGCTCGCTTGTTCTTCTTGTATCACAGTTATCGGGGTGATTGGGAAGTATTCTCTGCATAAGATCCAAGGCATCATCATACTTGCCGTAAGCACAGTGAGCCATTACCATAAAGGAGGTTGCGTGTAAGTAGATACCTCCGTTCGCAAACGTTCCCGGACGCTGTGTTTGCAACCGTCCGCACTTTTCACCGTACTTTTGATATGCGGGGGCATTTAACTGAGGACCGTATGGGGTCATCAGATAAGTTCCTATGGCACGGTACATTTTTTCGACCTTTTTCTCGTCGTCGTAAATGCCCGTCATGATAGCCCATGACTGCGTATTCAGATATATTTTACCTTCATGGCACTTGGAAGAACCAATAGGCTCGTCATCAATAAATGCATAAACGTACCAATTTCCGTCCCACGCGACAGAATTTACGATCTCTTTATATTCTGCGGAACGTGATAACAGCTTTTTCTCGGTCTCGGTTTCTCCAAGCTCGTGATACATTTCCGCTAACATATTCTGAACGTGGAAAGCCGCCATAGTTCCCCAAACGGTCGTAGCTTCGCCGTATTGATCAATACCGTTCAAGCCGTCAAGCCAATCACCTCTGCGCATAAGTATCAAACCGTTTTTGCCTCTTGAATTATACAGATAGTCAAGAGAAAGAAGCATATGATCGGCAACGGTATCTTTTTTATCCGAATCATAATAACCGATCTCTTCGTTCAAGATAGAGAAATCGCCCGTTTCCTTGATGTAATCGCACACAGTGATCGGTATCCACAACGGAGAGTCCATAAAATCACGTCTATCAAGTTCATCGGTATAATGATCGTATTGTCGAGGGCATCTGCCATCCGGATACATTTTTGAAAGAGCTCCCAAAACGAATGGGCGTATGCTTTCGGGCTCGACCAACAAATGTCCCCATGTATCCTGCATGATATCGCGGTATCCGATCAGATTAAAGCGGTTATATCGCATGGTCAGATATACTTGATTTTTAAGCCAGACGTTTAAGAAATGCTGAAGATTTTTGTCGGGCAATTCGCATTTATTGCTCTCAATTATACGCTCCCACTTTTGCTCGACCGCTTCTTTTTCCATACATACGTTTTCAAGTGACATGTACTTTTGATAGAGAGCCTCTGTTTCTTCTTTATCAGCCCCCGCACCGCTGACGACCAAAAATATCTGTTCCTCATTGCCCAAAGCGACCTCTTTTGAGAGTGTTACCGTTGTATAATCGTATATCTTATTATTTATGCCAAACTCACTGTATTTCTCTGTGGTCGGGAAAGAGCCCTCCATACCGAATACGGCATAGATAGTCTGATTCGGCATAGCCTTTTCGCTATTGGCTATTATATATCCGTTGTGAGCAGTCATGTTCATATCTCCGTCGGAAGCCTTTTCACCAATGTTGTGATTCATAAACGCAAGATCCTCGGAAACACTAAGACGGTATTTCTTGTTATCTCCCGTCAGCTTTATTATCCAACATTCGCAAGTATCATTGTTTGGAACAAACAGCTCGACCGAAAATTTAATGCCGCCTATCTCTCCCTCATAAAGTGAAGAGCCCGTCTTGACGGTGAATTTCATGTTTTGAGTGTCCTTCAAAAGATCGTATTCTTCTCCGCTCACTTTGTCAATAAGCTTGATAACACGTCTTCCGTTTAAAGTACGTAGCAGATAGTCTGTAAAGGAATGGTATTTTGTGATGCGCAGATAAAACGAGTTTAATGCGGTAAAGCCCGAGCCATCGTTTCCCGCAACGGACGCAAAACGGTCGTTTACCATAAAATTCAGCCATTGGCGCGGCGTGTTGCGATCGGTCACGGTGTAGCTTTTTCCGTCCTTGCCAAACTCTCCGAAGGTCTTTTCAAAATTCATATAGTCATCATACGAAACGTCATACTGTTCGGTCTTTATTCCGTATTTTGCATTTGGATTTTTCATCGTGTTAACTCCTTTTTAAAACAGACCAATCAAAGTGTTTTTTTCTTTGATTGGTCATTTTGATTATATATGAACAGTCATATGTGTATTAAAACAGCCTTAAAGCTTGACAGCCTTACCTGTGTAAATGCTTTCATAGACAGCGTTCATAGCCTTGATAGTATCCTTGTGCCATTCAAGATTTATCTTCGGCAATCTCTTTTGGTCGATGTTGTCAACAAACTCGTCGATCAGTCCGACCCATTCGTCAAAGTAGGTGTACTGCACGGTATAGTTGTTGTCGGGAGAGCCGTTGTGATAGGTGTTAGGACCAAAGCAGTCAATCAGCATACTGCCCTCGCTTCCGTGGATAACAAGGTTTACCTCCATTCTCTTGGGGAAAACCTCCCACCCCGGTCCCGGAACTTTGAGCTTGTTTTCAGCTCTTGACCAGCTTGGGTCGAGAGAGAAAATGACTCCGTTCTTCATTCTTCCAACGACCGCGAGCATATCTTCTTCCTCAATATCGTGACGCATATTCGGAGCGACCTTTGCAAAGATCACGTCGAAGTCGCTGTCCGTAACCTCTCTGATAAGGTCAAAGATGTGCGGGTGATCGCAAAGCGCACCGCCGCGGAACTTCTCGTGTCCTTCTTTTATAGGAACACGCTTGCCGTAGCTCTTCTCGGGAACGCCCTGCCACGGAAATGCCCATACGGGAGAAAGCGTAATATTCGTCGCATTAAAGGCATCTGTCTCTCCGACAGCCTTGCTCTTCACAAGCTCCTTCATACGCATAACAACGGGATTGTAGTGAAGCTCAAGCTCGATCTGGAAAGTAATGCCGCTTTCTTTGACGAGCTTTTCCATTTCGGCATATTCTTTCATATCAAAGGAGGGGATCTTCATAGAAAGAACGTTTATCTTTCTCTCGGCGCAAAGGCGTACCTGACGGAGATGCTCGCTGTTCTCACTCGCAAGGACCACCGCCTCTATCTCGGGATGCGCATCAAGCATCGCCTCGTCGGAATCATAACAGGGGATTCCCTGCACACTGTTAAGGAATATTTCCTTAACCTCTTCATTTGCGGTGGAAACTGCTATCCACTCAAGCTTGGGGTTGTTTTTCAAAACGTCGTAATACTTTCTTGTATGACCGTGGGTCATGCTCATCATTGCTATCTTAAGTCTTTTCATGATCATTCACCTACCTTAACGTTTTCAAGAGTAGCGACAGATCTCTTTGCCGACTCAACTACTGTCTCGATATGCGCGTACTTTTCTTTTGCAGCAGTTCTGAGTGCCTCATCTTTAGCCAAAGCAAATGCGTTTCTGATCGTATTGATCTCGATCTCGGAATAGCCGTAAAGCTCCGCATCGGTGTCACAGTAGACATTATCGTTTTTGCCGAATACGTAAACAGAGCTTTGAGGCACTTGTGTGTCGACAACTCGGTCACAGGCAACGCCGTTGTCTGTAATGATCTCATGCTTGTCTATATCGGAAGCATTGTCCTCAAGCGTAGCGCCAAGCTCGATAGTACATACGCAACCATTTTTAGTCTCGGCAATACAGTTCATTGTGTTATTTCCCGCAATAGCAAATATTTCCGTTACACTTGAATCAACTGTAAATTCGAGTATGCCTATCTCACGCGCCAGAAGCTCGAAAAGGTCTGTTCCCTTTCTTGCCGCATGTCCTATACGATAGGTACACATATTTCCTACTCTGCCGAGCACCACGAGATTGCGAAGCTCAATAAATCTTCTCTCGGATTCCCAAGGCAGAACGGGAGTCTGCGTTCCGTCAACAGTTACGGTCTTTCCGTCTTCGGACAGAACCGCATTCGCCGCAACAGAGTATTTTTTTAATAATAGATTCAATCCTTTTTGCATTACCTTTTCTCCTTATAGCATTTTAATTCTCGGACTGTATTTTTCAAGATACGCCGCATTCTTTTCATCTCCGCCCGGGGTATTTGCGCTTGACCAACAGGGTGCTTTGATACCGCGACGCTGACATTCCTTTACGCACTCGATCTCAAGCATATGAGCTATCTCGTGTCCCCAAAACTCCTGCTTTCCCGCGATATGATGGATATGATTATGCTCGATGCGGCTGAATACTCCGCCAAGATTTCCAACGATACCGCACTGTCCGCAGTCGTGTATCTCATTAT
>SVUA01000016.1 GCA_015063485.1 Oscillospiraceae bacterium | reverse complement strand
GTATCCGAAAATATCATTATCAACTATCCAAATAGAGTAGTTGCATATTCCCGCAGACTTTAAGACCTGCTTCATAGATTCCCAAATTTGATCGTGTCGACGACAGTACTCTTCCCTTTTTCCGTCTTTCAGTTTAGCTTTCCATGCATATCTTTCCATTCGTATTACAAGCCTCCCTTTTGCTTGACGCTTTTTAAGACTATGATCATTCTATGATCAATGTGGTATTACAATTTTCTTCCAGAGTAAACGGCTCATTATCCGTTGCTGATCCGTGGAACTCCACCACAACATCTTTCATTCGAATGGTCAACGGCTCATCCTTATTTGCCATTGGCACAGAGGTTTTCTTAAGATCTGTAAACCTCACGTTTTCTAAGGTAAATTCGCCCAAATGAGTCCCGCTTTGAAGTGTTCCCTTGTCTGCTGTATAGCTCAATATGTCCTTTGCGTTTTCTATCACGCAATTCTTAAAATGAATATCCGAAGGTACATATGGATAATTGGTGCTTGCAAAATATACCACCGTGTGCAACAGATCATGTCTGCCTTCTTCTCTCGGCAGTTCAACGTTCTTTCCTTTTACGACAGTCTTTCGGTGCGGATAGTATCCGGGTCCGTAAGCGTAACAATCCTCGACACGAATATTCACACCGCCGATGCGAAAAAGATCACACGAGGTATTAAGAACACAGTGCCTTACCAAAAGATCTTTTATGTTTATACCCGCTATACAGTCATCTCCCGTTTTGAAAACGCAATCCTCTATCAACGAATTTTCGGTACAGTGAAGATGAATGCCGTCAGAACCTCCAAGACAGGTCACTCTTCGCATAGTCACATTTTTGCAATTGTTCGCTTCATGTAAAAAGTTTCCGCTATGTCTTGCCGTATATCCTTCAAATAATACGTTTTCACAGCAGGAAAAGAATACGGCGTGAGGTCCGCGGTATCCCTCTTCTCCGTTCGGATCGTAGCAATTCGAACCGTCAATAACCGAATCTATCTCTCCTATAATGGAGACGTTCTTTTCTCCATAAGCAGAAATGATAGCTCTTCGATAAGTTTCCCACGGTGTTCCATAGTACTGCGTTATAAGCTCCATATCAGAGCGCATTTCCACGTGTTCGGGAATCTCAAACACCTCGTAATCGTCGCAATTATCGCTTCCGTAAAGTTGCGCGCCTCGCTCAAGGTATAGTGTCGTATTGGAATACATATAAAGCGCTGCCGTATAAAAACGACCCTTGGGAATAACGACTGTTCCTCCGTTTTTCTTACAAAGGTCAAGCACCGATTGCAATTTTTCTGTTTGGAGCTCCGTGCTATTGACCGCTACCCCGTAATCTGTGATAACATATCTGTTCATTTTCAAACCCTCCTGATTTTTTACACAAGTTTGTTTTGAAGAAAAAATTATCTTATACGTACTATTTTTCAACTTTCATTTTTCAACTTACATTATACCATAAATTTGAACAAAATACAACTATTAAAATGTTCAAATCTCCTGTTACCCAAATACTACAAATAAAAACAGCCTTGAAAACACTACGTTTTCGAGGCTTTTCTCTTTCTAAAATCGTTGGCAGACACGTAATCGCTATTCATTAGCTTATGTTACGTGTCTGCCATGTTAATAACAATTTATAACATCTTTATTATATCATAAAAAAGCCATACTCTCCACTAATATAGCAACCTAAAACATAAAAAAGTAACTTTTTGGTGGTTTTAAACATATTACTTTGTTTTTATTTTTAATAGCTTTATTTATGCGGAATACTTTTTTGAGGCGACGCTCCGAAATAGCGTTTATACGCGGTACTGAAATAGTTTTGGTCGGAATAACCGAGCGTAAGGGCAACTTCCTTTACGGAACGTCCGTTATTCAAAAGCATTCTTGCGTGTTGCATTCGCACTCCCTCGTAATATTTCATCATACCAATTCCCGTATATCTGAAAAACAGCTTTTGCATCGTTGATACGCTCATTCCACAGGCAGATGCTATATCGGCGGCGGAAAGTCTCTCCCCTATATTGTTTTTCATTACCGCGACCGCCACTGAATAAAGCTCGGAAAGTCTATCCTTATTAACGTTATTAGCACTTTCGTTCTCCTCTTTTTCACAGCTATCCCAAAGCTCTAAAAAAAGCTCCTCTATCTTCCCTATCGCTTTTTGCGCCGCGCTTGTGTGCTCTTTCGATAAGACCTCGACAACGAATATTCCGTTCGTTTTAAAATGCTTTCGTATTTCTCTAACAGTAAAAAATACTTTTTCTTTAGAGTTAAACGTGCATATAGTGTGCTTTTCTATCGGAAACTTATCGACCGCAAAGGAAATTATAGCTATGCGTAAATAATCTTCTCCCTCGTTCCAAAGTCGGTGAAACTCTCCGGGAGGATGAAATATCATCTGACCCGCGTTAAGCGAATATATCTTCTCACCCGCGGTCACTCCCGCTCTTCCCTTAAGAACGAATACTGCCTCCCAAAAATCGTGGCTCTCTCCATCGTAAAAATATCCGACGGGATGGATACCCGCATACGCCGAGCACAATGCGGTCAAACGAATACGAGGTTCAAGGTAACAGAGTCTAAAATGATGTTTTTCCATATTTTCCTTTCTTTTTTAGCGCAAAATTATGCAAAATCAAAGATAAATTACACAAAATCGTATATACATTTGTTTTTGTGTAGTGTATAATAGTATCATAACAAAAAAGAAAAGCTTTGTCAAGGCTTTTCAAAACAAAAAATCAAAAGGAAGGATAAGCATAATGAAAAAGGTAAGTTTTATAATTCTCGGTGCGGGAAACAGGGCTAACGCATATTCAAAATATGCAGTTGAAAACCCCGACAAAATGGAGATAGTCGGTATTGCCGAGCCTGTGGAGGCGCGCCGCAAAGCGTTTGCCGAAAGATTCAACGTTCCCGCCGAGAACGTCGTTAACGATTGGAGAGAGCTTTTGGATCGTCCGAAAATGGCTGACGCCGTTATGATAACGACGCAGGACCAAATGCACTTTGAGCCCGCAATGATAGCTATTGAAAAAGGCTACCATCTTCTCCTTGAAAAGCCTATGGCGACCACTCCCGAGGAATGCATGAAAATAGCTGAAGCGGCTGAGAAAAAGGGGGTTCACGTTATTATCGGTCACGTTCTCCGCTACGCTCCCTTCTTCCGCGCTCTTAAAAAGCTTATAGATGACGGAAAGATCGGAAAGGTCATGAACATAAATCACATTGAGGGCGTTGGAAACGTTCACCAGTCTCACAGCTACGTTCGCGGAAACTGGCACGTACTGAATGATAGCGCTCCCATGCTTCTTGCAAAATCCTGCCATGACTTTGATATTCTTCAGTGGCTCGTGGACAAGGAATTTGTAAGAGTTCAATCCTTTGGCTCACTTACTCATTTCACCAAGAAAAACAAGCCCGAGGGCGCTCCAAAGCGTTGTATTGAGGGTTGTCCTCACGCAGATACCTGCCCATATAACGCAGTCAAGCTTTATTACGATGATAAGAAGAACGCATGGTTCAGAACCGCTGCTACCATGACACCTCCCTTCCTTAACGCGACCGACGAGGAAGTAGAAAAGGCACTTCGCGAAACTCCCTACGGCTATTGCGTATACGATTCCGACAACGACGTAGTTGACCACCAGACCGTCAATATGGAATTTGAAGATAACATTATCGCTACCTTCACCATGAGCGCGTTTAACAAAGGCGGAAGAAAGATAAACATCATGGGAACGAAGGGTGAGCTTACTGGAGACGCAAAAACAGGAGATATTGCTGTCTACACCTTTGAAGATAAAAACACCGAGATTGTAAGAAGTGCGGACGTAGTTCACGACGAATCGATACTCGGCGGTCACGGCGGCGGAGACTCAAGACTCATCAAGGCTCTTGTCGAGCTTATCGGTGAGGGTCATACGAGCGTTTCCTACTGCTCTGCTCTGGTTTCGGCAAAGAACCACGTTGCAGTATTTGCCGCAGAAGAGGCTCGCGCGAACGGTACGGTCGTAAACGTTCCCGAATTTGAGAAGAAGGTTTTGAACAAGTAATAAACATGAAAAAACAACGCAGAATTTTTAACTCTGCGTTGTTTTTTTCTTTCTTTTTGCCGACTTACTTGTAAGTCGCATTTATGCACAAAACAATTGTTTTGTTTTTTCTTTGACAGAGTTGCTTGCAACTCTACTTTCTTTTTAAAAAGATAATGAGTTAAATGTTCAAATCTGCGCAAAACAATTGTTTTGTTTTTTCTTTGCTTACTTTCTTTTTTTCAAAAAAGAAAGTAAGTTAAACTCCCGAATATGCGGCGAATCCGCAGTCGATGGGAAGAACCACGCCCGTGATAGCCGATGCCGACTTATCGTCGCAAAGGAAGAGCGTTCCGCCAAGAAGCTCGGAAGCGTCAACGTATCTGCCCATAGGCGTTCCGTTAAGTATCTTAGCGCTTCTGGGAGTGGGTGTGCCGTCCTCATTAAAGAGCAATCTGTAATTCTGAGCCGAAACCAAAAAGCCGGGAGCTATTGCGTTGCAGCGGATACCCGTTCCCGCAAAGTGAGTTGCGAGCCACTGTGTAAAGTTGGAGATTCCTGCCTTTGCCGCAGAGTACGCAGGGATTTTGGTCAAGGGAGTGTACGCGTTCATTGAGGAGACGTTTAGTATGCAACCCGCCTTTTTTGCGACCATATCCTTTGCAAATACCTGCGTGGGAAGGAGCGTTCCTTGGAAGTTGAGTTTGAACACGAAGTCAACACCGTCTGCCTCAAGGTCGAAGAAGGACTTGCCACCCTCCTTTGCCTCGTGCTGATACTCGTTGTCGGTGGTTGCTCTCGGATTATTTCCGCCCGCACCGTTTACGAGGATATCGCACTCACCAAGGTCACGAATAACCGCCTTGTGTACTTCTTCAAGAGCCGCGGGATCAAGCACGTTTGCCTTGTAGCCCTCGCATACAAAGCCATCTGCCTTGAGCTCATCAGCGAGCTTCTTTACCGCTTCTTCGTTGAGATCAAGCGCCGCGACCTTTGCGCCCGATTGCGCGAAAGCTCTTGCCATTGCGCCGCAGATAAGTCCGCCCGCGCCTGTAACTACGACTACCTTGCCGCTGTAATCTACGTTAAGTGGAAGTTGTATCATTTTATTTTTCTCCTTGTTTTTTATTTTTGTATCGTGCCACAAAATGTGGTTGAAATTAAATTTGGATTTGGCGATTAAATTTTGCTTTGTTGCGCACTATGTTCGCATAAATTTAACCGAATGCAAACAATTTAAACCAATCAATCGATATAACAACCTGCTCTACAAACCGCAATTTATTTGAAAACCGATCGTTTAATTTGAAATCGCGCTCTTATTTATCAAACTTTTCAAGGCTATCCCAAACGCCGAGCATATACATAATGCCGAGGGCGCGGTCATAAAGACCGTAACCGGGGCGCACGTTACCCGCTGTCTCTCCCCACAGGTGTCTGCCGTGGTCGGGACGGATATAGCCCTTATATCCGCAATCGTGATAAGCCTTAAGGATCTCAAGGATTCCCGTATCTCCGTCGCAGTCTCTGTGGCTCGCCTCGGAGAAGTCGCCGTTCTCGAAATGCTTTACGTTTCTTATATGAGCGAAAGCTATTCTGTCGCAGTGCTTTCTGACTATCTCGGCTACGTTGTTGTTTGGGTCTGCGTTAAGGCTTCCCGAGCAAAGAGTCAGGCAGTTATACTCATCATCCACCATCTTCAAGAAGCGGTCGATATTCGCCTCGTTTACGAGCAAACGGGGCAGACCGAAGATATCCCATGGCGGATCGTCCATGTGTATCGCCATCTTGATATCGCACTCGCGGCAGGTGGGCATTATTGCCTCAAGGAAATATTTGAGATTTCCCCAAAGCTTCTCGTGGTCCACTCCCTCGTAAGCCTTAAAAAGCTCGTCGAGCTTCGCCATGCGCTCAGGCTCCCAACCGGGAAAAGACATATTGTACTTCTCGGTAAAGTCGAGGATATACTTCGCCATAGCGTTGTAATCGTCCTGTATCATATTCTTTTCATAGAAAAGCGCGGTCGAGCCGTCTCCTACGGGGTGGAAGAGGTCACTTCTCGTCCAGTCGAATATCGGCATAAAGTTATAGCATATTACCTTAACGCCAAACTTCGAAAGATTCCTTATCGTCGTTTTATAATTTTCGATATATCCGTCGCGAGTGGGCAGACCTATCTTTATGTCGTCGTGAACGTTTACCGATTCAACGACGTCCATATTGAAGCCGTATTCGTCAAGCTGACGCTTGACCTCGGCTATCTCGCTCTCTTCCCAGACTTCCCCCGGCATCTTGTGATGAAGCGCCCACACGATACCGTCAACGCCAGGTATCTGCTTGATGTCTGACAACTTGATACGGTCGTTTCCCTCTCCGTACCATCTGAAAGTCATTTTCATTTGTTTTGGTTCCTCCTTATCATTTAATTCATTTAATACCGTTAATATATTATAGCAAATAATTATTTACAAGAAAAGTGCAAAAATCGCCTTTTTGTATTGCATTTCCAAGCATATCGGTTTAACGCCTTACAGTTTCCCTATACTCCTTTGGCGTCATTCCTATCTGTCTCTTGAATATTTTCGAAAAATACTGCACGTCCATTATTCCGCAATGCATGGCTACCGTCTGTATCTGAAGCCCCGTAGTATTCAGCAGATGCACCGCCCTGTCGATACGTCTGTCTCTGACGTACTCCGACACGGTCTTGCCAGTTTCCTTTTTGAATATCGTAGCAAGATATCCCGAGCTTATATTTTGCTTTTCTGCCAAAGTGCTGAGGGTCAGCTCCGCGGAAATATCGGAATCTATCATTAAAACAGTTTTTTTCACTATAGGCGAATACTTTTTCGTGGAATGCTTGCGCACAAGTCGGCAATATGCCGAAAACATATCGCTCATAAGCTCGGGGATCGCTTTAATATCGGCAGTAAATTCTATATTCATAGCGAATTTTGACGATACTCTATCTATATAAAGCGGGTGGACTCCCCCCTGCTCCGCCGCCTTGCGCAAAAGCGTGTTCATGATAACGCAGTAATTTTTAGCGTTTCTCAATGGGTCTTGTAAGCGTTTTTCGAACATTTGCCCGTTTATAACCGACAGCAGCATTTTTTCCTTATGCTGTTGTCCGAGAGCGACCGCTTGTATCAGTTCGTTTTCAAAGGAGTATCGCCTCTCCATCATTTCCATATTCGCAAGAGTTTCATCAAAGGTATTGCCGCGCGAAATGGGGTCTATATGCGATAACGGCAAGGTATTCCCGCCTTTTACCTCAACTATTGAAAATGATTGTGTCTGCCAAGTGCGTTCACAAAAGATATCTATCATGGAAAACAGTCTGTCGTTTTCAGAAACGATGGGCAAAGTCGCGTAATATTCCGTTAACAGCTTTTGGGTGTTTGGAGGAAGCCTCAAGCTCTCGCCTATCTCCAATATCTCGCCCGATTTGAACGGCGCGGAAAGATAAGGTCCTATAAAAAGGATATTTTTTTCGCTAACTATCGGCAGTCTAAAAAAAATATATTTCAACTTCAACTCGTTGGTGAAGTTGTATTTCGTATTTTTTTCAATTCTCCCGACCGCCTTTTGAAGCGTTAAGCTCCTATCCGAAAAAACGCCAAGTACATTGCTTATCAAAGGGTCAAGCGTATCGTCCATGGTATCGTGCGTCGACATCATAGTCACGCGAACGTGACATTTTTTCAAGACCTCGCAAAGAAAATCAAGCTCTAACTCATGATCCATAGCTATGTCCTGCCTTTTTCTGCATATTTTTATATCCGCGTATGATATTATACCACATTTATTTGACATTTGCAACAGTTTTTTTTGTTTGAATATAAAAATAATACAAAAACTCATTAAAATTGTACTACCGTTTTTTATTAAAACGCGGTATAATGTATTCAGTTATCATTGGCTTTTGTAAAAAAACAAACAAAAGGAGTAACACAAAATGAAAAAAGAAAAACAATTAGATGCCACAGGGCATCGCAAATTCGGCATACGCGACAGCATTGCGTACGCTTTAGGCGATCTTGGCTGTAACATGAGCTTTGCGCTCAAGGGTACTATGTCTATATTCTGGACACAGTTCATGGGTATGGACCTCTGGTATGCGCTTCTTCTCATAGTCGTTCAGGTGTGGGACGCTATCAACGACCCGCTTATCGGTTCTGTCATAGACTCCGACAAACGCAAGTACAAGAGAAACAAATTCCTTGCGTACATATGGTTGGGCTCTATCGGTCTTATCGTAGGCGGCGCTTGCTGCTTCCTCCCCTTCCCGAACGCTCCCGTATGGGCTAAGTTCATCATCTTTATCGCAGGCTACGTCGTTTGGGACGCATTCTACACCGTTGCGAACGTTCCCTACGGCTCGCTCCTCTCGCTTATCTCCAACGACGTCAAGGACAGAGCTTCGCTCTCCGCTTGGCGCTCCATCGGTTCGATATTCGGAAATATGCTTCCTATGGTAATACTTCCCTTTATCATCTACGACAAGGAGAACAACCTTATCGGTGAGCGAGTATTTATCGCGGCTCTTATTATGGGCGTTCTCGGATTTATCTGCTTCCAGATAATGATAAGAAATACCGAGATACGTGTTGACACCGAGATAGAGCTCAAGGAGGACGCTCCCAAATTCAACGTATTCAAGGCGTTTGGAAACTTCTTAAAGAACCGTCCCGCAGTCGGCGCTACCATTGCCGCTATGGGTATGTTTATCGGTATGCAGGGCGCGACGACGGCGGTTACCGTTATCTTCCAGTCCTACTTTAAGAACGTTAAGATATCGGGTGTCGTTCAGCTCTTCGCTATGATACCGATAGTCGTATTCACTCCCCTTGCAAGGAAAGCGGTCGCGAGATTCGGCAAAAAGGAGCTTGCTACCTTCGGCTCTATCGTTTCGATAGTTGCCGCTTGCGGTCTGTTTATAGTTACCCCGAACAACACGGAACTTGACCTCATTATCTATATCGTATGTCAGCTTATCTTCTCTTTGGGTCTTGGAATCTATTCCACGGTATCGTGGGCTATGATGGGCGACGCAATTGATTACAACGAGTGGAAGTTCGGCACTCGCGAGGAAGGTACTGTCTACTCGCTTCACTCCTTCTTCCGTAAGCTTGCACAGGGTATCGGACCGTCTCTCGTTCTCGTTATAATGGTCGCTTACGGCTATGTTGGCGCAGACGAAGGAAATCAGGCGTGGAACGTTGCTGTAAACATGAGATATATCGTTGCCGCTACCTATATGGTTTCGGCTATCATGCAGTTTATCGGACTTGCGCTTATCTATAATCTCAATAAAAAGACTCTTGCACAGATGAACAAGGACCTCGGCAGAGATCTCGACGACAGCGCTCCCGTTGCGGAGATATCCGACGCTAATAACTAATTTAAAGCTTTACATTCGGGTGTCCGACGTTTTTACTTCGGACACCTTTAATTGAATCCCCTGTTGCGTTAAATATTGAAAATTAATAAATTGCGGTTTATCGGGGAGTATGAAATATTGAAATGGCGAGATTAAAAGTGAACGTTTAGAACCCGAGGCTTCTCCAGCGGAGAAGCTGTCGCGTTAGCGACTGATGAGGAGAACACCTTTTTGTTTATACTTTATTTGATCTCCTCATCCGTCACTCGTAAACTCGTGCCACCTTCTCCGCTGGAGAAGGCTCTTGGTTGTATACGTCTCATTTTTACGTAACCGTTTTGTTAAATCAAACTTCCCGATAAATCAAAATTTGAAACATCTACCAATTAAAAATCAACCAATAACAAGGAGAAATACAATACTATGAGAAACATACTCTCTCTCAACAAAAATTGGCTTTTCGTCAAGGACACCGCCGATATAACCAAAAAGGAAGGCGTGAATGTTGACCTTCCTCACACTTGGAACGCCGAGGACGGCTTTGACGGTGGAAACGATTATTTCCGTGGCTCTTGTCTTTACGTAAAGACTCTTAACAAGGCAGAGCTTCCCGTCTCTGACCTCTACTATATCGAATTCAGAGGCGCAAACTCCTCTGCCGACCTTTTCGTAAACGGCAAAAAGCTTGCTCACCACGACGGCGGTTATTCGACTTGGAGAGTTAATATCACCGATGAACTGACCGACGTCACCGAGATCTCCGTTGTCGTTGACAACTCGATAAACGACACCGTTTATCCGCAGATGGCAGACTTTACCTTTTACGGCGGTCTTTACAGAAACGTAAACCTTATATGCGCTAACAGCTCCCACTTTGACCTTGATTACTTCGGAGCGCCAGGTATCAAGATCACTCCCACTGTAAACGGCGCTGACGCTAAAGTCGAGGTCGAGACATTTGTATCAGGTCTTAAGGACGGACAAACTATCGTTTACACAGTCTACGACAAAGACGAAAACGAGCTTTACAAGATAGAATCCAATGAGACAAAAGTAGTTTTTGATATCAAAGACGTTCACCTCTGGAACGGTCGCAAAGACCCCTATCTCTACTGCTGTGAGGCTGAAATAGTTGAGGGCGGTGAGGTCATTGACAACGTTTGCTCAAGATTCGGCTGCCGTACCTTTAAAATAGATCCCAACAACGGCTTTATCCTCAACGGCAAGGAATATCCTCTCCGCGGAGTATCGCGCCATCAGGACAGATGGGGTGTCGGAAACGCTCTTCTTCCCGAGCATCACGAGGAGGATATCGAGCTTATCTGTGAGGTAGGAGCTACGACTATCCGTCTTGCTCACTATCAGCACGATCAGTACTTCTACGACCTTTGCGACGAAAAGGGCTTGGTCATCTGGGCAGAGATACCTTATATCTCAAAGCATATGCCCGCAGGCCGTGAGAACACGATCTCACAGATGAAGGAGCTTATCTCTCAGAACTACAACCACCCCTCTATCGTAGTATGGGGACTTTCTAACGAGATATCTATCGGCGGCTCGGACGACGATCTTCTTGAGAATCACCGCATACTCAACGACCTCGTTCACGAGATGGACAAGACCCGTCTTACTACCATCGCCGCAGTTTCGATGTGCAAGATGGACGACCCCTATCTCCTCATTCCCGACGTAGTTTCCTACAACCACTATTTTGGTTGGTACGGCGGAGATACCTCGATGAACGGACCTTGGTTCGACAAGTTCCACGAAACGCACCCGAACATTCCGATAGGCTGTTCCGAGTACGGCTGTGAGGCGCTTAATTGGCACACGAGCGACCCCAAGCAAGGCGACTACACCGAGGAATATCAGGCTTACTATCACGAGGAGCTTATCAAGCAGCTCTTTACGAGAAAATATATGTGGGCAACTCACGTTTGGAATATGTTTGACTTCGGTGCTGACGCGAGAGCCGAGGGCGGTGAGAACGGTCAAAACCACAAGGGACTTGTTACCATGGACAGAAAGTACAAGAAGGACGCATTCTTCGCGTATAAGGCATGGCTCGTTTCTCCCGAGGTCGACCCCTTCGTTCACCTCTGCGGAAAGAGATATATCGACAGAGTTGAGGACGTAACGAAGGTCACCGTTTACTCCAATCTTCCCGAGGTAGAGCTCTTTGTAAACGGCGAGAGCATTGGCAAGAAGACCGCGGACGACCACTTCTTCTACTTTGACGTTAAGAACGTCGGCGAGAGCGTTATCGTCGCAAAGGCGGGCGAGCTTTCCGATGAAGGAACTATCCGCAAGGTAGACGAAATGAATATGGATTACGTCCTCGTTGAAAAGGGCGCGGTCCTAAACTGGTTCGATATCGACGCTCCCGAGGGACGCTTCTCTCTCAACGACAAGATAGCCGACATTATGGAATCCAAGAGAGGAAAGATGTGGTTTATCGGCATGGGTCTTAAGCTCAAGAAAAAGATGGACGCGAACAAGAAAGACAAAGCCGAGGGCAAAAAGTCGGGAGGCTTTGACGTTGACCTCAAGGCTGACGGCGGTCTTATGCAGATGATGGGCGGCTTTACCGTGCTTCGTCTTACGAGCATGATGGGCATGATGAATATTTCCTTTACAAAGGAAGAATTGCTCAAGATGAATAAAAAATTGAATAAGATCAAGAAGCCTAAAAAGGATTGAGTACCATTTTAGGAGACTCTATGAGGGGGACTTTTTTGAAAAAAGTCCCCCTCATATGTTTCGAATATTTTAAACACGCCTATTGACAAAAAACGAAAATCGTGGTACAATAAGTTTGCCAAACAAACTAAATATATACATTAAATGGGTGTATTTTCTTTTTTTAGGGGTACTTCTATCCTTTTTTGAATATACTTACATCATATTGAATTTGATAAAATGCAAATTCCGTATATGGTGTAAGTATAGTAATATACCCCTTCTATATATAGTTTGTTTGGCGACGACTGTGGAATTTGCGTTTTTGTGCGCTGACCTCGGTCGGCGCACTTTTTGTATTTTAGGAGAGGTTTTATGATCGTAACATTTTGCGGACACTCCCAATACACAGGATCAGTAGAAGACGAGCAAAAAATAATATCTCTTTTGACAGAAATTATCGGTGACAGTCACGCCGAGCTTTATTTAGGCGGTTACGGTTCTTTTGATGAATTCGCTCTAAAATGCGGAAACAAATATCAAGAAAAGCACCCGCACACAAGGTTGATCTTTGTTACTCCCTATATTACAATAGACTACCAAAAGAATCATTTAAATTATCAAAAAGAACTGTACGATGACATTCTCTATCCAAATTTAGAAAAAGTACCGCTGAAATTTGCAATTTCATATCGCAACAGGTGGATGATCGAACAAGCTGATCTTGTTGTCGCATATATAGATCACGATTTTGGCGGAGCTTATCAAACATATAAACACGCAAAAAGAAAAAAGAAGCCTATATTCAACTTAACCGACAAAGAAATTTGAACGAAGCTATTACAAGAAGAAATGAATGAAAAAGATATTATACCGATAGAAGCCTCAGCAACCTTAATGCATCATTCAAGAAGCGACAAATATTATATAAGGCATATATTTAATGCGTTAAGAGAACACAAAGAATTACTTGAATCCCCCGACTATAAACGCCTATATGATGAAGCGATAGATTTTCTTTTTCGCGAGAATACAGAGCACAACGTATGGAAAAAAGACAGACGGGAATGGGGGTACGGTTGGATCGAATTTCTTGCCGATCTTCAAAATTCTGACGATACCTGTGAAAAATTCTCCATGGAAACCGTAAATGCTTTTCTTGCAGAAAGACAAAAAATATGGAATATGAATCAGCTTTAGTTTTTTATTGAAAAAACGCCCGATACTTTATATATATCTATACAAAACACCGCTTTCTCTATCATTTTTCGGATAGTAAAAGCGGTGTTTATTTTTATTTATTCGAATATTTTATCATTGCGTCAATGCAACGCAGTGCTTCCTTGCGGTCATGCTCACTTATCTCTATCTCTTCCCCGCCCGTTCCGACAAGGCAGTGATAAACGTCTATAAGCGTCGTCAGGCGCATATCATGGCAGACACATATCTTTGAAAGCGCGTAGAACTTTTTATCGGGATACTCAAACTGCAAATGCTGAACGATACTGTTATCCGTTCCGATAATAAACTCATTTGCGTCGCTCTTCTTGACGTACGCCATGATACCCGTAGTGCTTCCAAGATAGTCGGCGCACACGCTGACCTCCTTCTTGCATTCGGGGTGGACCAACAGAAGCGCGTTGGGGTGATCCTTTCTCGCCCTCAGAACGTCCTCTTTTGTAATGCGCGTATGTATCGGACAACCGCCGTTGATAAACTTAAAGTTCTTCTCAGGCACTTGCTCGGCTATCCACGCGCCGAGGTTACAGTCAGGAATAAATAAAATATTCTTCTGCGGCATATTGCGAACTATCTCAAGAGCAGACGCCGACGTAACGCAAACGTCACATTCCTGCTTTAGAGCCGCAGTAGTATTTATATAAGCCACAACGGCATAATCTGGATTCTGTCGCTTTAACTCACGCAACTCCTCGACCGAAAGCTGCTCCGCCATAGGACAACCCGCAAGCGAGTGCGAAAGAATAACTCTCTTTTCTGGAGAAAGTATCTTTGCCGTTTCCGCCATAAAGCGAACTCCGCACATAAGCAAAGTCTTTTGCGTAACGCTCTTTGCCTGTACGCTGAGACCGTACGAATCTCCCACAAAATCGGCTACCTCAAGCACGTCGTGTGTCTGATAAGCGTGAGCAAGTACGCAAACGTCCTTTTCCTTTTTTAATCTTAATATTTCTTCTTGAAGCTCTTTAGTATTAAACATAACTATGACCATGCCTTTTATTTTTTGGTATTCAAATTGAAATTTCTATAATATTATACATTATTGTAAAAGGTTTGTCAAGATATATATTGACAATTGTCTTGACATATGTTAAAATATAGTGTAAATATTTTTGGAGGACCGTATGAATACCGATATTCTTATTGCGGGTTGCGGCTGCGCGGGACTTTATTGCGCTCTAAAGCTGCCGCCTGATAAAAAAATAACCGTCATTACGAAGTCAGACGCCGAGTCAAGCGACTCATTTCTTGCGCAAGGCGGAATATGCGTTCAGCGCGACGACAGCGACTTCGAATCCTTTTTTGAGGACACCTTACGCGCAGGACACTATGAAAACGACCGCGAGAGCGTAAGGATAATGATAGAATCCTCGCGCGATATTATCAAAGACCTCGTTGCCTTCGGTGCGGATTTCAACAAGACCCCCGACGGAAGCTTTGATTACACAAAGGAAGGCGCACACTCAAGAAAGCGCATACTCTTCCACAAGGACGTAACGGGCAAGGAGATAACGAGTAAGCTTCTTTTGGAAGCAAGAAAACGCAAAAACATCGAGATACTTGAGCACACTACCCTCATTGATATTATCGAGGATAACAACGAAGTCCGCGGAGCGATAATTGAGATGCCCACGGGGAAGCTTGAGACCGTCAAGTGCGAATTTTTGGTACTTGCTACGGGCGGTATCGGAGGACTTTTCAAGCATTCGACGAATTTCAGGCATCTCACGGGTGACGCTTTGGGCTTAGCCCTGCGCCACGGCATTGAGCTTGAAAACGTCGATTACATTCAGATTCATCCAACGACCTTTTACTCTAAGGACGAGGGCGAGCGAAGCTTTCTTATATCCGAATCGGTAAGAGGCGAGGGCGCAAAGCTCTTAAACAAAAACATGGAACGCTTCGTAGACGAGCTTCTGCCTCGTGACAAGGTGACCGAAGCTATAAACAAGCAAATGGCACTTGACGGCACGGAGCACGTATGGGAGGATATGCGTCCGATACCGAAGGACGAACTTCTCTCTCACTTTCCAAACATCGTTGAGCACTGCCGTTCACACGGCTACGACCCCGCAGAAGAGTGCGTTCCCGTAGTTCCCGCGCAACACTATTTCATGGGCGGAGTCAAGGTGAATTACGAGAGCAAGACCTCTATGCGCCGCCTTTACGCCGTAGGAGAAACGGCGTGTAACCGAGTTCACGGCAAAAACCGTCTTGCATCAAACTCTCTTCTTGAAAGTCTGGTTTTCGCGGGCAGAGCTGCCGCAGATATGGCGAACACCAAAATAAAAGACCTTGGCGAATTGCCAAGCATAGACATAAAAAAATACGCCGACCTTGAAAAATGGAACAGCGAAAATAAAGAAATGATATTAAATGAAATAAAAAGGAGTCAAAAAAATGTTTGATAAAGCCACTCTCACACTTCAAGTCGATCCCCTTATCCGCATGGCACTTGCTGAGGATATCACGAGCGAGGACGTTTCCACAAACAGCGTCATGCCAAAAGAGACCATGGGTGAGGTCGACCTCATATGCAAGGAGGACGGTGTTCTCTGCGGCGCTCAGGTATTTGAGCGCGTATTTACGCTTATCGACCCCGCAACAAAGGTAGAATTCTACGCCGCCGACGGCGACGATATAAAGAAAGGTCAGCTTATCGCGAAGATACGCGGAGATATCCGCGTTCTGCTTTCGGGAGAGCGCACCGCGCTTAACTATATGCAGAGAATGAGCGGTATCGCTACTTACACGCGCAACGTTGCCTCTCTTCTCAAAGGCACGAAAACGACTCTTCTTGACACAAGAAAGACTACTCCGAACAACAGAATTTTTGAAAAATACTCGGTAAGAGTAGGCGGCGGCTGCAACCACAGATACAATCTCTCGGACGGTGTTCTCTTAAAGGACAACCACATCGGAGCTGCGGGAAGCGTTAAAAAAGCCGTTGAAATGGCAAAGGCTTACGCGCCCTTCGTTCGTAAAATAGAGGTCGAGGTCGAGAACTTTGACATGGTAAAGGAAGCCGTTGAAGCGGGTGCGGACATTATAATGCTCGATAATATGACTCACGATCAGCTCAAAGAAGCTATCGAATTTATAAACGGCAGAGCCGAGGTAGAGGTCTCGGGCAACGTAACGAGAGAAAACATCTCCCGTCTTACCGACCTTGGCGTTGACTATATCTCAAGCGGCGCGTTAACTCATTCCTCTCCTATACTTGACCTGTCCTTAAAAAATCTTCACGCTATTTGAGGTGACGTTATGAAAGCAGAAATGAGAAGAAAGGAAATACTCGCGCGCCTTAGCGAAGCTGTATCCCCCATTTCCGCTTCACGACTTGCCGAAGACCTTGGGGTAAGTCGTCAGGTGATAGTTCAGGACGTCGCTCTGCTTCGTGCCAAAGGAGAGGACATCGAATCTCTCGCAAGAGGCTACGTTTTAAAGAAAAAAGAGGTGTGCGCACGTATCTTCAAGCTCCGCCATACGAACGAAGAGGTCGCCGATGAGCTTAATCTGATAGTCGACGCGGGGGGTACTATCGTTGACGTTTTAATATATCATAAGGTATATGGAACGCTCCGCGCTCCCATGAATATCAAAAACCGCGTCCAAGTAAAGAAATTTCTTGAGGATATCGAATCGGGAAAGTCGAGCCTTTTGATGAACGTTACCTCGGGTTATCATTACCATACCATAAGCGCCGACTCTTATGAAACGCTTTCCCTTATCGAAGAATCTCTGCGTGAGCGCGGTTTCCTCGCGCCCTTGCAGGAATACGAGCCGAGTGGGGTTAGTAAGTGATATCAAATTGCGGTTTGTCGGGGACGCGGGGGACGCGAGTCGCTTTTCGAGAAAAGCTCCGCAAAAGCTTCCTGAAAATAGGTTTTTATGTAGCCATAACGGTTATCGATAAACAAATTTCAAGAAAGTTTTTGAGGGGTCAAGGGGAACTTTTTGAAAAAAAGTTCCCCTTGCGCGTCCTCCTCGACAAATCAAACTTTATTTAATTTATCTAATTAATACACACAAAAGATCCGCTACGGAATTCCGTAGCGGATCTTTATATACAGATATCAAATTAGTTGAGCTCTGCGAAGTACTTAATGGTGCGAACCATCTGGCTGGTGTAGGAGTTCTCGTTGTCGTACCAAGAAACTACCTGTACCTGATAGGTGTCGTCGTCGATCTTTGCAACCATGGTCTGAGTTGCATCGAAGAGAGAACCGTAACGGATACCGATGATATCGGAAGAAACGATCTGATCCTCGTTGTAACCGAAGGACTCGGAAGAAGCAGCCTTCATAGCAGCGTTGATGCCCTCAACAGTAACGTCCTTACCCTTAACAACAGCTACGAGAATAGTGGTAGAACCTGTGCAGGTAGGAACTCTCTGTGCAGAACCGATGAGCTTGCCATTGAGCTCGGGAATAACAAGGCCGATTGCCTTTGCAGCACCGGTGGAGTTAGGAACGATGTTCTGTGCGCCTGCACGTGCTCTTCTAAGGTCACCCTTTCTGTGAGGACCGTCGAGGATCATCTGGTCACCGGTGTAAGCGTGAACAGTGGTCATGATACCGCTCTGGATAGGAGCGTAGTCGTTAAGAGCCTTTGCCATAGGAGCGAGGCAGTTGGTGGTGCAAGATGCAGCGGAGATGATCTTGTCATCAGCGGTAAGGGTCTTCTCGTTAACAGAGTAAACGATGGTCTTGAGGTCCTTTCCTGCGGGAGCAGAAATAACGACCTTCTTTGCGCCTGCGTTGATGTGAGCCATAGACTTCTCGGTGGAGCAGTAGAAACCTGTGCACTCGAGAACTACGTCAACGTCAAGAGCAGCCCAAGGACAGTTTGCAGCGTCCTTCTCAGCGTAGATCTTGATGGTCTTTCCGTCAACGGTGATGGTGTCCTCACCTGCAACTACGGTGTGACCGTCGTAACGACCCTGAGCGGTGTCGTACTTGAGAAGATGAGCAAGCATCTCGGGTTTGGTGAGGTCGTTAATAGCAACGATCTCGTAGCCTTCTGCGCCGAACATCTGTCTGAAAGCAAGACGTCCGATACGGCCAAAGCCGTTAATAGCAACTTTTACTGACATGGTAAAAATCCTCCATTTTTATATTATAAATTTTTTTCGATCCTTGGGAGAGAACGCAATATGCCCTCCCTCTCCGATTATATATTATAACTCATTTTTGTCAAACATACAAGGGGTTTGGCAAAATTTTATCATTTTTGGATAAATGCACTATTTTTGTATTTATTTATTAGACAAATTGGTGCTTTTTAAGCATTTATATATACGAAAAGCGGAAAACAATTTCCGCTTTTCGTTATATTTAAAATCAGACTACGCCCTGAGCCTTCATAGCCTCTGCGACCTTGATAAAGCCCGCGATATTCGCGCCTGCTACGAGGTCGTCGCCGAGTCCGTACTCGTTTGCCGCCTTGATAGAAGCCTCGAAGATGTTCTTCATGATGCCCTTAAGCTTTTCGTCGACCTCTTCCGCGCTCCAAGAGTAACGCATAGAGTTCTGTGACATCTCAAGCCCCGAAACGGCAACACCGCCCGCGTTTACTGCCTTCGAAGGAGCTACTATAACACCGTTTGCCTTAAGGTACGCAACAGCCTCGTTGGTAGTAGGCATATTCGATACCTCAACGTAGTACTTAACGCCGTTAGCAACTATCTTCTCTGCCTCAGCCATGCCAACCTCGTTCTGTGTTGCGCAAGGCATAAGGATATCTGCCTTTACGCCCCAAGGCTTCTCACCCTTGAAGAAGGGTACGCCGAACTTATCCGCGTAATCCTCTACTCTGTTGCGGCATGAAGCGCGCATCTCAAGCATAAAGTTTATCTTCTCTTCGGTATTGATACCGTCCTTGTCGTATACGTAACCGTCGGGACCGGAAATAGTAACTACCTTACCGCCAAGCTCGGTTACCTTAAGGACAGTTCCCCAAGCAACGTTACCGAAGCCAGAGATAGCAAAGGTCTTGCCCTTGATATCGTCCTTGAAATAGTTGAGGAGATTTACGGTGTAGTAGACCGCGCCAAAGCCCGTTGCCTCGGGACGAATAAGAGAGCCGCCGTAAGGAAGTCCCTTACCCGTAAGAACGCCCGTAAACTCGTTGCGGAGTCTCTTGTACTGACCGAAGAGGTAGCCTACCTCACGCGCGCCAACGCCTATGTCACCTGCGGGAACGTCGGTATCCGCGCCGATATATTTCTGAAGCTCGGTCATAAAGCTCTGGCAGAAGCGCATTACCTCTGCGTCGCTCTTGCCCTGAGGATCAAAGTCAGAGCCGCCCTTACCGCCGCCCATGGGAAGCGAGGTCAGTGAGTTCTTAAATGTCTGCTCAAAGCCAAGGAACTTGATGATGCTCTCGTTTACAGAGGGGTGGAAGCGAAGACCGCCCTTGTACGGACCTATCGCGCTGTTGAACTGAATACGGAAGCCGCGGTTTACCTGAACGTTGCCGTTGTCATCTACCCACGGAACGCGGAATTTGATGATCCTTTCGGGCTCTACCATTCTCTCAATAACGCCGCTCGTGATATAATCTGGGCGCGCTTCGATAACGGGCTCGATGGACTCAAGGACCTCTTTTACAGTCTGGTGAAATTCGGGTTCGTTGGGATTTCTCTTAACGACACGCTCCATAAGCTCGTTAAGATACTGATTTTTGAAGCTCATATATATACCTTCCTTAAAATAAAAAATTATTGTCGAAATACGACTTGCACTATACGCATTATTATATCACAAGTCATATATCTTGTCAACAAAAAAATGATAAAAATATTGCACATTTTGCAACTTTTTGAAGAGTGTCTTTCATTCATTTTTCACATATTTTCCTTTAAATTGAAAATTCGAGCCTCAAAACTCCTTGTATTTTAGCTTGTTAAAGCACTTTTTGCAAGTCACTTTTAAAAAATTGCAATTCGACATTGTTTGTGATAGACATTTTTTTAACGAAATTTCAGGACAAAAACGCCGTTTCCATGTTTCAAATTTTGATTTGTCGGGGAGATGTGTTCGCACCTACGCGTATTCGTTGTAGGGCGGGGGGTTATCTCCCGCCGTTATGTTCGGTTTAATATGTTTATTTCGGCGGGAGCAAGCCCCCGCCCTACCATGTTTGTTAAACTCAGCGATAAACCCCAATTTGTTTGAATTTTAATCATTTTTATTTGAACTTTATTTGAACTATTGACTTTTTTGAAAAAAGTGATATAATCTATATTTGGAATATAAACAATTAATAATGAAAGGTTTTTACTATGTCAGTCTTTTTACCAACCCTCACTCAAATGGCATTTTTGTTCGCGTTTATCGTTTTGGGATATATCCTCTCAAAATTAAAGGTCGTTCCCGACAACTCCGCAGGAGTTCTCGCAAAGCTTGAAAACAATCTTTTCATTCCCGCTCTCGTTATGGGAACTTTTATAAATAACTTTACGATAAATAAATTAAGCTCGGCAGGAAAACTCTTCGCCTTGAGCTTCATCGTAATGGTCATAACTATTCCCCTCTCTATCCTAGTCTCTCACCTTTGCGCAAAGGACACTTATACGAAAAATATCTATACATACGGAATGTCCTTTTCAAATTTTGGATTCATGGGTAACGCAATAGTAAGTGCGCTTTTCCCCGACGTTTTCCTCGAATACCTCATCTTCACACTTCCGCTTTGGATAATGATATATCTGTGGGGCGTTCCCTCGCTTCTCATTTCGGACGGAAGCAAAAAAAGCGTTAAGGAAAAGCTCAAGAATTTCTTGAATCCTATGTTCATATGCATGATAATCGGTATGGTGATCGGACTTATAAGTGCGCCTTTAAACCTCGCACTTCCCTCTTGGATAATAAGCGCTGACGGCTCGGGCGGAGTTATCGGCGTTGCAGGAAGCTGTATGTCACCTATCGCAATGATACTTACGGGTATGACAGTTGCAAAGATAGACCTGAAAAAAGCTTTCACGAATCTTGGCGTTTACGCTATCTGCTTCTTCAGACTTATAGCCTTCCCTCTCCTCTTTATCGGCATATTCGCGCTTATTCCCCCGCTCTTTGCGGCAAATGAATGGTATGCGTTTGTAGTTTGCACTGTTTGCTCGGTAGCGATGCCCTTGGGTCTTAACACGATCGTTATACCAAGTGCATACGGCAAGGACACGACGGTCGCTTCGGGAATGGCTCTCGTTTCACACCTGTTGTCTTGTCTCTCTATCCCCGTGATATTTATGATACTTAATTTAGTTCTTTAATTAAAGATACAGCACAAAACGGACTAAGTCGTTTGACTTAGTCCGTTTTTTCGTTTTAATTAAATTGGTTCACTTAAAACCTTCTTCAAAGAAGTTCTTTGAGAGCTCGAGAACTTTCTTTCAAGAAAGTTCTCGAACGCGTCCTTTGGCGTCCCATTAAGCGTTGTGGATACCGAGAGCGGCGTCGGCGTGGTCTGCGTCTATGCCGTATTTTTTAGCTTTTCTATACTCGAAGAACTTAAGAGCCACCTGCTCGAAGAGAGCGTAGGAAAGAACGTCCTCGTCCTGCTCGAGATAAGGCTTTATCTTCTCGCGGAGAGTATCAAGCTCGGGAGCTATCTTATCTGCGGGACGGCAGGTAATACGCTCGGTGTCGCCGATTATCTTCTTTGCAAACTCATCGCTTATCTCAACGGGAGTTTTACCGTACTGACCTTCAACGAGTCCCTTAAATTCCTTTGTTACCATCTTATATCTCTCTCCGCCAATAACGTTGAACACAGCCTGCGTTCCGACTATCTGCGACGAAGGAGTAACGAGAGGAGCAAAGCCCGAATCGGCTCTTACGCGCGGAACTTCCTCAAGAACGTCGATAAGCTTATCCGACTTGCCTGCCTGCTTAAGCTGTGAAACAAGGTTAGAAAGCATACCGCCGGGAACTTGGTAGATAAGCGCGTTTACGTCGACCTTGAGCATTTTGGGGTCGAGCTGACCGCTTGCAAGATACTTCTCACGGATAGGAGTAAAGTACTTGGTTATCTCATCGAGAGCTCCAAGGTCGATACCCGTATCGTACTGCGTACCCGCAAGGGTTGCGACGAGCGACTCCGTAGGAGGCTGTGACGTACCCATAGCCATGGGAGAAATAGCGGTATCAACCACGTCAACGCCCGCTTCAATTGCCTTGAGAAGTGTCATTGAAGCAAGACCCGAGGTGTAGTGAGTATGAAGCTGTATCGGTATCTTTACGGTCTCCTTGAGAGCGCTTACGAGCTCATACGCGTCGTAAGGCTTGAGAAGTCCCGACATATCCTTGATACAGATGGAATTCGCGCCCATATCCTCAAGAGTCTTTGCGTAATTTGTGAAATATTCGGTAGTATATATCTTGTTTTCGGGGTCTGTCGTGTAGCAGATAGCCGCCTGAACGTGTCCCTGCTCCTTGATGGTCGCCTTTATAGCGGTCTCAAGGTTACGAGGATCGTTGAGCGCATCGAAAATTCTCAAAATATCAATACCGTTAGCGATAGATTTCTGAACGAAATACTCAACGACATCGTCGGAATAATGGCGGTAACCGAGAATATTCTGTCCGCGGAAAAGCATCTGGAGCTTGGTATTCTTTACGTGCTCACGGATAGTGCGAAGTCTGTCCCACGGGTCTTCGTTAAGAAAACGAAGACAAGAGTCAAAGGTCGCGCCGCCCCAAGCCTCGAGTGAGTGGTAGCCGATCTTATCAAGCTTATCAAGTATCGGAATCATTTCTTCCGTTGTCATTCTCGTCGCGATAAGAGACTGATGCGAATCGCGGAGAACGGTTTCTGTTATTTTAACCTGTGCCATTTATATGACCTCCATTTTAATTAAGCAAACATTGACAGGAATACGCCTGCCGCGACTGCCGAGCCGATAACTCCCGCAACGTTCGGTCCCATTGCGTGCATGAGAAGAAAGTTTGAGGGGTCTTCTGCCTGTCCTACCTTCTGTGAAACGCGAGCCGCCATAGGAACGGCGGAAACGCCCGCAGAACCGATAAGGGGATTTATCTTTCCGCCCGAGAGCCAGTTCATTATCTTTGCGGTGATAAGACCTCCGCAAGTCGATATACAGAACGCAACGAGTCCGAGAGCGATAATAAACAAGGTCTCCTTGCGCAAGAAGTTCGCGGCACTTGCCGTCGCTCCGACGGTGATCCCAAGGAATATGGTTACTATATTCATAAGCTCATTCTGCGCGGTCTTTGACAGTCTGTCGGTAACTCCGCAAACATTGAGAAGGTTACCGAACATAAGGCAACCGACAAGCGGAACTGCGTCGGGAACTATAAGACCGACTACAAAGGTTACGATTATCGGGAAGATTATCTTCTCGGTCTTGGAAACGACGCGCAAAGAGGTCATCTTTATCTGACGCTCCTTCTTTGTCGTAAGCAGCTTCATGAACGGGGGCTGTATCATGGGTATGAGCGCCATGTAGCTATACGCAGCGATAGCGATAGCTCCGAGAAGCACGGGAGCGAGGGTCTTTGCTACAAGAATTGCCGTAGGGCCGTCAGCTCCTCCGATAATACCGATAGACGCCGCCTGCTCGGGAGTAAAGCCGAGAAGAAGCGCGCCCGCAAACGCTACGAATACGCCAAGCTGCGCGCCCGCACCGATAAGCAAGCTCTTAGGATTAGAAATAAGGGGGGAGAAGTCGGTCATAGCACCGATTCCTATAAATATCAAGCAAGGATAGATACCGAGCTTAACTCCGAGGTAAAGCAGGTCAAGAAGTCCGCCGTCGTGAAGGACCTTGCCGTAATTTACAGATGTAAGCGAATCCATCATTATCTTATAAGATTCCTCGGTAAACTCAATACTTTCGCCGATCATATTGACACAAGACACGTCTATGTTGAATTTCAACAGCTCGGCATGCTCTGCCAATGTCAATATTCCGTCGGCATACGCCGCCTCAAGCGCGTCAACGGCTTCCTGCGCGGGAATAAAAAGATCCAGATGGAACATTCCCGCACCGGGGAGGTTTGTTAAAAGCATACCGATAGCGATAGGCAAAAGCAACAACGGCTCAAACTTCTTGACGATCGCAAGATATACGAGTACGAAGGCTATTACGAACATTATCGCCGTCTGCCACCAATCCGTATTTTCAAACAGCCGCGCTATACCGGTAGTGCTCAAAAAATTCTTTACTGTTTCAAGCATACAACTGTTTTCCTTTCGTTAAATTCACTTTTTTGTGACTTTTCAGGAAATCAGTTAAGAGTTACGAGAACCGCGTCGGTCTCGACGGTAGCGCCCTGATTTACCTCAACAGATGCAACTACGCCATCGGAAGGAGCGCAAACGTCATTTTCCATCTTCATAGCCTCAAGAACTACAAGAACGTCGCCTCTCTTTACAGAATCGCCAACCTTGACGTTGACCTTCATAATATTACCGGGCATAGGAGCTTTTATCGCGGTAGCGCCTGCCTTGCCTGCCGCCTTGGGTGCTGCTTTAGGAGCTGCTGCGGGTGCAGTCTTGGGTGCTGCGGGGGCTGCTGCGGGAGCGGGAGCTGCTGCGGGAGCGGATGCGACAGCACCCACCTCCTCTACGTCAACTACGTAGGTAACGCCGTTTACTGTGATGTTATATGTCTTCATTATAAATACCTTGACCTTTCGTTAGTAATTTTTTATTTATTTGCGTTCCAAGCGCGCCCGCTGTTTGCTCGTCTGAAGGATACAACGCGGAATCCGCCCGTGTATTCCTCACCGAGTCCCTCGCTTTCGCGATAAGCCGCGACTGCCGCCGCGATAATGGCTACAAGCTCGCCGTCATCGGTCTCATTGAAAGCTTCGGGCGCATCGTCCGTGACCGCAACGCTCTCCTCAATGACCTCGGCAATAGCGGAAGGCTTTTCTTCATTCTTTGCCTTTGGCGACTTTCCGACCATGATAAATTTCATAAGCGCAAGTATTCCCCAAAGGGTAGACAATACGGCAAATATCATTCCCATTCCAAGCAAGGGAGTCTGCCACATCATCGTTATCGTTTCGGAGCTAAGCGCTAACGCATACGTGTTTAAAAGCATATTTTACCTCCGTTATCACAGGGGCATATTAGCGTGACGGCGAGAGGGTGTTCCTTCAGCCTTTGAAGCAAGCATCTGCAGTCCCGCGCATATTCTCTTGCGAAGCTCGGATGCTTCAATTACGTCATCTATCTCACCCGCATCTGCCGCTTCAGCCGCCGACGCGCACTTCTCTTTCCATTCTGCCTCAAGCTCCTCACGGCTCTGCTCACCGACCTTTGCGTTCCACACGAAAGCAACGGACGCCTCGGGTGAAAGTACGCTTATACAAGCGTCCTCAAGCGCGTACGCAAGGTCTGCGCCGACAGACTTCGAACCCATGAGAGTAAACGAAGCACCGTAAGCCTTGCCTATGACCGCAGTGATCTTCGCGTTATCCGAGGAGGTATATGCGTACGCAAGTCTTGCAAGTTCTGACGCGTAAGCCGCGCTTTCAGCGGTCATAGAAACGTCAAGTCCCTCGCTGTCAACGAGCGTAACTACGGGCATTCCGAACGCATCGCACGTAGATACGAGTTTTGCTGCGGCGCGTGCCGCTTTGATATCAAGCGTACCCTTGAGCGCAACGATACCGCAAGCCGCTGTGCCCATAGAAGCAAATCCAAGGCAAGCGTTATCTGTATAATCCTTATAAACTCTCGCAAATCGTCCGTCATCGGCAAGGATCTTGCAAAGCTCCTCTGCCTCGTAAGAGGCAGGATCGAACGCGATAGTGCGGTTCAAGCTATCCGCAGTGTCAACGTACACACTGTCGGAATTATTTTGAGGAAGTACCTCGATAAGAGAACGAGCGAATGCGAACGCATCTGCCTCATCCTTTGCGTTGTAAGCGGAAAGTCCCTGTGCCGCCGCAAAATCGGGCTTACCTGCTTCCTCTCCTATGGTGAAGGGCGCATTTACGTAAAACTCTGACTTATCTTTTATCGTAACGACCACATCGAACATAGACGCTACGACCGCGGAAGAGCCTCCGCAAACTCCGCCTATTACCGCTATCTGCGGAATGATCCCAGACGCATCGGATACCGTTTTCATAAGTTTTCCGTACGCCGCAAGAGCGCTTGCTCCGTCGAATACAACAGCTCCCGCGCTATCGAACACCGCGATAACAGGCGCGCCGTTCTTTACCGCCAAAGCGTACATATCCGCGATCTTCTTCGCGTGTCTTTCTCCAAACGCTCCCTTGGTTCGTCCGCTATCCTGAACAAATGCAAACGCAAGTGCTCCCGCGACCGCACCGTAACCGCAAACAACGCTCTCAAAATCGCTCTTTGCGTCGGAACGCTTCGTATACGCGCCGAGTTCAACGAACGTTCCCGCATCGAATATCGATTCGAGCTTCGCCTTCGACGAGCCATACGATCTTTCGTCAATTTTTGCCATAAATCTGCCTCCGTTTGTAATAAATAATTGGTCTTGCAAAGTGTTCTTGAAAAAATCCACTTTCTACCCCATTATAATAATTTTATCACATTGTCAACCACTTTTCAATAGGTTTGAAAAAATTTGAAAAAAATTATTGTTAATTTTATATGAATATTCATATTCATTCCTATTTTTCATTATAAATATAACAAAAAGTCAAGAAATAAACCGAAAGAAAGGCACGGGCATATTTATGAACACAACAAAGATCAATAAAAATGTACAAAAGAAAAGGAAGCAACGTCAAAGCAGTACCGATCCAACGGCAAACAGCGGTTTTTTGCATACGCTAAAAAGCGCCTTGTTCGGAATGGCGATAGGTATCGCATCCGCTTTCGTTTTAATGACGGCAGGAGCGTTTATCTGTTATTCATCGGGGGACCCAAACACATTCGTAGATACCGTGGCTCTCATTTCACTTTATCTGTCGAGTCTTGTTTGCGGATTCGCGGCAGTTAAAAGGAATCGTTCCTCCGCGCTTTTTTGCGGTACTCTTTCGGGTATCTTAATGATGCTTTTCTTTATTATATGTTCACTTTTCCTTGGAGCAAAGTCGGAAGCCGCGTTTAAATTTCCGGTTTCGATACTCTTGCGCGTTGCCATCGTCGCCGCTTCAGTCTTTGGCGGATACGCAGGGTTAAAAAGAGGAAATAATAAAAAAAGGATCAAAAAAATAAGCAGATAAATTTTGATTTGTCGGTATGTAACGATCTCCCCCGACAAACCGCAATTTGTCTGCTTCAAATTTTGATTTATCGGTGGGGTTGATTTGACGAAATGGCTATGCACGAATGAAACGGTTAACACAAACCTTGTAGGGACAGGCGTCCTCGACTGTCCGTTACAAACGCATTGAATTTATAAAATTGATTAAATATTATAATAAAGGTTTATTCTTCTCCGTGAAGAATATCAAATTTCCTCGTTTGCGGACAGTCGAGGACGCCTGTCCCTACAAGGTTAGATTAAATATTATGGTTTGTATATCGCCATTTCGTTTTATTTTGCATTTTGCACTTTGCTTTTTGCATTTATCAATCTCCCCTATAAACCGCAATTTGTATAAATATCAAGCATTAATCATTTAACATACGAGTATTCATCGGAAAAACTCCGAAAATATTTCCGTATTTACCGAAATCTCCAAAAATATTTCGTTATTTTTCTTTTTACTTGCATAATCCTACAAAATATGATAATATTTATGTATATTATTTTATATTTTGGAGGACTTTATGACAACAGCTAAAAAAATAACGCTTCTCGTTGCCGTAGTCGTAATTATCGCCCTGCTCGTAGTTGCAGGCGTTACCGACGGTGCGAATGCGCTTATCACCTGTCCTGATTGTTCAGGCTCTGCAGATTGTGAGACCTGTGGCGGCGAAGGCAGTGTAATGGGCTCTCTCTGGGCACTCTTACCTCCCGTTATAGCTATCGGACTCGCTCTCATCACCAAAGAAGTTTACAGCTCCCTCTTTATCGGTATTCTTTCGGGCGCGCTTCTTTACTCGAAATTCTCTCCCACAGGTACGCTTGACGCCGTTATCAGTGACGGTCTTATCGCGGCAGTATCCGATACCGCGGGAATCTTCGTATTCCTCGTTGAGCTCGGCATCATAGTCGCGCTTATCAACAAGGCGGGCGGCTCTGCGGCATTCGGCAACTGGGCAAAGACCCACATCAAGACACGTGCGGGCGCAATGATAGCTACCTTTATTCTCGGTGTGCTTATCTTCGTTGACGACTACTTTAACTGTCTGACGGTCGGATCCGTAATGCTCCCCGTTACCGACAGCAAGAAGATCTCCCGCGCAAAGCTTGCGTACATAATCGACGCTACAGCTGCTCCCATTTGTATGATAGCTCCTATCTCGAGCTGGGCAGCAGCAGTTGCAAGTTATGCTGAAGAGGGCGAGGGACTTTCACTCTTTATCAAGGCTATTCCCTATAACTTCTACTCGATACTCACACTCGTTTTCGTAGTTGCTATCGCGCTCATGAAGTTTGACTACGGTCCTATGAAGCTTCACGAGCAGAACGCGCTCCTTAACGGCGACCTTTACACCAGCGGAGAAAAGAATGAATCCGCAGAGGTCGTTCCCTCCTCTAAGGGTAAGATCATCGACCTCATAATCCCCGTTGTTATCCTTATCGTGACCTGCGTATTCGGTCTTATCTACAACGGCGGAATCCTTGACGGAGCAAACTTTATCGACGCATTCGCAAACACTGACGCAACAGTAGGTCTTCCTTGGGGCGGCCTTGTTGCTCTCGTTCTTATCGTTATTTATATGCTCTGCCGCGGTCTTATCTCCTTTAAGGAATCGATGGAGTGCGTACCTCAGGGCTTTATCGCAATGGTTCCCGCTATCCTCATTCTCACCTTTGCAACGGCACTCAAGAACATGACCTCCGCGCTCGGAGCAAAGTACTTCGTCGGCGATCTTATGAGCGGACAGGCTGCAGCGCTTGGCGCATTCCTCCCCGCTATCATCTTCCTCGTTGCTTGCGTTCTCGCATTCGCAACAGGTACGTCTTGGGGTACTTTCGGAATCCTTATCCCGATCGTTACCGCTATCTTCGCTCCCGGAACAGAGCTTCTTATCATCGGTATGTCAGCGTGCCTTGCAGGTGCTGTTTGCGGTGACCACTGCTCTCCTATCTCCGACACGACCATCATGTCGAGTGCGGGCGGTCAGTGCAACCACCTCAATCACGTTTCCACGCAGATGCCGTATGCAATAACGGTTGCGGCTATCTCGTTCGTAATGTTCCTTATCTCAGGTCTTGTTCAGAATATCTTTATCTGCTTGCCGCTCGGTATCGTTCTTACGATCGCTACTCTCTTCGTTATCAAGTTTATAACTAAAGATAAGGTTAAGGAAAATTAAGTTATATTAATTTTCTCAACATAAGCCAAAGCCCCCGTTCACGAAAGAACGGGGGCTTTGGCTTAATTTATATAGAAATTATCATTTCAATTTTGCAAGCTTTGCCGTATTGGCAATAACGATGAGCGTGGTATCTTTTTCTAACGCCTGTTCGGGACTGATATTTACGTTGACGTGATCTCCGTTCTTTATAGCGACAATGTTAAAACCGTATTTTTTTCGGAGATCCAGTTCAATGAGATCTTTTCCGATCCATTCGTCTCTTACATCGATCTCAACCATAGATACGTCCTTTGACAAAGAGATCATATCGATAAAGCCGGAGCTTAATAAGTTTTTGGCAAGGCGAACACCCGATTCGTTTTCAGGAAAAACGACTTGATCCGCTCCTACACGCAGCAATATTTTTTGATGCATCTCGTTGGCGCACTTTGCTATAACGTTCTTAACGCCTGCTTCTTTGCATAGCGTTACCGCCATAACACTCGCTTCAAGATTGCTAGCCATACAAACTATCACCGTGTCAATATTACCTATGCCAAGACGTGAAATGACTTCTGCGTCGGTCACGTCGGCGCACTTACATACAGGCAGATATGCCGCCATATCGTTCACGATCTTTTGGTCGGTATCTACTGCAATGACTTCAGAACCATTCTCAACAAGTTCTTTTGCTACGGCTGTACCATATCTTCCAAGTCCAAATACTGCGTATGTTTTCTTTGCTTTCATGATCTTCTCCTTTATCCTATACTGATCTCTTCCGTTGGCTCGGATATCACATTCTGACTTTCATTTTTGCTGCCAAGAGCGACCGCCAAGGAAATTGGTCCTACTCTTCCGAAATACATAGTTACGATAAGAATAAGCTTTCCAAATGTGTTGAGAGTTCCCGTCAGATTTCTCGAAAGACCTACTGTTGCCGTTGCGCTGACTGCTTCATATACTGCGTCAAGCGCAGACGCATCGGTCGCTGTCATCAAAAGTACGGCAGATGTCATACAGATAATAAAAAAGGTTACGGTCACAGCAACTGCCTTTTTTAACGTGTTCTCGGGAATTCGGCGTCCGAATAGCGTTGCGCAGTTCTTATTTCTGATCGTAGAGAATGCCGAGCAAAGCAAAACCGCAATAGTAACTGTTTTCATACCGCCCGCCGTTCCCACGGGTGAACCACCGATCAGCATCAAAATTATCGATACCGCCGCGGAAGCATTAGTTAAATTCTCTTGAGGAATTGAAGCAAAGCCTGCCGTTCTCGTAGTTACCGACTGAAAGAAAGAAACTTGTATCTTGTCAAACAAAGACATGTCTCCGATCGTTAAGGGATTCGAATATTCAAAAATAAAGATAAATACCGTTCCCGCAAGGATAAGCCCAGCCGTGACAGTTATGGCGATCTTACTATGCAAGGTAAGATGTCTGAATATCCTTCGGTTCTTTGGCGAACGACTTTTCACTACTCGCAATACGTCCCACCATACGATATATCCAAGCCCACCGAGAATGATCAGCGCAGATGTGACAATATTGATCAGCGGATCAGTAGCATAATTGGAAAGACTGTTTTCAGCGATAATGTCAATACCGGCGTTACAGAAAGCGGAAACAGAATTGAAGACCGATATCCATATACCCTTCGCTCCAAATTCAGGAACGAATACGAACATATACAGAACCGCGCCGCACCCTTCGATTAGCAATGTGCCGAACAGCACGTTCTTAACAAATTTCGCAAGTCCCGACATGGTATTGAGGTTAAAAGCGTCCTGAATAAGCAATCTATCTCCAATACCCATTTTTCTGTTTAGAAGGAGCATCACCCCCGACATTATCGTAACTATGCCGAGACCGCCGATCTGTATGAGAAACAGTATAACGATCTGTCCGAACACGCTCCAAGCAGATACCGTTGGAAGCGTAACGAGTCCCGTTACACAGGTCGAGGTAGTCGCCGTAAAGAGCGCATCGAGATACGGCACAGCTTTCCCGCTCCGCGAACTTATCGGCAACGCCAAAAGTAAGCTTCCTATGAGTATCGTCAAGAGAAAGCTCAGCAATATGATCTGCGTTGTTGAAAGAGTGAATTTTTTCATTTTCATAATATTTTTCAGAATATATCCTATTTACAGAAAATCGTTATTATCATTATATCATATTTTTATTATAAATACAAGGCCTGCAAATAAATTACCTATCGCACGTCTTAAATACGCGCGGTATATTCGGTCACGCCAAGTATTGTCTCGCCGTCTATCTGAAGTGCGGTAGGCTGATCGAACTTAACGGTGATCTCCTTACCCTCAAGAACGGCAACTATTTTCTCATGATTTACGTGTTCCCCTTTAAAGAGCGACGGGAACACCATAAGCGTATGTATCTTTCCAGAACCGTGAAATACCATAAGAGAAAGCTTACGCTCTGCGTCCAGACGATCTTGCTTGGGCGTAGGCATCATACCTCCGCCGTAGAAACGACCCTTCATAGTGGGAGCTATCCAGACCTTTTTATACGAATATTCCTTACCGTCAACGATAACGGTCGCGTTGGTGGGCTTGTAATGGAACAAAAGACCCTTTATCGCGATACTCGTATAATTCACGGGCTTATCGGAGGTCTCGCGCATCTGATCTCCGACCTCACAGCAATATCCGTCGATGCCGTATCCCACGCCGTTGATAAAGCGATAGGTCTTTCCCTTTACTGTAACAGTGGGAAGATCCTTTATATAGCGGTCGATACAGAAGGGCTTATCTCCCTTGCTTCCGCCGATATCGTTAAGGAAATCGTTACCAGTTCCCGTTGCAAAATAATATACGCTGCACGGAATATCGATATTCTCGGTATCGTTGATAAAACGGTTGAGCGTACCGTCTCCGCCCGATATCACAAGCTTCATATCAGCTCCAATGGAAGAAAAGAACGAAGCGTAATCTCCGATCTCGGTCATATCCACAAAATCGAGCTTGTCGTCCGGCATGATAGAAGTCAATTTTTCCGCAGAAGCTTTACCCGTTCCGCTCGCGGCATAAGGGTTGTACAAAACACAATACTTTTCCATTTTTGTTTCCTCCGTTTTCATATTTTAAATTTATTTATTTTTTTATAAATTTATTACTATATAACGCGCGATACGACATTTTTCGCGCTTTTGCGTTTATTTTTTGAGGCGTTTTATCGCCTCATATGTTTTAGGAAAGTTCTTTGGGGCTCGACCCTTTTCTTTCAAGAAAGGGTCGAACGCGTCCTATCCTACGTGCGAAAATATTTTCCCTGCTACGAAAAATCCGAGGAACGCGAGAATATCTATTCCGACGACGGTAGGCCCTACGGGAGTCGACCAAACGACAGACACGAGTATTCCTACAACGGCACAGCTTACCGCCACTGCCGCCGAGCAGATAACTACGCTTTTAAAGCGTTTGCACACTCTCATAGCCGAAAGCGCGGGAAAAATAACGAGCGCGGAAATGAGGAGCGAGCCGACGAGCTTCATCGCGAGAACTATTATCACCGCGATTATGACCGCAATAAAAAGATTGTACACAGAAGCTTTTACCCCCGTTGCGCGAGCAAAATCCTCGTCAAAGGTCACCGCGAATATCTTTCGGTAAAAAACCACAAACAATGCGACGACGGCAACCGACAACAACAAGCAACCGCCCACCTCAAACGGCGTAAGCGTAAGTATCGTATAAGAGCCGAAAAGCGTTCCGCAAACGTCGCCCGAGACGTTTGCCGATGACGAAAATACGCTGAGCAAAAGATATCCTATCGCAAGCGCGCCAACCGACACCATAGCTATCGCGGCGTCTCCCTTTATCTTCGTATTGTTTCCAACACGCAAAAGAAGTATAGCCGCAAGAACGGTCACGGGCAAAACGATAAGCATATTATCGGTAAGTCCGACGACGGCGGCTATTGCCATCGCCCCAAAGGCGATATGTGAAAGCCCGTCGCCTATAAACGAAAATCTTTTAAGCACAAGCACCACACCAAAGAGTGAAGCGCAAAGTGAGATAAGTGTTCCGACGATAAGAACGTACCATACGAAAGGATACGAAAAATAGGTTGTGAGGGCGTTTATAACGTTGTTCATTCGCTCACCTCCCGCATATGCTTTGGGAAGCACTCGGAATCCTTGTAAGCCTTAACCGAGTCAAATATCTTACATTCGCTTCCCATGTGCAAGACCTTGGTTGAGTATTTAACTACCGCATCTATATCGTGCGTGACCATCAAGACCGTTATTTTGTGGTCGCGGTTCAAATGATATATCATTTGATAAAGCTCCTCGGAGGCTTTGGGGTCAAGACTTGCCGCAGGCTCGTCAAGTATAAGAAGCTTGTCCGTTGCGCAAAGCGCGCGCGCAAGCAGGACTCTCTGCTTTTGTCCTCCCGACAGAGCGGAATACGGGCGGTGAACAAGCTCAAAAACGCCCATCTGCTTCATATTTCCCTCGGCTATCCTCTTCTCTCCTCGGCTATAAAAGAGGTGTAGTCCTCTCTTGCCCGAAAAGCCAGATAGCACGACCTCCTCGACCGACGCGGGAAAATCCTTTTGAGCCTCTGTCTGCTGAGGCAGATATCCGATGTCCGAGCGGGTTATTCCCTCCGAGAAGGCTATCTCTCCATCAAAGGAGGATTTGAGTCCGAGCAAGGTTTTCATAAGTGTTGTCTTGCCCGAGCCGTTCTCTCCGACGATACAAAGGTAATCGCCCTCGTCTACCGAAAAATTTATGTTTTTACTGACCGCATGTCCGTCGTATCCGATACTGACGTCGCGGCAAATTATCTGTGACATATAAAAAATGCCTTTCTTTTTAAATTTATGAAAGAGCCTTTCGTAAAACACCGAGATTTGAGCGCATTATGGACAAATAATCCTCTCCCGCGGTCATTCGCGCGCGAGTCAGCGATTGCATCGAATCAAGTGTGAGAATCTCTGCTCCGTCGGCTTTTGCGGCGGCAATTATACCGTTTGCCAAACGTCCGTTTGAAGTTTCGGTAACGAAAAGATATATCGTTTTCCATTCAAGCATACGCTCCGCAAGGCGAGTAATGGTGCTGAAATCGGCGTTATTTTCGGTACTGCAGCCCGAAAATGCGGCGCAATACTCTATTTCGAGGTCTGCCGTAAGATAAGCAAACGGAAATCTGTCCGCAAATATCAGTCTTTTTGGCTCTTTACTATGCGTCAGGGCCTCGTATTCGCTCTCAAGCGCAACTATTTTCGATATATATTCGTCGGCATTTTTGGAGAGCGTCTGCATATCGTCGGGAGAAAGCTCTGTCAAGATATCTTTAAAATATTCCACACAAGCTTTTGCGTTTTTGAGCGATAGCCATATATGCTCGTCGTACGCTCCGTGGTCATGCTCGTGTTCGTGATCATGCTCGTGTTCGTGATCATGCTCTTCGTGACTGTCCTCGTGTATATGTTCAGACATAACGCCCTCCTCTGACACCTCGCGAAGAGTTATGTTCGGAACGTCGAAAAGGCGTACAAGACGCGTTTTTTTGGAATCGCCGACCATCTTTTCCGCCCAAGCGTCCGATTCTCCGCCGATAGTAACGAGAATATCACATTCGGCTATCTCTGCCCTGTCCGCGACAGTAGGCTGATAGCTGTGAAGGTCGCTTCCGTTATCCACAAGAAGAGTTATTGAATACCCCTCCATATCCCCTAAGATATTTCTTAACCAATCGTATTGAGGAAATGCCGTACACACTATACTGATATCTCCGCCGTCCGAGTTGACGGAGGCACACGCGGAAAAGGAGAATAGCAAAACGAACGCGCAAAAAAATGCGGCGAATTTATTTATTCTTGTTTTTTTCATAAGCTTAATCTTCCGAGACGCACTCGGCGCACTTGCCGAAAAGCACCGTCTCGCTCTCGTTTACCGAGAAGTTAGAAAGCTTTTTGACCTTTTTCATAAGCTCGTCTGACAAGCCCTCGTCAAGATGTAAAAGCTTTCCGCATTTCATGCATTTCATGTGTAAATGAAGGTCAGAATGCTCACAAGAAACTATCTGATACACGAATCTGCGGCTATGTCCTCTCACGAATCTCTTGACCGTACCTTCCTCGACGAATCGGGTCATTAGCCTATACACCGTGCTCTTTCCCGGCGCACGTCCGATTCCCTGCTTCATCTTTTTTATGCCCTCGGTCAATTCCTCAACAGTAAACGAGCGTTCACTGTGTTGCCTTAAAAATCCAAGCAACGTCTTTTTTTGTTCGGTTATATATTCTGCCATTTTTTGCTCCAAATTGAGAATTACTCTCATATTATACATGAAATCCGCAATTTTGTCAATATTTTTGAACAAATATCCTTGGCGTGAAATTTAGATAAATTGCGGTTTATCGGGGAGTTTGATAAATGCAAAATGCAAAATGCAAAGTGCAAAATGCAAAATTGAACGAAATATCGACGAATAAACTCTGTAGGGGCTGACGTCTTCGACAGCACGTTTCGTTTGGATTTTGACGTTTGTTTTGCGGGAGGATAATATCCTCCCCTACGGTGATAGAATATATGGTATTTGTAGGGGAGGCTATCATGTCAAGAGAAACATGGTTTACAAATTGTGAAGGCACATGGTTTACAACTTATACGACCAATAAATTTGAAGCGAAGGCGTAGCCGAAGCGGAAAATTTATTGGTCGGGCGCGCGGTGACGCGGGT
>SVUA01000015.1 GCA_015063485.1 Oscillospiraceae bacterium | reverse complement strand
CTTGCAGAAAAACTATGTTTTCACGGAGAATAGAAGGTCAGTGCTTTCTGCATAGATATTCACCTATTATGCAATTTTAACGGCAAAATACCTACGGTTTATATTATAGCAGGATAAAGCCGTGTCTCATTCACGGCGTAACACATCGCACGGCAACGCCGAGCGAGAGGCAAAAGACGAGGTGTTTCAAGGACTTTCAATTAAAAGCATGTATAGGTCACAACACAAACAAAAGGTGTCTGCTGGCGCCAGATTGACGAAATTTCGGGCACAAATACCTCAAAACAAAAGGCGTATCAAGGGATAGGTAATGTCTACCCTTGGCGCCTTTTTCTTATTACTCGTAATTGATAACAAATTGATAATTCTCAACGATACCGCTGGATATATACGAATCTTTGTGGTATTGTTGTTAGTAAAAGAAAGGAGAAAACTATGGCAACGAAAAAACTATTAACAAACGGAAATGCCTTCAAACGAACAGACGGTCGCTGGGGAGGTACAGTATGGTATATGGACGAGAGCGGAGAGAGAAAAAGAAAGAGCTTCTCTGGGACGACTAAACAAGCGGTCAACAAGAAAATGACCGCTTATATCGAAAACTTCAACAATGAGATTGAAGCCTCGGTAGAAGCTAACAAAACCCTCAAAGAGAGTATGACAAATTGGCTTCGAGTGTTCAAGTTCCCATCTGTTGAGAGAACGACCTACGACAGATACGAATGCACCGCAGAGAACCAAATATACCCCTTGATAGGCAACAAAATCGTCGGCAACATTACGGCAGCCGACATCAAAAAAGTCCTCAATCATTGGATGAATGAGGGCTATGCTTATACGACGGTGAAAAAGGTACACATTATCCTCGGAGATTACTTTAAACATCTGACTCAAGAGGAGCTGATTACGAGAAACCCAATGAATGCTGCACCGATGATTAAGAAAAGCAATTTCTACGCGATTCAAGAAAAGGAAGACCTACCAACAAACGAAACCGTGACAGTATTCACGGCAGAGGAAATTAAAAGATTAAAGACAGAAGCAAATAAACAGTACAAAACAGGCAAGAAACCCTACCGCCAAGCAGGAGCGTATATCCTTATGCTTAACACAGGATTGCGAGCAGGCGAGATGTTAGGCGTTCTGAACAGCGATATAGACCTTGAGAGACGAGTTCTGCACGTGCAGAGGGGAGTGAAGGTCGTAAACAAAAGAGACGGTGTAGAGCGTTCTGACAGCTCTACGGAGGTCAAGGTAGGTAAGCTAAAAAGCAATACAAGCAAAAGAGATATACCACTAAATGATACCGCAATAAAAATGATACAAGAGCTACGACAAGAATACTACTTTGGCGAAGATAGTCCGCTAATATGTGATGAAAAAGGCGACTACACTAAACCTGATGTGTTCAGACGCAGATACCATAGACTGCTGGAAGGCGCGGGTATAGAGAGTAAAGGGCTTCATAGCTTACGACACACATTCGCCACCAACCTCGTCAACGGAGTGAAGCAACCCGATGGAACCGTAAAAGCACTCACCGTAAAGCAAGTAGCCGACCTGCTCGGACACTCTACAACACAGGTCACAGAGATATACTATGTAAAAAAGGACACATCAATGCTCAACGGCATCACCAACGACTTCTGCCTGTGAAGACGCAAAAATTGCATCGCAGAAGACAAATAAAAGGCGACTCTCAAACGGAGAGTCGCCTTGCTTTACATAGTCATATTAAAATCAGTATTTGGATCAGTAATAGCTTCCTTAAAAAAGTCAATTAACAAATCCATTACTCCTCCGGCAGCATAAATCGTTGCTGCCATAAGTTCGTCCGTATCGATTTCTGAAAAGTTGATATCATATCCATGCTCCCGAATCAGTTGTGTAAAAAAGACACGTTCTACACGTCCGTTTCCTTCACGGAATGGGTGAATATGATTGATATCATTATACAGTTCGGCAATACGGTAGGCAAATTCATCAAACGTCAAATTTTCAAGATAACCATTTGGGATCTTGTCAAAGCAAGCGATAGCCACACTTTCAATTTGTTTGAAATCCGTAAAGCTTGTTCTTTTTTTAGAGATGTTTACTGTTCGTATTTGCCCAGCCCAATCGTAAAGTTCACAGAATAAAAATTTATGAATCTTTTTATAATGTTCAAAATCAAAAATTCCTTCAATAGGTGCATCGTCAAGCATTGCGGTTTTTGCGAAAGTGATCTTTGCCTCGATTTCCGAAAGTTTATTTTCATCTCGGATATCAAATTTATTTACCAAACAAGTTGTACCTTCATAGCAATTATCTGACGATGGATTCAAGCTATACTTCATGAATGCTCCTCGGTTGCCATAACCAGTTTCAGATATTCTTCAAAGGTGATTTCTTTACGCAAAAGCCTTTGACAAAGCTCTTTGCAAGAGTCCGATACCTTTAGTCCTTCCATATTAATGGATGCCTCGGCATTTGCTATTGCTTTTAGAATTGCAGTATTACTCATAAGAAGCTACCTCCTATTGAAATCTAAACTTATTATACCATAAAGTCCTTGATAATTCAATAGCAATTTATGATAAAACTGATGCTCTTTTGACGCTCGTGATGCTTTTTTGATGATGTACCAAACGGAATTATTGTCACGCTTTGGACGAAACAGAACGATGATACTCTTGTGTCCATAAAAAATCCACCTGAAAATCCGTCAAAAAATGCATTCCAGACAAAAAAACACGCAAAAACACCAGATAAAAGAAAAACCGAAGCCGTTTGGCTTCGGTTATGGCAGGGGCAGGAGGATTCGAACCCGCGACCCACGGTTTTGGAGACCGGTACTCTACCAGCTGAGCTATACCCCTGTATTTTCGTTCGAATATCGAACAGAATTATTATATCACACTTTTTTCTCTTTTGCAACCCCTTTTTAAAAAAAATTAATTTTTTATTGTGTTTTTGCGGAAAATTTTATCATTATATATATATATCCTATTGACTTCTTAGGGCATTCGTGTTATAATTTGCCCGACATCGCAACCTGAAAACCTATACAAAAAGGAGTATTAAAAATGCGAAATATTGACATTAAAGATATCGTTAATACAATGGACAACGCCGACAGCTTCTCTATATTTTTCGTCGGAGACAGTATTACCGAGGGGGCTCCGCATCGTCTGATGAAACAACGTACGTTGCCTATGTTGCCGAGGGACTTGCAAAAAAATACGAAAATAAGCGCATTGTCCGTTACGACGGTAAGCGCCATCCAACAACGGACGGGGCACTTCTGCCGTTATTGAAATACGACGGGCCTATAGAAATACAAAGAGGTAACAACGGTATTCTTTCCGTCATACGTTCAGGTATAGGCGGAAACACCGTGCAAAGACTGCTCAACAGAAAGACCGATTTTATCGGTAAAGAGATCGGTGGCAGAACGGCAGATCTGTTTATCATAAACGTCGGCATCAACGACGCTCTTAAATGTGACCCGTGCAAGTACGTGACAAGCGAGACTTTCGCTGATAATCTCAACGCGCTTATTGACGAGATCGAAAAAGGCGCGCCTAACGCCGACATAATTCTCATGACTCCGTCCTACAATGACACAGGCGATTCAAACATAAGCAATCTTGATCCTTACGCAAACAAGATGCGCTCTATTGCCAAGGCAAGACAGATCCCTTTGATCGATCTTCACAAAGCATGGATGGATCATCTTGTTATCGGTACTGAAAACTATGGTCAGCAGGATTGGCTTTCGGGTGTCGCGGGCGACTCCTGTCATCCGAGCGATATAGGACACAAGGCTATTGCGCAGACTATTCTTGACTGCTTGAAATAAATAAAAAAACTTCAGAGATTTTCAACTAAATCAACTAAAATAAGGCAGAGAATGTAACACATACTCTGCCCTTTTCCTATTTTGTAATAGGTTTTTATTCAGCTTAGATCTCAGGGATAACGATCTCGACCTCGCGACCTGCCGCAGCAGACTTTGCGATACCGTCGATAATAGCCTGATTGTAAAGGATCTGACTTGACGGTACGGGAGCAGGAGTTCCGTTCTTGCATGCGTCAAGGAAGGTACGGATCTTAAGATCAAACAATCCCACTTTCTGCTGAAGGATCGGGATCTCGGTCTCAGTCTGAAGTCCTGCTACCTCGTGGTAGATCTTCATAGCTCCGCCGACGTCGCCGTTCCAGCACTCAGTCGAGGGGATTCTAAGGCTTCCCTTTGTACCCATGATGATCGTGTCACCGGGAGTGTCGAGGTTCATAGCCCATGCTATTCTGAAGTCAAGGATGATTCCACCCTCGAGACGTACGAAAGCAGCTGCGAAATCATCAACGCCGAAGAGCTTTGAATATTCTTCGCCCTTACCGTTCTTATATCCCGAGTACTTGGGATCGGTTCCGAAGAATGCGGACTTGTAACCCGAAACAGTCAAAGGCTTCGGATAACCGATAGCGTTGAGAACCATATCGAGAGAGTAGCAACCGATATCACCGAGAGCACCGATACCTGCGGTCTTGTCCTCGATAAAGGTCGTACCGAAAGGAGTCGGGATACCGCGGCGGCGTCCGCCACCTGTCTGAATGTAGTAGATCTGTCCAAGCTCGCCCGATTCAACGATCTTCTTGATCTGCTTCATGTTCTCGTTCATTCTGGGCTGGAAGCCGATAGAAAGAACCTTTCCGCTTGCCTTTTCAGCCTTCATTACTGCTACTGCCTCATCGAGAGTAACGGTAAAGGGCTTCTCGAGAAGTACGTGTACGCCAGCGTTGAGCGCGTCGATAGCGGGCTGTGCGTGCTGACGGTTATAAGTACAGATAGAAACCGCGTCAAGATTGAGGCTCTTGTCCTCAAGCATCTCCTTGTGAGATGCGTACTCGGTCTTTGCGCCCTCAACCCCGAACTTCTCCATAAATGCCTTTGCCTTGCCGGGAACAAGATCTGCGCCCGCAACGATCTCTACATCGGGCTGTTTAAGGTATGACTTCATATGTGATTCTGCTATCCAACCACATCCAATGATACCTATTCTCATTTTTTTGCCGGTGTCAACGACTGCCGCATCGTCCTTCGCGGTAAAATCGTTAAGACCTTCCATAGACTTATCTGCCATTGGTAAAATCCTCCGTTTATTTTATTTTTTATTTTTTAATTAATATCCAAGAGTTTTGAGATATTCTCTGCTCTTTGCGATGCTCTCCATGGGAGTAAGACCCATAGAAGGATTATCCTGCTCAACAACTACCCAAGTAGCGCCTGCTTCCTCAGATGCCTTGAGGATAGAGGGGAAATCCTGAAGTCCGCTTCCAACGGGGCGGAACTCAAAGTTACTGGGACGCTTGGGAGCTTTCTTCTCGATACCGATAAGCTCGTACATATCCTCGGATTTTTCACCGAAGAAGTCCTTGAGGTGAACAACAGGAGCGCGTCCTGTATATTTCTTTACGTACTCGGAAGGATTCTCGCCGCCGACATTTACCCAACAGGTGTCAAGCTCGGTCTGAAGAAGGTCTGCGGAAACCTCTTCGTAAAGGATATCAAGCGCGTACTTACCGTCAAGCTTGATAAATTCAAAATCGTGATTGTGGTAAAGCAAGGTCATTCCAAGCTTATTAGCGGTCTCGCCAAGGATCTTAACATTCTTTATTACCTCGGGGAAGCCCTCTGTTCCGGGACGGTCCTCGGGAATAAGATAAGGAACTGCTACGAACTTACAGCCGATAGTCGCGTAATCAGCAAGAACGCCCTCGGGGTCTTTGATCATATCGCGATAAGGAACGTGAGCCGAGATCGGAATAAGTCCTATCTCCTCACACATCTTCTTGATCTCTTTGGGATCGTTTCCGTACAGACCTGCAAATTCAACGCCGTCATAACCCATTTCTTTGATTTTTTCAAGTGTTCCGCGAAGATCTGCCTTTGCGTCCTCACGAACGGAATAGACCTGAACTGCTACTGGAAGTGCCATTGGTACTTACCTCCTAAATTAAAATTGGTTTAGTTTTATTATACGGCAATTTATTGCCTTTTTCAAGTCAAAAACCCGATTTTTAAAGACAATTATTGCTATATTCTTAATTTAGCTCACCGATAGCGTGCTTTATGTCCTCTGCTATGGCATTAATTGGACGATAAGCGTCAATAACGGCGATATTATCGGTTTTTTTCAGATCGTTGATAACGGTCAAAAACGTATTTCTTACACGTGCGAGGATCTCCTCGGTCTCATATATCTCGGTCGATTCTCTTCCGCGTCTTATTCGCTCAAGGCTCTGCTCGGGCAAAAGGTCGAGATATATACAAAGGTCGGGTCTCATAATATCGGGACACGCAAGATTCATTTTTTTTACCCATGAATAATCAGTAGACATTCCTTGATACGCAAGCGTAGAATAATAATATCTGTCGCAAATAACGTACGCGCCTTTCTCAACGAGAGCGCGTATTCCGTTCTCTTTATCGTTATTATGCGCGATACGGTCAAGCACGAAAAGCGCAGCCATTTCGCACTCGCTCTTTTTTTCTTTTCCCGAAAGAGCCGCTCGCAGCTCCTTTCCCGTGGGCAGAGCAGTCGGCTCTGCGGTAACGACCGTCTCTATCCCCTGCTCTCTCAAAAAATCCGCGAGAAGCTGTACCTGTGTCGTCTTTCCGCTTCCGTCTATTCCCTCAAAAACTATAAATCGTCCTTTTGACATATCAAAATCTTCCTTTTTATTATCGTTGTTTTACCCGCAGAGATATCTCTCCGCTTTTCAGTACGTGTTTATCTCCGTTTTCAAGAACTACCGTCAGCGCGCCGTCATCGGAAATGCTCTCCGCAATGCCGCTGAAGCTTTGCCCGTTTTCGATAAAGGTCACCGCCTTACCCAAAACGATCGAGCTATCTCTGTACTCGCTCATGAAATCTCTGTTTGGCAAACCGTATATAAGCTTTACCAGCTCCTCGGTAATAGCTCCCGCAAGTTCTGAACGACTGCCTTTTTTAGCCATTATCGAGCCTGCTATCTCATAAAGCTCTTCGGGAAATTCGGTAGTATACATATTGACCCCGATACCTATTACCGTAAAAAACCTTTCTCCGACCGAAAATGATTCCGCCAATATTCCCGCTATCTTTTTGTTTTCAAAATAGATATCGTTTACCCACTTTATTCCCGTTTCCACGCCGCAGACATTTCGTATCGCTCTTACCGCAGCCACGGCGGCAGCACTCGTTATCCCGACGGTATTCTGAAATCCGCCGTCTACCGAAAGCAAAAGCGACATATAAAGTCCCGTACCCTCGGGAGAATAAAAGCTTCTGCCCATTCTTCCGCGTCCCGCGCTCTGCTTTTCTGATATTATCAAGACGGGCTTATCGACCCCGTCAAGAGCTCTGCGCTTCGCCTCGTTATTCGTTGAATCTATCTCGGAAAACACGCATACGTCGACGGGAACAGAGGCAAGGCGTTCTGATATGATCTTCACGTCAAGACGGTCAAAGTCAAAATTATGCATTTACGCCTCCCTGAAATCTATAATTACAGATCAAGTATATCATAAAACTCAAAAATTTTCAATAGAGTACGTCTTTTTTGTGACGTTAATAAGAAAAATATTATAATTATTATGAATATTAGCGAAAGTTTCTTGCAAAGTTCAGCTTGATGTGTTATAATAATAATGAATTATTATGCATAATGGCAATTTATACTCATTTTTAGAAGACGGAGCGCAAAACACGCTATGGATAAAGATACGAATACAGACTCTATCATTCTTGCGTCAGCCTCACCGAGACGAAAGGAAATACTTTCTTCGTTAGGCGTACAGTTTTCGATACTTGTGGCAGACACAGATGAATCCTGCGATATACGAGAGCCCTTTGCTTTCGCCGAGGAACTTGCACGGCGTAAAGGTCAGGCGGCGTACGCCCTGACCGATAAAAAGGACAGCGTTATTCTGTCGGCAGACACGATAGTGGTATGCGACGGTGAAATACTCGGAAAGCCAAAGAGCCGAGACGATGCTATAAGAATGATAAAAAAATTAAGCGGCAAAACGCACAGCGTTATCACGGGAGTAGGAGTTACCGTTAACGGGATCACGACCACTAACCACTCAGAAACGTTCGTACGCGTTGACGATATACCGCAAATCGAGATAGAAAGATACGTTGACAGCGGCGACCCTATGGACAAAGCGGGAGCATACGGGATACAAGGTGCGTTCTCAAGATGGATATCGGGAATAGACGGCTGTTATTTCGGAGTCGTCGGTCTTCCGACAAATTGCCTTGCAAACCTCTTTTATGAGGTTACGGGCAAGGAATTAACTCAATTTAACGTTTGATATGACTCTATAATATAAACTCAAAGAAAGGAGCGTGCGTCATTATGGCAAAGATAGTCGGTATCGACCTCGGTACTGCAAATACTCTAATGTGCCTCAAGGGCAAACCGGGATTTATGCAATGCCCGTCTGTCGTGGCTATAAGCAAGACGAGCCGCGAGGTAGTGGCTCTGGGTCAAAAGGCGCGCAATATGCTCGGAAAAACGCCCGAGGGTATCGTTACGATCCGTCCAATGCAAGAGGGCGTGATAGCAGACCCCGACGCAACGGCAAAAATGCTCCGTATCTTCTTTGAGGAGGCGGGAGTTATCTCCTTCTTCAGCCGCCCGTCCGTAATAGCGAGTATTCCTTACGGCGTTACCGAGGTCTCGAAACGTGCGCTTGAGGAAGCACTCTTTGAGGCGGGAGCGCGTTCTGTCGCGCTTATAGACGAACCGATGGCGGCAGCTCTCGGCACGGGTATCCGAGTTGAACGGGCACGCGGCAGCATGATAGTAGATATCGGCGGAGGCACAACAGAGGTCGCGGTCATAAGTCTTGGCGGGATCGCAACTACGAAATCCTTGCGCACCGCGGGCAACCGCCTTGACGAATCCATAATAAAATATCTTCGAATCACACGCGGTACGCTTATAGGAAGCACGACAGCGGAGGATCTCAAGCTGAAAATAGGCTCTGCCCACCCATCGTTTGACGTAGGAGATATGGAGGTCTGCGGAAGGAATCTCCGCAACGGACTCGGTTCAATAATAAGAGTTACCTCGGGAGAGATCCGCGAGGCGATGTCCGAAAATCTTGAACATATAATACGCGCTATAAACGCAACGCTTGAGCAAACCCCACCCGAGCTTTCGTCGGACATTTACGATTACGGAATAGTTCTTACGGGCGGCGGAGCGCTGACCAGAGGCATAGAAAAGCTTATCGAGGATCGCATGGGTCTGCGCGTAAAGGTTGCAAAGCGACCGCTTGAAAGTGTTTGCGCGGGAATATTGCGAGTAATAGAAACCGAGGACGAATTCGGCTCGCTTCTGAAATACCGCGGACGCTGATAAAATTTTTATAGATCTATTAAGGAGGTCACATGAACGACTTTGAAAAAGTGAATAGCGAAAATGCGGTCACGTTGACCCCTAATGAGAAATTTGCGAAAAAATACCAAAAATTCAACAGCTTTTATCTCCAGCTGATTATTTTGTGCGCGATAGTCGCCGCGGCAACGATTGCCGTTGCCATCATTGCCGACGTTATCGTCGGAATATGCGTGGCGATAACTCTTGCTATCATTTACGTTTATTTTAGCCGCGACGAATTAAGACGTTCTCTTGGGATCGCTTGCGTCGTATCTCGCGCAAATTTGAGAGTCACAGCTATACGAGCCGTGAGATCAATAAGCACGGCAGACGCTTTCGTCCCCGCAAGACTTATGTGGTACGACGTTACCGAGATTGCAAGCGGCGCGTTAGTGAGCAAAAAAAATACCGAGCTTGAAAGACTTTATATTCCAAGAACGGTTACTTTTATAGAAAAAGGCGCGTTTAACGGTTGCGAGACCTTGAATACGATCATTTTCGAACGTAGCCAAAGCGACTTTGATAAGATAACTGTTGAAGAAGACCTTTCACGTTTTGATCTGGTTTTTGACGTTCCCTTCTCCGAAAAGAAAAAGGAGGACGTCGCGAAATGAAATTCCTGAGATCTAAATTTTTCATCGTATGTCTCGTTATCGCGCTTATACTCGTGCTCGTTCCGTCAATTCTTGCGGCGGTCGGACGTACGGACATTCTCAGAAGCGCCGTCGTTACCGTCTCAAAGCCTTTTGCTTGGTGTGGAACGCAAATATCGGAAGCTGTGAATGGCTTTACCGATATATTCACCGAATACGACGAGCTGAAGGCTGAAAATCAAAAGCTCAAAGAGGAGCTTGAAGCCCTCAAGTCCTCTCCGTATAACGCGGAGGTCGTGCAAAACGAAAACGAATGGCTTAAAAAATACCTTAATTTCCATAACGAGCACCCCGAATTTACCCTGACCGATGCCCGCATAATCGCGCGCGAAGCAGGAAACTTTTCTACCGTTCTCACACTTGACCGCGGAAAAGTTCACGGAATAAAGAAAAATATGCCCGTCATCGCTCCCGAAGGTCTTTTCGGATACGTGAGCGAGGTCGGACTTGATTGGTGCCGTGTTATGACGGTGGTTGAAACAGCTACCTCCGTCGGCGCTTATACCGACAGAACGGGAGCTACGGGTGTAGTTGAGGGCGATCTTGAACTGCGAAGCGGCGGAAAATGCCGTATGACGTATATCGAGGCTGCCTCGGATATCCGTGTTGGAGACAAAGTTTATACGAGCGGAGAGGGTAGCATATATCCCGCAGGACTTTTGCTTGGCTCTATAAGCTCTATAACTGCGGACGAAGCAAGCCGTACGCTTATAGCGGAGATAACTCCAGCGATAGACTTCACGGACACGAACGAATACGATAAGCTCGTAGTTATCTGCGGATACGTAGGGCAAACGGAAGGCGGTAATAGCAAATGACTATCCGTAACACGAATACCCGCGGAATTCGCCCCGAGCTTATAAAACGCGTTATAATATATGGAATACTCATTCTGCTTATATCAAGCGCACAATGCTCGTTTTTTGCGGGTCTTAAGATATGCCCCGCAACACCCGACCTCGTTATCGGTATAGTTCTCGCGGTATCTCTGCTTGATTCGATAAGATCGGCAGCGGCAGTAGGAATTGCCGCGGGATTTGTAACAGACGCGCTCGGAAGTACGGGAAGCTTTTCCTTTTCCGCTCTGTTTTATCTCGTCTGCGCCGTTATACTCGGCTCTATCGCTTGTAAAATGCTTCCGAGATTCCTTTCGTTTTTATGCTTGCTTATTCCCGCGCTTGCATTAAGAGCAGTGTATACAACGCTCTGCGTTTGTCTGAAGCTCCATTCAGTGCCGCCGCTCTCGATCCTCGCGTCACTTGTTTTGCCCGAGATAATAGTAACGGCGGTACTTTGTATCCCTCTTTACCCCATAGTGAAGCTTTGCGTTATTCCCGTGAAATCCCGAAGCCGCTTCAGCTTTTGAGGCAGCTTTCTTTTGAAAGGTGGTTATAATTTTGAACAAGATAAAATTTAACATTGATCCCGCAACAGGTTATTTGTCCGAAACAGATACTAAAAAATATTTTTCAACGATAGGCTTTGCCGTATTCGCTCTCGTAGTTATTCAATATGTCGCGAGCATTGCGCTTTCTATTATCATTTCTATGTTAGCGCCGTGGATGTTTGAAAACGTTATCATATCCTCGATACTCAATCTTATCCCCATCTACCTTGTGGCAGTTCCCATATTTATAAAGATGATCTCGCGTCTGCCCGCGGTAGATCCCCTCTCCGCGCCTCTCGGCGCAAAAGGTTGGTGGGGCGGTCTTTGCTGCACAGTAACCATGATGACACTTGGAAATTATCTGTCTCAAGTGATAATCGTTTGGTTTGAAATGATGATGGGCAGACAACAGACAAATCCCGTTGCGACGATGACCGAAAACGTTCCATGGTGGGTAAATCTTATATTTATCGCCATTCTCGCGCCTATTCTTGAGGAGATAGTTTTCCGCAAAATACTTTGCAGTCATCTGCTTCCCCTCGGTGAAGGATACGCGATAGTTCTTTCTTCCGTAATATTCGGACTTTGCCACGGAAACTTCTTCCAATTCTTCTACGCCTTTGGCGTCGGTCTTATACTCGCCCTTATTTACGTAAAGACGGGAAAGCTTATACACACAATAACCTTCCACTTTATAATGAATCTGCTTGGCGGAGTTTTTGCGCCGTGGCTTATTACAAAGCTCGATCTTGATAAGCTCGCGGAGATCCTTAATGATATGGCAGCCACAGGACAAACCGCTCCCGATGCTCTCCTACCTTACGTTCAGCCTCTTATGCTTTTAGCCCTCTATGAAGTATTTACGTACACAGCGGTCATAGTCGGTGCGGTACTGCTTATCAAGGCTCGCAAAAAGCACTCGCTCGACTCGGGCATCCTTCCTCCTCCGAATGAGCACAAGGTCGCCAACATCTTTCTTAACACGGGCGTAGCGGCTGCTCTCGCGGCTTTCGCTTTCGTATTTATTCTCTCTCTTCTTCTTTAAAAAGCTATTTAAAAAAGGATATTATCAGGAATGAAAATTAAAAATTTTCAGTCAAAGCAAAACGTAACGCATCGATTTGTTATTCCTGCAATAGTTTTTACGCTTATCTGCGTCGTTTTTGTCGTCGTACTTGCCGTGATACAAATAAAAGGGGCAAAGAACCCCGATGACAGACGTGACGTTACCGTTCGTACGGTCACCGTTCCCGGACTTCGCGGCGAGATATACGACCGAAACGGCAAATTGCTCGTTGGAAACGCCACGACCTACGATCTCGTTTTCGAATACGGCGCTATGCCCGATACGAGACGGGAGATAAACGCTTCGCTGCTCTCTATACTTGAGGGGTTGAGCAAAACGGGAAACGGCGATAAGCTTTCGGACGACCTTTTCATACTCGACGGATATTACCCCGACTACCAGTACGTTTCGGCTATGTCGGATAAGGATTCGAACGAATATTATCACTATCTGCGCGTTATGAAAGCAAATGAGCTCGACCCCAAAAAGACGTCACTTGATGACCTCGTGGATTATTACGTTTCGCGTTATAAGCTTTCAGAGGAGCTTTATTCAAGCTCTGAAATAAGCGCTCTTATCCGTATCTATTACGAAATGGAGCGAGTAGGCTTTGGCGCGTATCAATCTTATACGATAGCAAAAGATATTTCAATGAGTGCCGTAAATTACGTTGAGGAGGCTCGTATCGAAGGCGCGACCGTTGCTTCGGGGACAGAACGCGTTTACGCGTATCCGGGTATTGCGTCGCACATTCTCGGACGAGTCGGAAAGATAACGGCTGAAAACGCGGAATATTACAGTGAGCTTGGCTACCCAATGGACGCTATGGTCGGAACGGAAGGCTGCGAAAAGCTTTTTGAGGAATACCTGCGCGGAAGCGACGGTATAATGGTCATAGAGTACGACAAGCAAGGAAATATCATAAATAAATATTATAAGACCGAGCCTGTCGGCGGAAACGACGTTTATCTCACGATAGATATAGATATTCAGATAGCCGCCGAAAACGCTCTTGCCGAAAGCGTAAAGTCGATATCGGGCGCTACGGGCGGAGCGGTAAGCGTTCTTGACCCAAAGGACAACGCCGTACTCGCGCTCGCGTCATACCCCACCTACGACCTTACGCGCTTCGACGATGCGGAATACGTTAAAACGCTTATAAATAACGGACATTCTCCTTTCCTCAACCGAGCAATAAACGGCGTTTACGCCCCCGGTTCTACATATAAGCTCGGAGTTGCGCTCGCCGCGCTTGAGGAAGGGGTAATAGATGCTGATACCACCTTTGTTTGCAACGGCGTTTACCACGCTCACGGCAATCCGACCTGTACGCACGTAGACGGTGTGACCGACGTAACAAAGGCTATCAGAAATTCGTGTAACATATTCTTCTATAATTTGCTCGACACGGCTTTTCCAAATATCGACAGCGTTACGAAATACACGACCCGTCTCGGTCTTGGCGTTCCTACGGGCATAGAGCTTGACGAAAGCATCGGTACTGTCGCAGGACCTTCGTTCAAAGCCGAAAATGCTTTTTGGTACAAGCGAGATGACCTCTCTGCGTCTATCGGTCAGTCCGATCACGGCTATACGCCGCTTCAGCTCAGCGTTTATACCTCTTCCCTTGTGAACGGCGGAACGAGATATTCGGCGCATCTTCTTGACTCGGTACATAAATTTTACACGGGCGATACGGTATTTTCAAAAGAAACCGAGATACTTGACAGTATCACTATTGACCCCGATATCTATAAGATAATCGAAAACGCGATGGGCGAGGTAGTAAGCGAAAATCCCGAGGTCTACGACGCGTTTAAAGCTCTTGACGTAAAGGTCGGTGGAAAAACGGGTACGTCGCAGGTGGACAGAAAAAATGATTACGCAGTGTTCACGGGAGTCGCTCCATTAGAGTCACCCGAAATAGTCGCCTCCTGCATTATAGAACAAGGTATCTACGGATATAACGCCGCTTATCCCGTCGGTAAGATCTTTGAAGCGTATTTTAATAAATAATAATAAGGCTAACCTTGCGGTAAGTCCTTAAAGAAAAATAAACGGGGGTTATTTATAATAACCGTTTGAGAGAATTAAATTTGATAGTTTTTTAGGACAGTCGAGGACGCCTGTCCCTACAGAGTTAAACAAAGATGAATCGTTTTTCTTCGCCTTACGGCGAGGGTTGTGCAAACGATTTTCTCAAATCTTGTAGGGACCGGCGTCCTCGACTGTCCGTTTTATTCAATTAAAGTAAAACAAAATGGTTGCATATAAAACTTCTTTTTAAGAAGTTATTTGAGAGCTCGAGAACTTTCTTAAAAGAAAGTTCTCGAACGCGTCCTCTCTCGTCCACCTCACGCTTTATCTATCTTCAGGATAAGGACGGAGAGGTCATCTGTTGAGCCTTCTTTTTTAGCGTAATTCACTACGAGCTCGGCAGTCTTTTCAATGCCGAGTGTGGAAATATTTCCGCGCAAGAGGTCAAAGAGCCACGGACATTCCTCTTTTCCTTGAGTAATGCCGTCACTGACCATAACGACCACGTCGCCCTCTCCCACGTCAAAGCTTATCCGCTTGGTATCGGGCTCACGCAAAATACCCACGGGCAGAGTCTTTGAGCGTATCTTGAAAAGTCCTCCGTCACGCAATACGTAGGTCGGGGCAGCTCCACTCTTAAAGATAGATGCTTTACCGCTCAACAGGTCAAGCTCCCACAGATCGACTGTCGCGGAGCATTCGTGCAAGCTTCCGCTTCCCTTGTTTCGCAAAAATCCGTTTATCATTCTAACGGTAGCCTCGCACCCGTTTCCCACCGATAGCATCTTCTTCAAAAACAAAGCGCATATACCCGAGGCGACCGCCGCATCTCGCCCAGCCCCCATTCCGTCGCTGATAAAGGCGTAAGCTCTGTCCTCGTTATCATAGAAAACTCCCGCCGTGTCTCCGCAGTATTCGTTCTCGCCGTCTGCCCGTAAGGTACGCAAAGCAACGCTTATAGAAAGCCTTCTCGCTTCGCACAATATAATATTTTTATTTCCGCGGGAAAGCAGATCTTCTCTTTCAATAACAAACCTTTTGCCGCAGGCATTTTCTATCGATCGTAATATTTCTTCTTTATTTCTTTCAAAATCAATATCGTTTTTTATGCGCAAGATCACCCGCTTCTTCCGATCTCCAAATACGGCGACCGACCTTATTTCGCTTGATACCGATCTTATTTTTAATATCTCTTCACATATTTTTTTTGAAAGCACCGCATCGTATTCGTACTCTGTGCCGCCGCGTGTCATAGCTCCCGCCAAAATATCGGACACCGTCGCGTAATCCGAGGCAAATATCTCGGTCTTGTCGTGCTGTAATATTCTTCCGGCATATGCGGAAGAATTATGATTTATTTCGTCAAGAATATCGGGAAGACGAGGACAACCCGAAACAAGCGTCTCTCCCACATCGCGCATATTTACACTTCCGTCGCGGTGTAAAACGGCACAGATGTTTGCCACCTCCGAATCCGTTTTTCTGTAATTTTGCTCCCAACAGCTCTCTCTTTGCGAACAACCCGCGCAAGACGAATCAAACGCGTTATCGCAAATACGCCTGAGGTCCTCTTCATTAGGTCTCCTCAGCACCTCACCCATAGATTCAAAAATCTTCGAAAGCGAATCAAAGCTCTCGCATACCGCCTTTATCTTCGTTTCCGTATCGTATAATCGTACCGAGTCTATCGCGGTCTCGTCAAGAGACTCTGTCTTTTCAGACGTGATATCTTCTTCCGTTTGCTCAATTGCTTCCTCTTTCTTCTCCGAAATAAAGAGCTTGTCCACTACAGCATAGATGATACATGAAGCAAGAATTGCCGGCAAAAGTCCGCTGAGCGCGCTTATTCCCTGCATATAGACAGCCCACGCCGCGCAGACGAAAAAGGTCGCTATCGTACCAAGAGTTATTGAGGTAGGAAAAACGATTCCTCCGCAAAGAGCCCCAAAGGCGAACAGAGGCGCAAGCGAGGGTGAATAACACATACCCAAAACAGCTCCCGCAAGGACTCCCTTGACAGTGCCCTCGCGTCTCACAAGATACAGAGAGGCAAACATTGCGCCAAATGCGGCGGCGGAAACGTGATATATCTCAATATTTCTCGTTGCGAAAACAAGAGCTCCCGAAAGCGCGATAAAGGCAACAACGTAGGAGACCGAGCCCTCTTTCCTTTTTTGAAACAGCCCCGCAAACAAAGCGGTCGCTATCGGTGCTGCGCCAAGAGATATCAAAGCGCCGTAAAGGTCGTAATAAAGAAAACCGCCCTTTATCAATAAATACACTCCGATAGATAGCGCGCCTACGCAAGCGGTAGACATGCGTAAACTTAGCTTTTCATTAAAAAACAAACTCCTTGCTTCAAAAAAGGTCTTTTCCCCTATCTCTCTCCCCTCTTTTGCGCTCCAAGGAGTGTCAAGCACAAGCGTTACCAATAAGCGTATCAGCAGAACCGCGGTGTAGACCGATATACGCATTATTGGAAAATTTCCAAACGCCGCAGACAAACAAAGACCCACGAATACAAAAAGAGTTCTTTCCCTTGCCGCGCATAAAAGCGCTATGCCGAAGGGAGTTGCGCCAAAAGGCAAGGCAAATCCTTCCAAAACATACGCCCACAAAGCATAAGCAAGTCCGAAAAATATATCTGTCGCCCACTCTCCGACTGTTTTCTTTTTCCTGATACTCTCCCCCTCGTTTTTTGTCACTCCGTCAGTTAATACTACCTCTTTAACCGTGTTATTTTCTCGACCGCTTTTATCCATTACAAATACCTTCCTTTTAAAGTCGTTGCGTAAATATTTTAACAGAAAAAACGCAAAAGTTTTGTCGTTTTAAGTAAGCGGTCCGAATAATATTCCTAAAACCGTACGACAAAAAAGCTTTAATTGTTTCGAGCGTTCTCTTTTCCCGACACAAAGCGTAAAAAAGATATAAAAAATTTATCACTAACCCCAAAAAGCTGCCGAAAACAGTCCTACGGTTTTTTATCTCATTTTGTTTTTAAAACTTGGGAATTTCTCTTTTTCTTATTGACTTTCCTTTATTAATTTATTATAATATATTAACTAATAAAGCTTCATATATAGAGCTTACACTTCCCTTTGCGGACAATATTTAGGAGGATCTATGGAACCAAAAGATTATACTGTTGTAAAAATAGAAGGTGAGTACGCCTATCTGCGCGAGGACGGAACAAATGGAGACTGCGACGTGTTCATTGCTCTCGCGCTTCTCCCTCTCGGTGTTGATATAGGCACGAGACTTCACTGCGAAATGTTTGAATATACTATCATATAAATTAAAAAACAGAACGTAACAGTTAAACCGTTACGTTCTGTTTTTTATTAATATGCTTAGGACTGCGCTCATCGTATAATACGGACACTTTTACTGTGTCCTCTATTACCTCTCGGCATATCTACTTGAGCCAATTATCCATAAGCAGTTTCATATAAAGTCCGCCCTGAACCGTACGGTGTTGGAAGCCTACTATTCTTCCGCTTACGGTATCGTACCAGTCGGTCATGGGAACACGAGACGGTGACTCGTCATAAGCCTTCCACAAGGGTGCGATGTAGGACATAAACGCTTTCTTTGATGATGCCATAGAAGCCGTCCATACGAGCCAATCGGATTTAGTGTAATCCGTACGGCTGTCAAGCGGCATACCGTATTTATTGAAATGCTCTCTGTTGTTCTTGATCTCAGAATCCATAAACTTCTTTGAGAAAAGCTTTGTTCCCCAAACCTTGTCCCATACCATATTATACTTCATTGAGAAGGTGTTAGGCTGATCGAAAGCGAGATTAGACGAGCCGTCCTCATTAAGCGCGGTATGCATCCATACTGCCGCCATTCTGCGAGCCTTTCTCATATAAAGAGCCGCTTCCTTTTTATCACCCATCATATCAAGTATCTTTGCCATACCCGCAATACCCATTACCGCTTTGAGAGAAAGGTTGCAGTTGTGAGCAAGATGTCCCGCAAAGTCGTCTGTGCAAAGCTGATTTTCGGGATCTGTTCCGTATTTGAGCAAGTATGTACACCATGTGCGAAGAACGTCTATATGCGAAGCCGCAAAATCTGCCGAACCCGTAACCATAGCAACGTTTGCTTCCATAACGAGCATATTTCCGCACTCCTCAACAGGCATCTGGTATTCCTCTCTCATTTTTCCGTAATACTCTTTATTTTCATCTCTGCGCTTGCCGTATACCTGACCGTTAAGAATAGGATAACGTCCTACGTCGTGAGGAGCGAAATCATACTTGTATTCGTTCTTCCATTCGTCGCTGTCAGCATATCTGTAAACGGGACGCATCATTCCCTTGACAAGCTCGGGGTTGTATATAAGGAACATCGGTATAGACGGATAGCTTACGTCAACGGTCGCCGCGCAACCGTTTGAGAAGCACTCCTTGGATATGTAAAGAAATTCTCCGTTCTCGTCAAGCACGAGCTTGTGAGCCGCAATTACCTGACGGTACGCAAGAGAAAGCATATCCGCGTATTTTTCTCCGCCCGCCGCATCTGCATCTTCATAAAGCTTCTCCGAAAACAGTTCGCAACGCTCAAGAACCGAATCATACTCGCGAGTCGCCTCACAAATGGCTTCCTCGATAGTCTGTCCGTCCTTGTTCCAATAGCTCTTGAGATGCTTGCCGAAATATTCGATAGATTCTATATCGTCATATGCAAAGAGATACAGACGCTTTTCCTTTTCACAAAGAGACGCGCTTACTATTACGTTTGTCTGTTTACTGTATATCTCGGTATCAGTCGTAACACCCTCTCCCTTTGCGGCAAGATAGAAATAACCCCAATCTATACGGTGGTCATCACCGCTTTTGTTAAGAGGCTTCTGAACGGTATTACCCATTTTCATTCCCTTAACACACTTGCAAGGCGCTACTTCGCAAGTCTCAACGGGCGACTGTCCCGCACGATCAAGACAAAGCTCCTCGCTTGCCCTCACCGTAACGCTTACGTCGTGAGACTTTCCGTCTATTGAAACGTAAGAAACGGACATATAGGATACGGGACGGGTCAAGAGACGGTAATCGTCGGGCAAAACGGGTGTTGTAAATACAACGGTCAGACAGATACCGTCCTTTTCAAAAACTGCGGTCGTGCTCAACGCATCTATATCAAGCATTACCTGCTCCATCTTATGAGAATCACGGCGATAACCGAGGAAGGAATATTCCTTTCCGTCGATAGTTGCCGTTCCAAAGATAGAATTATTCTTTCCTGTCCAATGCATTGTTTTCGCAAAATTCAAGTTCTCGTCGGGTGACCATACCGAGAAAAAGGGGTCTACTGTAATAAGGGGAATCGCGGGAGCTCTCATCTTCATTTTTTCTTCTCAACTTTCTATATTAATTTTATTTTGTACTAATCTACACTTTTATTATATAATATAAAAAAACAAAAATCAAGTGGTGTGTATATTTTTGACCAGTAAATGTTCATTTTTGTCCAATCTTTTCTGTAATATGACCTTGACAACGATTTTGATATGTGTTAAAATTCAATCAGAGCAAAACGCTCAAATAAGTTTTGAGGAGTAAGATAATGGACAGAATTACAGTTGATTTTTCAAGAGCACTTGGAAAAGTAAAACCAATGCACAGCGTAAACAACGGCCCTGTTTACAAGTTTGCGGCCGATCAAAGAATTACGAATATCGATCATTTCAAGGCGGCAGGGATTCCCTACGCAAGAACGCACGATGCGTCTTTTTTTGCAACCTACGGCGGAGAGCATATCGTTGACGTAAACATGATATTTACCGATTGGTCTAAGCCTGCCGATGACCCCGCGTCTTACGATTTCGTACTCACCGACGAATATATGCGCGTAATTGAAGCGGGCGGCGCGAAGGTCTACTACCGTCTCGGCTCGAAGATAGAGCATTGGTCAAAGAAATACAACACTCTCCCACCCGTTGATTTCAACAAGTGGGCGGTCGTTTGTGAGCACATAATCCGCCACTACACAGAGGGCTGGGCGGACGGATATCACATGGATATCGAATATTGGGAGATCTGGAACGAGCCCGATCTTGACCCCGATGATTCTGCTCATAAGCGTTGCTGGGGCGGCACTGCAAAGCAGTTCTATGAGCTTTTCTGCATAACGTATAAGCACCTAAAATCCTGCTTCCCTCATTTAAAGATAGGCGGCCCTGCCTGTGCGGGTCTTAAGCCCGAATGGCTTGACGGATTCTTTAACGCTCTCAAGGAAAACGGAATAAAGCCCGATTTCTTCTCATGGCACGTTTACGGCGCGACTGTTGAAAAGATTCAGGGAAAGATCCGTCTCGCTCGCGAATGGCTCGACAAATACGGCTTTACCGAGACCGAGAGCATACTCAACGAATGGAACTACGTCAAGGGCTGGAAAGACGACGATTGGATATACTCCTTGAAGATGGAAAAGAGCCTTAAGGGTTCTTCGTTTATCGCGGCAACTATGTGTATGTCGCAGTATGAAGCGCTCGATAACCTCATGTTCTACGACGCGCGTCCCTGCGGAATGAACAGCCTCTTCTCCACCGATTTCGTATTTGAGCGTCTTAAGGGATATTATCCTTTCTATATGTTCAATCAGCTTTACAAATTAGAAGAAGCCGTCTCGGTCGAGCGTGACACAGAGGACGTTTGGGCGGTAGGCGCAAAAGGCGATGAGCAGAACGTTATGCTCTCGTATTACAACGATGACGATAACGCGCCCGAAAAGACGGTAAAGGTAGAGTTCAAAAACGTCGAAAACGCAAACGGTGTTCGTCTTGAATACTACTGCCTCGACGAAGATCACGACTGCGAAATAGTTCGCGAAGAAGTTTTCACTTCCAATGAATTTTCTGCATACATTAAAATGCCGATACACAGCACGTATCTTTTGAAGATAGTTTCTCTTTAATCAAACATTTAAGGGGATAGGCAGATTTGAGCAAGAAGCGTCCGTTTAGGAGGCGTGAGGCGTACAAAGGTACGTCGAGCCTCCTAAACGGCGGTAGAAAAAGTCCATTAAAATTGAAGAATTTCTTGAAAATTCAACCTATTACTGTCTCATTTATGATTTTTGACAGTCTATGGGTCATTTTTGTTTATTTTCGGACTTTTTCGGTCTTGCCAAATGTGACAGCCCCTTTGTGCATATTATAAAAGAAAAATCTTATTTTCTATTGACATTCGCCAAATAAAATGCTATAATCTTGTGGTGCTCAAAAAACTACATTAATATATAATATACATCGGAGGTAATCATGCAGATATTACTCACTCTGTCCATCGCGCTTTTCGCAGGACTTATGCTTTCGCGTTTGGCAAAAGTTTTAAAGCTCCCCGCGGTCACAGCGTATCTTGTGGCAGGTATCCTGATAGGTCCTTTCCTTTTCGGATCGCTCTTTATTCCGGGTGCTGAAGGAGCAAAATATTTTCTTGGATTCACGAAAGACCAGATAAGCAGCTCTTACTTCGAAATAGTTTCTGACGTAGCGCTCGGATTTATCGCGTTTTCTATCGGTAACGAATTCCGTCTGTCACAGCTCAAAAAAACAGGCAGGCAAGCGACGATAATCGGCATTTTTCAAGCAGTTGTAACGACTATCATAGTTGATGCTGCTCTTATCGGACTTCACTTCCTTATGCCGAACGTGCTCTCGCTCCCCGCGGCTATCGTTCTCGGCGCGGTAGCTTCCGCAACCGCTCCCGCGGCGACGCTCATGGTCGTTCGTCAGTATAAGGCAAAAGGTCCTGTAACCGACGTTCTTCTTCCCGTAGTCGCGCTCGACGATGCTGTCGGACTTATGCTTTTCGCGATATCCTTCGGCATAGCAAAGGCTATGATGGCAGGACCTATAAGCCTTGTTTCCGTAATAGTCGAACCTATTCTCGAGGTGATCCTTTCCCTTGTTCTTGGAACGGTCATGGGTTTGCTCTTCTCATTTTTCGAGAGATTTTTCCATTCCCGCTCCAAGCGTTTGACCATGTCGGTCACGTTCGTATTCCTTACCGTTGCTCTGGCGATGATAAAATTCGATATCGGCGGCGTGCACGTAGGCTTCTCTTCTCTGCTCGTATGCATGATGCTCGGAACGATATTCTGCAACGTCTGCGACTTCTCCGAGGAGCTTATGGACAGGGTAGACCGCTGGACAGCTCCGCTCTTCGTTATCTTCTTCGTATTGAGCGGCGCAGAGCTCGACCTCAGCGTTTTCACGAGCATATCTATCGTCATAGTTGGTGTCGTTTACATAATCTCGCGCTCCATCGGCAAATATACAGGAGCATTTATTAGTTCAAAAGCCTCAAAAAGCGAACCGAATATCGTAAAATATCTGGGTATCACACTCCTTCCTCAAGCGGGGGTTGCTCTCGGAATGGCTAATAAAGCGGGCGCAGAGCTCGGAGAAACAGGCGCAATAGTTGCGCAAATAACGCTCTTTGCGGTTCTCATATACGAGCTTGTCGGACCTGCTCTTACTAAAATGGCTCTTCTTAAAGCAGGAGAGATCAAGCCCGAGGGCAAAACAAGTTCGAGAGGTATCATACATCATCATAAAAAAGCCGAATAACAAAAAAGGTTCTGCTCCCAAACAGGAGCAGAACCTTTTTTGTTCTAACTATTCCAATTACCCCAATTATTATAATGCTTTGAGGTCTTATCGTTAGGATCTTCGGTCTCAAAACTGTCGAAACTGAATATATCGAATGAAGAAAGCATAATTTCACCCGCATCAAGCTTAAATATCTCTATTTCCGCGTTAACGTAATTTTTCATATTTATTACTTTCTCCTTTCATTCAGGCGTTTATCGAGCCACCGTTAACGACAACGATACCTGTCGAACCAAGTATCTTACCCTTGAAAGCATCTGTATACGTAACGGTAATGTCGGCATCGTACTGAGACTCTCCAGCAAAGGAAATATAGTAAAGATATGCGTCATCGGGGACAGCAACCGTAAAGGTATATACGGAATTTCCGTTGCTATCCGTAGTTATATCCCCTGTTTGCGAGACCGCAACCGACGCAAAGGTCTGTTCAAGAACATAACTCGAGCTATATGAAAGTGCCTCTGTAGTGTAATAAAGCGTAGCAGTCACATCGGTTATGTTAGAAGGAACGGCAACCTTTACCTCATAGCTCTTACCGAGCGAGTGTGTTATCTCTTTATCGAACGTATAGAAGCTCTTCTCATTTGCGTATCCGCTGCATACCCAGTCCGCAAAGCGATATATCTCCGCAGGAGATGCACCTTGAGCCTGTCCATGAACAAGGTCGGGCTTGATAAGCATATACGCATGAGAATTGTTTTTCTTGAGCGTATTATACGTCATCATTGTGGAAGAAATGTCCGCAAAAGTATCCTTTTGGCTATTGATTATAAGCGTAGGAACTCTGCTTCCCTCAAGAGCTTGTGCATTGTGCCAAAGCTCTGCCGCAAATTCATCGAATCCGGGGTTATAGGTGCTGTCGCCAAATTTACCCGTGTTTGTCTGACTGCTCGTAAAGTAGCTCAGATATACGGGAATACAGAACGCGAAGCGCGAGTCGTAGCAGCTTGCGGTAGTTACCGACATTCCGCCCCAAGAGATACCCGTGATACCGACCTTTGTTTCGTCAACATTGTCAAGTGAACGGAGAACGGTATTCATAAACGCGCAATCCGAAATAACGTAATAGATCCACTGTTCAGTCAGTGCGCTCTTTGCGGTGGTAAATTTATCCTTACCTTTGTGTCCGAGAGTATCTTTTAAGGTCGATAAAGCTTTGATACCACTCTCAGCGTAGCAACCCTCGGTATCAAACGCGATAGCCGCGTAACCGTGGCGCACTGCCTCAAGACAGTATTGCGCGTAAGCCTGACCGCCGCCACCGTGAGTGCAGACCATACCTTTTGCCTTATTCTGCGCGGTCGCTCCGTCGGGGATTCCGAGATACGCGAATACGCGGGTCGCCCCCATATTCTTCAACTGAGTGTCAGTAAGCTGTGACGGATCGTCATGCATGGGATAATATACGTAAACTGCCTTGATAGCCGCCTCGTCCTTATCGGTAGATTCTGGGTAAGCATCAAAAAGCTCCTCTACCCAGATAGCCTTCTCACCTTCCGCAAGAGTGGGATTGTTAGCATCTCCGCAGAATAATACCTTGTGGTCCTTTGTATTTTCCGTCATAGCTGTATTTATATCCTGCTTAAGTGACATCAACAAAGCTTCCTCCGCATTCTCATTGCTCGTATCTGTTATTTGATATGTACCCGTAGTCTCAACCTTATTTTGATCTTTTTCAAGATAGCAATTAAAGGTAAGATTGCAATTTGACGTAGGAATACCGCTAATATTTATCGCGAACAAATAACCGTTAGTCTTATTGTATGTGCCGATCGTATACTGCTTATCTCCTCCGACGATAACGTTGTATACCTTATTGGTAGTTATGTTTTTTTCTTTGGTACAAATGGCATCGGAAAGATCTCCATCTTTAAATTTGCTTGAATCAGCTTTGCCCTCGGTAGCATCGGTAGCCGCCTCCGCACCCGCGATCTCAACGCCTATAAAATCGTAATTTTCAAGCTCACTTGCATCAAGTCCAACCCAACCAATAATTCTTAAATCAATAGTTCCGTCAGCATTAAGCTTCTTGGCAGTCTGGTAAGCACATATCTGTATCTTATCGTCAGCGTTCTTGGAATCATACCCAAACTGACCCTGTATAAGCTTTCCGGGCGTGGGTACGCTATCCATTTCTGTATCGACGTACAGTCTTACGCTTGTGATCTCACCGTAATTCGAAGCACCATAAGCACCGCTATAATTATAATAAGCTTCTAACGGCATATCTTTTTTAACTACGGTATTCGGCGTAGGCGCAGTAATGCTTACGCTCTTACCCGTTTTTGCCGCTTCTTCGGTCTTCATAGCGTTCGCCGCGGCATTATACTTTAACAGATCTACAAATCCATAAAAGTTCGTAGAAAGATTTGCGACTTCTTTTCTCTTTTGATAAATAAACGCAACACTGTCTGCTTTCGCGTGCAATTCCTTACGAATAGCTGTAGCAGCCGTACCGCTTGCGATAGAGGTATTAACTTCATAAAAGCTATCTGTTACGGTATTTTTATTCGTATCTATAAGATACAACGAAAAAGCATACTGCGTATCGGGCATAAATCCATATCCACGGTCTGCAATACCTTCTCCCGTCTTATCTGGACGGCTTGCCGTGCCTACCGTATAGGTAGCTTCAACAACGGTAACGTCCGTCATATCGTTTCCGCGATCAGTCCAGAATTGTTTAAAATCATCAGAATCGAGTCCGCTGTTTGCGTTATTAAACCATATTACAGCAGTCTGTCCTCTTTCTAACTTAACGTTTCCGCCAACATTCGCGTATGCGCGTCCGCCGGGGTAAAACTCCGCAGTAGAATCGGTATTTACCGTATTAGATACCATACTTCCCGGATATTTTCCGGAACAGGTTACACCGTTTAAAAGTATCTCGTAATTATCAAGTATCGCTGTTCCGCTTGCGGTATTTACGACCTCGATAAATTCATACATGTTTTCGGCAGCCGTTGTTCCCTGCGTGGAAGATATGACCTCTGTAATAGCAAGTCTTGCAGAAGAAGCACCAAACTGTCCATCAACAAGCCTTCCGGGTGTTGCCATTTCAACAACGTTTACGTCAAAAAAATATCCGCCATCGGTAACTGTGCTTGCCGATATCTCCCACGTGCCGCTGCTCTTATTCGCAACCGTGGAAAGCGTTACGTTTCCGCTCGCATCGGGTCTTGGCATCATAAGAGCGGGGTACATTTGCGACTCTGCAATTTGACTGTTAAACAGTCCCTTGCCTATCCAATCTCCGCTCGTATGCGCGGCAACGAAAATATCGTAATCCATGAAAGAATAGAAGTTTGATGCCATGTCATACGTGTTATCCGTAAGCTCTCTGCCATATAAAACTACAATAGAATCTGCATTTTCGTGAAGGCTTTTTACAGTAGCATAAGCTGTAGCAGTAGCAACATAATGATCCTTATGAACAAGGGATATCGCGCAAGATCCTATTCTATCGGGAAGAATTCCCGATGCTCCGTTCTTAGAAGGTGAATTGGTATACGCCTGCGTATATCTGTCATTCATCGCAAACGACGTAACGTCGATTGCATATACCTTGCTTTCGTCTATCTCAACTCCGCTTTTATTTTCCCAATAGCTAACGAAACCTGCCACCGTTGCGTCTGCTTTATCCTTTAACCAAAGAATAACAGTCTCATTCGTCTCAAGCTGCACCGCAGAAGCACTAATACTTGAAAGAGACGCACTTGCAGATGCATTACAATTCGTTGTTCCCCAACCAAGCAAACCTTTGAGCGCTGTCCACTCGTTCATTTTACCTGACATATCCATTAAATAACGATAGACATAATAATCTCTAAGATCAACGGTCGTATCGGACGTATTAACGATCTCGACATACTCATAATACGGAGTTGTCGGATTTGGAGCTACCTCTGTGATCGCAAGAGGACCTGAATTTGCTGCAGTATTATTATCCGCCGCGAACACAGGAATTGCCGCCGTTGCGATCATTAGTATTCCTAATAAAAAAGATAATGCTTTTTTCATGATTTTTCCTTTCAGATTTTTTGTATAAGTTATATGTGCTTTATGCTATATATTATATCATGAAAAAGCTAAAATTCAATATATATTAAACAAAATTCGATTTTGTTTGTCAATGTTTGGAGATTCTTACAAACAACTCTTATATTTATTTAGCGTTTTGCATAACCGACTTATATAAAATATTGCTTTTTTGCAAAAATGAAAGTATATCGGATATACTTATATAAAACTGAAATGAGGTATTATTATGAAGTACGTTGTTTTGCAAGTAATTCTTAAGGAAAAATTCATAGGCGCGGGGTCGAAAAACCTTTCCGAGCTTGAGGAGATCATAAACGGTCAGGCGGAAAAGGGATACCGTCTGCACACCATCTCAACGGCGTCCTCGGGAACAAAAGGACTTATGGGCGGAGACAGGATTCAAGCGACTCTTGTTTTTGAAAAGATATAAAGTTTTCAGTGCAAATGAAAAGAGCCGAATTTTCGGCTCTTTTGTTTTCTCAATTCTTCAAAACACCGTCCAAATACAAACCAAGCTTTTGCGCGTCTCCGTCAAATACGTATCCCGTTATACCTATTTCTTCAGCCGCCTTTGTATTCTTTTCGCGGTCGTCTATAAACACCGTCTCACACGGGTCTATATTGCACTCCTCGCATAAATACTCATAGATATCTCGGTCAGGCTTGACCTTTCCGCACACCGCCGAAAAGATACATTTGTCCACAAGCTCCAGTATCGGTATCTCACTTGAATGCTCCGCAAAATATCTCGATATATTGGAAAGCAAAAATACCGAAACGCCAAATTCCTTTTTTATGTGCAGAACAAGGTCTCTCATTCCATCGATCTCGGGAATGTTGTATATCCAATTATAATATATCTCGCTCGCAACATTCCAAAGCCTTTCGGGCAATCTCGCCTTTATCAATTCTACCGCCTCGGAATCGCTAATAGTTCCCGCGTCAAGCTTATCCCAATAAAGACGGTCGAATACCACCGTCTCAAGCAGCCTTGCGTCACTCGGCTCGGAAACGTATCTTCCAACCATATAAGACGGCTCGAAACGAACAAGAACCTGTCCAAAATCAAAAACAACGTTTTTTATCATAAATCCAAACCTTTCAGATCACTTAATGTAGGTCATAAGCTCATTGGCAACGTCAACGAGATATTTTGCAAAGGATACGCGCGTTGAAGCGGGTTGCCTGTGAACCTTTATTTCATAATTAAAAAGTCCGTCAAACTCACAAAGAGCAAGGCCGTGCATAGCATCGCGCCAATCCACACTTCCCATAAACGGAGCTACGTGATCGTCATCGATTCCCGTATTATCATTTACATGAAGCACCTTGAGTCTCTTGCCCACGTAGGCAAGTCCCTCGGATTGCTTTACACCGCTTATGTTTGCGTGTCCGAAATCCCAGCAAACGCCTATTCCGAGCGCATCCGCTACCTCACAAAGCTCCTCTGGCGTCTGGCAATATCTGTGAGAGTGCCTCATTCCGTGAATGACACGCATATTTTCAATGACTATATCCAAGCCAACCTTTGATGCATACTCCGCATAAGGCGCGAGATGCTTCATTACAGAATCATACTGCGCCTTCGCATCGTAATCTATCATAGGAACAGTTGGTGCGTTGGGGTGAACTACTGCGTATTTAGCGCCGAGAAGCACCGCAGCATCGATAGAATTATACATCTTTTTATCAAATATAGACATGTATTCGGCATCTTTCATTCCACCTCCGCCAAGAAAAGGAAGATGGCAGATCTCGAATTTTACACCTATCTCGTTAGAATCGATAACGGCCTTTTCAACAAGCTCTTGCCAACCGTCCGACAAAAGATCTAACATTCCCATGCCAAAATTAGCCGCATCAAACCCATTCTCCTTAAAAAAGAGCAATCCCTCTTTTATATACTCGGAAATACCCTCTGTCGTTCTGTAACAGAGATTAAAATCTGAACTTATGCGTAATTTTTTCATCATTTTCGCTCCTTTTAGTTTTGTAAATAAATTATAGCACACTTCTCTTTTTATATCAATATATTTTTGAAACTTTGAAAAGTTTTCAATACAAAAGAAAACATTTTCTCTATTGACAACAAGCGTCAAAAAGAGTATAATATTCTTGTATATTTTGTGTTTTAAGGAGAACTCAAATGGAACTTAAAGGAAAAGTAATAAATTTTCTCGGAGATAGCATAACCGAGGGCGCGGGCGTTTCAAATCATGCCGAAAACAGATACGACAACCGCTTAAAGAAAATGTATGACCTCGCAGAAGTATATACCTACGGCGTTGGCGGATCACGTCTTGCGCATCAAAGTGTTCCAAGCGCTAATCCTCGCACCGACCTTTGCTTCTGCGGCAGAGCTTACAACATGAAAAAGCATGCGGATATCGTCGTTGTTTTCGGTGGAGTTAACGACTACCTCAGCGGCGATGCTCCGTTTGGAGAGATGAATGACAAAACTCCCGCAACATTCTGCGGAGCGGTATATTTTCTAATGAACATTTTAAAAGAAATATATGCTAATAAGACCGTCGTATTCATGACTCCCGCTCATTGTAATTATAACGGCATATCGGACAAACAGGTTTCTCCACGTCCCATCAAAAAGCCTTGCGCAAAGCCTCTGCAAGCATACGTTGACGTAATAAAGGCACGCGGAAAAGAGCTTGACGTCCCCGTTCTTGACCTCTTCGAAAACCTCGGATTAGACCCCAACGATGAAAATATCAAAGAAAAATATACAGTAGACGGACTTCATTTTAACGACGAGGGACACGAATACATAGCAAAATCGCTCGGAAAATTCCTTACTTCGCTTTAATTTTATATAGCAAAAGCACTTGCGTTGCAAGTGCTTTTGCTTTTGATACCGATATTTTCATTCTTTTGTTTTAATCGTAACGTCGCCTTCGATCTTCTCGCACTTTATCGAATTACATACAACGTTTCCATCTATTCTTTCCGCTTCTATACTTTCAGCAACCATTTCTGATGCTTCTATTCTTTCAGATTTAACGGCTCCACGTACCGTAAGATCGCCCTCACAGCTTACGTTACCTGACAAATTACCGCCGCAAGTTATATCTCCATCGGTGTTGCAAGTCCCCGTCAGATTTTTTCCAACTACAATATCTCCATCTGTATTACACGTTCCGCAAATAGATCCCTCAATATGAATATCACCACCGGAAGAACAAGTCCCTAATACATCTCCGTTTACTTTAATATTGCACTCGCTTTGCACGTTTTTTGCATCACCTTTAATTTCAAATGTAAATCTATCAACAATAGAATTGATCTGTAAAATTTTTCTGCCTTCGCAGACAACTCCGCGAATAGTGCTGTCGTCAGCCCAAGGAAACTCTGTGCAGAGATAATAAGAAGTTTCAGTCTTGACCTCGCGGGAAAATAGTTCATCAATATAACAGTTAAAAGCGTCCGCTAAAGTCGGCAAAAGCATAATATCGGGCATACTCATTTCAGATTCCCACTTTGAAACCGCCTGATTTGACACCCCAAGCCTTTCTCCAAGCTCTGCCTGTGTCCAGCCTTTTCCTTTTCTCAAACGCGCAATATTTTTTCCGATAGACATAATGATCTCCTAAAATTAAATTCAAAATCGATTCTGTAATTATATTATACATCAAAAAATTTTGAAAGTAAAGATAACGTTTGGAGATTTGATATTTAAAAAATCTCCGTTTGGTTGGAAAACCAAAATTAAACGCTTTTTATAGATATTCTGTCGGGAAATTACTGTCCGTTATTATTTTAGTTATTTCGCTTTTGTAACAAACGTGATGAGGATAGATTCGCCCCGCCTTACTGCTATCGCACAGAAATACAGTTTGTATTCCTCTTTTAATTGCCGCGCGTCTTAAGGCGGTTTCACTTTGAGATAAGTCTGTAATTTCTCCATTAATGTCTATCCCTTGACTTGAGAAAAACACCAGTTCAGGACGGTACATATCTAAAGAACGGCAAGCAATCTCTCCTACATAAGCAAGATTTCGCGGTATCAGTTCCCCGCCCGTCAAAATCAATTTATTGTCTGTGAAAGCCAAGGCGTCAATGACCTTTTGGCTATTACTGATGATCATCATATCTTTTCTATGTTTAATGTAGGGCACCATATGCAGAGCAGTAGACGAAGAATCTATAAAGATCGTCTGACCGTCTTTTACAAACGATGCCGCTTGTTTTGCTATCTCGTCTTTTTCATCGGCGTGCTGAAAGCTACGAAAAGTTAACGGCATATCCTCTTTGTTTAAAGTTACGCCGCCATAGACCCTCTTCAATAATCCTTCTTTTTCCATAGAATCGACATCTCGCCTTACTGTTGCCTCGCTGACGTATAACAGCCGCGCTATCTGACCTATCCGCAGTGTCGGTGTCTCTTCTAAAAGTGCTCTTATTTGTTTAAAACGTTCATTTTGTAACATTTTGCCTCATTTCTTGCAATACTTTGATGCTTTTTATGAAAATCTTTCATGTTTCACGCCAACGATTGACAAAGTTTGCAACATTATTTATAATTATTATAACATGAAAAAATGTATATTGCAATAATTTTATGAAAGGAATTACGAAAATGGCAATAATTACAGTAATTTGTGCAGGTATGATGGGAACGGCTATCACATACCCTGCCGCGCACAACGGACATACTATACGCTTGGTTGGATCTCCTCTTGATAATGAAATAATCGAGCACGGTCAAAAAACAGGCGAACATCTGAACTTGTCCAAGTTCAGAAAGAACAATGATACAAGCGGAGTTGATGCCCCTGTTTTAACTCCCGACAAGGTTACCTTCCACTATTTTGAGGAAATGGAAGAATGCATAAAAGGTTCAGATCTGATCATCTGCGGTGTATCATCATTTGGAATGGAATGGTTTTGTAACAACGTAATACCTAAGCTTCCTGCTGATATACCTCTTCTGTCAATTTCAAAAGGTATGGTCGATGACGGGGAAAACAAAGGACATCTTATTTCTTATCCTGAATATATGCTCAGATTCACAGATAAGGATCTGAAAATATATGCAGTAGGCGGTCCTTGCACCTCATACGAGCTCGTTGACAAAGACCCCACAGAAGTAACCTTCTGCGGTCCCGATATGAAGACGCTTCGCTGGTTGCGTTCGATCTTTGAAACAGATTATTATCATATAAGTCTTTCAACAGATGTTCACGGTGTAGAATGTTCCGTTGCATTGAAAAACGCTTATGCTTTGGGTGTTGCTCTTGCGATCGGTATGTCGTACAAAAGAGAGGGCAAAGAATTTGAGCATTACAACTCTCAGGCAGGTATATTTGCTCAGGCATCGAAAGAAATGTATCTTTTGTTGGATGCTTTTGGCGGCACCGCTATCCGTAATATCTTCTTAGGTATAGGTGACCTTTACGTTACAGTTTTCGGAGGCAGAAACAGAAAACTCGGCACTTTGTTAGGTCAAGGCTATACGTATGATGAAGCAATAGAGAAATTGGCGGGAATCACCCTTGAGGGCGTAGTAATAAGCGAGCGCACCGCAAAAGCGGTAGAACAGTTGTCGGATCTTAAAAAGCTTAACATAAATGATTTCCCGCTGTTGATGCACATAAAAGAATTATTGTTTGAAAACAAAACAGTTGATGTCCCATGGAAAGCATTTAAAACCGAATACGAAGGATCATAAATACCGATCCTTTGGATTGGAGAAAACCCGACCGCACAAGGCTATTGTCTTATGCGGTCGTTTTCTTGTGTTTAGAGGTCAAAATGACAACTCAATTTTTATTCATGATTCTGTTCTGCTCTTTTCCTATCAAAATCGATCTGTAAAGTATTATACTCAAGATAATTTCAATTATTGACATTGCAAACATTATGGCAATAACTACGATCATCGGAGAACCGATAAGGATCGCGGAAAAGGCAAGTCCTGTTCCCGCCGTTGCTATTTTTACTCCAAACTCCAACAAGGTAAGCAACGTTTGGTGCTGTTCCTTCCCCGTACTTTCAAATACAACGTCTTGTATGTATAACTTGAACGGATCTCTTATGAAAAGAATTATTGTATAACCCACACCCATAACTATAATTTTTACAATTATCTCGGGAATAAACGAACCGAAAAGCATAAAGCCGACAGACGAGGCAAGAAAAGTCGGCAGAACAATGCCCATTTTATCCTGATATTTTTTATATAGCTTTTCAAAAATAATGTTTGATATTACACGAATAATACGCGAAACACAGATAATAGCGCCTATTATCAAAGATGTCATTTCCACGTCAAAATCAAGAAGGATATTCTGCTGGATAAACAGCTTTCCCTCACTTTGACCGCTGGTAACGAGCGAATAAAAAAACGCGTAAAGGACAATAGCAATTATAATTATCTTATTATAACGTATTTTTATATTAGTATTAGATTTGTTTTTATAGGAGATCTTATTATAATCCGAACAGTCCTTCATAAACAGCGAAAGCACGAACCCTAACGCGCAGGTCGTGATGCAGCCTATCATCGGAAGATAATGATCCAGATTAAACATAAAGCTTGCCACAAAGGCAATAAGCATGGTGATCAAGGCATAAACGGTATTACCCGATGTCCTTAGGCGTACAAAGTCGCCTCGTTTATCGATAAGGTCAAGGTTGTTTTCAAGCGCGACGATCGAAGCGTTTCTAAAGATCGCGGCAACGTCATGAAAAACTCTGCCCAACAAGACAAGATAATAGCTTTTTCCAAAGGTAATAAACACCGCGGACATCAACAGAAAAAATGCTCCCATTCTTATAGATGCCGTGTTTCCTATTCTCTTTATTATAAAAAGAACTGGAAATTGAAGCGCTATACAGATCAACTGCGAAAAAGATGCAATAGAAACGATCTGCGCAGGTGAAAAGTTCTTTACTATCGTTAAAAACAGGGTGTCTATCGCAATATAAAACAAAAGGTCGCCCGTTAAACCCGAATACCATGGGAATACCTTTAAAAATCTGTTTACTCTTTTTTTCAAAACTTTCCCCTCCATTTTCAACTTACCTATTGATTATATCACATTTTTGGTGTATAATCAAATACATATAATATAATAATGTTATAGAATAAATACTATATGAGGCAAAAATTATGGAAACAATTGCAAAATACGCGTATCAAGTGTATAAAAGAGAAAGCTTTTCAAAAGCGGCAAAGGATCTTTACATATCTCAGCCATCGCTCAGCGCGGCAATTTCAAGGCTTGAAAACGAGCTTGGATTCCGCATATTTGATCGCTCAACGCTTCCCTGCTCCCTAACCCCCGAGGGCAGAATCTATATTGAAAGCCTTGAAGAGATCATGGAAAGCGAAAATAATATGCGAAAAAGAATAACAGCAATTTCAGATACCGACCACGGCTATATAACAGTCGGAGGCTCAAGCTTTGCGTCGTATCTGATCCTCTCGGAAATTTGCGATGAGTTTTATAAAAAGCACCCGAAGATCAACGTAACACTTGATATAGGAAACGTAGGAAACCATGAATTTTTGCTTGAAAAGTTAGATAACCACGAGCTTGATATATTGGTAGCTTACATAGATCCTCGCAAAAAATACACAAAATATATATCCGAACCTTTTTTCGAGGAACGCCTCGTTATTGCAATGAATAAAAAAATGAACGGTGCGGAAAAGCTTCGGCATCTTGCATTGACAAGAGACGAAATACTGACCAAAAGCTATTATCCCGACCGTGAGATCGAGGATACGTCTATATTCGGAGACATTGAATTTTTGAGCTTCCCTCGAAGATCGCAAACCGAACAGCGTATGGTAAAGATCCTTGGCAACTATAAAACCTCACATTACGAAATACAAAACGCAAGGCACAGCGAAATGCATTATAATCTGATGAGCGCGGGAATAGGCGCTGTACTCACAAGCTCCCTTGCCATCGCGCAAAAGCCCTATGATGAAAATATATTGTTCTTCATGCCCAAAAGCGAGGATTCATATCGAAAAGTTTTTCTCGTATATAATTACTCATCAAAAAACAATCCGCTGATCAAAAGCTTTATAAATGTTGCTAAAAGTATTTATTTGAAAAAATAATAAGGAAGAGAAAAACAGACCGCGAATGCGGTCTGCTTTTGTTTGAGTTCATCCAACAATTTCGAACCATTAATTTATATCTGATTATTTTCCTTTTCTTACGTAAATACTCGCAGAGTGTGGAATAGCGGTAGAAACATCCATTTCAATAAATTTTTCTACGTCGAACCCGACATTTTCAAATTCTTCAACATATCCGTTCTTATCTTTGGCTCTCGCAGGAACAAGAGGAACAAACACCTCTACTATACCACCATCGTCGGAGTTTCTGACTTGACGTAATTGCGGTGTTTTATAATCGTCTCCCGTGATCTGCGCCCATTCCTCAACAGAATTGACAATGCCGTGATAAGTTCCATCCTTACGATACGACTCCCTAAAGAATAGCATTGATGAATTTTCTTTTAACGAGTTATAGGCATTTTTCAAATATAACTCTCTGTCACTGTCAGTAACCAACATATGAAATCCCATACAGTCAAGAGCCGCGTCGTATTTTTCCTTAACGCTTTCCTTAACCATATCCAGAACATCAACCGTAGCATTCGGATATTTTTCTAGCTGTTTTCTACTTTTCTCAATTGCAGACGGTGAAATGTCCACACCGTGATAGATACCCCCAAGCTCAGACAGGATAACCCCGCAAGCCCCCTCACCGCAAGCATATTCAATTATCCTTTTTCCTTGTAGATTATTTTCTTATACCCACGATTTGAGGGTATTATATAGTACCTCATCATCGGGAGAATGCCCCCAACGTTCAGCACCCGCGAAAAAAGCTGCCTGATAACGTTTCTCGTAAGCCTTGTAATATGGTTCATTCATCTTAAACACCGCCTTTCTTTATTTTATTATATCACAAAAACACCCAACAGTCAACGATATTCAACCTATAGCAGGTTCAAGTCCAAAAGGTTAAAGAAAAGGTGTAATGGTGAAAGAATGGTATTTTTTCTCCTAAAAACACGAAAAGCCCCCCAAAATCAAGGACTTTTGTGTTAGGGTGCAAAATTGTTGCCCCATTATGAGCTCGTAGTACAATATTGCAACTCGAATATTTAATGAAATCGTGCTACACACGGTGAAATCCTCGCACAGCTCGGATGAAATCTTCGGCTTTGCCTCAGATGAAATTAAATCCGCCTCTTCTATCCCGACGAAGTCGGATTTCATCGCGAAGCGATTTCATCCACCAAAGGTGGATCTATTCCGCCATCAGCGGATTTAGTTGAAAAAAGACGGTTACTTTCGTAACCGTCTTTTTTCTGGCTCCCCTTGTTGGACTTGAACCAACGACTCCCTGATTAACAGTCAGGTGCTCTACCGACTGAGCTAAAGAGGAATATTACGGGACAGACCCGTGTTTGTTTCCCTTGCTTAACAGTCAGGTTTACTTCCGAAAACATAGTCGCTTTGCGCGCCTCGATACACTCGGCTTCAAAGCTCCTTGTTTTCGTTATCTCCCGTCGAAAAACAATACTCAATTGTTTTTCTCGGTCGCCTACCGACTGAGCTAAAGAGGAATATAAATGATGGGATACATTAACTTGTAACGTATCCCAAGATGTCGGCTATGACCTATTTTTCCGGTCCGTCTCCAGACAAGTATTTTCGGCACTGCAAAGCTTAACTTCCGTGTTCGGAATGGGAACGGGTGGACCCTTTGCGTTAGAATAACCGACTTGCTATACCTTTTGGGCATAGCCACTAAAAAATGCGTTAGCATTTTTTAGTAAGATGTCAGCGTTGACCTATCTTCCCGGTCCGTCTCCAGACAAGTATTTTCGGCACTGCAAAGCTTAACTTCCGTGTTCGGAATGGGAACGGGTGGACCCTTTGCGTTAAGAACACTGACTGCTGTCAATATAAACCTTGACAGCACCAATTTGGCAACGGCAACTTGCCGTGGTGCACCTTCAGGGATTCGAACCCGGGACCCACTGATTAAGAGTCAGTTGCTCTACCAACTGAGCTAAAGGTGCATTTAATTAGCGGCTCCTCGGATCATGCCCATTGAAAACCGAAGAAAGAGATGAGAGCTCGAAAGCGAAACTCAAGAAATTTTATAGTGTAAAGCTTAAACTAACATATAAGTTCAAGCCCTCGGTCTATTAGTATCGGTCAGCTA